>CAJMLY010000004.1 GCA_905214425.1 uncultured bacterium
GCACCTGAAGAAGGTCGCCGCCGGCGAGATCGTCAACAGCCCGCGCGAGTACTAGCGCCAGCTTGCTTTCTTTTAGGGGCCTCCGTTATCTGGTGGCCCCTTTCGTTATGATTACGGTGACCATATAACCAATATGATTGGGAGTGGATGTGTTAAGCGTCTACTTTGGCGATATGCCAGAAGCGATTTACAACACAGCGACATATTTCAAAAACTCTTACCGGTCTTCTTGGATTACGGATCCCTATGCAGTCTCGATAATTAAAGATGTCGATCGATCGGATGTTGTCTCCGAAAACGTCATCGAAAGCCCCGTGCTTGGATCCATCTCCCCACTCCAGCTTTCTGGTGGCGTGAAAACGCTGCTGCTTATGAGATTTGATCGTAAGCATATTTTTAACGCTTCTACCTGTGGTGACAACTGTGCCAAGTGGATTCTCGACATGGCGAAAGACCGCAAGCTCGTTGTGAATCTCTATCATGTGATGGACTTTGGTCGCGAGGATTTTAAAATCAAAGTCGTGAACAGTGGTCGAATCGTTCATAATATGGCCGAATTGATTCACGAGTCGATTCCGTATCTGTAGGTGCTGCTTATGAACGGTTCGCATCTCGTTAAAATTTCCCGCCGCAGGGGAACCAAGTACACATTTACCATCAAGCGGAACATCACTATTGTGCGTGGCGATAGCGGCACGGGTAAGACGACACTGTTTGACATGGTCGCAGACTACATGCGAACGGGCGAGCAGTCGGGTGTTTCCTTGCAATGTGATTGTCCCTGTGTCGCCTTGACCGATTATGATTGGCGAAACCAGCTTTCGTCCGTTCATGACTCGATTGTATTTGTCGATGAGGGCTTAAAAGAGATCCATTCTGATGAGTTTGCCCATCATGCGCTGTATTCCTCGAATTATTTCGTGCTGATCTCAAGGGCTGACTTCCCCAATCTTCCGTATAGCGTGGATGAGATTTACAAGATTAAGACGAGCGGAAAATACCATTCTTTCGTCCCTGTTTATCAAGATCGCGGGAATCATCGTTATGCTATTTCCCGGTCGGCGCCAAAACAGGACTTTTCTATCCTTCTATGCGAGGATAGTAAGTCTGGTTTCCAGTTCTTTGAACGGCATTTTGCTGACAGTGAGCTTGCCTGTGCTTCGGCCATGACGAACAGCGCGATTTTGGGCTGGTTGGATCAGCATCTCGACGATCGCGTGTTTGTTGTTGCGGACGGAGCGGCATTTGGGTGCTATGCGGACCGCGTCCTTAAGCTGCAAGACATTCACCGCGATGCTGTTACAGTTTGTCTTCCCGAGTCGTTCGAGTGGCTTCTGCTGAGCTCCGGCGTAATTTCAGGGATAGATGCCAAAGCGGTTTTGCAAGAGCCGGAAGCGTTTGCAGACAGTGAGAAGTTTAAAAGCTGGGAGGACTTCTTCTATAAGTACTTGCGTGAAGAAACTGCGGGTTCGGTTTTTCAGTACGACAAAGACTCCATTCCAGAAGTGTTTTGTACGGGAAGTAATTCCGCGAAGGTCATGGCTCTTATCGCATGTCGAAATGTCCGATAGTTTTGTTGAATAGTGTCGCGGCATCACTTCCTGCGGCATACTAAAGAAGCTGTACATGCTTCAGATTGGATTTTCATGTCTGAGATTTTCGAACCCAAGAACATCATCGTCACGGGCGGCTGCGGCTTCATCGGCAGCAACTTCGTGCACTACGTGGTCGACAACCATCCCGGGGTGCACGTCACCGTCCTGGACAAGCTGACCTACGCCGGCAACCCCGAGAACATCGCCGGGCTGCCCTCCGACCGCGTGGAGCTCGTCGTCGGCGACATCTGCGACGCGGAGCTGCTGGACAGGCTGGTGCCGGGCCACGACGCCATCGTCCACTACGCCGCGGAGAGCCACAACGACAACTCCATCGCCGACCCCGAGCCGTTCCTTCGCACCAACGTGGAGGGAACCTTCCGCCTGCTGGAGGCCGTCCGCAAGTACGGCGTCCGCTACCACCACGTCTCCACCGACGAGGTCTACGGCGACCTGGCGCTCGACGACCCGGCGAAGTTCACCGAGGAGACGCCGTATCACCCGAGCAGCCCGTACTCGAGCACCAAGGCGTCCTCCGACATGCTGGTCCGCGCCTGGACCCGCACCTACGGCCTCCGCACCACGATCTCCAACTGCTCCAACAACTACGGCCCCTACCAGCACGTGGAGAAGTTCATCCCCAGGCAGATCACGAACATCATCGACGGCGTCCGCCCCAAGCTCTACGGGAAGGGCGAGAACGTCCGCGACTGGATCCACACCGAGGACCACTCCTCGGCCGTCTGGGACATCCTCACCAAGGGCCGCACGGGGGAGACCTACCTCATCGGAGCCGACGGCGAGAGGAACAACATCACGGTCCTGCGCATGATCCTCGAGGCGATGGGGCGCGACCCCGAGGACTTCGACTGGGTCGCCGACCGCCCCGGCCACGACCGCCGCTACGCCATCGACAGCACCAAGCTCCAGCGCGAGCTGGGCTGGAGGCCGGCGCACACCGACTTCGCCGAGGGCCTGAAGGCAACCATCGACTGGTACGTCGAGAACGAGTCCTGGTGGCGCCCTGCCAAGGAGGCCACCGAGGCGCGCTACCGCGCACAGGGCCAGTAAGACCGCATCCCGGCGAACCGCGCCGCGGGGCGCCCGCGCGGGGCCGCAGGGCATGGGGATGATCCTGCGTCCCCGCGCGGGCGCCCCCGTTTTCCCAACCTCTTCGATAGGAGCTTTTCCCACATGGCAGACATCGCATTCGAGAAGGACCTCTCCGTCGCCGAGACCGGCATCGAGGGCCTCAAGGTCGTCGACCTGGCCGTCCACGGCGACTCGCGCGGCTGGTTCAAGGAGAACTGGCAGCGCGCCAAGATGACCGCCCTGGGCATCCCCGATCTCAGGGTCGTCCAGAACAACATCTCCTATAACGACAGCCGCGGCGTCACCCGCGGCATCCACGCGGAGCCCTGGGACAAGTTCATCTCCGTGGCCCGCGGCTCGGTCTTCGGCGCATGGGTGGACCTGCGCGAGGGCAGCTCCACCTACGGGAAGGTGTTCACCTGCACCCTGGACCCGTCCAGGGCCATCTACGTCCCGCGCGGCGTGGGCAACTCCTTCCAGGCCCTGGAGGACGGCACCGCCTACACCTACCTGGTGGACGCCCACTGGTCCCTCGAGCTGAAGAGGACCTACACCTTCGTGAACCTCGCCGACCCCGAGCTCGCCATCGAGTGGCCGATCCCGCTGGACCAGGCCACCGTCTCCGAGGCCGACCTCAACCACCCGATGCTGAAGGACGTCGTCCCCATGGCGCCGAAGCGCACCCTCGTCACCGGCTGCGACGGCCAGCTGGGCCATGCCGTGCGCGAGCTGGCCGAGGAGCGCGGCGTCGCCAAGGACTTCGACTTCTGCGACATCGACACCTTCGACATGTCCGACCCGGCGGCCTATTCGCAGTACGACTGGTCGCTCTACGGCACCGTGATCAACTGCGGCGCCTACACCGCCGTGGATAAAGCGGAGACCCCCGAGGGCCGTGTCATCGCCTGGAAGGCCAACGCGACCGGCCCCGCCCTTCTCGCCCGCACCTGCGCCGGGCACGGGATCACGCTCGTCCACGTGTCCTCCGACTACGTCTTCGACGGCACCGCCGAGGTCCACACGGAGGAGGAGCCCCTCAGCCCGCTTTCCGTCTACGGCCAGACCAAGGCCGCCGGCGACATCGCCGTGGCAGGGTGCCCGCGCCACTACATCATGCGCAGCTCCTGGGTCATCGGCGAGGGGCACAACTTCGTCAAGACCATGAAGGCGCTCTCCGACCGCGTCGCCGACCCGGAGGACAAGCTGGAGCAGGTCACCGTCGTGGACGACCAGCTGGGCCGCCTGACCTTCACGCGCGACATGGCGCGGGCCATCTTCCATGTGCTGGGCACCCACGCCCCCTACGGGACCTATAACTGCACCGGTTCCGGCGCCGTCAAGTCCTGGGCCGACATCGCCCGCGCCGTCTTCGAGGCCGCCAACGGCAACGGCGACAGGGTCGTGCCGGTATCGACTGCCGACTACTACGCGAGCGCCGCCGGCCCCGTCGCCCCGCGCCCGGTCCACTCCGCCCTCGACCTGTCCAAGCTCGAGTCGGTCGGGTTCCACATGCCCGACTGGGAGGAAGAGCTGGGGGAGTACCTCAAGACGCTCTAGCCGCTATTAACTTTTCGAGAGCAAAAGCCGCCGCTTGTTAACGGTGGCTTTTCTTGTTGGTGGCTATCTGCGCAGTGGTGCCAATAGCATTCTGCGGAAGATCTACCTCTCGCTTGTCTCGGTGGCGGACTTGCCGGGCTGGTCATCGTAGGCGTATTTGCTGTACACGTTGACCTCCCACTGCTTTTTTTCGACCTTTGCCACAGAATCCAGGATGAATCCGGTTGCAAGGCTCAGACCACAGAGGAACATAAACGATGCAGCAAGCATGGCAGTGGGGAAACGCGGGACCAGGCCGGTCTGAAAGTACTCAACAAAGATAGGAATGCCCAAAACCAGGCCGATAATCGCGAATAGAAGCGCGACGAGGCTGAAGAACTTCAGCGGGCGGTAGTCCTTGAACAGCGTGCCGATCATCGCAACGACTTTAATGCCGTCGCTCACGGTATTGAGCTTGGACTCGGAGCCTTCCGGACGGTCGCGGTACTCGATGGGCACATCCTTGATGCGCCAGCGGTGGTCGACGGCGTGGATCGAGAGCTCGGTTTCGATCTGGAAGCCCTCGGAAAGCACAGGGAAGGTTTTAACGAACGGGCGGCTCATGGCACGGTAGCCGGTCATGACATCATCGAAGCTGTAGCCATAGATCCACTTGATCATGGCACGGACCAGATTGTTGCCAAAGCCGTGGAAGGCACGCTTGTTCTCCTCGGCATAGGTGCCGTTGGAAAGGCGATCGCCTACGGTCATGTCGGCCGTGCCGCTGAGGATAGGCTCGCAGAGGGCTTTGGCCGCCTCGGCGGGGTAGGTGTCGTCGCCGTCGACCATCAGGTAGCAATCGGCGTCGATGTCGCGAAACATCTGGCGGCACACGTTGCCCTTTCCCTGACGGGGCTCAAAGCGGACCGTGGCGCCGTGCTCGGTGGCGATGCGTGAGGTACCGTCCGACGAGTTGTTGTCATAGACATAGACCGTCGCTTGCGGAAGCTCGCGGTGAAAGTCGTCGATGACTTTGCCGATCGTGAGCGCTTCGTTGTAGCAGGGGATGATGACGGCGATGGATTCAGAATTCACTCAATGCTCCTTATACATTCAATCCTTGAAAGTATAGCCGTTTGGTCATGGCATCCTAAGATGTGGGTTAGTTCTCCAGTTTTGTTGCGTGAATCGTTTGCATGGTCGTCGGGTCTATACTGTTCGTTTGTCAACGATTACGAGTAAAGGAGTTGCATCCGTGTCGGATCAGACAAAGCAACAAGAAACTCGCAGTCTGCCTGCGACGTTTGCTAAGAACGAATTTGAGAAGGATGCGTTTATCCTTCGTCAGCTGGTTACCAAGGATTTTAAGATCAAGTATCGCCGTAGCGTTCTGGGTGTCGCATGGTCGGTGCTCAATCCGTTGCTGATGATGATCGTCATGGCCATCGTGTTCTCGACGATTTTTGGCCAGGGCCGCAATGGCTCAATGACGCCCGAGATGTACCCGCTGTACTTGATCGTGGGTAACATTACCTTTGCCGTCATGTCCGAGTCTACGAACCAGGCCCTGACGTCTATCGTGGGCGCTGCCCCTCTGCTCAAGAAGGTTAAGGTGCACCGCTGGGTCTTCCCGGTGCAGAAGGTGCTCTTCTCGCTGGTCAACTTTGCCTTCTCGCTGGTCGCCGTCGTCATCGTCATGCTGTGGTTCCGCGTTATGCCTTCTTGGCACCTCATTCTGCTGCCGGTTTGCCTGCTGCTGCTTATGTGCTTCTGCATGGGCCTGGGCATGATGCTCTCTGCTCTTACGGTCTTTTTCCGCGACGTTATGCATCTATGGAGCGTCGTCATCACGGCATGGACTTACATTACGCCCATCTTCTGGACGACTGACTATATTGCGCAAATGCCGCATCTCGTGCGTATCTTGATGTATGCGAACCCCATGTTCAACTACCTGCAGTTTATGCGCGATATCTTTCTGTTCCAGACTACGCCCTCGCTCATGACGTTTGGTATGTGCGTTGCCTGGGCGGTTCTTGCGCTTATTATTGGCTATACCGTGTTCCATAAGTCCGAGCGCAAATTTATCCTCTACATCTAAGGAGTGCTGTGATGACTGAATCTGTTGTTGATTACAGCGAGCAGCCTCTGGCTGTCGAGGTCGACGACGTCACCATGATCTTTAACATGGCGTCCGAGTCGCTGACCAACCTCAAGGAGTACTTCATCAAGCTCGCCAAGCACGAGCTGTTCTTTGAGGAGTTTAGGGCGCTTAAGCATATCTCGTTTGATATTCACCGTGGCGAGGTCGTGGGTCTAGTCGGCACCAACGGCTCTGGCAAGTCTACGATGCTCAAGATTATCGCTGGCGTGCTTGAGCCTAGCGAGGGCAGCGTTAAGGTGCACGGCAATATTGCGCCTCTGATTGAGCTTGGTGCCGGCTTTGACCCCGAGCTGACCGCCCGCGAGAACATCTATCTGAACGGTGCCCTGCTCGGCTATACCAAGGAGTTCATCGACGCCAACTTTGACGGCATTATCGAGTTCGCTGAGCTGCAGAACTTTGTCGATATGCCGCTTAAGAACTTCTCCTCGGGCATGGTGGCGCGTATCGCCTTTGCAATCGCGACGATTACTGAGCCAGATATTCTGATCGTTGATGAGACGCTGTCCGTCGGTGATGTGTTCTTCCAGCAGAAGTGTGAGGCCCGCATTCAGCACTTTATCCAGAGCGGTGACGTGACGGTTCTGTTCGTTTCGCACTCCATGGAGCAGGTTGAGCGCATCTGCCAGCGTGCCGTTTGGATTGAGAAGGGTGACCTTCGCATGGACGGCCCGGTCAGTGAGGTCTGCAAGGCGTATCGCGAGCAGTTCAACTAGGTTATAATTACTTGCGCCCGACAGGCTTGCGCTTGCTTGGGCGTGTGGTTATTTGCTCCATTAGCTCAGTTGGATAGAGCAGGGGACTTCTAATCCCAAGGTCGACGGTTCGAATCCGCCATGGAGCACCATCGTTTATTAAGCCCGGACTGCTTGGTGGTCTGGGCTTTTTTCACATGCCGGTGTTCTTTATTCTTGCCGGGTATACGTTTAGGCCGAAGCCGTGGCGTGAGCTGCTGTTGTGCTGCTGATGTGGATTGGTTATACGGCGCGCCTAAGGGGGCTGGAGCCGAGCGTGAGCGAGCCTCTGCTGTTTATTGGAGCCGGTGTTGCTTGGCTTGTCCTTGCCGCGCTGAGTGGGGTGAGCTTTCGAGCCGCCGCGTGGATGGGTTTTTGGTTGCGACAGTTGCCGCTCTTGCCGGTAGCTACTGCGTGTGCTGGGTTTCGATGGCGTTGGAGAAGTTGAAAGATGTGCCGGTTTTGGGGTCCTTTGAGCGAGCGCTCGTGTTCTGCGGACAGGCCAGTCTTGCCATCTTTGCAATCCACGCGGTCGATTGGTTTATTCCTTGGCAGACCATGCCTCTGCTTATGACGCTGCCAGCATCGTGGCTCTTTGCGTCGATTGTGCGCCGCAGGTGCGACATAGGGTTGGTGTACGTGATCAAGAAGGCGTAACAAAAACGGGGAGGACCAACTTGGCCCTCCCCACTATATCTAGTCTGTCTAGTCTGCCTTCAGGCACTCGGGCAAGACGTTTGCAACTGCATTCATCGCCTGCGGCCTCAGGTACTGCTCATTGAGCTTTGCCTTTCTGTAGGCGTAGCGAGTGTCTGCCGAGTACTTGATCAATACGTCGGTGAAGAATCGTTCCCAGCTTAGGTAGTCGCGGCTTTCGATATAGCTCGAAGGATCCTTGAGGATTTTTGGAATGTCGTTACTGGGAATGAGGCCAGATTGCAGAAGTGTCCACTCGAATGATTCCGGGAGGAACAAGCGAACGTTCTTGTAAACGCGCTGTCCGAGCACCTTTTCGATGTAGGGACCAAACGCTGCGCCGTCTCCAATGGCAAGAATGTTTTGCTCGGGACATTCGTGAATTGTCCGCTTTAGATTTGCTACGCCGGTGGCGGTATAGCAGGGGATCCCGAGCCGGTTGCAAAGAGCGTCGTAGAATTGATAGCCAGATTTGCTATCTTCGACAACTACGGCGTCGGGTACCTCGAATCCAACATTTAGATCCTGATACAGCATACTTGCCGTGTGGTCATATAGCGGCTTGGTCACCGAGTAGAAGCGCCTGTCGCTCTTGCGGCCATTGATTGTTTTACTCGTCGTGTTGACTAACTTCAGGATCTCATCGACGCTGTAGGGGAGCTCGTTGGCATCGCGACGAGATATCAGAACAAAATAGTTGGACGAGCCGTTGATGGCTTTGGCGAAGTCTTTTGAGTAGATAAACTCGTTGCCCTCATCTAGAAAGACGATTGAATCCTCGATGATCGACAGCTCGCGTTCCCAGCGTCTGCCGGAAAGCGTTTCGCAAGGTGCGTCGCAGCTGAGTGCAACGCCGCTTTCCGGTCCTCGGTCGTTGTAGTCGCGAATCATCGAGATGAGCATCGTTTTGCCCGTGCCGCTATTGCCGCGTATAAAGGAAATATTGCGCTTAAACGTGAGTGTGTATTTGACCTTTGCACGCTCTACGACAACGGTATGCGTTCCCTTCATTACTCATCAACATCCAAAAAGTCATTCGTGGCGCCGACAAACTCCTGCATGTTTCTGACGATGCGGCCATCGTTTTCAATGCGGATTTCAAAGCTCTTCCAGGGGAATTTCATGATGTGGTATAAGGTCACCAGCACATCCTGCTCTTTGCCGATCTTGAGTAGCCAGCGGGCACAGTTGTCTCCGCAGGTGGATGCGTTGAACACCATATTTGGGAGATTGCGCACCAGCAGCAGCGTCTTAACGCCGCCGGACAGTTCGAGTGGGGTGATCGAGCCCAGCTGTTTGCTTACGATGTTGTGGGGACCGATGAGCTCTGATCCGTCCACGCTTTTAATAATCTGTGCGGCCATAGGGTCTTCGAACCATGAGTCCAAGTATGAGTTCCTAAAATAGGTTTCGGTATCGTAGATGGAACCGGGGTAATCTCCCAGATGGATGCTTAACATGCGCGTCTCCAGACGTTGTGTGACTGCAATGATTATATGCCAGTAATAAAGTGCCGCCAGTAGCGAGGTTGCTGCTGGCGGCACTGGCATTATTAACGTGTGAATCGCGTTGATGGATATGCTCGCGAGGCTACTTTTCGAGATACTCCCTCAGCAGCTCCAACGCGTGGACGTAGCCCTGCAGGCCTTCGCCCGTAATGGTGGCGAAGCAGGCCAGGCGGGCGTAGCTTACCTGGCGGAAGTCCTCGCGTGTTTCGACAGCGCTGATGTGGACCTCAACGGCGGGGATGGCGACGGCTTTGAGGGCATCCAAGATGGCCACGCTCGTATGTGTGTAGGCGGCCGGGTTGATGACGATGCCGTCGACCTTGCCGTAGGCCTCCTGAATCTTGTCGACGATGCTGCCCTCGTGGTTAGACTGGAAGACCTCGACCTCGTCGAAGCCCTGTGCAGCGCCCGCTTCCTGGCAGATCTGCACTAAGCGGTCGTAGTTGTCGCTGCCATAGATGCCCGGCTCGCGAATGCCGAGCATGTTGAGGTTGGGGCCGTTGATGACGAGTGCTTTCATGGTTGCTTCCTTTGCGATTGAAAAACCACCACAAAGGTGCCTGTCCCCTTTGTGGTGGTTTTGGTTAGAGAGCGGGTGGGAGGGTGTCGAGGAGGGCATGGGCGGTGTTGGCGGCGCAGTCGCGTGAGTCGATGATGTAGTCGGCCCAGGCGCGGTAGCGCGGCATACGCTGCTCGGCCAGCTTGTCGATGCCGTCGCGCGCGGTGATGGGGCGGCCCTTGTGGGCGAGCTCGTCGAGCTTGCGGTTGAGCATCACGATCTGGCTGTTTTGGTGCAGCAGAGGGTAGTTCTCGTCGCGCGTAACCACGCCGCCGCCGGTGGAGAGCACCAAGCCGCTGCGCTTGGAGATGTCGGCCAGCGCTGCCGTCTCCTGCTCGCGGAAGGCCGCCTCGCCGCACTTGACGATAAAGTCGGCGCAGGGCATGCCCAGGCGCTCCTCGAGGGCGCGATCGAGGTCGATGTGCTCGCGGCCCGTGAGCTGAGCGATCTGCTCGCCCACGCGGGTCTTGCCCGAGCCCGGCATGCCAATCAGGGCGATGTTCTGCTCATGGCGCGACAGGCGCTCCGTTACGTCCAGGATGCGCTCGCGCGGGGTGACCTGGCCGGTATAGCGCTCGACGGCCTGTGCCGCCTGTGCCACGAGCATCAGCAGTCCGCCGATGTAGGGGATGCCGCGGCGCTCGGCCTCGAACATCAGACCCGTGCGGGCGGGGTTGTAGACAATGTCGATGACGCCTTCGAGCGCATCGAGTCCTTCGAGCGTGCAGGGGGCGTCGGGGCAGTGGGGGAACATGCCGGCAGGCGTGCAGTTGACGAGCAGCGCGGCATCGGATTGCTGCGCGATGTTGTCGTAATTGACCTCGCTTGTGCGACCCACGGGTACGACGATGGCGCCCAGGTCGTCGAGTACCATGCTGGCCGTAGTGCCGGCACCGCCGGTGGCGCCGAGCACGAGGGCCTTCTTACTGGCAACCTCTACGCCCAGCTCCTCGACCAGGCACTGAAAACCGAAGTAGTCGGTGTTATCGCCGCGCAGGCGGCCGTCGGGCAGGCGCGTGATGGTGTTGACGTTGCCCATGCGCTCGGCGAGCGGGCTCAGCTCGTCCAGGTACTCCATGACGGCGCGCTTGTAGGGGATGGTCACGTTGGTGCCCTCCCACTCGTCGCCCGTCATAAAGGCCGCGAGGTCCTCGGGCTCGCGCTCAAATCGCACGTAATCGAGCCCAGCGAGCTCTTTGTAGATGGTTGGGGTGTAGCTGTGGCCCAACACGCGGCCCAGCACTCCGTAGGGGCGGGTTGCGGCGGTATCGGTCATCTAGAGCACCTCCGTGTAGCTGCCAAAGTAGGTGAAGCTTTCGCACACGTCGTCGATGGAATCGAGCAGGTCGTCGAGGGCCTTGCTGCCAAAGGGGCAGTCCAGATCAAAGTAGAACATAAACTCAAAGTCGCGGCCGGGGATGGGGCGGCTCTCGAGCTTGATGAGGTTGATGTTGAGTGCGTAGAAGCGCTCGAGCACGCGATAGAGGGCGCCCGGCTCGTTGGCCGTGGTGATCATGAGCGAGGTGCGATTAGCGCCGGGGTAGACGCGCGGCTCGCGGCTGATGACGACAAAGCGCGTGTAGTTGTTGTCCGAGTCTTGGATATTGGGTTCCAACACCTCGAGGCCATACAGCGTGGCACAGCTGCGCGATGCGATGGCGGCAACATCGGTGCGTTCGGAGTTGGCGACCATCTCAGCCGACATGGCCGTGTTGGGGTACTTGGTGGCGCGCAGGCCGTGGTTCTCGATAAAGCCGGCGCACTGGGCAATGGCTTGGCCGTGGCTGTAGACCTCGCGCACGTCGGCGAGCTTGGTGCCGGGCTTGACGAGCAAGTTGTGGTCGATCTTGAGGCGAAGCGAGCGCACGATGTGGAAGTCGAACTGGGCGAGCAGGTCGTAGACGGCGTTGACCGAGCCGGCGGTGGAGTTCTCGATGGGCAGCACACCAAACTCGCAGAAGCCGTCGCGCACAGCGCGCATAACGCCTTCGAAGGTCTCGAAAAACGCGATGTCGGGCACGTCGAAGAGCTTGCACGCGGCGATTTGACTGTAAGCGCCCTCAACGCCCTGGCAAGCGACGGTGGCAGTTTGAGGGAAGGGAGTGTCGGAGGCTGCAGCCGTGGCGTGGGCCTTTTGCGAGACAGTGATGCCCTTGAGTTCGTTGATGTAGCGCTGCTGCTCGGCCTTGCTCATGCTCATGAGGAGACGGAACAGGGTGATGGTCTGCGCCTCGTAGCGCTCGGGCGCGCGGCTGGCGAGGTTGTTGAGCTTGGAGCGCTCGCGGGCGGGGTCGAAGACGGCCTTGCCCATCTCGATTTTTGACTTGGCGACTTCGGTGGCAATGTCCATGCGCTCGATAAAGCTGTTGAGGAGCGTGGTGTCGATGCCATCGATGGCCTGGCGGATGTCAGCAAGGTCCATAGGGACCCCTTTCGTGAATCATTGCCCGGGGTGGGCTGGTTAGCGCTGGGCGGCGTCCTCGAGGAGGGCGTCCCAGATGGCGAGCGCCGCGGCTGCCTCGGCTACGGGGACGGCTCGGGGGACGATGCAGGGATCGTGACGGCCGTGGACCGAGAGCTCGGCATTTTCCATGGCGTCCATGTCTACGGTCTGCTGCTCGCGGCCAATTGAGGGCGTCGGCTTTACGGCCATGCGCCACATGACGGGCGCGCCGGTCGAAATACCGCCCAGGATGCCGCCGGCGTTATTGGACTCGACTTCGATCTCGCCGGTCTCGGCATCGATGCGATACGGATCGTTGTTCTCGCTGCCGCGCATGGCGGCCACGGCAAAGCCCATGCCAAACTCCACGCCCTTTACGGCGGGAATGCCAAACGCGATTTGCGCGATGCGGTTCTCGATGCCGTCGAACATGGGGTCGCCGATGCCCGTGGGAAGCCCGTAAATGCCGCACTCCACGATGCCGCCGATGCTGTCGAGTTCATCGCGCGCGGCCAGAATCTCCTCGCGCATGCGGCCGGCTGCGGCGGCGTCAATGCACGGCAGGTCGTTCGTAAGGATCGCCTTGCGGTCGGCCTCTCGATAGACCATATCGTCCATCGGCAGGTCGGAGATGCCGCCGATCTGCGCGACGTGCGCCATGACCTGAATGCCGCGGGCCTCGAGTGCCTGTAGCGCAATGCCGCCGGCGATGCATAAGGGTGCCGTTAGGCGGCCGGAAAAATGCCCGCCACCAGCAACATCGTGCATGTTGTGATACTTCACGCGCGCGGGGAAGTCCGCATGTCCGGGACGGGGCTTGCAGCGCAGCTCGGAGTAATCATTGGAGCGCGTGTTGGTGTTCTCGATAATCGCGGCAATGGGCGCGCCGGTGGTATGTCCATCGACCACGCCGGCAATGATATGCGCGGCGTCGGCCTCGTGGCGCTTGGTTGCGGTCTCGTCGCGACCGGGGGCACGACGGTCCAAAAAGGCCTGCAGCTGCTCCTGGTCAACGGCAATACCGGCAGGAATGCCGTCGAGCGAGCAGCCGATAGCGGGGGAGTGCGACTGGCCAAAGATACTCAGATGCAAGACGTTGCCAAAGGTCGAGGACATGCTATTCCTCCTCGAGCGTGACCTTACCGCCCAGCAGGCGGTAGTGGTCGAAGAAATCGGGATAGGACTTGTTGACGGCCTCGGCGCCGTGGATCACGACCTCGCCGGTGGCGCGGCTCGCGGCGATGGCGGCCATCATGGCGATGCGGTGGTCGTTGTGCGAATCGACCTCGCCGCCGGTGAAGGCATCGACACCCTTGATGATGAGGTCATCGCCGGCAATGCGCACCTGCGCGCCAAGCGCGGTGAGCTCGCGGGTGGTGGTGACCAGGCGGTCGGATTCCTTGATACGCAGACGGGCGCAATCGCGGATAAAGGTGCGGCCCTGTGCCAGCGAGGCCACGGCCGAGATAACGGGTACCAGGTCGGGAATGTCGTGGGCACTCATCTCAAAGCCGGCGAGCTTGTCGGACTGCACGGTGGCGGCGTTGGTGGAGCGCACGATGCGGGCGCCAAAGCGCGAAAGCGCAGCAAGCACGTTGCGGTCGCCCTGTGCGGAGCTCAGCGACACACCCTCCACGGTGATGGGGTCGGAGCCGATGGCGCCGGCGCACAGCCAAAAGGCAGCGTTGGACCAGTCGCCCTCGACGGCCACGTTGCCGGGCGTGCGATACGAGCCACTGCTCACGCGGAAGTTCGTGACCTCGGGCTGACCGTCCTTGGCGGGAATGCGCTCGACGTTGACCTCAACGCCAAAGGCCTTCATGGCCTGGATCGTCAGGTTGATGTAGGGGCGGCTCTCAATGAGGCCGGTCACCTGCACACAGGAGGGCTGGGCGAGCAACGGGGCTGCCAGCAGCAGGCCCGAGATGTACTGCGAGCTTACGTTGCCCGGCAGCACAAAGGTGCCCGGGCGCATGCGGCCGCTCGTCTTGAGCGGAAAACCGCCCAGACCCTGTAGGTCGCAGCCGGCGGCGATGATCTCGTCCGAGAGCGGGGAGAGCGGGCGTGCGCCCAGACGACCCTGGCCCACAAAGGTGGCCTCTGCGCCCAGCGCGCAGGCGACGGGCAACATAAAGCGGAGCGTGGAGCCACTCTCGCCGCAGTCGAGCGTGCCGCCGGCAAGTGCCTTGAGCAGGCCAAACTCAATACTCTTCATAGTGGGATGGACCTGGAAGCCATCCTCGACGGTCTCGATGCGAGCGCCCAGTGCCGTAAGGCAACGCACCGTAGCCTCGATGTCGGCGCAGGTGGTGTTGCAGGTAACGTGCGTCTCGCCGTTGGCAAGCGCGGCGCAGATGATCAGGCGATGCGCCATCGACTTGGACGCGATGGCGGGAACGGTGCCCTTAAGCGGGGACGGGGTGATGCGGGCTAGCATGCGAATGCGTCTCCCTTCTGGCCGAGGCCCTCGGCAATGAGTTCGTGGAAAGTGGAAAGCGGCGTGCGGTCGATGCTGCAACGGCCAATGTCGTGCGGAATTACCAGGTCGATAGTGTCACCGGCGCGCTTTTTGTCGTGGAGTGCCTCGGCAAAGACGGCGTCGGCCGAAAGCTCGCAGCGGGTCTTGAGGCCGTGGCGCGCGCAGAGCTCCTCGATGCGAGCGGGAAGTTCGGCGTCGCAAATGCCGTGCAAGGCCGCGGCGCGCGTGATGATGCCCATACCGATTGACACGCAGTTGCCGTGCCCCAGCTCAAAATTCTCGCAGGCTTCGACGGCGTGTCCGGCGCTGTGTCCAAAGTTGAGCAGCTTGCGCTGGTTGGTTTCGCACTCGTCGGCGACGACGACGGCGCGCTTGATGTCGATATTGCGGGCGATGATGAGTGCTACGCGGGCCACATCGCGGTTGAGTAGCTCCAGCGTGAGCGGAGTCTTCTCCAGCTCGGCGAAAAGCTCCGGGTCGGCGATCACGGCGTGCTTGACGACCTCTCCGCAGCCGTCGGCGAACTGCTCGGGCGTGAGGGTGGCCAGGCACCCCACGTCGGCGATTACTACGCTCGGCTGCCAAAAGGCGCCGGCCAAGTTCTTGCCGGCAGCCAGGTCGATGGCGGTCTTGCCGCCCACCGACGAATCAACCATGGCGAGCAGGCTCGTCGGGATCTGCACAAACTTGCAGCCGCGCATGTAGGTGGCGGCCACAAAGCCGGCAACGTCGCCCACGACGCCGCCGCCAAGCGCCACGATCACATCGGAGCGCGAAAGCTCGTGCTCGGCCACAAACTCAAGAATGGCAACGTAGGTCTCGGCTCGCTTATGGGCCTCGCCGGCCTCGAAGGTGCAGATGCTCACCTCGTAGCCTGACGCCTCCAGGCTCTGCTTAACGGGCATCTGGTAGAGCGGGCCCACGTTGGTGTCCGTCACGATGACGGCCTTGGTGCCGCCGGCAGTGGCGCGCACGAGCGGTCCCGCCTGCTCCAGCAAAAACGTGCCAACATGCACCTGGTAGGGGCGTGCGGTGTCGATATCGATGGTAATCGCCATAAGCTTCGGTCCTTTCGACCTGGCGTGATAGGTGGTCTAGTGGGAGGCCTCGTCGTCGAGCGCGCGCTTGATGCGGTCGCCCTCGGCAAGGAGATTCTCCAGATAGCGCTGGTCGCGGTCCTTAAGGGCGCGGCTGTAGGCGCCGAGCGATTCGATAAGATGGTCGATCTCGAAGGCGAGCGCATCGGCGTCGTCGATCATAAGCTCGGACCACATCTGAGGATTGAGGTGCGCCACGCGGGTGAGATCGCGGTAGCTTCCGGCCGAAAAGCCGTGGTGGACCTGGGCGGTGGGGCTCTTGACGTAGGCGTTGGATACCACGTGCGCAAGCTGGCTCGTGAAGGCGATGACGCGGTCGTGTTCGGCGGCGCTGGTCACGCTGAACTTGCCAAAGCCCAAGGGGCGCACCATCTCGCGCACCTGGCCCAAAAGCTCCAGCTTAAGGGCATCGTCTACCGCGGGTGGCACGAGCACGAGCGGGGCGCCCTGGAACAGGTCGGCGCGGGAGTGCGCATAGCCCGAGTACTGTGTGCCCGCCATGGGGTGCGCACCCACAAAGTAAAAGCCGTGCTCGCGTGCGAGCTCAAAGGCCCGCTCACACACAATGCCCTTGACGCCCACCGTGTCGATCACCACGGGGCCCATGATGGCCTCGGTATCGGTGGCGTCGGCGAGTGCCTGGGCGTGCGCCTCGAGCCACTCGATGCAGGCTTCGGGGTAACAGGCCAGCACGATGATGTCGCACTCGCCGAGCGTCTCGTCGTTGAGCTCCCCGACGGCAGTGCCCATGCTGGCGGCCGTCATGACATCGTCATCGGGGTCCCAGGCCAGCACGCGGACGCCCGCCTGTGCATAGCCGCGGGCAAAGCTACCGCCGATGAGGCCAAGGCCGACGATGCCGGCGCACTTGGGGCCGCCCTGGTTAACACGCGCGTTTCTCACCGTACCCATGGGCTACTCCATGGTCTCTTGGCAGACAACCTCGCGGATGGCTCGGATGCGGCGCATGGTGTCGTCGAACTGATCGGGGGTGAGGGCCTGGGCGCCGTCGGACCAGGCGCGGCTCGGCTCGTCGTGGACCTCGATCTCCAAGCCGTTGGCACCGCAGGCGGTCGCGGCGAGCGCCATGGGCTCAACGTAGCGGGTGTAGCCGGTGGCGTGGCTGGGGTCGGCGACGACGGGCAGGTGCGACAGGTGGTGCAGCACCGGCACGGCGTTGAGGTCGAAGGTATTGCGGGTGCGGGTCTCGAAGGTGCGGATACCGCGCTCGCACAGGATGACGTTGTCGTTGCCCTCGCTCATGATGTACTCGGCTGCCATAAGCAGCTCGTCGATCGTGCCGGACATGCCGCGCTTGAGTAGAATCGGGGTCTGGGTCTTGCCGACCTCCTTGAGCAGGGGGAAGTTCTGGGCGTTGCGGGCGCCGATCTGCATGACGTCAATCTTCTTGTCCAAGAAGACCTGCACGTCGCGTGGATCCATGATCTCGGTGACGATCGGCATGTCGAGCTCGGCAGACGCCTCGCACAGCAGGTCGAGGCCGGCGGGGCCCATGCCCTGGTAGGCGTAGGGGGAGGTGCGGGGCTTGTAGGCGCCACCGCGCAGCATCGTGGCGCCGGCGGCCTTCACGCGGCGTGCGATGCGGATGAGGTTCTCGCCCTCGACGGAGCAGGGGCCGGCGATGACTTGGAACTGGTCGCCGCCGATCTTGACGCCGTGGCCGCAGTCGATGACGGAGTCCTCGGGGTGGAACTTGCGGTTGGCGCGCTTGAACGGCTCGGAGACGCGCTGCACGCGCTCGACGACATCCATGGACTCGAGCAGGAACGGGTCGATCTTGGTCGTATCGCCCACCAGGCCGATGATCGTCTCGTTCTCGCCGCGCGAGACATCGGTCTTCAGACCCTTTTTCTCAATCCAGCTGACGATATGGCTTACGGCCTCGTCGCTGGCGCTCTGCTTTAAAATTGCAATCATGGTGTGCCTCTCACCTCGATGGATAACTTTTGCAAAAACGGCCCGCATCGCGAGCCGTGTATATATGGTGCATGAGAGTTTATACTATCTGACTCGCTTTTGCCTTCTAAAGTGGGCCGTTGCGCCGCGTCTTCCTCGGAATTGCAAAGCTTTTTCTTTTATTTTGATAGCCCGTGGTGCACTTGGGTATAATGCCAAACGTTGGCCCTATTAGCTCAGGGGATTAGAGCGTCTGCCTCCGGAGCAGAAGGCCGTTGGTTCGAATCCAACATGGGGCACCATCGAACGTAAGACCGTCCGAACCTCGCATGGTCCGGGCGGTTTTTCTTATACCGACGCGACGTGATGGGACGTGGTATGGCAGCAACGGATATCGAGCGCGGACTCTCGACCGCCGAGGTCGAGGAGCGCATCGCCGCCGGTAAGATCAACCGCAACATGGAGCTCAAGACCAAGTCGGTCAAAGAGCTCATCATCGAGAACCTCTGCACGCTGTTCAATTTGATCAACGTGATCTTGGCGTTCCTGGTCATTTTGACCGGTTCGTTTAAGAACCTGACGTTCCTGTTTGTGGTGTTCCTCAATACCGCTATTGGCGTCATCCAGTCCATGCGGTCCAAGAAGATGGTCGATAAGCTCACGCTGCTGACCTCTAAGAAGGCCATCGCGGTGCGCGACGGTGCCGAGGTGGAGCTCGACTTGGACCAGATCGTGCTCGACGACATCATCCGCCTGGGGCGCGGCGACCAGATTCCCGCTGACGCCGTGGTGGTTTCCGGCGAGGCGCTCGTGAACGAGAGCCTGCTGACGGGCGAGAGCGACCTTATTAAGAAGCAGCCCGGCTCCGAGCTCATGAGCGGCAGTTTTATCGACTCGGGCCTGCTGCGCGCCCGCGTGATCCATGTCGGCGCCGACAACTACGTGGCCAAAATTAATAACGAGGCCAAGTACGTCAAAAAGGTCAATTCCGAGATCATGAACGCGCTTAACGCCATCGTGCGTTTTGCGAGCATCATCATGATCCCGCTCGGTTTGGCGTTGTTTGCCTCGAGTGTGAGCGAACTGTGGGATGCCGCGGGAACCCCGGGCGATAGCGCGCTTTCGTGGTGCTTCTCCGAGCTGTTGGCTGGTCATGTGCCTTCGTCGGCGCTGCTGTCCACGGTGGGCGCCCTGCTGGGCATGATCCCGCAAGGCCTGGTGCTGCTGACCTCGTCGGTGCTCGCCATCGCCACGGTGCGCCTGGCTCGCCGCAAGGTGCTGGCACAGCAGCTCTACTGCATCGAGACGCTCGCTCGCGTTGACGTGCTGTGCCTGGACAAGACGGGCACCATCACGTCGGGCCGCATGGAGGTCGAGGGCACGTATCCGCTGCCGGTTGAGGGCGTGAGCCTAGGCGCCGGCTCGGACGAGGCGGCCGTTCCCGTCGATACCACGGTACTCGATTTTGCGCTGGCTAACGTCGCGCGTGCGACTTCGGCCGATGCCAACGAGACCTGCCAGGCGCTGCTCAACTATTACGCCGATCGCCCGGTCGAGGTGTCTGAGCCGCTGTCGGTCATTCCATTCTCGTCGTCTAAAAAATGGAGTGGCGCTTCGTTTGCGCAGGGCTCCTATGTGATGGGTGCGGCGCAGTTTGTGCTCTCTGATCGTGTTTTTGCCCAGGTCGAGAACCGTGTTGCCGAGCTTGCCGATACCTGCCGCGTGCTCGTGGTGGCGCGCGTGGACGGCTTTACACCCGATGGCGATATGGTGGGCGAGGCCGAGCCCGTGGGCTTTGTGACCATCCGCGACGAGATTCGTACCTCGGCGGCCGAGACTATTGGCTACTTTAACGAGCAGGGTGTGACCCTCAACGTGATCAGTGGCGACGACCCGCGTACGGTGTCGTCGATCGCGCGCGTGGTGGGCGTGCCGGGGGCGGACGCTTATGTGGACGCCACGACGCTCGATACGCCGGCCAAGCTCGATGCCGCAGTGGACCGCTACCATGTCTTTGGTCGTGTGACCCCGCAGCAGAAGCGCGAGCTCGTGCAGGCGCTCAAGCGCCGCGAGCACACCGTGGCCATGACGGGTGACGGCGTCAACGACGTGCTGGCGCTCAAGGAGGCCGACTGCTCCGTAGCCATGGCGGCCGGCTCCGATGCCGCGCGTAACGTAGCCGAAATCGTACTCGTCGACAACGACTTTGCCTCGATGCCCGCCGTGGTGGCCGAGGGCCGTCGCTCCATCAACAACCTGCAGCGTTCGGCCTCGCTGTTCCTGACCAAGACGCTGTTCTCGATGGGCCTGGCGGCGCTGTGCATCGCGCTGCCGCCGTACCCCTTCGAGCCCATCCAGATGACGCTCATTAACTTCTTCTGCATCGGCGCGCCGGGCTTTGTGTTGGGCCTGGAGCCCAACAATGCTCGCGTGAAGGGTGCGTTTTTGACCAACGTACTCAAGCGTGCACTGCCGGCGTCGATTGCGGTCATTTTGGCTGCGGCGCTCGATATCTTTGTGGCGCGCGTGTTTGGCTTTAGCCAGCTCACGCTGTCTACGATGTGCTTGCTTACGTCGTGCGCGGCGAGCGTCAGCCTGATCTGGCGCATCTCGCAGCCTCTCACGCCCTTACGTGTGGTGCTCTTTGTGTTTGTCGTCGCCGGCATCTTGGTGGGCGTTATCGGATTCCCGGAGCTGCTGTCTATTGCCAACCTGTCGATGGGCCAGATGGTTATCTTGGCTGTCATCGTGGTCTTTACCTGCTCGGTGTTCTTTAAGCTCGCCACGATGATGGATTCGCTCAAGCCGCGTCGTCGTCATGCCGCAACTGGTTTTGGCCGTGGTGTGCGCGTCCACCTGGGTCGCGGTGGCGGCAAGGTGAGCTCGACGGGTTCGACGGCCGAGCGTTTTGCCAAGCGCGTCGCCGCCGACATGGCGCAGCGCCGCGAAGATCGCACCGCTCGCGAGGCCGAGGCCCGTGCACTCGAGGGCGTGGCCCAGGCCCAGCCCAAGAAAAAGAAGAATACCGGAGCCAGGCGCTCTCGCGTGACCAAGTCCGCCCAAGGCATCAAAGTCTCGATGCCAAGCAAAAAGAAGAAGTAGCTAGCGCCCTGCCGATGTTGAATTGGTGCCTTGTTCCTGTGGGGCCGTGGCGATGTTATGCTCTAACCTCGATTGTTTGAATTGCTTCGAAAAGAGGATGCCGTGATCTGCCCGCATTGCCTTAAGACTATCGAGGACGGCGCCTCGTTCTGCCCCTACTGCAACGCCTATGTGGGTCCGGGCGATGGCCCCGAGCACACCGAGTTCGTGTTCTGTGAGGGCTGCGGTGCCCGTCTTTCTCCGCATGATCGTACGTGCCCCAAATGTGGACGCCCCGCTCCGGGTATCCTCTCCGAGGACGCGGCCGCATCCGACCTGGCAGCGGGCCGCACGGCGGGCTTTCCGCGCCTAACACAAGAGCAGATCGATACCGAGGTGCCGCATGCGCCGGCCTCTGCCGCTGCGGTGCTTTCGGACGCCGCTGACCCCAATGAGACCTGCGTGCTGCCGGCTTTCGATAAGGATTTCGGTATTCCCAAGGTCGATATTCCCACGCCGGTTTCCCTGCATGACGATGCTCAAAAACCCAAGCGCAAGGTGCATCCCGACGAGGACGCCTATCACAAGCACAAGCGTCATATCCCCAAGCCGCTCATTATCATCGCGGTCCTTGCCGTCGTTTGTGGCGGTGCCTATTGGTTCGTGACGGCCGATCCCATGGGTGTCATGCCTGGCTTCTATGACCAGTTTGGTCAGGCCGCGCAGACGACCTTCCCCACGCGTCAAAAGGGCGAGGCGACTGAGGACGATACCAAGCAGGACGATTCTGCCGAGGTGGTCCAGGAAGAAACCGTGCTGACCGATGATCAGCTCTATACCAGGCTCGACGGTCTGTATCAGACCATCGTGTCCTACGGTGACGAGGACCAGATCGGCGAGGTCATCGATTCCTTTAACAACGGCTATCTCCGATCGCCGCTGTCCACCCGTCAGGAGCTGTCGCAGAGTGCCTACGCCCTGCGCGACCAGATCAAAAAGACGCAAGATGAGCTCAACAACCTTAAGTATCAGGACGATACGGTCTATGCGGATGACATCGCCCACTTAAAGCAGCTTGCCGAGTGGATGTTCGAGCGTGTCGACGTGATCTGTCAGAGCTGGGACATCTCGCTGGCCATTCCCGATGGCGAGTCGATGAGTTCCCACCAAAGCGAGATCCTGGCGCCCATCGCGCAGGGCGGCAACAGCGCGCTGAACCAGTACGACGCCAACGTGGGCTCCTGGAAGCCGCAGCAGCGTTCCTAAAATTAGTTCGCCATAGTCGGCATAACCTACGTGCGCAATTGATGTAAGCGCATGCTTATTGCTACAATTCGTACAAATATGCTTTAAACGCACGAGGAAGGAACCACATGTTTGGTTTTAAGAAAGAGCTCTACACGCCCGAGTATCAGCTTGCCGGCGACGAGTGCGCCGTTATCGAGACGTCGAAGGGTACCATCAAGGTCAAGTTTGACGGCGAGGGCGCTCCCATTCATGTCGCGAACTTCTGCGAGCTTTCCACGATGGGTTTCTATGATGGCCTTAAGTTCCATCGCTATGTGCCCGGCTTTGTCATTCAGGGCGGCGACCCCAATACCCGCGATATGTCCGGCGCCGACGTCGCTGCCGGTCTTGAGGGCCCCGACGGCATGCCCGGTACCGGTGGCCCCGGCTACTGCATCAAGGGCGAGTTTGCCACCAATCCGCGCAACAGCCATGTCGATGGTGCCCTTGCCATGGCACGCTCCATGGATCCCGATTCCGCGGGTTCGCAGTTCTACTTCTGCCTGGGTGCCCAGCATAACCTCGATTCCGGTTACACCGTCTTTGGTACCACGGTCGAGGGTCTCGATGTGATTTCGCAGCTGCGTGCCGGCGACGAGATCGTCCATGTCGAGATCGTTCACGAGTAAAGGGGACTTCCTTGAATAGCCAGCTGATCCAACAGGGCCGCGCCGCTTACCGCGCGGGTGATTTTTCCGCTGCAGCCCAGATGCTTGGGGCGGCAAAGACTCCCGATGAGATTATGGGCGAGGCCAATCACCTTCGTGGCAACGCCTTGATGCACCTGGGCATGTATGCCGAGGCCGCTGAGGCCTATGCCGCCGCCCTCAACGACGGCACCTATGGCAAGCGCGGCGCGCTGCTCACCAACCGCGGCAAGGCACTCGCCGCCGTGGGCGACTACACGACGGCCGCTCAGGCGTTCTCTGCTGCTACGCAGGACGCTTCTTATGCCACGCCGTTCAAGGCCTATCTGGGCTTGGGTAACGCGCTGTTTCAGTCGGGCGACTATGCCAACGCGGGTACTGCCTTCCGTCAGGCTGCCATCGACGGCGCCAATCCGGCTCCTGCCGCCGCACTCGGCGAGCTCGGTCGTTGCTTCATTAAGCTCGGCCGTCCGGCGGATGCCGTGGAGACCTACCGCACGGCTATCGACTTTGCCGGTCCCCGCGACGACACGCGTGCGCTCAACGCCGGCATGGGTCAGGCACTTTCTGCCGCCGGCCGCCCCTCCGACGCACTCGACGCCTTTAACGCCGCTACTGCCGATGGCATCTACCAGCTCACCTCCGAGCAGGCCGATGAGCTTGCCCGCGTTCACGATTCGCTTGCCGCGCTATCCGCCCAGACGGCTATGGCCACGGCTCCGGCGCCCGCGATGGACGCTCCTGCCGTCGATCCGCTCGATCCTACGGGCGCGACCGGTCAGTTTATGCCCGATCCCTCGGACACCGGTTTCTTTACGCTGTCCGAGTCCGAGATGGTCCAGCAGGACCGTCAGGATCGTAAGCAGGCCAAGGTCCGTCGTCGCCATCGCCACACGGGTCTCAAAGTCTTCATTGTGCTGCTTCTGCTCATTTTGATCGCCGCGGGCGGTCTGGGCTTTGCTTACACGCGCGGCTTTGGCTTCCCGTCTCAGGAATCTGTGGTTACCGATCTGTTCCAGGCTGCCGGCGACGGTGACACCGCAAAGGCCGAGTCTTGCCTGGCCTCGAGCCTGTCCGAGGACGCTAAGTCGATGATCATCTCCTCGATTCCGCAGGGTGCCACCGTGTCCGTCGAGGGCATGGATCAGTCCATGACCGAGACGACCGCTAAGGTGAAGGCATCGCTGTCCAAGGGCGGCGAGCAGGAGTACACCGTCAAATTCGTGCGCTCCGACAACCATATCGGCTGGGCCGTTTCCTCGCTCGATATGGATTTCTCGGCTGCTGACAACCAGTAGTGACCTTATGGGATTTAGCTTTGCCCGGCGCTTCACCGCAAGTGAGGTGCCGGGCTTGCGCTAGTATCATGAGCTAGTAGTTTTCCAGCAATCATCCAACACATCAGGAGTTGCGTTGTTTTCTTTGATGGATATGTTCTTCGGTAGCTATGCGGGCGATCTTGCCATCGACCTCGGCACCGCAAATACGCTTGTCTCCGTGCGCGGCAAGGGCATCGTCATTCGCGAGCCCTCTGTCGTCGCCATCGACAAGAACGACGAGCGCATCCTGGCGGTCGGTATCGAGGCAAAGCGCATGCTCGGCCGTACGCCCGGCAACATCGTGGCCGTTCGTCCCCTGAAGGACGGCGTCATCGCCGACTTCGATGTTACCGAGGCTATGCTTCGCTACTTTATCGACAAGGCGTCCGAGAAGCGCTATCCGTGGACCCCGCGTCCGCGCGTTGTCGTCTGCGTTCCCTCCGGCGTCACGTCGGTCGAGAAGCGTGCTGTCTTTGAGGCCACGATCCAGGCCGGCGCTCGCCAGGCCTACCTGATCGAGGAGCCCATGGCTGCCGCTATCGGCGCCGATCTGCCCGTCGAGGAACCCACCGGCTCCATGGTCATCGACATCGGCGGCGGTACCACCGAGGTCGCTGTTATCGCCATGGGCGGTATCGTCGTCTCGCAGTCCATCCGTATTGCCGGTGACGAGTTCGATCAGGCTATCCTCACGCACGTTCGTGATGCCTACAACCTGGCCATCGGCGAGCGTACGGCAGAGGACATCAAGATCAAGGTCGGCTCCGCCGTGCCGCTCAAGGACGAGCTCGACGTCGAGGTCAACGGCCGCGACGTGATTACCGGTCTGCCCAAGACCGTGCGCATCGAGAGCGAGGAGATTCGTCGCGCGCTCAACAAGCCGCTCGACGAGATGGCTAAGGCCGTCAAGGACGCACTCGATGCCACGCCGCCCGATCTTGCCTCGGACCTTATGTACTATGGCATATTGCTGACCGGTGGCGGCGCGCTGCTGCGCGGTCTCGACGTGCGCCTGCGCGATGAGACCGGCGTTTCGGTCAACGTCAGCCCCACGGCGCTCGATAACGTCGTTAACGGCTGTGCCCGCGTGCTCGAGGCCAATGCGTTTGATGGCGGCTTCGTCCAGACCAATGCTTAATTTCCAAAAGGTGGATTCCATTTGGCACGATCTTCGGGTTTCTCCACAAATCTGAATACCAAGCGACAATCAACGGGTATGCGCCCGTTGATTGTTTTCAGCCTGATTTCGGTGTTGCTGCTCACGTTTTACATCCGCGAGGGCGAGGCAGGACCGATTCATGCCGTGCGTTCGGGCGTAACGACGATTACCTCGCCGGTGCGCTTTGTGGGTTCGGCTGTGGCGGCTCCCTTCAATGCGATCGGCAACGTGTTCTCTAACCTTACGGCGTCGCAGGACACGCTTGATGAGCTTAAGAAGCAAAACGAGGAACTGACCTCTAAGGTTGCTGAGCTCTCCGAGGCTCAAAAGACCGCTGAGCGTCTGGAGGGGCTGGTCGGCCTGCAGTCGACCTACAACCTTAAATCGACCGCAGCTCGTATCGTCGGTGCCTCGGGCGATGCCTGGACCTCGACCGTCACGATCGATAAGGGTTCTGCCGACGGGCTTACCATCAACATGCCCGTAACGAGTTCGGCCGGTGTTATCGGCCAGATTATCGAGGTATCGGCCAAAACGTCGACCGTGCGCCTGATTGGCGACGAGAACTCGGGCGTGTCCGCCATGGTGCAGGACACGCGCGCCCAGGGTATGCTGCAGGGTCAGGCTGACGGCACGCTGCGTCTTGAGTACGTGAGCGTCGACTCCGATGTTAAGGTTGGCGACATCATCGTGACCTCGGGCATTGGCGGTGTGTTCCCCAAGGGTCTACCGCTCGGCACCGTCTCGTCGGTTGAGAAATCGGCAAACGACGTGTACTACACCATTGTGGTGCGCGCTCAGACCACGGCCGAGAACAACGAGGAAGTGCTGGTCATCACCTCGCTGACCGACGAACAGTCGGCCTCGGATGAGGACGTGAGCACGGCCAACAGCACGCCGCAGGGAACGTCGCGCGATGCTGCGACCAAGACGAAGGACGAGAGCTCGGATGACAGTTCCGACACGTCCGAGACGACCGATTCCGGCTCGAGCGAATAGGGGGCATGTCCATGGATCTACACGAGCAGGGGATGAGCTCCCGCACGTTTGTGATCGCCGCCATTGTGTGCGTGCTGCTGCAGGCAGGCCTGGCACCGCAGATCTCCATTGCGGGCGGTCGCGTCAACTTCATGATTATCTTGGTGTGCCTAAGCGTGTTCTCGGGCGACCCGACCCGTGCCGTCGTGTGCGGTTTTTGCAGCGGGTTGTTCTATGACCTGTCCGCTGCCGTGCCGGTGGGCGTTATGTCGCTCCTGCTGACCGTGGGTTCTTTTGCCCTGGTGCACAGCGCCGTCGGTCAGACGGGCGGTACCCCGAGTGCGCGCGGCGTCACCGTGGGCGCCTTTGCGCTCGTCATTAATGTGATCTACAGCATCATCTTGCTGTTTATGGGTTTGGAGACGAGCTTTGTCGTGGCGATCTTCGGCCATGCGCTGCCGTCCTCGATCCTGACGGGTCTGGTTGCCATTCCGTTTTTGATGTCCGGCGTCGTGCCGCAGTCCGGCTATGGATTCTCCGCACGTGGCGGACGCCAGACGGGTATGCGCTTTAAGCCCAAGACCCGCAAGCTCAAATAGGGGAGGCCCGTAGATGTCTTCCCAGATGACGGTTATTATCGCCGGTATCGTGCTGGTTGTGGCCATCGTGGTCGCGCTGGTCATCATGCGTCGTGGCGATTCCCGTTTTACCTACGATACACAGCATGGAACGGCCCCGCGCGCCACCGAGGGCGAAGGCAATACCGCGGCGACCGCCTTTAAGGGCCGCTTTTCCATCCTCACCACGGGTGTGGGCGCAATGTTTGCGGCACTTGCCGTCAAGCTGTGGGGCATGCAGATGGTCTCGTCGGACTATTACGAGAAGCAGGCCAATAGTAATCAGACTCGCACCGTTACCACACCCGCTGTGCGCGGTCGCATCCTCGACCGCAATGGCGTGGCGCTTGTCCAGAACCGTCCCTCACTTGCTGTCGTGGCCTACCGCGACCTTGCCGAGGATGAGGTTCTGGTTCGCCATCTTGCCAACGTGCTTGGAATGCCTTACGTGGCGGTCCTTCGCAATATTCAGGACAATACAGAGGGCGCCCAGAGCCTGCATACCATCGCGACGGACGTCCGTCGCTCCACGGTTGCCTATATTCAGGAGCATGCCGGCGAGTTCCCGGGCGTCAAGATTGCCGAGCGTACCGAGCGCCAGTATCCATATGGCGAGACGGCATGTCATATCTTGGGCTATACCGGCACCATTACCTCCGAGCAGCTCGAGGCCCAGAATAAGAAAACCTCTGGCGATGATGATGCTTCTGCTGGCAAGATTACGTACCAGTCGGGCGATATCGTGGGCCAGGCGGGCGTTGAGAGCTACTACGAAAACCTGCTGCAGGGTATTCGTGGCGAGCAGACCGTCAAGGTCGATGCTTCGGGCAATGTGACCGGTCAGGCCGGCGCCGTGCCCGCGAAGGCCGGCTCCGACATTAAGCTCACGCTCGACCTTAAGATCCAGCAGGCCTGTGAGACGGCGCTGGCGAGCGCTATCGAGCTTGCCAAGACCACTGGCTACAGCAATGCCGGCAACGGCGCTGTGGTGTGTCTCGATCCCAACAATGGCGAGATCTTGGGCATGGCGAGCGAGCCCAAGTTCGATCCGTCCGTCTTTATCGGTGGCGTCTCAAACGACGTGTGGACCGAGCTCAATGATGACAAGGGTTCGCACCCGCTGCTCAACCGCGCCATTAGCGGACAGTACATGTCGGCCTCGACCATCAAGCCGCTCTCGGCGCTGGCCGGTCTTGAGTTTGGAACCTACACTTCAACGCAGACAACCAACTGCACGGGCTATTGGACGGGCCTGGGCAAGGCTTGGGGCAAGCGCTGCTGGCTGACGTCTGGCCACGGCACCATGACGCTGCAGTCGGGTATCGCCAACTCGTGCGACCCTGTCTTCTACGACATGGGCAAGGCGTTCTTTTATGACGAGCAACATCCCGAGGGCCTGCAGGAGGTCTTTCGTCGCTGGGGTCTAGGCAAGACCTGCGGTATCGATCTGCCGAGTGAGGGCTCGGGCCGTATTCCCGATGCCGAGTGGAAAGAGTCGTACTTCACCGACGCCTCTGCCGAGGACCGCAAATGGAACGCTGGCGATATGACGAACATCGCCATCGGGCAGGGCGACATTCTGGTGACGCCCCTGCAAATGGCTTGCGCCTATATGGGTCTAGCCAACGGCGGCAAACAGTACGTGCCTCACGTGTTTTTGTCTGCCGTGTCGCGCGATGGCGACGGCGATGCCTATAAGTACAACGGTAAGGGCAAGAAGAAGCGCCTGGAGGCCAAGATCAACAGCGATTCAGATTTGGCTCTTGTTCGCAACGGCATGCACGATGTGATTTACTCCGCGTCGACCTCGACCGCCGCGCACTTTAACTCCCTGACCCCCACGGTCTACGGCAAGTCCGGCACGGGCGAGAAGAGCGGCGAGGACGATTACGCGTGGTTTTGCGCCTACGCGCCGGCCGATGATCCCAAGTACGTGATTGCCACTGTCTTGGAACAGGGTGGCGGCGGCTCCGATACCGCCCTGCACGTCGTGCGCGATGTCCTCGGTGCGATTTATGACGAGCCCGACACTTCGACGGCTACGGGCGATTCCTCGGTTCGATAGGAGGTTGCGATGGACTTTTCGCCGGCGGACCTGTTCCGCTCAACCAAAACCGGCTCTCGCAGCAGCCTGGACCGCGTTAACAAGCAGCTCTCGGCCTCGCGCGGCACGTTCCGCCAGAAGGTACATATCGGTGTGCTGCTGGCTACCGTCGCGCTCGTTGCCTATGGCGCCATCATCATTTGGTCGGCCTCGCAGTTTAAGGCCGATGCCTCGTTCTCGCGCCACCTGCTGGGCATTGGCATTGGCGCGGTGCTGGCGGTGCTCGTCTGGCGCACCGACCTGCGTGGCATTTCCAATTTCTCGACGGCGCTGCTCGTCATTGACCTTATTGTGATCTTCTCGCCTAAGATTCCGGGCCTGTCCTATACGGGCGGTCTGGGCATGACGGGCTGGATCAAGATCCCCGGTATCGGCCTGACCTTCCAGCCCGTTGAGCTCGCCAAGCTCATCACCATCTTCTTTATGGCCACGCTTGGCTCGCAATACAACGGCCGCATCGATACCGTTCGCGACTACGTCAAGCTCTGCGGTATGCTGTCCATCCCGTTTTTGGCCGTCGTCGCCATGGGCGACCTGGGCTCGGGCCTGGTCGTGTTGGTCTCGGGTGCCATCGTCATCTGCATGAGCGGTGCACGCCGCGAATGGGTGCTGTCGACCTTGGCCCTGCTGGTTGGTTTGATTGCGCTCATCTTGGCGCTCGACTCGGTCTTTGATTCGTTCCTTGGCCACGACGTGCTTATCAAGCAGTATCAGATGAACCGTCTGACAGTCTTCATCGACCCCGACAAAGCTGATTCGGATGATGCCTACAACCTGCAGCAGTCGCTCATTGCCGTCGGCTCGGGTGGCTTCTTTGGTAAGGGCCTGGGCCACGCGACGCAGTCGGCCGGTGGCTTTCTACCCGAGTTCCACACCGACTTCGTCTTCGCCTTCCTGTCCGAGACGTTCGGCTTCTGCGGCTCCTTTTTGCTTCTGTGCCTCTACGTGCTGCTGATTTTCTCGACGATCCGCGTTGCCTTTAAGTGCGAGTCACTGTTTTTGCGCCTATCGTGCGTGGGTATCGTCGGCATGTGGGCGTTCCAGACCTTCGAGAACATCGGCATGTGCATTGGCATGATGCCGATTACTGGTATTCCGCTGCCGTTTATTAGTTTTGGTTCGTCGTCGATGATGATTCAGTTGCTGACGGTGGGTATCGTACAATCCATATGGCGGCATCGTTCGGGCGCCGCGTAACCGCTGGAGGGGTTTGCCATGAAGATTCCCGTAGATAAGTTGACCAGCGCTTTTAAGATGGGCGCGTCTGTTAAGAAGGATTCCGATACACCGGTGCGTGTCTCGGTTTACCTTGATTCGACCGCGTCTCGCTTTTTGGTCGAGACGGTGCGCGATGCCTTTGTGCCGCAGACGACTTCGGGCATTGTGCGTGTTGATCGCCTGGGGGAGGACCGTATCGTTCCCAAGGCCGATACCGACGTGGTGTTGGTCCTCTCGTGCGGATCCGACCGCCTGGAGAGTGCTGTGCAGGAGCTCGTGATTGCCGGCGCGCCCGTGTGCGTGCTTGCCGAGTCCGCTGTCGAGGTACCGTTCGTTGAGGAATCTACGCCCATGCTCGGCGTGGTGGCGGCGACCGATAGGACCTATCTGCTCGAGACGCTTGCCCGCTGGATTCTCGATCGTACGGACAAGGAGACGGCTTTTGCCGCCAACTTTGCCTTTATGCGCATTGCGGCGGCAAATCGCATCATTACCTCGTGCGCGCTTACTAACATGGCGACGGGCGCCCTAGTGTTTTTGCCGGGTGCCGACTATCCCGTGATGGCGCTGGCACAGGTTGGCATGCTCTTTGAGCTTGCAGCTGTCTTTGGACGCGGCATAAAGCCCGAGCGCGGCTATGAGGTCGCGGGCGTGCTCGCCGGCGGTCTGGTGATTCGCGCCGTCACCCGCGCATTGGTGAAGCAGACGCCGCACATCGGCTTTGTCGTTAAGGCACTTACCGCCGCCGCGGGTACCTATGGCATGGGTCGCGCGCTCGTGTCGCTCTACGAGCGCGATGTGGACTACAGCCGTGCCAACGAGGTCGCTGCCGCCACGTTCTCGCGCGTTCGCGATCTGGTGACCACGGTCGCCGGTGCCACCCGTCCCATGAGTCCTTTCGAGGATGCATCCGATCTCGCTGCTTAGGGGTTTCTTTTGCGCGTTCCATACCAAGATTTTTTTCATCTGATCGAGCCTTTGCTCGCCAAGGTCGAAAAGCCGAGTCGCTATATCGACCACGAGTGGGGCACGCTCTCAAAGGCCGATGCCGACTATCGCTGCTGCATGATCTATCCGGACGTGTATGAGGTCGGTCTGCCCAACCAGGGCATCGCCATTCTCTACAACATCCTTAATCAGGCCGAGGGCATTTCCTGCGAGCGTGGCTACGTGCCGTGGCCCGACATGGGCGATGCCATGCGTGAGGCGGGGATTCCGCTGCTGTCGCTCGAGGGTGCAGCGCCCGTGGCCTCGTTCGACATCGTCGGCATGCACGTGCCGCACGAGATGGCTGTGACGAACTTCCTCGAAGCCCTCGATCTCGCCGGCATTCCGCTGTTGGCTGCCGACCGTACCGAGGACGATCCCATCATCGTCGCCGGTGGTCCTTCGGTGTATAACCCCGAGCCATACGCGGCCTTCTTCGATGCCATCCTCATTGGCGAGGGCGAGGAGTCGCTGCTTGAGATCTGCCAGCTGCATCGCCGCTTGCGCGACGAGGGTGTCTCGCGCGCTCAGATTGTCGAGCAGCTCGCGACGGTCGCCGGTACCTATGTGCCGTCCCTGTATGAGGTGCGTTATGACGAGCCCTGCTCGCCGCATGGCTACACCGTGCCGCGCGAGGGCAAGGACGTCCCGCCGGTAGTCTACAAGCGCGTCGTCGAGGACTTTGGTGCCACCAATCCGCTTTCTCAGTCGTGCGTGCCGTATGCGCAGCTCGTCCACGATCGCCTGTCTATCGAGATCCTGCGTGGCTGCGCCCGCGGCTGCCGTTTTTGCCAGGCAGGCATGACGTATCGTCCGGTACGCGAGCGCTCGGCCGACCAGATCGTGTCATCGGTGATCCAGGGCTTGGAAAAGACTGGCTATGACGAGGTGTCGCTTACCTCGCTTTCGACGACCGACCACTCCTGCATCCGCGACGTGCTCGGTAGGCTCAACCGTCGTCTGGAGGACACGGGCATTCGCGTGTCTATTCCGTCGCAGCGCTTGGATTCGTTTGGCGTTGATATGGCCGAGTCGGTCGCTGGCGAAAAGAAGGGCGGCCTGACGTTTGCGCCCGAGGCGGGCAGCCAGCGTATGCGCGACATCATCAACAAGAACGTGACCGAGGAGGACTTGGATCGCGCGGCCAAGGCAGCCTTCGAGGCCGGCTGGAACCGCATGAAGCTCTACTTCATGATGGGCCTTCCCGGCGAGCGCGACGAGGACATCGTGGCTATCGCCAACCTGGCCGATCACGTGCTGGAGCTCGGTCGCTCCGTGGTGCCCAAGGCGCGCCGCGGGTCTATCTCGGTGTCTATCTCTGTTTCGGTCTTTATCCCCAAGGCGGCAACGCCCTTCCAGTGGTGCCCCCAGCTCGATTACGATGACGTCAAGCGCCGCCAGAAGCTGCTCATCACGAGCGTGCGCAACCGCGCCGTTCGCGTACACTACCACGATGCGGAGACCTCGCTTATCGAGGCTTCGCTCTCCCGTGCCGGTCGCGATATGACGCCGGTCATCATCGATGCCTGGCGTGCGGGCTCGCGCTTCGACGCCTGGGTGGAGCACTTCTCGCTCGACAACTGGAAGGAGGCCGCTGCCAAAAACGGCATCGACCTCAACGAGCTGGTTCACCTGCCCTACGAGCTGGACTGGCGCCTGCCCTGGGAGCACGTGAGCCCTGGCTGCTCGCGCGGCTTCCTCGAGCGCGAATACCGCCGTTCGCTCGAGGGCGTCACGACGCCCGATTGCACCCGCACGTCGTGCACCGGCTGCGGAATCTGTCCCACGCTCCACGCCAAGAACGTATTGATGGGTGATCGCGCATGAGTGAGCGCTTGACCGACAATCCCACGCTCTTTAGGCTGCGCGTTCGCTACGGCAAGCGTGATCGCCTTAAGTACCTGGGCCACCTGGAACTAATCCATACCATTGAGCGCATCGTGCGCCGTGCGGGCCTGCCCTATGCCGTGACGCAGGGTTTCTCGCCGCATATGCGCGTGGGCTTTTCGTCGGCGCTGCCCGTGGGCACGTCGTCGACCTGCGAGTGGTATGACCTGTTTATGACCGAGTTCGTCGCTCTCGACGAGGCCTTTGAGCGCCTGGCAGCGGCGTCCCCGGCCGATCTGGCGCCTATCGAGGCCGCCTACATCGACGTGCGCACGCCGGCGCTGACGGCTCAGCTTACGCGTCTGACGTATCGCATCGACTTGCACCTGGACCCCGAGGCCCCCGTGAGCGCCGACGAGGTGCGCGCTGCGATCGACACGCTGCGCGCGGGTCATGGCATTGACTATGCGCGCGGCAAAAAGAGCAAGCGTCTTGATCTGGACCATACGCTCGTTGGCTATGAGCTCGCGGCGGGGGAGCGTGAGGACCATCTGGTGCTCATGCTCGACACCCATGCCGACAACGAGGGCTCCATGCGTCCGGAGATTTTGCTTTCTGCTGCTGATGTTTTGTTGCAGGGCTTGACCCCGGGCGTCGATGCACCTATTGTTTCCACCGGTATGCAAGACCTCGTGACCATCTGCTCCTACGATGTCGAGCGTCAGAATCAAGCATGCGAGGACGACGAGGGCCGACTCGTCAGCCCCATACCTGTGCGAACTTGTGGATTTGCTCCACATACTCGTTGACGGGGGTATTATCGCCTGCTACTATATTCGGCTGTTGCACTAACTGATGCATGAAGGGCAAGTAAACATGTACGCAATCGTTAACACGGGCGGCAAGCAGTACAAGGTCGCCACCGACGATGTCATCACCGTCGAGAAGATCGAGGGCAATGAGGGCGACAAGGTCACCCTGCCGGTCATCTTCCTCAACGATGGTAAGAAGATCGTCACCGATCCCGACAAGCTGGCCAAGGCCAAGGTTACCGCTCAGATCGTTGAGCAGTTCAAGGGCGAGAAGCAGCTGGTCTTCAAGTTCCACAAGCGTAAGCGCTATCGTCGTCTGAAGGGTCACCGTCAGCAGCTCACCAAGCTGAAGATCGTGAAGGTCCAGGCTACGTCCCGCGCCAAGAAGGCTGTCAAGGCAGAGGCCGAGGCTGTTGCCGAGGCTCCCGTCGCCGAGTAGATTACACTCGTAACGAAAGAGTAGGTATACACAATGGCACACAAAAAAGGACTCGGTTCCTCCCGTAATGGCCGTGACTCCCGCGGTCAGCGCCTTGGCACGAAGCGCTTCGCCGGCCAGACGGTAACCACGGGCACGATTCTCGTCCGTCAGCACGGCACGCACATCCACCCGGGTGAGAACGTTGGCCGTGGCAAGGACGACACGCTGTTCGCGCTGGTCGACGGTACCGTTGAGTTCCACAAGGGTATCAAGCACAGGGTCAGCGTACGCCCGCTCGCGAACGCGTAATTCACCCTTCATAGAGCACATATGTGGGAGGCACTTGAGTTTTAGGATTCAAGGGTCTCCCTCTTTTTTGTAGGAGGCGATTCTGTTGTCACAGTTCACCGATATCAGCCGCATTAACGTGTGCGGCGGCGACGGCGGAGCCGGATGCATGTCGTTTAGACGCGAGGCATTTGTCCCCAAGGGCGGCCCCGATGGCGGCGACGGCGGTCGTGGCGGCAATGTCGTCATCCAGGCCGATGCTCAGCTGTCTTCCCTGATCGATTACCGCTTTAAGCATCACTTCCGCGCCGAGCGCGGCACGCACGGGCAGGGTGCCCGTCGTAACGGTAAGAGCGGCGAGGACCTGATTCTCAAGGTCCCTATGGGTACCGTGGTGCGCGAGCTCGATCCCGAGACGCAGACCCCGATGTTCGAGATTGCCGATCTGGTGCACGATGGCGAGCGCGTTGTCGTGGCGCCCGGTGGCGCCGGCGGCCTGGGCAATACCCACTTTGTGACATCGGTGCGCCGTGCGCCCGCGTTCGCCCAGCTGGGCGAGCCGGCCGAGGAGCACTGGATCGAGCTCGAGATGAAGCTCATGGCCGATGCCGCGCTCGTGGGCTTCCCCTCGGTGGGTAAGTCATCGCTCATCGCGCGCATGAGTGCCGCCCGTCCTAAGATTGCCGACTACCCGTTTACCACGCTCGTGCCGAACCTCGGCATGGTGCGTGCCGGCGAATATTCTTACGTCGTTGCCGACGTCCCCGGTCTTATCGAGGGCGCGAGCGAGGGCAAGGGCCTGGGTCACCAGTTCCTGCGCCACATTGAGCGTACGGCCCTGATCATGCATGTCGTCGACATGACGGGCGGTTTTGAGGATCGCGATCCGGTTGAGGACTATCGCATCATCAACCGCGAGCTCGAGCAGTATGGCGCCGAGCTTTCGGAGCGTCCGCAGATCGTCGTTGCCAACAAGTGCGACGCGCCGGGCACGGCCGACAAGATTGCCGACCTCAAGCGCGCAGCGCTCGACGATGGACATATGTTCTTTGCCGTGTCTGCTGTTACGGGCGCCGGCCTCAACACGCTGATGCTTGCCGTGGGCGAGCAGGTGGCTAAGCTGCGCGCCGAGCTGTCGGTCTCCGATGAGCCGGTCGTTCTGCGCGACGATGAGTGGGAGCGCCGTCGCCTGCAGCGTGAGAAGCGTTTCCGCATTGTCCAGGAAGAGCCCGGTGCCTTCCGCGTGGTCGGTCGTGCCATCGAGCGCATGGTCATTCAGACCGACTGGGAAAATGAGGAAGCCGTCATTTACCTGCAACATAAGTTTGCGCGTATGGGTGTTGACGACGCGCTCGAGAAGGCCGGTTGCCGTGCGGGCGACGAGGTCCGCATTTGCCAGCGTGCCTTTGACTTTGAGGGCGCTGAGGACTTCTCGGAGTACGAGGAGCTCGAGGATGCTGGCGAGGACGTTGCCGTTGAGGCCATTGACGTGACCGATGCTGCGGATGAGGGCGTCGAGGTTGTCGATGCGGTGGATGCCGCGGACGATGCCGAGACCTCGGAGGGCGAGTAAGCCATGTCGCTGCGCGGTGGAATCGGTCTGCCCGAGCTTCCTCTAGAGGACGGGCAGGAGTTTAGGCTCGGCATTATGGGTGGCACCTTTGATCCCATCCATTACGGGCACCTGGTGACCGCCGAGCAGGCGCGTGAGTCGCTCGACTTGGACGCTGTGCTCTTTATGCCGGCGGGCTCTCCCGCCTTTAAGCTTGACAAGCCGGTGACGCCTGCCGAGGACCGTTATGCTATGACGGTCCTCGCCACCGCCGCGAACCCGGCCTTTTTGGCGAGTCGGTTCGAGATCGACCGTCCGGGCGTAACCTACACGGCCGATACGCTTCATGCCCTTCGCGACTTTTACCCGTCGCAGGTAAAGCTCTACTTTATTACGGGCGCCGATGCGATTATCGATATTGTGACCTGGCACAATGCTGATGAGATTGCCGAACTGGCAACCTTTATTGCTGCTACACGTCCCGGTTTTGACATCGATACGGCCCGGGCGCGGATTAAGGAATCGGGGTTGCCATTCGACGTGCGCTATATTCAGATTCCGGCGCTGGCGATTAGCTCGACCAACATTCGCAAGCGGGTTGCCCGCGGCATGAGCGTGCGCTATCTTACGAGCGAGTCTGTGCTCGGCTACATTCGCAAGCGCGGTTTGTATGTCGATCTGGGTCAAGAAGATTTTGAGTGATGGGGGTCTACGTTGTCGGTAGAGGATCAGTTTGAGGGCGATGAGCGCGCGCTGCTCAAGCGCATTCAAGAGCTGCTCGATGTTCGCATGAAGAATAAGCGCAAGCGCTATGTGCATTCGCTGGGTGTTGCCGAGACCGCACTTCATCTGGCCGAGGTCTACGGCGTTGACCGCTTTGATGCCGCTGCCGCCGGCCTGATCCATGACTGGGACAAAGTGCTCTCCGACGACGAGCTGGTCACGCGCGCTCTGCATTACGGCATTAAGATTGCCGGCTCTCCTTCCGCCGCGACGCCGCTTTTGCATGGCCCTGTTGCCGCCTATGAGCTTCTGCAGCTTTTCCCCGAGTTGTCGCCGGCCGTTTTCCAGGCTGTCGACCGTCACACCGTGGGTGCCTGCGACATGACGCCGCTCGATATGGTGGTCTTTGTGGCCGATGCCATCGAGCCCAACCGCCACGGCGACTATGCGCATGCGCTGCGCAAGATGGTGGGGGAGTCGACGCTCGATGAGTTGTTCTTCTCCTGTTTTGCGCAGGGTCTGGTCTATGTGATCCAGTCCGGGCGCTATCTTTATCCCACGGCTATTACGATTTACAACCATTACGCCCAGCTGCGCTAGCTCGGGCTGTCTAGAAAGAGGTATTCCATGGCCGACGAGACCATGACCGACGAGCAGATTCTTGAAGGTGTGGAGCACAAGAGCTTCGCCGCCACGTCCGACCGCACTGCCGCCTCGTTGTCCGCGAGCGGTGTCGCCGCCGAGGATGTCGCCCGCGCCGCCGCGCAGGCCGCCTACGACAAGAAGGGCGAGGACGTTGAGGTGCTCGACCTGACCGAGCTTTCCGACGTATGCGACTACTTTGTGCTTGCCACCGGTACCAACAACCGCCAGGTCGATTCTATCGTCGACGAGATCGAGGAGAAGGTCGCCGAGGCTTGCGGCGAGCACCCGTTTTCCATCGAGGGTCGCGAGCAGAAGACCTGGATGCTCATGGACTACGGCTCGGTTGTCGTCCACGTCTTCACTCCCGAAGCGCGCGACTTCTACCGCCTCGAGAAACTCTGGGGAGACGCCCCCCAGCTCCCCCTCAATCTCCTCTAGTAGCTCATTTGAGACGGGGTTTAGCTACCCTCACGCATATCGCCGGACAGTTGCGGTTTTCCGTAACTGCCCGGCTTTCTTTTTGCCCAAAGGCGGTTAATCGTTGAAGCGGGATTGGCGGCCGAAGGATAGGGCGGTGTCGCCGAACTTGTCTCGGACGGCGTCGATAGCGACCGAGAGGTCGCGACGGTCGCTCGATTGGGCTCCGCGGTCGTCGACTTCGCAGAACAGGTCGGTTTGGATGCCGCCTTGGTGGTCGAAGTCGCTCATGCCGATGCCCGCTAAGCGAACATGCATGCCTTCCTGCCAGATGTTATCGAGCAGTTCGAGTGCAACCGCCACGAAGATGTTCTCATCGTCGGTCGGATGAGGCAGCCGGCGCTGTGCCGTACGCCCGCTGCCATACGAATACTTGAGCTTGAGCGTTACCGTGGCACCCGTCAGCCCCTGACGGCGCAGACGGCGCCCCACTGACTCTCCCAACAGAGCAATCGCTGCCTCAATATCCCCACGCTCAGTCAAATCTTTAGCAAAGGTGCGTTCATTGTTGACCGATTTGACCTCGCGCTCTTCATCGAGACTCGTGACTTCGGAGATTTCGAGTCCCAGCGCACGCTGGCGCATGCGTTCGCCGTTGACGCCAAAAATAGAGGCCAAGGTGGATTCCGGTGCACGTGATAGCTCGCCGAGGGTGTAGATGCGCATGCGGCGCAGTCGCTCCTCGGCCGAGCGCCCGATGCCGCTCATGGCAGATACCGGCAGCGCGGCCAAAAAGCGCTGCTCGGTTCCGGGGCGCACGATGGTCAGCCCAAACGGCTTATCCCGCTCGCTTGCGATTTTTGCGACCGTCTTGTTGCAGCCCACGCCAATGGAGCACGTCACTCCCAGCTCTGCCACGCGATCGCTTATACGCCGCGCAACCAGCAGCGGGTCTTCGGGCGCAAAGCGACCCGGTGTGATATCGATGAAGGCTTCGTCGATGGATACGCGCTCAACGCGCGGGGTCTCGTCGGCGAGAATCGCCATGACCTGCGCGCTCACCTCGCGGTAGCGATCAAAGTGCCCGTGCGTCCAAATGGCTTGCGGGCATAAGCGCCGCGCCTCGGCCGAGGCCATGGCAGAGTGCACGCCAAAGCGACGTGCCTCATACGAACACGTGGACACGACGCCACGCGAATCGGCGTCTCCGCCCACGATGAGCGGCTTTCCGCGCCATTCGGGATGATCGAGCATCTCCACGCTCGCAAAAAACGCATCGAGGTCCATCAGGCCCACCGCCGGACCCGTCCAGGGCGGCGGCGTGACGCCCGCAGCATCCTCATAACCGTATGTATGTTCGCGTCTTTCCATGTCATGAGTATACCGCGCAGCTCATGTGGGGTGCGTGGATGTGCTTGCAAATCGCGAATTCTTGTCTAAGATATGGATTTGCCCTCGACTACACCGAAGAAGTTGGTCTCACGGACTTCACCTGCCCGCGTCGATGGCGTATTATGTTCAACTGTTTGTTTGTAGTTGCAGCCTAAAGCTGCTTGGTTGGAGGAGTTTCCTTTGGCAGTCAAGATTCGCCTTGCTCGTCACGGCGCTAAGAAGCGTCCGTACTACCGTGTCGTCGTCGCCGATTCCCGCGCCCCGCGTGACGGTCGTATCATCGAGGAGGTTGGCCGCTACAACCCGATGACCGCCCCCAAGACCATCAACCTCGACCTCGAGAAGATTGCTGACTGGCAGTCCAAGGGCGCTCAGCTCACCGACGCCGTCGCCGCTCTGGTCAAGGCCGCCAACGAGGGCGAGAAGACCGAGACCGTCGTCAAGAAGTCCAAGAAGCAGCTCGCCAAAGAGGCCGAGGCCGCTAAGGCTGCCGCTGAGGCCGCTGAGGGCGCCGAGGAGTAAATCGTGCCTGAGGTTGACGCTGCACAGCTCGAGGGTGAGGCAATGCTCTCAGATCGCATCGCCGATCTCGTCGAATATCTCGTTGTTCAGATCGTCGACGACCCGGATTCCGTGAGCCTCGAGGTCATCGATGGTGACGACGCCTCCACGATTGAGGTTTCGGTTGCCGAAGATGACGTCGCTAAGGTCATCGGCCGTCGTGGCCGTACCATCAAGGCCATTCGCACGCTCGCCCGTGCGCTGGCCGCTCGCCTCGACACTGCTGTCGAGGTAGAGGTTCTGGGCTAGGACCTTGAGGTCCCAGTACAAAAACATCGCCCGTGTGGTCAAGCCGCACGGAAGGAAGGGGGAGGTCCTCGCGCAGCCGCTGCGGGGGCTTCCTTCTGTATTAGAGCCGGGTATGCGCGTCGCCCTGACGCCGCCGGCGCTCAAGCGCGACCGCTTTTGCACGGTCGTGTCCGTCACCGATACGGGCGATGGCGATCTGGTCTCGTTTGAGGGCATTGACGACTTGACGGCCGCCGAGGGCATCGCGGGATGCTATGTGCTGGCAAATCGTGACGACTTTGAGCTCGATTCGCTCGACGCTGCCTATACCGACCTGATGGGTCGCGAGGTGGTCGACGAGCGCTTCGGTTCGCTCGGCACGATCGTCGAGATCATGTCGACGCCCGCGAACGATGTTTGGGTTGTCGAGGGCGATCGGTACGGCGAGGTACTGATTCCCGTGATCGAGCAGGTCGTGCTCGATCTTCCCGATGCAGGAACAATTTCCGTCCACGTGATGGACGGCCTGATCGATATGGACAAGTAGGGAGGACAACATGCTGATCGAGACCCTTTCGGTCTTTCCCGAGATGTTTGAGCCCGTCATGTCCACGTCGATTTTGGGCCGCGCCCGCAAGGCCGGCCTTTTTGATTTTAAGGCGTATAACCTGCGCGACTGGACGCACGACCGCCATCGTACCGTCGATGACGAGCCGTACGGCGGCGGGCAGGGCATGCTCATGAAGGTCGAGCCTATCGTGGAGGCCATCGAGGCCATTGGCGCAGAGGGTCCCAAGCCCACTGTGGTGTTCTTTACCCCCTGTGGCGAGCCCTTTACGCAGCATGTGGCCGAGCGCCTGCTCAAAAGTGAGCGCCTGCTGTTTGTGTGCAGTCGCTACGAGGGCGTCGACGAGCGTGCGTATGCGTATGCCGACGAGCGTTTGTCGATCGGCGACTATGTGCTTACGGGTGGCGAGCTACCCGCTATGGTCGTTGCCGATGCCGTCGTACGCCTGATTCCCGGCGCCCTGGGCGACGAGATGAGCAACGTGGACGAGTCGTTCTCGACCGCCGAGGACGGAGGCCTGCTCGAGTACGCGCAGTACACCCGCCCCGCCGAGTTCAACGGCGAGGGCGTTCCTCCGGTGCTCGTGAGCGGCGATCACGCCAAGGTCGATGCCTGGCGCCGCAAGAATGCCATCGAGCGCACCTGTCGCTGGCGTCCCGACCTGATCGAGACTGCGCGGCTCACGCCCGAGGAGCGCGCTTACGCGCAGGAGATCCTTGACGCTTCGTATTCGCAGAGCGAGGAGTGAGTATGGTTCCTACGCAACATTCCGCGTTGAGGGGCGCTTTTGAGTGGATCGCGGTCATCGCGATTGCGCTCGTGGCCACCTTCCTGATCCGCACCTTTGTGGTCGAGCCCTTTGTGGTGCCCACCGGCTCTATGGAGGACACAATCGAGATTGGCGACCAGATCTTGGCGCAAAAGGTGAGCCTCGAGCTCGGTCAGCCCGTCAAGCAGGGCGATATCGTGGTGTTTCACAACCCCGATGGCACCTCCGAGCATGATGTTCTTGTCAAGCGCGTTATTGCCACGGCCGGCCAGACGGTCGACCTGCAGGATGGCAAGGTGGTCGTTGACGGCCAAGCGCTCGACGAGGACTATACGGCGGGCATGAGCTGGCCGCTTTCGGTCCAAGCGCCCGGCGCCCAGGTGAGCTATCCCTACACCGTTCCCGACGGGTGCGTGTGGGTGATGGGCGACAACCGAGAGAACTCAGCCGACTCCCGCTACTTTGGGCCGGTCGACCGCTCCGATTTAATGGCCGTGGCACTCGTTCGCTACTGGCCGCTCAACCGCATCGGCGCTATCGACTAAAAACCGCTATAGTACAGTACCTAACCGTGTAATCGTTTCGACGAGGGGATATTAGAGGCATGAACGCTTCATCGCTTTCCTTCCAAGACATCATCCTGCGCCTCCAGCAGTACTGGGGCGAGCAGGGCTGCGTCATTATGCAGCCCTATGACTCCGAGGTCGGTGCCGGTACCTTCCATACCGCGACCACGCTGCGCTCGCTCGGTCCCGCCGAGTGGCGCACCTGCTATGCGCAGCCTTGCCGCCGTCCCGCCGACGGCCGCTACGGCGAGAACCCCAACCGCATGCAGCACTACTATCAGTTCCAGGTGCTCATCAAGCCGTCGCCGGTCAACGCTCAGGAGCTCTACCTGGGTTCGCTGGCCGCCATTGGCCTGGATCCCAACGACCATGACGTCCGCTTTGTCGAGGACGACTGGGAGAGCCCGACGCTCGGCGCCTGGGGCCTTGGCTGGGAGGTCTGGCTCAACGGCATGGAGGTCACGCAGTTTACGTACTTCCAGCAGGTGGGCGGCATCGAGGTCGACCCCGTGCCCGTCGAGATCACCTATGGCCTGGAGCGCATCGCCATGTATGCGCAGGGCGTCAACTCCGTCTACGACCTGGTGTGGAGCTACCTGCCCGACGGCACGCCCATGACCTATGGCGACGTGTTCCTGGAGAACGAGCGCGAGTTTAGTGCCTATAACTTTGAGGTCGCCAACGTCGAGATGATGCGTCAGAAGTTTGACGACTACGAGGCCGAGTGCCACTCCTGCCTGGAGCGCAAGCTGCCGCTGCCGGCGTACGACTGCGTCATGAAGTGCAGCCACGCCTTCAACCTGCTCGACGCCCGTGGCGCCCTGTCCGCGGTCGAGCGCGCTAACTACATCTTGCGCGTCCGCGCCGTCGCTAAGGCGTGCTGCGAGGCCTATATGGCCGAGGTCGCCGGAGTCAACGAGAATGCCGATCAGGAAGGCGAGGTGGCGTAAGCCATGGCAGACGCTAAGGATTTCCTGTTTGAGATCGGTACGGAGGAAATGCCCTCCGCACCGCTGAACAATGCCGTCAAGCAGCTTGGCACCATGATCGCCAAGGGCCTCGACGAGGCCGGTCTGGCCCACGGCGAGGTCCGAGTGATCTCGAGCCCGCGACGCCTGACCGCACTCGTTGCCGACGTCGCCACCGCGACCGATGAGGTTCACGAGGTCAAGCGTGGCCCCGCGGCCAACATTGCCTTCGACGCTGACGGTAACGCCACCAAGGCCGCCCAGGGCTTTGCCCGCAAGTGCGGTGTGGCTGCCGAGGACCTGGTCCGTCGCGAGGACACCGACGGTCGCGAGTATGTGTTCGCCGAGAAGAATAATCCCTCCGCACCGGCTACGCCGATTCTGACCGCTCTGTGCGAGAAGACTATTGCCGGCCTGCAGTGGCCCAACTACCGCAGCCAGCGCTGGGGCCACGAGCACGCGACCTTTGTTCGTCCGGTCCGTTGGATCTGCTGCCTTTTGGGCGAGGATGTTGTGCCTGTGTCGTTTGCCGACGTGACGAGCGGCAACACCACGCGTGGTCATCGCGTACTTGGCCCTGGTGACCATGTGGTTGCCAGCCCCGCCGTCTACGAGCAGGTGCTCGAGGACGCCGGCGTGCTTTCTGCCGAGCGTCGTCGTGAGGCCATCCTCGCCGGTATCGCCGAGGTCGAGGCCGCTCGCCCCGGCTGCCACGTCGACACGCCCAAGAAGGTCTTTGAGGAGGTCATTAACCTCTGCGAGTGGCCGACGGTGCTCGTCGGTACCTTCGACGAGGAGTTCCTCAAGGTCCCGCACGAGATCATCTGCGAGTCCATGCTCACCAACCAGCGCTACTTCCCGATCTATGACGGCGAGGGCAAGCTCACGCGTGAATTCGTGGTCGTTTCCAACAGCAAGCCCGAGAATGCCGAGCGCGTGATCGACGGCAACGAGCGCGTCGTGCGCGCCCGTCTGGACGACGCCAAGTTCTTCTACGAGGAGGACCTGAAGATCTCCCTTGACGAGTTCCGTGAGCGTCTGGCCAAGGTTGCCTTCCAGGAGAAGCTCGGTAGCGTGCTCGCCAAGTCCGAGCGCATCGAGCAGCTCGCGCTCGCTATTGCCCGCGAGGCTCATCTGGGCGCCCGCCTTGCCGCCGATGCCGGCCGTGCCGCGCACCTGTGCAAGGCCGACCTGGTGTCCAACGCCGTTGTCGAGTTCACGAGCCAGCAGGGCGTGATGGGCGGTTATTACGCGACCGCGATGGGGGAGAACGACGAGGTCGCCCACGCCATTCGCGATCACTATCGTCCCCGCTTTGCCGGTGACGAGCTGCCCGAGGGCACCGCTGGCTGCATCGTGGCCTGCGCCGACAAGCTCGATACCATCGCCGGTATCTTTGCCATCGGCGAGCCCCCGACCGGCTCTTCGGACCCCTACGCGCTGCGTCGTGCCGCTATCGGCATCATCAACATCCTGCGCGATCGCCTGCCGATTGACCCCACGCCGCTGATCGACTTCGCCCTTGAGCTCTACAGTGAGCAGGGCATTGAGTTCGACGCCGCCGAGGTCGCCCAGCAGGTTCGCGACTTCTTCCATGGCCGCCTGGTGAGCATGGCCCGTGACGAAAAGATCCCGGCCGATACCGTTGCCGCCGTCTCCGCGGTGCACATCATCGCCCCGTCCGTCTTCTTCGCCCGCTGCGCCGCCCTCGACGAGGCTCGCAAGAACGATGCCGAGACCTTTGACAACCTGGCTACCGCCTATGCCCGCGCCGCGCACATCTCCAAGCCCGAGCTGGGTGCGGAGTACGACCGCGCCCTGATGGGCGAGGCCGAGCTCGCGCTTGCCGACGCCTCCGAGGCTGCTCAGACCGCTGTCGACGCCGCCCTTGCTGCCGAGGATTACCCGGCCGCATTTGCCGCCCTTGCCGCCCTGCGCGCCCCCATCGACCGCTTCTTCGACGAGGTCATGGTCATGGACAAGGACGAGCAGCTTCGCGATAATCGCCTTAAGCTGCTCAACCGCTTCGAGGCCGTTTTCTCCGGCATCGCCAACATCGGTGAGCTTGCCCGCAAAAAGTAAGCCAGCCTGCGCGTAAGCGTAAAAGGAGCCCCGCATGGATTGCCCGGTCACCGCTTGTCCCACCGTTATCGTTATCTCCGACTCGCTCGGCGATACCGCTTGTGAGGTGGTGCTTGCGGCGTCCGGGCAATTTGATGAAGGGGCTTTTCGTCTCTTGCGCCTGCCCAAGGTGAACTCTGTGGAGCAGGTCAAGTCATTTGTGGGGCCGCGCGTCGATGCCGACCATCGCGATATCGCCGTGTTCCACACCATTGTCGACCCGGCCCTTCGTGCTCGTGTGCTCGACTACTTGGGCATGCTGCACATTCGCTCGGTCGACCTGATCGGCCCGACGCTCGCCGTGCTGTCGTCGCTCATCGGTGTGCCGCCCAAGGGCGTTGCGGGCGTGATTCACAAGACCGATGACCGCTATTTCCATCGTATCGAGGCCATGGAGTATTTCGTTGAGCACGATGACGGGCGCGGTTGCGACGATCTGTCGGGTGCCGATATCGTGCTGTTGGGCGTATCGCGCACGTCCAAGACGCCGCTGTCGATGTATTTGGCCTATCAAGGTTACAAGGTTGCTAATGTCCCTCTGGCGCACGGCATGGAGCCGCCCAAGTCGATTTACGAGGTTGACCCGATGCGCCTGTTTGGCCTGATTTCGACCGTCGACGTTATTTCTGAGATTCGCGATAGTCGCTTGGGCGATGACTATGCCCGTGCCGTTGCCGGCTCCTATGCCGAGCCCGAGAGCGTGTGCAGCGAGCTCGAGGAAGCCCGTGCCCTCATGAAGCGCCTAGGCTGCTTTGTGGTGCGTACCGACGGCAAGGCGATCGAGGAGAGCGCCTCCGAGATCATCAGCCACTTGGAGGAAATCCAAGAAGCTCGCGCCCGCCGAGCCACCCGCCGCGCCTAATATTAGTAGCATTTTGATAAAGCGATTTAGCAAAAACATCGCATCTGACCTGCTTTTTTATTGTAGTGGTATCTTCATAAGGTAACCAACTTTACCTACCGTTTACCGCCAGTTTGAGCACGTTTACCAAACCGCGTATCCTCTGCTCAAGCCCGTTCAAATCCGGCCGTATAGTTCCCTCACGGCCCGCATTCGGCGGGTCGATTCGTTACCACGGTCGTGCGCGTAAGCGCATGGAAGGGGAAGTATCGTGAGCGATTGCAAGAGGGTTTACCGTTTTGGAACCGACGCCCAGGGCACCTGTGTCACTGAGGGCGACAAGTCCATGAACTTCGTGCTTGGCGGCAAGGGCGCAAACCTTGCCGAGATGAGCCGCATCGGCCTGCCGGTTCCCGGTGGCTTTACCATTACCTGCCAGACTTGCGTCGAGTACTCCGGTGCCGGCAACGTCTGGCCCGAAGGCGCACTCGATGAGATCGTTGCCGCCGAGGCCGACCTCGAGGCCCGCTGTGGCAAGAAGCTCGGTGACGACAATGATCCGCTGCTCGTGTCGGTTCGCTCGGGCGCTCCATTTTCCATGCCCGGTATGATGGACACGGTCCTCAACTTGGGCCTCAACGACGACTCCGTTCAGGGTCTCATCGCTCAGACGCAAAATCCGCGTTTTGCCTGGGATAGCTACCGCCGCTTTATCCAGATGTTCTCCAACGTCGTTATGGGTGTTGATGCCGACCTGTTCGAGAACGCCCTGACCCAGGCCCGCCTGGTCGCCGGTGTTCGCGTCGATTCCGAGCTTTCGGCCGAGGACCTTCAGGAGCTTGTCGAGACCTTCAAGGGCATCTTCTCTGATAACGTCGAGGCCGCCCTGTATCCCGAGCTCGAGGTCACCGGCGGCAAGCCCGTCTTCCCGCATGATCCGGAGCTCCAGTTGCGCCTTGCCATCCAGGCCGTCTTTGGCAGCTGGATGAACGAGCGCGCCTGCATCTACCGCAAACAGCACGGCATCTCCGACGAGCTCGGTACTGCCGTCAACGTCCAGGCTATGGCTTTTGGCAACAAGGGTGAGACCTCCGCGACCGGCGTCGCCTTTACGCGCAACCCGGCCGACGGCACTAAGGAGTTCTACGGCGACTTTCTGGTCAACGCCCAGGGCGAGGATGTCGTCGCCGGCATCCGCAATACCGAGCCCATCGCCGACCTCAAGACCACCCCGGGCCTCGAGTCCGCAGGTGAGGAGCTCGAGCGCGTGTTCCTGACGCTCGAGGATCACTATCGCGACATGTGCGACATCGAGTTCACCATCGAGCAGGGTAAGCTCTGGATGCTCCAGACTCGCGTGGGCAAGCGCACTGCCACCGCCGCCCTGCGCATCGCCATCGAAATGGTCGAGGAGGGCCTGATCACTCGCGAGGAGGCCGTGAGCCGCATCGATCCCGCGCAGCTCGACCAGCTTCTGCACCCGCAGTTTGACGCCTCCAAGAAGTACGAGGCGCTGGCCAGCGGTCTTAACGCCAGCCCCGGTGCCGCCGTGGGCGAGGTCGTGTTCTCGAGCGATGACGCCGTCGCGCGCGCCAACGAGGGTCACAAGGTCATTCTGGTTCGTTGGGAGACCAACCCCGATGACCTGAAGGGCATGGTCGCCGCCGAGGGCATCCTGACCAGCCACGGTGGCAAGACGAGCCATGCCGCCGTTATCGCCCGCGGCATGGGTACGCCCTGCGTCTGCGGCGTTGAACGCTTCCACATCGACGCCGCCGAGAAGGTCGTGCGCATCGAGGGCAGCGACCGCGTATTGCACGAGGGCGATGTCATCTCCATCGACGGCACCCAGGGCATCGTCGTCGACGGTCCCGTCGACCTGGTCTCCGCCGAGCTTACCGGCGACCTGGACACTATCCTGTCCTGGGCCGACGAGATTCGCCTGGACGAGACCTGTGGTCATGCCAACCATGTGCGCGTCAACGCCGACAATCCCGAGGATGCCGAGCTTGCCCTCGAGTTTGGCGCCGAGGCTATTGGCCTGTGCCGCACCGAGCACATGTTCCTGGGCGATCGCAAGAACATCATCCAGAGCTTTATCCTGTCTGACGATGAGACCGTGAAGCAGCAGGCCCTGGCCGACCTGCTCAAGGTTCAGACCGAGGACTTCCTGGCGATGTTCAAGACCATGTCCGGTCGCGACGTGGTCGTTCGCCTGCTCGATCCGCCGCTTCATGAGTTCCTGGATAATCCTCGCGAGCTCGAGGTCGCCATCACCAAGAAGGAAACCGCTGGCGCCGGCGAGGAAGAGCTTGCCGCCTTGCGTGCCCGCCTACGTCGCATCGACGGCATGGTCGAGTCCAATCCGATGCTCGGCCTGCGCGGCGTGCGCCTGTCCGTCGCCTTTAGCGATCTGCCGCTCATGCAGGTCCGTGCCGTGGCAACGGCTGCTGCCCGCCTTATCAAGGAAGGCGTCGACCCGCGTCCCGAGATTATGGTCCCGCTCGTCTCCATCACGGCGGAGCATGTCCAGACCCGCGAGGTCATCGAGCGCGTGATCGCCGAGGTTTCCGCCGAGGAAGGCGTCGAGCTCAATATTCCCGTGGGCACGATGCTCGAGCTGCCGCGTGCCTGCATGGTCGCCGACGAGATCGCCCATCATGCCGACTTCTTCTGCTTTGGCACCAACGACCTCACGCAGACGACCTTCGGCTTCTCCCGCGACGATGCCGAGGCCAAGTTCATCCCGCTGTACATGCACAAGAAGATCTTGAAGGATAACCCCTTCGAGACCATCGACGCGGCGGTGCTCGAGCTGGTGCGCATGGCCGTCGAAAAGGGTCGCGCCATCAACCCCGACATGCACTTTGGCGTGTGTGGCGAGCACGGCGGCGACCCCAAGTCCATCAAGGGCCTGTTTAACGTGGCCGATGTGGACTATGTGTCCTGCTCGCCCTACCGCGTGCCCCTCGCACGCCTGGCTGCCGCCCAGTCCAAGCTCGAGGCGAAGCGCTCCGCCTAACGTTTTGGGTATAGACGCCTAGCGTAGCCCCCTTCATGCCGCCCGCCTCATTCGTGAGGCGGGCGGTTATCATGTGCGGGTTTTGTCTTTTTGTCTGCGTAAAAAATTGTTCTTGCAGCAGAAACCCGTGCGTGTATACTTGAATACGTTTGTTCAACTACGTGCCGGCCAAGGTGGTACGGCACCTCTAGAAGAGTAAGGAATTGCACATGGATTACATCCGCGCAATCGAGCGTCAGCAGATCCGCGAGGACATTCCTCAGGTTCGCGTCGCCGACAACGTCAAGGTTCACTACCGCATTAAGGAAGGCGACCGCGAGCGCATCCAGGTCTTCCAGGGCGACGTCATCCGCATGGCCGGCGCCGGTGCCCGCGAGACCTTCACCGTCCGCAAGATGTCCTTCGGTGTCGGTGTTGAGCGTACCTTCCCGCTTCACAGCCCCAAGATCGCCAAGCTCGAGGTCGTTCGTCATGGTCGCGTCCGTCGCGCCAAGCTGTACTACCTCCGCGACAAGGTGGGCAAGGCTGCTCGCATCCCCGAGAAGCGCTAAGAAGATCGCAGCGTCTGTCCACTCGTTTGGACACAAGGGTCACCTTCGGGTGGCCCTTCTTTTTATCTGATTTGCATGCAAGGAGGGCCTGGTATGGCCAACATGACGAGCTCGGTTTCGGCATCGCAGGTTGCCGGTGAGTTGGCGAGCGCTACGTTTGAGGAGATTCCCGCCCTCGTGGAGCATTATCGCGAGGACCCGCGCCAGCAGGTGATCAAGGCTTGTGAACGCGCCCTCAAACGCCATGCCAAAGAGCTTGCCGAGCGCGAGCGCGTCAATGACATGTACGAACTTATGCATGAGCTTGGCGGCGATGGGGTGGTCGTTGGTGTCGACGAGGTGGGTCGCGGATCGGTGGCCGGTCCCCTGACGGTGTGTGCCGTGTGTCTTCCGATGGAGCCGCGCATCTGGGGCATCAACGATTCCAAAAAGCTCACGCCGGCGCGCCGTGAGCTGCTCTCGGTGAAGATTGCCGAGGTGGCGACGGCGATCGGTTTTTGCCATATCGCGCCGAAGGATATCGATGAGATGGGCATGGCGCGTGCCATTCGTGCCGCCGTTGCGGGTGCCGTGGCCGATACGGGACTTGAGCCCGACTGCGTCCTCATGGATGGCAATCCCTTGGGCGCCGTTCCCAACGAGCGCGACGTGGTGAAGGGCGATGCCAAGATCGCCTGCATCGCCGCGGCGTCTATCATGGCCAAGGTCACGCGTGACGAGATGATGGTCGAGTACGACGCCGAGTATCCCGAGTACCATCTGGCCGAGTCGAAGGGCTATGCAAGCCCCGAGCATATCGAGGCCATTCGCAAACATGGACTTTGTCCTCTGCACCGCGTGAGCTTTTGCGGAAACTTTCTGCAGACTGACCGCCTTTTCTAGGTCAATTGTGGAGACAGGGACCTCTGGGGTTTTATAAACCTGCTGGTAGCGGGCCGTATGCAACACCATTGCTGCGTACGGCTCGTTTTTTGACGGCATTTGGTCAGCTTTTGGTTTGCTTCCGGTACTTACCCGCATGAAAGGTGCCCTCATCATCGGGGCAATGCAGTGTGCGGGAAAGGAGACCCCATGAGTGCCGCAAGCAAAAAGAGCAAGACGCAGCAGCTCAAGGAGCGTTGGGAAAACGGCGAGCTCGACTGTGGGGCGATGACGCCCGAGTTTATCAAGGGACTCAGTCCCCGCGAGCTGGGTATGCTGGGCGAGCTGATCACCATCGACTACTTTAACGAGCGCGGCTACACCTTGCTGGAGCAGGGTTATCGTTGCACCGAGGGCGAGGCTGATCTGGTGCTGCTCGATGAGCTCGACGATGTCGTGGTGATGGCCGAGGTCAAGACCAGACGCGTCGCCCTGGATTGCACCACGCGGGTCTTTCCCGAGGAGGCCGTGGACGCCCAAAAGCAACGCCGCTACCGCCGCATCGCAAGTTGCTATCTCATGGAGCATTATCCGCTCAAGGCGATTCGCTTCGATGCCGTGGGTGTCACCATTCGCGGCGGGCATATCGCCGAGATCGAACACCAGTACAACGCGTTCGATTGGCAGGTGTCGTGATGGCGTTCGAGACGTTTGCCGTTCACGCGGCCTGCATCCGCGGCGTCGAGGCGATTCACGTCACGGTCGAGGTCTCGCTTGCCGGCGGCGTTCCGGGCATTCAGATGCTCGGCATCCCGAGTATGGAGGTGATGGAGTCGCGTGGTCGCATTCGCTGTGCGATGCGCTCCGCTGGGTTCGAGATTCCACGCTCGGGCATTACGGTCAATCTTGCACCTGGCGATATTCGCAAGACCGGTAGCGGCTTTGATCTTCCCATCGCCATCGCGGTATTGGCGGCCGATGGTCAGATTCCCCGCGACAACCTCGATTGTTGTCTTATCGCCGGTGAGCTTGGCTTGGACGGTACGGTGCTTCCCGTCAAGGGCGAGGTGGCGTTTCAGCTGCTGGCTCGCGACATGGGGCTGTCTTTTATCGCCGGCAGATCAGACCAGCATGTGCCACTCGCGGGCGTGGATTGCGGATTCATAGATCATTTGTCTCAGCTTGCTCATGGTATGGGCGATGCCGCGCGGCATTATCTGGATTCCGAGGGTGTGGAGGCTACTTTTGAGCCCGAACTCGACTATGCCGACGTGCTGGGGCAGGAGGTTGCCAAACGCGGCATGGCACTGGCGGCAGCGGGTGAGCTCGGTTTGCTTATGATCGGGTCCCCTGGATCGGGCAAGACCATGCTTGCGCGCCGTATGACCGGCATCCTGCCTGAGCTTTCCGTTGAGGATCAGCAGGAGGCACTGTGCATCCATTCGGTCTTGGGCGAGAACATCGATGGCTTATTGGCAGGTCATCGGCCGTTTCGAAGCCCCCATCACAGTATTTCGACCGCAGGCCTTATCGGCGGCGGGCGCCCGGTGCACCCGGGTGAGATCAGCCTTGCTCATGGCGGCGTGCTCTTTTTGGACGAGCTTGCCGAGTTTCCCACGGGTGTGCTGCAGACGCTCAGACAGCCTATCGAGCGCGGCTATGTGAGGATCGTACGCGTCGACGGGGCCTTTACCTTCCCGTCGCGCTTTCAGCTGCTGGCTGCGAGCAATCCCTGCCCTTGCGGCTTTTTGGGCGATCGCGAGGTACCGTGTCGCTGCTCGGCGGCGATGGTTGAGCGCTATCGGTCTAAACTGCGCGGTCCTTTGGCCGACCGTATCGACATGATGATCGATGTGACCCGTCCCGACCCCCAAGTGATTATCGAGGGTGCGGAGGGTATGTCGTCGGCCGAGTTACGTGACTACGTTGTGCGCGGTCGCGCTTTTCGCGCTTGGCGCGAATCCCGTATGGACGATGCGGATGCCGAGGCCGAGAATGACGAGACGCGGTCCATTGAGGGCGTCGTTTCGACCTTCGAGCTCGATGATGCGGCGGAGAAGTGCGTGCTCGGCCTGTCGAAGCGCACGCATCTCACGGGCCGCGGTATCGTGCGCCTGGTGCGTATCGCGCGTACGATCGCAGATGTCGCCGAGAGCGAGCAAGTGACGCAGGACCACGTGCTCGAGGCGGCGATGTACCAGGGAAGGAGGGACCAATGATAGCCGAGGGGACCTTCGAGCTGCATCCAGGTGACGCGTTGTATCCCGAGACCGTTTTGGAGCTTTCTGATGTACCCCAGACGCTTTATGTGCGCGGCAACCCCGAGGTGCTTTCGACGCCTGCGCTCTCCATCATCGGCGCGCGAAAGGCCTCGCCGTATGGTCTTGCCGTGGCAGAGCTTGCGGCAAAGGTTGCGGTCGAGGCGGGCGTGACGGTAGTTTCGGGCGGCGCGGTCGGTTGTGACCAAGCCTCGGGTTGGGCTGCGGTCAACGCCGGCGGCAAACACGTCGTGGTGCTGGGGACGGGCGCCGACGTGGTCTACCCGCGTTCGAGCGCGGGGCTTATTACACGCACGCTCGATACGGGTGGCGCGGTCGTGTCGATCTCTCCGTGGGGCATGGGGCCGCGCAAGTTTGCCTTTCCGCGCCGCAATCGCGTGATTGCGGCCCTGTCGCAAGCCCTCTTTGTATCCGAGGCGGGTATTCCTTCCGGGACGTTTTCTACAGCCGAGGCTGCTATGGATTTGGGGCGCGAACTTCTTGCCGTGCCGGGGTCGATCCTATCGCCCGAGTCGCGTGGCACGAATTACCTCATTGCGAACGGTGCCTGCTGCATCATCGACGAGGAATCTATCGAGATGGCTATCTCACGCATCTACGGCACCCTGCGCTACTCTCGCCCCGATGCTCCCGGCATTGCCGACCTGAATCCAACGCAGCAGACCGTGATGCATGCGCTCATCGCCTCTCCGCTCAAGGTCGACGACATCGCGGCGCTCGTCTCGCTCGATGCTGTCGGCGTACTCAAACTCCTGGGTTCGCTTGAACTCGAGGGTCTTATCGAGCGCATGATGGATGGAAGGTATGCGCCCTCCAAGTTTGCCCTTCACGCCCAGACGCCCTTCGGTCACAATGGAAAACGTGTCAATTAGAAAGGTGTTTGCAGATGCAGTTCGATCAGGTGACGGTTATCGGTGGCGGTCTGGCGGGTTCGGAATGCGCGATCCAGCTGGCAGACCGCGGGTTTGCCGTAAAGCTGTGCGAGATGCGCCCCCAGGTGAGCTCTCCGGCTCACCATACCGATCACCTGGCAGAGCTTGTCTGTTCCAATTCGTTTAAGTCGACCCGTCCAGATTCCGCTGCTGGCCTACTAAAAGCCGAGCTCGAGCGCATGGGTTCGGTGCTGCTCGATTGTGCCCATCGCGCGGCTGTTCCCGCCGGTGGCGCCCTGGCGGTCGACCGCGTCAAGTTTTCCGAGCTTGTCGAGGCCGAGGTTGCCGCCCGTCCCAATATCGAGATCATTCACGGCGAGGTCACGCAGATTCCCGAGGGTCACGTGGTCATTGCCGCGGGCCCCTTGTGCTCGCCGGCGCTGAGCGAAGAGGTCATGAAGCTCGTCGGCGGCGACGCCCTTGCGTTCTTCGATGCCGCGGCTCCGATCGTCGATGCCTCCACGCTCGATATGGACGTGCTGTTCTCGCAGTCGCGCTACGAGGAGCAGGGGAGCGGCGACTATCTCAACGCCCCGCTCAACAAAGAGGAGTACGAGGCCTTTATCGAGGCGCTCACCACGGCCGACCGCGTGGTGCTCAAGGACTTTGAGGGCAGCGATCTGTTCCAGGCCTGCCAGCCTGCCGAGGAGGTTGCGCGCACCGGCAAGGACGCTATTCGCTTTGGCGCCATGAAGCCCGTCGGCCTCACTGACCCGCGTACCGGACGTCGCCCTTGGGCGGCGATTCAGCTGCGTGCCGAGAACAAGGAGAAGACCGCCTATAACCTGGTGGGCTTCCAGACCAATCTGACCTTTGGCGAGCAGAAGCGCGTCTTCCATATGGTGCCGGGCCTGGAGAACGCTGAGTTCTTCCGCTACGGTGTCATGCACCGCAATACCTTTGTCGACGCCCCGCACGTGCTCGATGGCACCTTTGCCGTGCCCGGTACCGGTGTGCGCCTGGCCGGTCAGATCACCGGCACCGAGGGGTACATGGAGGCCGTGGCGACGGGCCTGCTCGCCGCGCTCAACACCTATGCCGAGGCTATCGGTGCCGCGGGCGTCGAGCTGCCGCGCGTGGGCGCTCTGGGCGCGCTCGTGGGCTATGCGACCGATCCTGCCACCGTGGGCTATCAGCCTATGCATGTCAACTTTGGCCTGGTGCCGCCACTCGAGGATGGTAAGCGCCGCAGCAAACGCGACCGCTACCAGGCTTATGCGGATCGCGCCCTCGAGGCCCTTGATGCCTATCTGGCCACTCGCTCCGATCTGTTTGGAGGCGACCGGTCATAGCTTTTGACCTGTACGACACCGTCGACTCGTTTATCGCCTATATCGCACGTGTTGAGGGACTTTCTCCCAACACGGTGACAGCCTATGGCTCGAGGCTGGAGCGCTTTGCTGCTTGGTGCGAGCGCGAGGATATCGATGCTTTCGCTGCCGACGTGCGCACCATTCGTCGCTATCTTGCCGAGCTTTCGCGTGAGCAGGTGGCTCCCCGAACGCTTGCGGCGCACCTGTCGGCTATCCGATCTCTCTATCGCTGGATGGCTGCCGAGGGGATTGTCGAGGGCGATGCGGTCTCGGCGATCGCATCGCCCAAGCTGCCGCGTGACCTGCCGGGCGTCCTTACGACCCAGCAGGTCGAGGCGCTGCTCAAGACGCCTGATACCTCGACGCCCGCGGGACTGCGCGATGCGGCGATGCTCGAGCTGCTCTATGCCTCGGGTGCTCGTATCTCTGAGCTCGCAGCACTCAATGTGGAGTCTATCGCTTGGTCCGAACGCACGTTGCGCCTGTGGGGCAAGGGGAGCAAAGAACGTATCGTCCCTCTGTATCGTCGTGCGCTCGAGGTGACGCGTCTCTATATTGAGGAGGGGAGGCCGGAGTTGCTCGCTCAGGCAAAGCGCCGCGACCTCGCTACCGGGCCGCATCCGCTGCTTATATCGGCGCGCGGCAATCGCATGAGCGCCGCCATGCTCCGGCGGCGGTTCCATACGCTGGCGACGCTCGCCGGCATTCCGGCCGACATCGCCCCGCATGCGATGCGCCATACCTTTGCGACCGACTTGCTCGAGGGCGGTGCGGACCTGCGCTCGGTTCAAGAGCTGCTGGGTCATGCGAGCCTGTCCACGACGCAAATCTACACGCATCTCACGCCCGATCGGCTCAAACGTGCCGTGGCTCAAGCCCATCCCCGCGGCGAATAGTGGCTGGGACGTCCCGCGTCGCACTCAGGTGTGTGGTTTTGATTGCGGGTTGGCAGGAAGATGCATTCCTGCTATCATTCATCGGGTTGCTTCACGGCAACATGTTTTTATCACGCACGCGCGGCTACTTCATACCGTGGTGCCCGGGCTTTGGTAGCACATGTCCGGGTTGGTTTTGGAGGATGACCCCGCGCGGAGGCAAACCACAGGAGGTTTAACATGGCTACCAAGATTAATATCCGCACCCTGCTCGAGGCCGGCTGCCACTTCGGTCACCAGACCCGTCGCTGGAACCCCAAGATGAAGCCGTTCATCTTCGGTGAGCGCAACGGCATCTACATCCTCGACCTCAAGCAGACCATCCTCGACGCCGACCAGGCCTACACCTTCGTCAAGAACGTCGCCAAGGGCGGCAACGTGCTGTTCGTCGGCACCAAGAAGCAGGCTCAGGAGGCCGTCAAGAACGCTGCTGAGCGCGCCAACATGCCTTACATCAACCAGCGTTGGCTCGGCGGTATGCTGACCAACTTCGTCACCATCCGCTCCCGCATCAACCGCATGGAGGAGCTCGAGGCCATGGTCGAGGACGGCCGCATGGCTGTTCTGCCCAAGAAGGAGCAGGCTGTTCTCGGCAAGGAGCTCACCAAGCTCCAGACCAACCTCGGTGGCGCCCGCGACATGAAGGGTCTGCCCCAGGCCCTCTTCGTCATCGACACCAAGCGCGAGGAGAACGCCATCAAGGAGGCTCAGCGCCTGAACATCCCCGTCGTCGCTCTGATCGACACCAACTCCGATCCCGACGAGGTCGAGTACGGCATCCCCTGCAACGATGACGCTATCTCCGCTGTCACCCTTATGTGCGAGCTCATGGCTGACGCCTGCCTCGCTGGCTCCGGCAAGGAGCAGGTCTCCGAGGCCGAGATGGCCGCTGAGCCCAAGGCCGAGTAAATCAGTCTTAGTTAATTCTTTTTCATCTCTTTGAAAGGAACCACAATGGCCCAGATTACCGCCGCTATGGTCAAGCAGCTCCGCGAGATGACCGACTCCCCGATGATGGAGTGCAAGAAGGCTCTCGTCGAGGCTGACGGCGACATGGACGCCGCTGTCGACGTTCTGCGTAAGAACGGCCTTGCCAAGGCTGCCAAGAAGGCTGGCCGTGAGACCAACGAGGGCGCTGTTGCCGCGTTCGTCTCCGAGGATGGCAAGACCGGCGCTCTGCTCGAGCTCTCCTGCGAGACCGACTTCGTTGGCTCCAACGCCAAGTTCACCGGCTTTGCTTCCAAGGTCGCTGAGGTTGTCGCTACCACCGAGCCTGCTGACGTCGACGCTCTGCTCGAGAAGCCGATGGGCGAGGAGACTGTTTCCTCCGAGCTCACCGAGATGATTCACATCATGGGCGAGAACATGAAGATCTCCCGCTTCGCTGCCCGCAAGGCCGAGAACGGCGCTCTCGCTTCTTACATCCACATGGGTGGTAAGATCGGCGTCCTCGTCGAGTTTGCTTTCGAGAAGGCCGAGACCGCTCAGGCTGAGTCCTTCAAGACCTTCGCTCACGACGTTGCCCTTCAGGTTGCCGCCGTCGCCCCGATCTGCGCTACCCGCGATCAGGTTCCGGCCGAGACCGTCGAGCACGAGAAGCAGATCTACATGGCTCAGGCTGCCGAGTCCGGCAAGCCCGAGGCCATTCAGGAGAAGATGGCTGTCGGCCGTCTGGAGAAGTTCTACAAGCAGTCCGTGCTCACCGAGCAGGAGTTCATCAAGGACAGCTCCCTCACCATCAAGAAGTACGCTGAGCAGGTCTCCAAGGAGCTCGGCGACACCATTACCGTCGTTGCCTTTGACCGTCTGGTCCGTGGCGAGTAAATAAGCTCTTGTAGCTGGTAATGAGCAGGCTGTGGGTTTTACTCACAGCCTGCTTTTTCATGGCTCTTCTTAGAGCCTTTGATAGAATGTTGAGAGTTCAATCTAAAGGAGGATCGCTTTGTCCGACATCCGATATAAACGCGTGCTTTTGAAGCTTTCCGGCGAAGCACTGATGGGCGACGGCCAATATGGCATCGACCCCAAGGTTACCGACCATCTTGCCAAGCAGGTCAAGGAGCTGCTCGCCGTTGGCCATGAGGTCGGCGTCGTTGTCGGCGGCGGCAATATTTTCCGCGGCATGGCCGGCGCTGCCGGTGGCATGGAGCGTGCTCAGGCCGACTACATGGGCATGCTGGCAACCGTTATGAACGCGCTCGCCCTGCAGGATGCCTTCGAGCATAACGATGTTCCTTGCCGCGTGATGAGCGCTATTCAGATGAACGAGATCTGCGAGCCCTATATTCGCCGTCGCGCCATCAACCACCTTTCCAAGGGCAACGTCGTTATTTTTGCCGCCGGTTCGGGCAATCCGTACTTTACGACCGACACCGCCGCGGCTCTTCGTGCGTGCGAGATCGGCGCCGAGATTCTGATCAAGGCCACCAAGGTCGACGGCATCTATGACAAGGATCCCGTCAAGTGCGCCGATGCCGTCCGCTTTGACAAGATCACCTACCATGAGGTGCTCGTCCGCGGTCTGCAGGTTATGGATTCCACGGCTACGGCACTGTGCCAAGATAACCGTATGCCGATTTTGGTCCTCAACATCGATGGCGAGGACACTGTCAAGCGCGCGCTCGCGGGTGAGCCCGTCGGCACGCTCGTCTATCAGGAGGATTAAGCATGGCAGAGAACATCACCGCCCATATGGACAAGTCGCTCGAGTCCCTCAAGCATAACTTCTCCAAGGTCCGTACCGGCCGCGCCAATGCCAACATTCTGTCCGACATCACCGTCGATTATTACGGTGTTCCCACGCCGGTCACGCAGGTTGCCGCCGTCAAGACCCCCGAGGCCCACATGCTGCTCATCGAGCCGTGGGACAAGGCACTCATCAATGCTATCGTCAAGGCCATCGGCGCTTCCGATCTGGGTATTACCCCCAACTCCGATGGCACCGTCGTTCGTCTTCCGTTCCCGGCTCCCACCGAGGAGCGCCGTCGCGAGCTCGTCAAGGAGTGCCGCGAGTACGCCGAGCAGGCCAAGGTGTCTATCCGTAACATCCGTCGCGACTTCAACAACAAGCTCGAGCGCGATGAGGAGCTCACCGAGGACGATGTCCGTCGCGAGCAGGCCAAGGTCCAGAAGCACACCGATGAGTATGTCGCCAAGGTCGAGGAGCTTCTGAAGGAAAAAGAAGCCGAGGTCATGGAGATCTAAGGTGCAATACGACGAGCATAAACTGGTCGAGTACTTTGCCGACGCCCCTGCGGGCGTCGGTTTTTCCGACCTTGACCTCAATAACATTCCGCACCATATCTCGTGCATCATGGACGGCAACGGTCGCTGGGCCACGTCGCGCGGTCTTGCGCGCACTGAGGGCCACAAGGCGGGTATCGTCTCCCTTCGTGAGATTATTACCGCCTGCGTGCGTCTGGGCGTCGACGTGCTTTCTGCCTATGCGTTTTCGACCGAAAACTGGAATCGCCCTCAGCACGAAGTCAACGTTCTGATGCACCTGTTTGCCAAGACGTTCATCGACGAGCTGCCGCTTCTGAAGCGCGAAAACGTGCGCGTTGTCTTTTTGGGTGACATTTCCGCGCTGCCCAAGAAGACCCGCGACGTTTTTGAACGCGGTCTTGCTGAGTGCGCCGATCACACCGGCATGACGCTGGCGCTTGCCGTCAACTACGGCGCGCGTGCCGAGATTACCCGCGCTGTCCGTCAGATCGCACTCGACGCTGCCGCCGGTAAGATCGATCCTGCCGCAATTGATGACGACATGGTGGCTTCCCACCTCTATACCGCCGGCCTTCCCGATCCTGAGCTTGTGATTCGCACTTCTGGTGAGCTGCGCCTTTCGAACTATCTGCTGTGGCAGGTGGCTTATTCCGAATTCTACGTCACCGATACCTATTGGCCCGACTTTGATCGTTGGGGCCTTGTCGACGCCATTTTGGCCTATCAGGGCCGTGACCGTAGGTTTGGTGGTCTGAGCAAGACCGAGGAGGCTTAATCGTGTCCGATCGTCCCAAGGCAACTGCTCCCAAGACATCTGAGCGCAAGGCTGTCGCTGCGGGAGCGCCCGCAGCGAAGAATGGCACCGGTTCGTGGCTTGCGGGCTTTATCACCCGTGCCGCCGCCGGTATCGTTTACGCCGTTGTCTTTATCCTGTGCCTGGTTTTGGGTATCGTGCCCACGGCCATCTTTGTTTCTGTCATGAGCGGTCTGTGCTGCTATGAGTTTTTCCGTATGACGAGGCTCGATGGCAAGATGGCTAACGAGCGCATGGGTATCGCTGCCGCCGTACTCTTTCCGCTGTCGGCGTTGGGCGATTCGATGTTGCTGAATGCCCTGCTTTTTGCCCTGATGCTCGCTGTGGGCATTTGGTATGTCTGGTCGCCGCGTACCCGCATCTCTGATGTGGCCGTGACGCTCATGGGTCCCATCTACACTGGCTTTATGCTGTCGGCTATCGTGCTGCTGCGCGATGCCGTGCCCGGTTTTGCCGGCGCCTTGCTTTCGGTGGGCGTTTGCGCGTCCCTTTGGGTCTCCGATTCGTTTGCCTACATCGTGGGCAGCCGTATCGGCAAGCACAAGATGGTTCCCAAGATCTCTCCTAAAAAGAGCTGGGAGGGATTTGTCGGCGGCATTCTGGGCTCGGTTTTGATTTGGCTCATCCTGTGGGCGACGCACTTCTACAAACTCAGCCTGCCCTATGCGCTGCTGTGCGGCTTGGTCGTGTCCATCCTGGGCGTTATCGGCGACCTCATTGAGTCGCGCATCAAGCGTGGCGTGGGCGTCAAGGATTCCGGCAACCTTATCCCGGGCCATGGCGGCATGCTCGACCGTAGCGACTCGCTTATCTTTGGCTGCATTACCGCGCAGCTGCTTTTGATGATCGGGGGCGTGCTGTAATGTCATTCCAGACGACGTATGGCTCCGATGGACGCCTTCGTGTTGCCATCCTGGGTTGTACGGGCTCTATCGGCACGCAGGCACTCGACGTGTGCCGTCAGCATGCCGATCGACTGCAGGTAACGGCGCTGTCCGTCAATTCCAGCACCTCGGAGCTCGTTGCCGCCGCCCGCGAGTTCTCGGTTCCGGCCGTTGCCGTGGCCGACTCCGCCCACGGTGCGGACGCCGTGCTGCAGGAGCTGCCCGAGGGCACGGAGCTCGGTGTTGGTGCGCAGGCGGTTTGTGAGCTCGCACGTCGCGATGATGTCGACTGTGTGCTTGTTGCCATTGTGGGCGCTGCCGGGCTCGAAGCGAGCCATGCGGCCTTGACCTCAAATAAGCGCCTCGCCCTTGCCAACAAGGAGTCCCTCGTCGTCGGTGGCGACTTGCTTATGCCGTTGGCGCAACCGGGCCAGCTTATTCCAGTTGACTCTGAGCACTCCGCCATCTACCAGTGCTATCTGGGGGAGAACCCACGCGAGGCTCATTGTATTTGGCTCACCTGCTCGGGCGGTCCGTTCTTTGGCCGCACGCGCGACGAGCTCAATCGCGTGACGCGTGCCGATGCCCTCGCACATCCCACGTGGGCCATGGGTGCCAAGATCACCATCGACTCCGCCACCCTCATGAACAAGGGTCTGGAGCGCATTGAGGCCATGCATCTGTTTAACTGCGACCTCGATTTCATTAACGTGGTCGTGCAGCGTCAGTCCAAGATTCACTCTATGGTCGAGTTTGCCGACGGCTCCGTGATGGCGCATCTCGGTGCTTCCGACATGCGTATTCCCATCCAGTTCGCGTTCTCGTATCCCGAGCGTTGGGATACCCCGGCGCCTCGTATCGATTTCCGCGAGCTGGGACAGCTCACGTTTGATGCTGCCGACATGGATACCTTCCGCTGTCTGGCACTGGCCGAGCGTGCCGGCAAGACGGGTGGCACCATGCCGTGCGTGCTCAATGCCGCCAACGAGGTCGCCGTCGATGCCTTCCTGCACGATGGCTGCAGCTTTACCGATATCGATCGCATTGTGGAATCCTGCATGGATGCCCACGATATGCAGGCGGTCGATTCGTTTGAGCAGCTTCGCGACATCGATGCGTGGGCGCGTGAAAAAGCTGCGCAGGCGCTCGCCGCAACCCGTTCCTAACCCATAAGGATTGCTTTTTCGTTTTATGGATACTGTTCTGAGCGTTCTTTCATCGGTCTTTTGGGGCCTGCTGATGCTTTCCGTCCTCGTGTTTTTGCACGAGGGCGGCCACTTTTTGGCGGCGCGTGCCTGCGGCGTCCGTGTGACCGAGTTCTTTTTGGGCCTGCCGTGCCGCTTTGACATCCATTACACGTCGCGTCGCATTGGAACCAAGTTTGGCGTGACCCCGCTGCTGCTGGGTGGCTACGCTGCCATCTGCGGTATGGATCCGACCGATGTCTCGTGCGCCGATCGCGTGCTCGCGGCTATCTACCGTCATGGTCGCGTGACCGTGGCCGACCTTGCTGTCGAGCTCGAGCTTTCCGAGGAGGATGTGCTCGAGGCATGCGCCTTGCTCTTGGGTTGGGGCTCTATCGCGCCTTGGTATGAGGAAGGGGAGAAGCCCTCGCCGAGCTACTATCCCACCAAGTATCAGACGCTGCCACGAGATGCGGCGGGTTACACCACCTTTGACGGCCGCCGTTTCGATCGAGAGCATGCGACTACCGAGGGCGATGTGTGGGAGCTGCCGTGCGGCGAGGCCGAGTTCCTTGCACAAGAGCGTTCGCACACCTATCTTGGCCAGGGCTTTCTCAAGCGCGCCTTTATGCTGCTCGCGGGCATTCTCGTCAATATCCTGACGGGCTTTTTGCTGCTTATGAGCATCTACTCTATTGCGGGTGTCACCGTGCCGATGGATACCAACGTGATCGGTCAGGTTGACGAGGGGTCTATTGCCGCCAAGGCGGGTATCGAGGGCGGCGACGCGATCCTTTCGGTTGACGGAGTATCGTGCTCTACCTGGATGGACGTTTACGATGCCATCGGTAAGGCTGCCGGTAAGGACGATATCGCCATCGAGTACGAGCGTGACGGCAAGCAGCATTCGACCGCGGTTGCGCTCAAAGAGGACGAGCGCCTAGGTGTGTATGCCTCTACGCAGGTGGTCCGTTTAGACCCCATCACGTCGGCTCGACTTTCGTTCTCCTATGTCGTGCAGACAGCGGAGGGCGTGATGCGCCTGCTCCAGCCGCAGCATACGATGGAGATTCTCGATCAGTCTTCTTCGATCGTGGGCATTAGCGTTATGTCCTCACAGGCTGCTGCTGCCGGCCCTGCCACGTTCCTTTCGTTTGCCGCCCTCATTTCGTTCTCGCTTGGCTTTATGAACCTGCTGCCCATCCCACCACTCGATGGCGGCAAGTTAGTCATCGAGATTATTCAAAAGATTGCGGGTCGCGAGCTGCCTCTCAAGGCTCAGACAATTGTGAGCTATGTGGGCATCGCGCTCTTCGCACTGCTGTTTGTCTATATGCTTCGTTCCGACATCCTTCGATTTATTCTGTAGGGGAGTGTTTGGATTGTCTTTATCCCATTCTTTGCCGCGCGAGCTGACGCGCCCCGTGCATGTGGGCGGCGTGCAGATCGGCGGCGGCGCGCCGGTGGTGGTTCAGTCTATGACCTGCACTGATACCGCCGATGCCCAGGCAACGCTTGGGCAGGTTCGCGCGTTGGCGCAGGCGGGCTGCGATATCGTGCGCGTGAGTGTACCCACCGAGGCCGCGCTCGAGGGCTTTCGTACCATCTGTGCTGAGTCCCCGGTGCCGATCGTCGCCGATATTCACTTTAACCATAAGCTCGCCATTGGTGCCGTTGAGGCCGGTGCTGCCAAGCTGCGCATCAATCCCGGCAATATCGGCGATTGGGCCAAGGTTGACGCGGTGATCGATGCTGCGGGTGCCGCGGACTGTGCGATTCGTATCGGCGTCAATGCCGGTTCACTCGAGCAGGATATCGCCGAGCGCGAAGACCTCACGCAGCCCGAAAAGCTTGTGATGTCGAGCGAGCGCTTCGTCAAGCACTTTGAGGACCGCGGCTTTACGAACATTGTGCTTTCGGCCAAGGCCCATAGTGTACAGACGACGCTTGAAACCTATCGTGCCCTGTCGCGTGAGATTCCCCACATTCCGCTTCACCTGGGCGTGACGGAGGCGGGGACCAAGCTCCAGGGCACCATCAAGAGCTCGGTGGGCCTTGGTATTCTGCTGTCTGAGGGTATTGGTGACACCATGCGCGTCTCTCTCACGGCCGATCCGGTTGAGGAGCCGCCGGTTGCCTGGGGTATTCTGCAGTCGCTGGGCTTGCGTCGCCGTGGCCCCGAGATTGTCTCGTGCCCCACGTGCGCCCGCTGCCAGGTTAACCTCATTCCCATCGCCGAGGAGGTCACCGAGCGGCTTAAGAATTACTCCGCGCCGCTTTCTATCGCTGTGATGGGATGTGCCGTTAATGGCCCCGGTGAGGCTTCTGATGCCGACCTGGGCGTTGCTTGCGGACGTGGTCAGGCCTTGCTCTTTTCGCATGGCCAGATCATTGGTAAAGTAGCTGAGGACCAAATTGTCGACGCGCTTATGGCAGAGGTCGACAAACTTATTGAGGAGAAATAAATGACCCGAGCAATGTATATGTCTAAGCTCTATGCGCCGACGCTTAAAGAGGACCCGGCGGACGCTGAGCTCGCCAGCCACCGCCTGCTGCTCCGTGCCGGCATGATCCGCAAGGAGGCCGCCGGTTTGTATTCCTACCTGCCGCTTGCTTGGCGCTCGATCCGCAAGATCGAGAACATCGTGCGCGACGAGATGGATGCTGCCGGCGCCCAGGAGCTCATGATGCCCATTATGGTCGATGCCGAGCTGTGGCGTGAGTCCGGCCGCATCGATGCCTATGGCAAGGAGCTCGTGCGCTTTGATGACCGCCACGGCCGCGAGTTTGTTCTCGGACCCACGCACGAGGAGACCGTCACGGCCCTGGTGCGCAACGAGCTGCGCTCCTATAAGCAGCTGCCCGTCAACCTGTACCACATTCAGGACAAGTTCCGCGATGAGTTCCGCCCCCGCTTTGGTCTGATGCGCGGTCGCGAGTTCATCATGAAGGACGCCTACAGCTTCTCCACTACGCAGGAGAGCCTGCAGGAGGAGTACGACAAGATGAAGCAGGCCTATGCCAACATTTGCGAGCGCTGCTACATCAAGGCCCTGCCCGTTGTCGCCGACTCCGGCGAGATCGGCGGCGACACCTCCGTCGAGTACATGGCTCTGGCCGACGCTGGCGAGGCTTCGCTCGTCTACTGCGATGAGTGCGGCTTCGCTGCCGACGATGAGGCCGCAAGCACCAAGGTCGTTGTGACCGAGGGTCCTGGCGACGGTACGCTCACCAAGGTCGAGACTCCGGGCATGGGCACCATCGAGGCCGTTGCAAAGTTCTTCGGCTTCCCCGAGAACGGTACGCGAAAGTCGCTGGCGCTCATCGATGCTGAGGGCAAGCCGGTCGTGGCCATTGTCCCGGGCGACCACGAGCTCAACGATTGCAAGGCCGAGCATGTCTTTGGCAAGGGCTATCGCATGATGACCGACGAGGAGCTTCAGGCGAACGGTCTGCACAAGGGCTTTATCGGACCAGTTAACCTGCCCGAGGGCATTCGTCTGGTCTGCGACGAGAGCCTGCGCGAGTCCAAGCAGTGGGCCTGTGGCGCCAACGAGGTCGACTATCACTTTACCGGTGCCTGCCCCGAGCGCGACTTTACCGTCGACGAGTGGGCCGACCTGGTAACCGTCGTTGCCGGCGACCCCTGCCCGCACTGCGGCAAGCCGCTCTCTGCTGCCCGCGGCATCGAGGTCTCTCAGGTCTTCCAGCTTGGCACCAAGTATTCCGAGGCCATGGGTGCCACCTTTATGGACGAGGACGGCAAGGAGAAGCCGCTCATCATGGGTTGCTACGGTGTGGGCGTGTCCCGCTCGCTCGCTGCTGTCGTGGAGCAGCACAACGACGAGCACGGTATCGTCTGGCCGGTCTCCGTTGCTCCGTACGAGGTCGCGGTGATTCCGCTCGATCCCAAGAAGGAGGAGTGCGCTACCGTTTGCGACCAAATCGTCGAGGGCCTGTGCGCCGAGGGTATCGAGGTCGTCGTCGACGATCGCGATGAGCGTCCCGGCTTTAAGTTTGCCGATAACGACCTTATGGGATTCCCGTATCAGGTGGTGCTTGGCAAGCGTGGCCTTAAGAATGGCACCGTTGAGCTCAAGGACCGTGCCACGGGCGAGCGCGAGGACGTGGCGATCGACGAGGTCGTCGCCAAGGTTGCCGAGCTTGTTAAGGCGGCCCGCCGTTAATCGACGATTTCGCTTGTAGTTCGATATACGGGACGGCCCCGCATTTCTCCAGATCGGGGAGATGCGGGGCCGTCCTTTTATCTTGCGGCTTATAGGACAAAAAGTGTGTCCCGATAGAACATCCGTTTCCATCCATTAATCCAGCCAGAACGGGTACGGGTCCCTGTGGTGGAGGTCCTCCCACACGGCCCTGTCGCCCCGCTCCGGCCCTCCGTCCTCGCGCGACGGCGAGGCGGAGTAGACGCTGAACAGGAAGTCGATGTCCGCGTCGGCCGGCATCGTGGCGAGTTTCTCTCTCGCCGTCCTCGCGTCCCCCGAGTGCGCGTGGCACCACCAGAACACCGCCTTCACGCGCCTGGCCGACGTCAGCCCCCGGTGGTTGCGCAGGACGGCCCTCAGCTGCGAGTTCACCCCTCCCTCGATCATGTTGTTGGTCGACGGCAGCGGGCCGGCCCTGGCCAGGGCGGGGTCGAGGTAGGTGAACAGCGTCCCCGCCGACACCAGCGACGACGGCGACGAGCGCGCCCGCCTCAGCCTCTCGTGGGTGTAGGCCCTCCTGCCGTCCACCACGGTCCTGTCCTCCAGGAAGTCGGCCCAGAACCCGCACCAGTCGAGGTAGCGCTCGACCCAGAGCTCGGCCTGGTGCAGCGTCTCGATGCCCATGAGGTCGCGCGCGATGAGGTAGAGCTCGCGTCCCGCCTGGAGCTTCGGCCGCGTCGTCGTGTAGCGCTTGATCTGCGAGAAGGCGTGGAAGGTGCACCTCTGGACCCTGGTGCGCGGCCAGGTCTCGCGCACGGCCTTGGCGAACCCGCTCCCGCCGTCGGTGACGACCACCTCGGGCGCCGGGATCGGCGACATGAGGGCCGACCACGCCCTCGAGTTCTCGGACCTGGCCATGTACCAGGAGACCGCCCGCTCGCCGCTGCAGCATATGAGCACGACGAGGTCGCGCGCGACCCAGATCCCGTCGACGTAGAGCACGCGGTGCAGCTCGCCGTCGGGGACGGGCATGGGCCAGACCTCCCAGAACTCGGCCGTCCTGCGCCTGAAGGACCGCCCGCCGCCCGGCATCGCCGCTTGCGAGTCCTTCGAGAGGAGCCAGCCGAGGAACTCCTCGAGCCTCGCCGCCGTGTCGTCGTACCTCAGCGTCGTCGACGCGCCGCAGGCCGTGCACCTCCACCGCTGGGACCCCGATGAGGTCCTGCCGTTGCGCTTGGTCCGGCCGTTGCGGTAGGGGCAATAAACGGCCTTCATGGGCACCTCTTCCGAAAGGGTGTTTAAGGGTTCCGGAAAAGGTTATCTACCTGCGGGAACGATGGGCAACCGGACACACATTCTGTCCGAGCGGTTAAAAGCGGGCACGGAATTTAAACGGCCGAAAAAGGGGCATCGACCTGCGCCGATGCCCCCAACGTGGACACACTTTTTGTCCTATAAGCCTATCTTGCCAGCGTGCTCAATCGCTAAAAGGAAAACCCCACAGCCCATATGAGCTGCGGGGTTTTCCTTTGTGCCTCCGATGCGAAATAAATCGCTCAGATATTACTGATAATCGACGACGTCGATCCAGTTCTTAAGGAACTCATCGTTCACGTTGCGCTTACGAGCGAGCTCGGAAGCGGCGACGATGCTCGTCCACTGACGCACGACCTGCATGGGCATGTCGGCGCGGTCGCAGTAGAGCTCCAGGTAGGCCTCGGCCTGGTCCTTGCTGTTGAGGGCGAAGAGCAGGTAGGTGGTGGCAACGTCGGCAGCAGGGGAGCCCTGGGTGGCGTGTGCCCAGTCGCACACATAGAGCTGGCCGTCGTCGCCGACGATGACGTTGGAGGGGTTGAAGTCGCCGTGGCAGACCTTGAACTCCTTGGTCATGCCGTCCAGACGCTCCTGAAGGTTGTAGCGCGTGGTGGCATTGAGCTGATCAAGGCTGTCGATCATGCGGGCGAACTTGTCGCGCTGACGGTTGAGCAGCGGGGAGGTGTAGCCGTGGATCTCGATCTGGAGGTCGACGAACATCTCGAGGTACTCACCAAAGCGCTGGGGCTCGGCAGTCATCTTTTCGGCAAGGGTGGTGCCCGGAACCTTCTCGGTCACGAGCGCCCAGCCGTTGGCGTTCTCGAGCTGGGAAACCTCGAGAGCCTTGGGGCTGCGGATGCCGCACTCATTGATGCGGGCAAGATTCAAAGCCTCGTTGAACACGTCGGAGACGGGCTTGGTCTCGTTAAAGACCTTGACGATCTTGTCGCCCAGGTCGTAAACGACCTTGTTGCCGCGACGGACGAGCTCGGTCTTGGAATCGGGGAGCAGCATGATTGCATCCTTTCAACGATGCGATAGAAGCAACGGCGGGGGCGTGCGTACACCCGTGCACCCCCGCCGCAAATAACCGTGCTAAAACTAGCAGACGGCGTAGTCCTGGGGCTCGCGGCCGTAGTAGGCGTCCAGGTAGAGCTCCTTGATCTCGCTCATGAGCGGGTAGCGCGGGTTAGCGCCGGTGCACTGGTCGTTGAATGCCTGCTCGGTCATCTCGTCGAGGGTGTCGAGGAAGTACTGCTCGTCAACACCGTAGTCGGCGATGGTCTTCTTGACGCCGATGAAGTCCTTGAGCTCCTCGAGCTTCGTGATGAAGTTCTCGAAGACCTCCTTGTCGTCCTTGCCCTCGATGCCGCAGTACTTGGCCATCTCGGCGTAGTTGTGCAGCGCGTTGGGGTAAGGATACTGGGAGAAGGTACCCATCTTGACGGGAGCCTCGGCGGCGTTGTAGCGCATGACGCGGGTCAGGATGACGGCGTTTGCGAGGCCGTGGGGCAGGTGGTGGAAAGCGCCGAGCTTGTGGGCCATGGAGTGGTTGAGGCCCAGGAAGGCGTTGGCGAAGGCCATACCGGCCATGCAGGAGGCGTTGTGCATCTCCTCGCGGGCATGCGGGTCCTTGGCGCCGTTCGTGAAGCTGGAGGGCAGGTTCTCGAAGACGAGCTTAGCAGCGCGCTCGGAGAGGCCCTTGGTGTAGTCGGAAGCCATGATGGAGACATAGGACTCGATGGCGTGGGTCATGACATCGATGCCGGAGGCAGCGGTCAGGCCGCGCGGGGCGGTCATGCAGTTGTCGGCGTCGACGATAGCCATGTTGGGGAGCAGCGCGTAGTCGGCGAGCGGCCACTTGATGCCGGTCTCCTTGTCGGTGATGATGGCGAACGGCGTGCACTCGGAGCCGGTACCCGAAGAGGTCGGGACGGCGACGAAGTAGGCCTTCTTGCCCATCTCGGGGAAGGTGAAGATACGCTTGCGGATGTCCATGAAGTCCATGGCCATGTCCTCAAACTTGCACTCGGGGTGCTCGTACATCATCCACATGATCTTGCCGGCGTCCATAGCGGAGCCACCGCCGACGGCGATGATGACGTCCGGCTCAAAGAGAGCCATCTGCTTGGCGCCGCGACGTGCGCACTGCAGCGACGGATCGGGCTCGACGTCGTAGAAGCAGTCGTGGGCGATACCCATCTCGTCGAGCTTGGCCTCGATGGCGCGGGTGTTGCCATTCTTGAAGAGGAACTGGTCGGTGACGATGAAGGCGCGCTTCTTGCCCATGACGTTGCCCAGCTCGTCGAGGGCGACGGGCGTGGAACCCTTCTTGAAGTAGACCTTCTCGGGAGCGCGGAACCACAGCATGTTCTCACGGCGCTCGGCCACAGTCTTAACGTTGATCAAGTGCTTCACCCCAACGTTCTCGGAGACGGAGTTGCCGCCCCAGGAGCCGCAGCCCAGGGTCAGAGACGGCTTCATGCCAAAGTTGTACAGGTCACCGATGCCGCCGTGCGAGGACGGGGTGTTGATGACGATACGGCAGGCCTTCATGACGTGCTCGAACAGGCTGATCTTCTCGGCCTGGGCGGGGTGCACGTACAGAGAGGCGGTGTGGCCCGGGCCACCGGCGAGCACCAGGTGCTCGGCCTTGTCGACGGCCTCCTGGAAGTCCTTGGCGTGGTACATGGCCAGGACCGGGGAGAGCTTCTCGTGGGAGAACTCCTCCTTGGCGGGGTCGGTGGAGGTGACCTCGGCGATCAGGATCTTAGTCTTGGCGGGAACCTCGATGCCGGCGAGCTCGGCGATCTTAGCGGCAGCCATGCCGGGGATGCGGTGATCGAGGGCGCCGTTCTTGAACATGGCGGCACGCAGGGCCTCCATCTCGGCACCCTGCTTGACGAAGTAGCAGCCGCGCTTCTGGAACTCGGCCTTAACCTGGTCATAGATGGTGTCGATGACGGTCACGGACTGCTCGGAAGCGCAGATCATGCCGTTGTCGAAGGTCTTGGAGTGGATGATGGAGTTGACGGCGAGCAGCACGTCGGCGGTGTCGTCGATGACGACCGGGGTGTTACCGGCGCCAACGCCCAGGGCGGGCTTGCCCGAGGAGTAAGCGGCCTTGACCATGCCCGGGCCACCGGTGGCGAGGATGATGTCGACGTCGCGCATGACCATGTTGGTCAGCTCGATGGAGGGGACATCGACCCAGCCGATGATGCCCTCGGGGGCACCAGCCTTGACGGCGGCGTCAAGCACGAGCTTGGCGGCGGCGATGGTGCACTTGGCGGCAGCCGGGTGCGGGGAGATGATGATGGCGTTGCGGGTCTTCAGGCTGATCAGCGTCTTGAAGATCGCGGTGGAGGTGGGGTTGGTCGTCGGGATGACGGCGCCCACGATGCCGATGGGCTCGGCGATCTTGGTGATGCCGTAAGCCTCGTCGCGCTCCAGAACGCCACAGGTCTTGGTGTTCTTGTAAGCGTTGTAGATGTACTCTGCGGCGTAGTGGTTCTTGATGACCTTGTCCTCAAGAACGCCGCGGCCGGTCTCCTCGATGGCCATCTTCGCCAACGGGATACGAGCCTTGTTGGCGGCCATGGCGGCCTCATAGAAGATCTTGTCGACCTGCTCCTGCGTGTACGTAGCAAAAAGCGCCTGGGCCTCTCGCATCTGAGCGAGCTTAGCCTCAAGCGCCTCTACGTTGTCCACAATTGCGGGAGTAGTGTTTTCCGGTGACTTTTTCACCATTTGTGTCTCCTTGCGATCGGAGATTTACCCTACGCCTTGCATGATAGCAAGAAATTATTCGGCGAACGGTAAGATTCCTGTAAAAGGCACACTAAAACGCTTCAATAAAATGAACCGCTTTAACCAAAACTATCTGCCTGCTGCATCGCCCCGCTCATTGGGGACAGGCTTACATGAGTGCTTTCACTCATTGGGGACAGACATCGTTTTGCCATTTTGCCGTTCTGGACCTGTTTTTGCCGCTCATTGGATATAAATAGGTCACAGGCTCAGCATTTCGCGTTCCTTCTCTCCTTTTAGGTGTTGCCTGTTCAGTTTGAAAGGAGAGATTATGCCCCGATGCGCCCGCGCCGTTTCGCTCACCGGCTATTACCACGTCTTTGACCGTGGCAACTCCAAACAGATTATTTTTGAAGATGACTCTGACCGATATCGTTTCTTATCGGACATCTCGGACAGGTTTGCACGCCATAAAGTGGCAGTGTTGGCTTGGTGCCTTATGGACAACCACTTCCATTTGATGGTTGATGACCCATATGACAACCTTTCAAAGGCAATGCAGTGCGCACTGACGGCGTATGCTAAGTATTTCAATGGGAAAACGGGAAGAACGGGCCATCTGTTTGACAATCGCTATTCGCGTGTTGCGGTTGAGTCAGACACACAGGCGGTGCAGCTACTCGATTATATCCATCTCAATCCTGTGAAAGGTGCGATCGACTCTCTCGAAGCATACCGCTGGTCAAGCTTTAGGGCATACCAGTTGGGCTACGATCCCTTTGACATCTGTGATGCGGCCCCTATGCTCGACATTGTCGGAGGCTCCCGTTGCTATTGCGAGCATCTCAAGGAAGTTGCCGGGCGCATCTGGTCAGTTGAGGTTCTTCCACGCCGACGGATCCACGATGAGGATGCCCTTTCCGTTGCGCGCGAAGTCCTGCCGAGCATAGATCCTGCGCTGCTCAAGGCCCTGCCTCGTCCCGAACGCGATGCCTGCCTGCTGAGGCTCAGGCGGGCGCATCTCACGGTCAAGCAAATTGCCCGTATCACCGGTATCGGCGCCACAAGCGTGACCAAGGCCACTGCAGGCTGGAACGAGGCGGCGTGAGGCAGGGGCCGAACCGCTGCCGGCATGCGTCACGTCTGTCCCCAATGCGTGAAAACACTCATGTTAGCCTGTCCCCAATGAGTGCGATTCCTTTGACATCTGTAAACACTCATGTAAGTCTGTCACCAATGAGTGCAAAAAAGCGCCCTCCGTAGGGGGGCGCTTTTGGTAAGTTCTATATGAACGCGAGGTCTTTGACCCGGAGAGTCCGAGGTACTTGTTGGTAAGACCTTATTTAGGAGCGCGCAACCTTGCCGGACTTGAGGCAGGTGGAGCAAACGTTCATCTTGCGACGGTGACCATCGACGACGACGTAGACGCGCTGGATGTTGGGGCGGAACTTACGGTTGGTGACGCGGTGAGAGTGGCTGATGGAGCGACCGGCAACGGGGTGCTTACCGCAAACTTCGCAAACTTTGGACATAACTGACCCTCCTTGGGCGACAAACGAACATGTCGCGTTAACAAACAAGCCTGAACTATAGCACAGAAGCAGCTCCCTGTGCGTAATCTACACAGAGATATTCCTCTTTTGGCGATAGTGCCCACGCTACGGCCCTGGACGTAGATCCGATTTGCGTGCAGCAGAGGGGATTATGCCAGCTCGTGCGTGCGTTTTCAACCTCGTCCCACAAATATATATAGGTTTATGGAGCATTGGGCTCCGTTTACGGATTGCTCTGTATTTATGCTCGCAATTAAGCTCGAGGTTGGCTACACTATCCCTTGACCATTAAAGGGGTACGAGATACCCACATGGAATTACATTGCTGCCAAAGAGCAGCCCTTCCTGTGGGTGTCTGGTCCGCTTTGAGCGGTCGGGCATCTATTTTTTTTGACTGTGTCAGCAGTCAAGACATGTGAGGAAGGAGATCGATGGGCACGACTTCCCCCAAGGCGGTCATCATGGACGAGACCGCCGTCAATCGAGCGATGACCCGCATCGCGCACGAGATTCTCGAGCGCAACGAGGGCTGTGAAGACCTCGCTCTGGTCGGCATCGTCACGCGCGGCGACCTTCTGGCAAAGAAGCTCGCCGAGGAGATCAAGGAGATCGAGGGCGTCGACGTTCCGCTCGGCAGCCTGGACATCAGCTTCTACCGCGATGACTATGCGACCAATTTCGCTCCCGCGATCCACGCTACCAACATTCCCTTCAGCGTCGACGGCAAGCGCGTCGTGCTGGTGGACGACATCCTCTATACGGGTCGTACCATCCGCGCCGCTCTCGACGCCGTCATGGACCTGGGCCGTCCGAGCCGCATCGAGCTGGCAGTCCTCGTTGACCGCGGCCACCGCGAGCTCCCCATCTCGCCGGACTTTGTCGGCAAGAACGTTCCCTCGTCGCATGAGGAGAACGTGCACCTATATATGAAGGAAGTCGACGGCCACACCGCTGTCGAGATTAACGACGTCGCGCCGGGTTCCCACGTGGGCTCCGCGCCGCTGGGAGGTGAGTAGTACCGTGGCGTTCAACCATAAGCACCTGATCGACATTACCGAGTACTCCGAAGAGGATATCAAGCTCATCCTCGAGACCGCCAAGGCGTTCTCCGAGGTCAACGAGCGTGCCATCAAGAAGGTCCCCACGCTCAAGGGCAAGACCATCGTCAACATGTTCAACGAGCCCTCGACGCGCACTCGCAGCTCCTTCGAGCTCGCCGAGAAGCGTCTTTCGGCCGACAGTCTCAACTTTGGCGGCTCCTCGACCTCCACGGTCAAGGGCGAGAGCCTCGTCGATACCGTTGAGACCCTCAACGCCTATAAGATCGACTGCATTGTCGTGCGCGACAAGCACGCCGGCGCTCCCTACATCGTCACGCAGAACTCGCCCGCAAGCGTCATCTGCGCCGGTGACGGCAAGCACAACCATCCTACGCAGGCCCTGCTCGACCTGTACACCATCTGGGAGCACAAGGGTGACTTCCACGGTCTGAAGGTCGCCGTCGTTGGCGATATCGCCCACTCCCGCGTTTGCGGCTCGCTGATCCCCGCCCTTAAGATCATGGGCTGCGAGACCTACGCCGTCGCCCCCGGCACGCTGCTGCCGCCGTCCCCCGAGGTCCTGGGCTGCGACCACGTGACGAGCGACCTCGATTCCGTCCTGCCCGAGCTGGACGTCGTCTACATGCTGCGCGTGCAGCAGGAGCGCCTCGAGGGTGCCCCGTTCCCGACCATTCGCGAGTACCACAAGCTCTTCGGCCTGACCAAGGACCGCGAGAAGCTCATGAAGCCCGACGCGATCATCTGCCACCCTGGCCCCATCAACCGCGGCGTCGAGTTCGACTCCTATATGGCCGACCACCCGCAACGCTCCGTCATCCTGGAGCAGGTCTACGCCGGTATCTGCGTGCGTATGGCTATCCTGTATCTGCTGCTTGGAGGTGCCGATAATGGCCTTGCTTCTTAAGAATGCCCACGTCGTCGACCCGTCCGTCGAGCTTGACGGTGTCGTTGACGTCCTGATTGACGGCGATAAGATCGCCGAGGTCGGCGAGAATCTCACCGTCGAGGGAGCCGAGGTCCGCGACCTTTCCGGCAAGTACCTCGTCCCCGGCCTGGTGGATATGCACGTTCACCTTCGCGAGCCCGGCTACGAGGTCAAAGAGGACATCGAGAGCGGTACCCGCGCAGCTGCCAAGGGCGGCTTTACCGGCGTGTGCTCCATGCCCAACACCGATCCCGTCACCGATAACGGTACCGTCGTGGAGTTCGTCAAGTCCCGTGCTGCCGAGGTCGGCCACTGCCGCGTCTATCCGTCGGGCGCCATGACCCGCGGTCTTAAGGGCGAGGCCATGTCCGAGATGGGCGATATGGTCGCCCACGGCGCCGTCGCCTTCACCGATGACGGTCGCGGCGTGCAGGGCGCGGGCATGCTCCGTCGTTGCATGGACTACGGCAAGATGTTCGGCAAGGTCTTCATGAGTCACTGCCAGGACGAGGATCTGGTCGGCCATGGCCAGATCAACGAGGGCAAGGTCTCGACCCGTCTGGCCCTCGAGGGTTGGCCGGCTGCCGGCGAGGAGCTCCAGATCGCCCGCGACATCGAGATCGCCAAGCTGACCGGTGCCAAGCTGCACATCCAGCACATTTCCACCGCCCATGGCCTGGAGATCGTGCGTGCCGGTAAGGCCGCTGGCGTTCAGGTTACCTGCGAGGCTACCCCGCACCACATGTTCCTGACCGAGAACGACCTGGACGAGACCTACAACACCTCGCTCAAGGTCAATCCGCCGCTGCGTACCGAGGAGGATGCCGAGGCCATCCGTCAGGGCGTCATCGACGGCACCGTCGACGCTATCGTCACCGACCACGCTCCCCACACCCCGTGGGAGAAGGCCCGCGAGTTCGAGCTTGCGCCCTTTGGCATGATCGGTCTCGAGACCTCGCTGTCGCTCGTGCTCACCGAGCTGGTCAACACGGGCAAGATGAGCGTGGGCCGCATGGTCGAGCTCATGGCCATCAAGCCGCGTGAGATTCTGGGCCTCGACCAGGTTCAGGTCAAGGCGGGCTCCGTTGCCGACCTGACCGTGTTCGATCCCGCTGCCATCTGGACGGTCGGCGAGGACGGATACGAGTCGCGTGCCGAGAACTCCGGTTTTGCCGGTCGCACGCTCACCGGTCGTGCCACCGATGTGTTTGTCGGCGGCAAGCAGACGCTCGCCGACGGCTGCATCTGCTAGCATAGCCTTATCGCTTTTGTGCGCGGTGCCCTTGCGGTGCCGCGCTTTCTGTTCGTTTTGACCATGCAACCGCATGGGGGATTGGAGCGTCTATGCCCACACCTTCCACTGCACGCATGCACGACTTCGAGGTCGTCTCGAACCAGGAGATCGCCGACGGCATCTTCTCGCTCGTCATCTCGGCCCCCAAGCTTGCAAGTGCGCTCAAGCCCGGTCAGTTTGTGAACATTGCCGTGCCCGGCGATGCGTCCTCGCTGCTTCGCGTGCCCCTGAGCTTCTATCGCGCCGACGCCCAGGCCGGTACCGTCGAGCTGTGGTACGCCGTCGTGGGCGACGACACCCGTCGTCTGTCGCAGATGGCCCCCGGCTCCAAGTCCAACCTGTTGGGCCCTGGCGGCCGCGGCTGGCTTGTTCCCGAGGGCACCAGGAAGGCGCTGCTCGTGGCGGGCGGCATCGGCGTTCCGCCCGTGCTCTGCCTTGCCGGCAAGCTTGTCGAGCAGGGCGTGGATGTCGACGTTTGCCTGGGCTTTGGCACCGCTTCCAAGGCCGTGGGTGTCGATGAGTTCCGCGCGCTTGGCGCCACGGTTAACGTGTGCACCGATGATGGCACGCTGGGCACGCACGGTTTTTGCACCGACCCGGCAGCCGAGCTGCTCGGAGAGGGCGGCTACGACTATGTGGCCAGCTGCGGCCCCGCTGTCATGATGAAGAAAGTCGCCGCCGCTGCCGCCGAGGCCGGTGCGTACTGCGAGGTGTCGCTCGAGCGCATGATGAGCTGTGGCTTTGGCGCCTGCAACACCTGCAATGTCGAGACGGTCGACGGTATGAAGGGTGCTTGCATGTGCGGCCCCGTGTTCGATGCTTCCAAGGTGGTGGTCTTCTAGTGGGTACCGTGAACATGGCCGTCGATTTCGGCGGCGTCAAGATGCAGAACCCCATCAACACCGCAGCCGGTACCTTTGGCTACGGTTGGCAGTTCCAGAACTTCTTCGATGTCTCCCAGCTGGGCGCCATCACCACCAAGGGTTGCGCTGCCGAGCCCTGGCCCGGCAACCCCGCGCCCCGCATGGCCGAGATTCCCGGCGGTATGATCAACTCCGTGGGCCTTCAGAACCCCGGCGTGGCCGCCTTTGCCCGCGAGTCCGGCCCGTGGCTCGAACAGCTGTCCAAGGACGGCTGCCAGGTCATCTGTCAGGTTGCCGGCCACTCCGTTGACGAGTTTGTCCGCGCACTCGAGATGTATGTCGAGCTGTGCCCCTGGGCTGCCGGCTACGAGATCAACGTGAGCTGCCCTAATATCGCCGCCGGCGGTGCCGCCATGGGCTCCACGCCCGAGGGCGCCTCTTCCGTTATGGCTGCCTGCCGCAAGGTGACCGATAAGCCGCTGTTCGTGAAGATGGCGCCGGTCAACGTCGCCGAGATCGCCAAGGCCCTCGAGGCTGCCGGCGCTGACGGCCTTTCGGTCATCAACTCCATCCAGGGCATGGCCATCGACGTCCATACCCGCAAGTCCCGCGTGGCCAAGCCCAAGGGCGGCCTTTCGGGCCCGCTGTGCCACCACATCGCCGTTCGCATGGTCTGGGAGGTCGCCCAGGCCGTCGATATCCCCATCAACGGCGTCGGCGGTGTCATGACTGGCGAAGATGCGGCCGAGTTTATCCTGGCTGGCGCCACCTGCGTGTCGGTCGGCATGGCCAACTTCGTCGATCCGTGCGCTTCGCTCAAGATTGCGCATGAGCTCGAGGCCTGGGCCGAGTCCCAGGGCGTGAAGGACATCAACGAACTGGTAGGTGCGTTCGAATGCTAGAGACCGATGCCCGCGACCGCGTAATCGTCGCTCTCGACTGCGACCGTGAGCGTGCGCTCGAGCTTGCCCACGAGCTTTCGGGCCATGCCGCCTGGCTCAAGGTTGGCATGACGCTCTATTACGCTGAGGGCCCCGAGATCGTCAAGACCTTTAAGGACCTGGGCTTTAAGGTCTTCCTTGACCTTAAGTTCCATGATATTCCGCATCAGGTTCGCGGTGCTGCCCGTTCGGCCTCGCTTGCCGGTGCCGACCTTCTTTCGGTCCACGGCTTGGGTTCGGGCGCCATGCTTGCCGCCTGCCGCGAGGGTGCCGAGGAAGCACGCGAGGATCGAGCCAAGCTCGTCGCCATCACCGTGCTTACGAGCATGAATCAGGATGCCTTGAGCGAGATCGGCGTCGAGTCGCCCGTGGCCGAGGAGGCCGCCCGCCTGGCAAAGCTCGCTCAGGCCAACGGCATCGACGGTATCGTGTGCTCGCCGATGGAGGCTCACGACATGCGTGAGCTGCTGGGTCCCGATGCTCTGATCGTGACTCCGGGCGTGCGTCCGGTGGGTGCCGCCCTTGGTGACCAGTCCCGCGTGGCGACGCCTTCCCAGGCTATCGAGCGCGGTGCAAGCCACATTGTGGTGGGCCGTCCCATCACCGGTGCCGACGATCCGGTTGCCGCCTTTGACGCCATCGTCGCCGAGCTGGTCGAAAACGTAGCGTAAAAGATTCCCCTAAGTCACCACTTTTGGGTCTCATTAGCACAAAATAGCCCCTGTTCCTGCGTAAACTTTCCCATCCTTTGTGTGGAATCGCAGGTCAGGGGCTTAACTTTGGGCGCAGTATATTGCACTTTTTGCGGGTATCGTCTAACCTATGGACCCGCGATTGGGCATTTTGTACGTTCTACGTGCTAAAATGCCAATTATTGAATCAGATATAACCCAACTATTTGGAGGTACGAATGGCACTCCCTCAGCTTACCGATGAGCAGCGCAAGCAGGCTCTTGAGAAGGCTGCTGCCGCACGTCACGCCCGCGCTGAGCTTCGCGAGCAGATCAAGAAGGGCGAGAAGTCCCTCGAGTCCGTGCTCAACTCCGATGACCCCATCGCTTCCCGCATGAAGGTTTCCACCCTCATCGAGTCTCTTCCTGGTTATGGCAAGGCCAAGGCCGCCAAAATCATGGAGGAGCTCGGTATCTCCGCTACCCGTCGCGTCCAGGGCCTCGGCGTCCGTCAGCGCGAGCAGCTCCTCGAGCAGCTGACCAAATAAGTGAGCGCTCAGGATTCCAAGCTCTTTGTGATTTCTGGACCGTCAGGCGCAGGCAAGGGTACGCTCGTCACTCGTGTGCGCGAGCGCCGCTCGAACCTGGGCCTGACGGTTTCGGCTACCACGCGAGCACCACGCAAAGGTGAGGTCGACGGCGTCAACTACTTTTTTCTGACGCGCGAGGAGTTCGACCGCCGCGTGGCAAACGGTGAGTTTGTTGAGTGGGCCGAGGTCCACGGTAACTGCTACGGCACGTTGGTGAGCGAGGTCACATCCAAGCTCGCCTCGGGCGCCTCTCTGATTTTGGAGATCGATGTCCAGGGTGCCCTGCAGGTTAAGGAGCGTTTCCCCGAGGCCGTGCTGATCTTTATCAAGCCGCCTTCGCTTGAGGTGCTCCGCGAGCGTCTAGTCGGTCGCGGTACCGAGACGCCCGAGACGATTGAGCTGCGTATGGCAAATGCCGCCGATGAGCTTGCCCTTGCCGACCGCTACGACGACGTCGTGGTTAATGACGATCTCGACCGCGCGACCGATGAACTCGTTCGCGTTCTCGATATGCATGAAAGGATCTGAGGTCCGTGTCCGTTGTAAAGCCTTGCATTGACGATCTTCTTGAGAAGACCGATCACAACCGCTTCCTGCTCGCTTCGCTTGCCTCTAAGCGCGCCTGCGACATCAATAGCATGCTGCGTGGCCAGCACAACCGCGTGCTTGCCGTCCAGGATGTCGATGACATCACCATCGGGCTTTCCGGTGCCGATACCATCTCGATGGCTATGGACGAGATTGTCGACGGCGACATCTCTTACGACGAGGCCCGTTACGAGAAGGCGCTCGGCCACAAGGTTGCTGAAGCCTAAATGGCGGCTCGCGTCTGCCTGGTCCACTATCACGAGGTTGGACTGAAGGGTAAGAACCGCGCACATTTTGAGCATATCCTCATGGATAACATCAAGGCGGCCTTGGCCGCCTTTTCCGTGAATGCCGTGTCTCGAATTTCCGGTTATATCCTCGTGACCTTTAACGAGCATCAGGCCGACCAGGCGGCGCGTGTCATTCGCACCGTTCCCGGCGTAGCTCGCGTGTCTTTGGCGTATCACACCAACCGCGACCCGCAGGAGTACTGCGCGGCGGCTGTAAAGGCGCTGCGTGAGTTTGGCCCCTTCGACTCGTTTAAGGTACATGCCAAGCGCTCCAACACCGACTATGAACTCACCTCGATTGATATCAATCGACAGGTTGGCGAGGTACTGTGTGAGGCCTTCCCCGATAAAAAGGTTCAGATGCACGATCCAGACGCGATGGTGCACGTGCTGGTTGTTCAGGGCAGTGTTTACGTGTACGCGCGCTCCGAGCGCGGCGTGGGCGGTCTGCCGGTGGGTTCTGCCGGCAAGGTCGTGACGCTTCTGTCATCGGGTATCGACTCGCCGGTGGCGACCTGGATGCTCGCACGTCGCGGAGCCGTGTGCGTGCCGGTACATTTTTCCGGTCGTCCGCAGACGCCGGATACCAGCGAGTATCTGGTGCAGGATGTCATTCGCGCCCTTGAGCCGGGTGTCCAGATCGGCCGTCTGTATGTTGTTCCGTTTGGCGACTGCCAGCGCGAGATTTCGGTGACCTGTCCCAGCAACCTGCGCGTCATCATGTATCGCCGCATTATGTATTCGGTTGCTGAGCGCATCGCGCATATCGAGGGCGCCAAGGCCATTGTGACGGGCGAGTCGCTTGGTCAGGTTGCCTCCCAGACGCTCGAGAACATCATGGCCGTCAACGAGGCCGTGAAGATTCCCGTTTTCCGTCCGCTCATTGGTTCTGATAAGCAGGAGATCATCGCGCGTGCTCAGGAGATCGGTACGTTTGATATCTCGACCGAGGCGGCGCCCGATTGCTGCACGCTCTTTATGCCGCGTCGTCCCGAGACGCATGCCAAGCTCGATGCCGTGCATGAGGCCTGGGAGCTGTTCGATCACGAGGAGATGATCGAGCGCCTGCTCAAACAGACTGAGTATATCGATTTTGGCAGCAACACGTATAAGGCCCCCAAGACCTTAAAACGCAAACATTCGGAGCTCGCTCCGCGGGAGATATACCAAGATCACGAGTAATTTGTTGCATAGGCCGGCGATATTTTTGCGTCGTCGGCCTTTTGCTATCTGGGCAAATGATGCCAAGATGCTCATTCGCTGACGTGTGACTGAATAAATGGACATGTTCGCGCAAGGTTTTGGTCGGTATTTGGTTTGACCGTCAGAACTGGTTTGTCCATGCGGTTCGTTCGGCTGCGTTTTCCTGACACGATGGTGCTGGGAGGTTTTGCTATGGCGCAGCGCGAACAACATGAACGGGTCAAAAAGATGGACCGCTGGGCGGGTAACTTGCTCGGGCATAAGGCGGTGGTGGTGGCGATACTCGTCGCCATCGCGATGGCGAGCGGGCTGGCGATGGCGAGCTTTGGCGGCGGTGCCGGCGGCGTATCGTTTGAGCGGGCTGGGGGCTCGGGCTCATCGGCGGAGCCGGGTTCTGGCGTTGATTCGCATGATCGTGAGTCCGATGGGTCTTCGCACAAAGCTTCTGCCGAATTAGAGGTCTATGTCGATGTCGATGGCGCTGTTGTATCACCCGGTGTGTACCGGCTTAAGGATGGCGCGCGGGTGGCTCAGGCAATTGATGCCGCCGGTGGATTGACACCAGAGGCGGATGTGACAGGGCTTAATCGGGCATCCAAGGTTGCTGATGGACAAAAAATATACGTACCAAAGGTGGGGGAGCAGCAGGCGTCCATTGCGGATGTCGGTGCTGATGGTGGGGCTTCCGCTTCATCAGGCATGGGTGGCTCAACAAGCCTAGTAAACATTAATACGGCAAGCGCGGCAGAGCTGCAGACGCTCTCGGGCATCGGTCCCTCCATGGCACAGTCGATTATCGATGAACGAACGCAAAACGGGCCGTTTACCTCGATTGAAGACCTGATGCGCGTATCTGGCATCGGAGAGAAGAAGCTCGCCAAAATCAAAGATTGTATCTGCGTATGAGCACGCCCAAGCGCGAGCATGTGATGCCCCCGCGGCCCCTCATGCCATGGACGATGGCCTTGTGTGCCGGCCTGTGCGTTAGCTGTGTCTTGGTGCTCAACGTGGCCGCCGATGCGATACTGGGGGAGCAGACATCGGCGGTCGGACCGCTATGGGCTATTCCTGTTGCGTCGGCGGCATTCGTTGTGCTGGCTCAATCTTGTGCGCGGCTTGCCCCTTTGAAGCGGTGGCTGTATGCCGCGTCCGTCGGTCTCGTGGCGGGAGCGGTCGTCTCGGCGTGGTGGGCCGTGGGCGCGCTAAGCGCCTCAAAGGTGCTCGACGGTCGAGCGGCAAGTAGCCTCGAGTTTGTCGTGCAAGGTGATCCATTCATTAACGACGACGTGTATTCCTATACCTGCGAGGCGCGCGCGGACGGTAAGAACTTGGCAACGGTTCGCCTATCGTGCGACCGTGAGTTCAAGGTCGGGGCGCACGTGCGTGTTATCGGTCGCGTTTCACGTTTTGAGAACGATGCGTATGGACGATCGCGCGTGCTCCGAGGAGAGGTGTGTAAAGTAAAAGCCGTTCGGATTGTGTCGGTCGATGAGGGTTCTCCGGGCCCGCTGCTTCGACTGCGAAATGGGCTGCTTGGGTCCATCGCGCCTGCGACCGACCCGGCGCGTGCGCTCATAGCCGGTGTCGTCTGCGGTCGTTCGGCCGAGCTGCGCGCTCAGCCGGCGGGCGATTGGTTTTCAGTGACGGGAACGGCGCATCTTATCGCCGTCTCGGGCAGTCATTTGGCTATCGTGGGGTTTGTAATCGAGGGTGTATTGCAAAAGACCCGGTGCTCACGTGGTCTTCAGCGGGCGATATTGGCGATAACGCTTGTGGGTTACGCTGCCTTTACGGGCGCCTCGCCCTCGGCCGTGCGCGCGTGCTGCATGGTGTTCGCGACGCTTGTCGTAAACGGCGCGGGACGTCGCCGGCACGGCCTTTCGGCACTCTTCGTAACCATGTCCATTTTTGTGCTACTGTGGCCGACGGTTCTGTTCGAGATGGGCTTTCAGCTTTCATGTGCCAGCGTCTTTGCCATCCTGTGCTTTTGCCCGTACGCCACCTACGCTTTGGGAGAGTTGGGCGTGCCGACGGGCATTGCCGGCATGCTTTCCGTCACACTGTGCTCGCAGTTGGCGACGCTCCCCATCACCATTCCCGCCTTCGGTACGTTCTCGCTCATTGCTCCGCTGGCAAATGCGATCATCGGTCCGGTGGTGAGTGTACTACTCGCTGTGTCGATTGTGCTGGTTCCCTTTTCGCTCGTGGCGCCGTTGCAGGCTTGGGCGCTCGTCGTACCCATGATTACCGCCCGGTGCGCACTGTTCTTTGAGCAGCTGTTTGCCGCCGTGCCGGGTGCATCCGTGAGTGTGCCGCCCGATACGGTCTTTATTTACGTGGTGCCATTGGTGCTGCTGGTTCTCTTGGTCTGCTGGCCGCGCCCGCAGGCACGGTCTATGGCTGCTGGGCTAGTCTGCCTGGCGCTTCTGGCGGGGATTCCGTACGTCTACTGGGATCGATTCGCTCCGCCTTCGGTGACGGTCCTCGATGTTGGCCAGGCCGATGCGATCTTGGTTCGGCAGGGCTCGACGGTGGTGCTTGTAGATAGCGGGCTCGACGAGCGGGTGATTACCGCGCTCGTTCGAAACAATGTGCATCATATCGATGCCGTCTTTGTAACGCATTGGGACGAGGACCATTGGGGCGGCCTGCCTGCAGTGCTGGAACAGTTTTCGGTTGGGACCATTGCCGTGGCAGCCGACGCGCTCGAGGATGCGCCCTCACAGGTTCTAAACCGCCCCGGCGTTTCGTATCGCCAGGTGAGACGGGGAGATGCCGTCGACATCGGGGCGTTTCGCGCCCGCGTGATGTGGCCGTTCGATTCTGTGGATGGAGAGGGGAACGAGGACTCGCTTGTCTTGCTGCTCACCTTTGCGCAGGAAGGAAAGCGCTTGCGCATGCTGCTGACCGGCGATGCCGAGCTTGACCAGGAACGTGAGTTTGTGCAGGAGGTGGGGGATATCGATGTGCTTAAGTTGGGACATCACGGCTCGAAGGTCTCGGTCGACGGTGAGTTGCTGGGCGTTTTGAGACCCGAGCTTTCCATTGCAAGCGCCGGCGAGGGGAATCGATACGGTCATCCCAGCGACGAGTGCGTGGATGCGGTTCGAGCGGCCGGTGGGGGCTTTGCGTGCACCATCGAACAGGGGGATATCACTATCACGCCGACCACGAAGGGCTTTACGATGCGATGCCAACGGTCGTGATGACATCGTTGGCGCGCGGTGGGACCCTGGGCTAAAATGGCACGGTACGAATATGGGAGTTTGCGAGAGGGGAGCGCGATGTCCGAAACCGGGCTGTTGCCGGCATATCTGATCGTCGGTACCGACGGAGTCAAACGTGACCACGCTGTCTCGCGCATGAAGGCACGTCTGGAAAAGTCGGGCATGGTCGAGTTCAACCTCGACGAGCGCGACATGACCAAAGACACCGATATCGAATCGATTATCGGCTCGCTCAATACCTTTCCCATGGGCAGCGAGTTTCGCCTGGTAATTCTCGACGGCTGCTCAAAGCTCGCCAAGGCGGTCTCTGAGCCGCTCGTCGAATATCTGGCGAGCCCCAGCCCCACGACTGTCTGCCTGATCATTGCCGACTCGCTTGCCAAGAACACGCGCCTGTATAAGGCGATCGCCAAGATCGATAAGAAGGCAGTGATCGACTGTTCGAGCACCAAACGCTGGGAGTTGCCGCGTCGCGTGCAGCAGATGGCGTCGCAACACGGTAAGTCCATCTCCACGGCAGCCGCTGAGGAGCTCGTCTCACGCTCGGGTGAAAACACCCGTATGCTCGACAACGACTTGGCAAAGCTTGCCCAGATGGTCGAGACGCCTCAGATTGAGCTCGCCGATGTGGAGCGCTGGATTGTGCGCACGGCCGAGGTTCAACCCTGGGACTTTCTCAATGCGGTCTCGGCCCGCGATATGCGCCGTTCACTCGAGCTGTTTAACCTTCTGCCCGCCAAGAGCTACGTGTGGACCTACACCCTGCTGTGCGGACGCATCCGCGAGCTTATCGTTGCCAAGGCCCTCGATGCGCGCGGCCAGGGTCGCGAGCTCGCCGCCACGCTTAAGCTCCAGTCCTGGCAGGTTAAGAATCATCTGACCTGGGCACGCCGTTTTTCCATGACCGAGCTGGTTGCTGCGCTCGAGGGCGCCGTTGACGTTGAGCTGGCCCTTAAGGGTTCGGCCGATTCCCAGACCGCATTTTTGCTCTGGATTACGAACATCTTGAGAAAATCGTGATGATACCTGCCTTTTTGGCAAATTCGTTCTATCCCTTTGAGATGGAGCGTGCTATAGTAGGCGCTTGCATGACCTCACCGTGTCTCAGAGGTGTCATACATTTTTTGTAAGGAACTCGAAAGGAACTCCAGAAGTGGCAAACATCAAGTCTCAGAAGAAGCGTATCCGCACCAATGAGGCAGCTCGCATGCGTAACAAGGCTGTCAAGTCCGAGCTCAAGACGCTGACCAAGCACGTCCAGTCCGCCGTCGCCGAGGGCGACGCCGAGAAGGCTCAGGCTGCCCTCAAGACCGTCACCAAGCGTCTCGACATGGCTGCCGCCAAGCATGTCATTCACAAGAACCAGGCTTCTAACCGCAAGTCCGGTCTTGCTAAGCTCGTGAACAGCATCAACGCCTAAGTTGTAAATTTCACACCACACAGATTACGCGCATAAATGGAGCCTGTTTTATGGAACAGGCTCCATTTTTTGTACCGCTCGGGTAAGATAGTCCGCATGAATACTTCAATTGACATTTCCCACATCCGCAACTTCTCAATCATTGCGCACATCGACCATGGCAAGTCCACGATCAGTGACCGTATCCTCGAGCTCACCCATACCGTTGACGAGCGCGACATGGAGTCGCAGCTGCTCGACACCATGGATATCGAGCGCGAGCGCGGCATCACGATCAAGTCCAATGCCGTCCGCGTGTCCTATGACGCCGATGACGGCGAGACGTATCAGTTCAACCTCATCGACACGCCGGGCCATGTGGACTTTACCTACGAGGTCTCGCGTTCGCTGGCCGCTTGCGAGGGCGCGGTGCTCGTCGTCGACGCCACCCAGGGTGTCGAGGCGCAGACCGTCTCCAACGCGACGCTCGCTATGAACGCCAATCTGGACATTGTGCCTGCCATCAACAAGATCGACCTGCCGTCGGCACACCCCGATGAGGTCAAGACCGAGATCGAGGACGACCTGGCGATTCCTGCCGACGATGCCGTGTGCGTATCGGGCAAGACCGGCGAGGGCATTCACGATCTGCTGGAGTCCATCGTCTTTTTGATTTCGCCGCCCAAGGGCGATGCAAACGCTCCGCTCAAAGCGCTCATCCTGGATTCGTACTTTGACGAGTATCGCGGCGTGGTGGCCACGGTGCGCGTCTTCGATGGTTCCATCAAAAAGGGCGATACGCTGCGTATGATGCAGGCAGAAGGTGACTTTTTGGTCGACGGCGTGGGCGTCAAGCGTCCTGCCGAGACCCCGGTTGACGCGCTGACGGTTGGCGAGGTCGGCTATGTGGTCACGGGCCTGAAGGACCCCGAGGCCGTTCGCGTGGGCGACACCCTTACCTGGGCGTCGAACCCCTGCCCCGAGCCGCTTCCGGGCTACCGCGAGGCCAAGCCCATGGTCTATACGGGCCTGTTTCCTATCGATAATAAGGATTACGAGAACCTGCGCGACGCACTCGATAAGCTCCACGTTAACGACCCGTCGTTGGTGTGGGAGCCCGAGACGTCCGTGGCGCTCGGCTTTGGTTTCCGCGTGGGCTTCTTGGGCCTGCTGCATATGGAGGTCGTCAAGGAACGCCTGGAGCGCGAGTTCAACCTGGACCTCATTGCCACGAGTCCTTCGGTCGACTATCACGTGTACAAGACCGATGGCGAGATGGTCGATGTCCGCAGCCCGCAGGACCTGCCCGAGGCCACGCGTATCGAGCGCATTGAGGAGCCGTACCTCAAGGCTAAGATCATCTGTCCGCCTGAGTATACGGGTGCCGTCATGCAGCTCGCCATCGAGCACCGCGGCGTGACGACCGACATGATCCATCTCACGAGCAAATCGGTCGAGATGCGCTTCGATATGCCGCTCGCCGAGCTTATCCTGGACTTCTTTGACCAGCTCAAGAGCCGCACCAAGGGTTACGCCTCGCTCGACTATGAGTTCAACGAATATCGCCCCTCTGAGCTCGTCAAGCTTGACATCCTGCTTTCGGGCGACGAGGTGGACGCGCTTTCGTTTATCGTCCATAAGGACAAGGCATATGGCCTGGCCCGTGGCCTGTGCGACAAGCTCAAGGAGATCATCCCGCGTCAGCTGTTCGAGGTGCCCATCCAGGGTGCTATCGGCAACAAGATCATCGCCCGTTCCACCGTCAAGGCGCGTCGCAAGGACGTTCTTGCTAAGTGCTACGGCGGCGATATCTCGCGTAAGCGCAAGCTGCTCGAGAAGCAGAAAGAGGGCAAGAAGCGTATGAAGGCCATCGGATCGGTCGAGGTCCCGCAGGAGGCCTTTATGGCGATCCTCAAGGTGGACGAGTAGGTCTATGGCTCTTTCCGAATATAGTCTGCGGCTGCTGGGCGCCTATGCCGAGCAGCCGTTCCTTATGGCTCCCATGGCGGGCGTGACCGACCCTGCCTATCGCATCATGTGTCGCCGCCGCGGTGCCAACCTTGCCTACAGCGAGATGGTGAGCGTGGCAGGCCTTGCCTATGCCAGTAATAAGACGTGGCGCCTGGTGCTACCGGCCGACGAGGAGCAGCAGATTTGCGTGCAGCTCTTTGGCTCCAAGCCCGATCAGTTTGCGAGCGCCGTCGCCGCCGTCGAGGAGCGCGTTGGCGATCGCCTGTCGCTCATCGATATCAATATGGCATGTCCCGCCCGCAAGGTCGTTACCAAGGGCGAGGGCTCGGCGCTCATGCGCACGCCCGACCTGGCCGAGAAGATCGTCGAGGCCACGGTGGGCGCGGCGCACGTGCCCGTGACCGTCAAGATTCGCAAGGGCTTTTATGCCGAGGACCGCAATGCCGCGACATTTGCCCAGATGCTTGAGGGCGCAGGGGCTGCCGCAGTCGCCGTGCATGGTCGTTGCGCCACGCAGCTCTACACGGGCCAGGCCGATTGGTCGGTCGTCGATGAGGTTGCCGACGCTGTCGAGATTCCCGTGATTGGTTCGGGCGATGTGTTCTCGGCCCAGGACGCTGCTGAGCATCTGCACGGCTCGGGTGCCAGCGCGGTGTTTATCGCGCGCGGCATCTACGGCAATCCGTGGGTGTTTGGCGATGCTCGCGCTCTTGCACTCGATGGCACGCCGGTTCCTTCTCGCTCCTCGGTCGAGCGCCTGGAGGCTCTGCGCGAGCACCTGACGTTGACGCACGAGCTTCTGCCGCTCATGTCGCGTGCTCGCACGTACGCAAGCTGGTACTTAAAGGGCATGCCCCATGCCGCCGCCTGGCGCGCTCAGGTGGTGCGTTGCTCTACGTACGAGGAGTTCATGTCGCTGGTCGATGATATCGAGCGCGATGTGGTGGCCTGCGAGGCCGCGCTTGCCGCCGGTGAGTCGGTGCCCGATCATCCGCTGGAGGCTTAAGGGTGGCCGTTACCGCGCTGTACGTGCACGTGCCGTTTTGCGCTCAAAAATGCCGCTATTGCGACTTTGACTCGCGCAGCTTTGCTCTGTGTGATTTGGATGCTGCGCTCGATTCCTATTTTGAGCAGCTGTATGCGCGCCTCGATTCCTTTGGCGACGCCGGGGCGCTTGCGCAGGTCCGCACGGTCTATATTGGCGGCGGCACGCCGTCACTTGCTGGGGAGCGCCTGGTGAAACTTGCCCGTCGTATCTCCATGTGGTGCAAGCCCGTTGAATTTACTTGCGAAGCCAATCCTGAGTCGCTGACCGCCGAGCTCGCCACCGCGCTTGCCGAGGCGGGTGTCACGCGCATCTCTCTGGGCGTGCAAACCCTCGACAATACCGAGCTGGCTGCTATTGGCCGCATTCACGATGCTAATCGGGCACTTGCGGCTATCGCGACGGTGAAGGACGCTGGCCTCGATGTGTCGTGCGACCTGATGTGCGGCCTACCCGGGCAGACGGCCGCAAGCTGGCGGAGCACGCTCGATGGCGTGTTGGAGGCGGCGCCTCATCATGTGTCGGTCTACCCGCTCACGCTCGAGGAGTGCACGCCACTCTATCGCATGGCGTGCCGTGACGAGTCGCTCGAGCCCGATGAGGATTTTCAGGCTTCGTGCATGGACGCGGCGCGTGAGCGCCTGGGTGCGGCCGGCTATCTTCCGTATGAGGTGGCAAGCTACGCGCTCGATGGACATGAGTGCGCACATAACATTGCCTACTGGACCGGACGGGGCTACCTGGGCCTGGGTCGTTCTGCCGCGGGCATGCTCGACGACGAGGATTTCGACCGTCTTGCAGGTTTGTTCCCCGGCGTGTCTTCTCGAGGCGATGCGTACCGCGTGCGTCTGGTGCAACGTGACGATGACGCGACGGCGTTCGAGGCCGAATATCTGTCGCAGCGCGAGGCTGTCGCCGAAGACTTGATGCTTGCTTGTCGCATGACGCGCGGTGTTGCGTCCGACCTGTTGGCTCGTGCAGCTTGTGTCATCCCAACGGGCGAGCTGGCAGCTGCCTGCGATCGCGCGCTCGAATTGGGTCTTGCCACTTGGGTGCCCGAGACGCTCGGGATTCATGAGGGACCCTTCACCTCGGCAGATGTCATCGCGGGCCATGTTCGAGCTCGTCTGGCGCCGACCCATCTGGGCTGGCTCGATGGAAATGTTCTGTTCGAGCTGTTTTGGGATCTAGCTTAGGCCGCTCGGGTAGAATTACCGGAATATATACGCTGCTGTGAGCAGGAGGTTGCCGCGCATGGCGACGATGAACGAAAAAGATTACTACGAGATTCTGGGTGTCTCCAAGGACGCCACCTCGCGTGATATTCAAAAGGCCTTCCAGCAAAAGGCCCGTAAGCTCCATCCGGACGTCAATAAAGAGCCGGATGCCGAGGAAAAGTTTAAAGAGGTTTCCGAGGCCTACGCCGTGCTTTCGGACGAGCAGAAGCGTGCTCGCTATGACGCCATGCGCTCGGGCAATCCCTTTGCCGGTGCTCCTACGGCTTCGCCCTATGGTGGCGGCTACGCCGGCAGCACGGGCTATGGCAATCCCTTTGAGGGCGGCTTTCCCTTTGGTGGCGCCTGGGGCCAGCAGCGTCGCGGCCAGGCTGCCTACAATCCCGAGAACGGCGCCAACGTGGTCGTCGATATCAAACTCGACGCCAAGGAGGCCAGGGGCGGTGCCCGCAAGACCGTCCGCTACACGCGCTTCGATACCTGTAGCAACTGCGGCGGCTCGGGCTCCGTTTCGTCTGAGCATGCCCATACCTGCCCGAGCTGCGGTGGCCGCGGCCACATCGACGTCGACCTGTCCTTCCTGTTTGGTGCGGGCACATTCCAGTCGGTCTGCCCCGAGTGCGGCGGTTCCGGTAAGGTCGTGGCCGACCCCTGCCCCGATTGCGGTGGCAGCGGGCGAACCCGTGTGACCTCCGAGCAGACGATTGAGTTTCCTGCCGGCACGCACGATGGCGACGAGGTCCGCATTAGCGGCATGGGCCATGCTGGCACTAACGGTGCCGCGGGCGGCGACCTGGTCGGCCGCGCCCATGTTGAGGCCGAGCGCTTGGAAGGCAAAGCTCGTACTGGCTTTTACCTGATGGGCATTGTGGCGCCGTTTTTGGTGCTGTCGGCCATCTCGGGCGTGTTCTCGGCCTTTGCCGTGATGTGCTTTATTCCGTTTACCATGGGCCTGTTCATGGTGCTTTCGGACGGTGTGCTTCATCGCAGCCTGCTGTGGTGGAAGCGCGGTGCGATGCAGTTTGCCAACGGTTTTGCCAACGGCTTCATGTTCGCGCTCGTGTCGGTTTGGTTCGCGAGCTGCTCGCAACGGGCCATGCTTTCGCCGTATCAAATGCAATAACATCAAACCCTTTGTTTGCGGTCGGCCCAGCTTGGGTATAGGACGCACTGTGACAATAATGAAAGTCGGAAGGATTCGGTCGTGTCGGAAAATAGGGATTACTACGAGGTGCTTGGCGTCGACAGGGATGCCGACGCGCGGACGATTAAGCGTGCGTTTTTAAAGAAGGCCCGTACCGTACATCCGGATGTTTCGGACGATCCCGAGGCCGAGGCCAAGTTCAAGGAGCTCAACGAGGCCTATTCCGTTCTTTCCGATGAGCAGAAGCGTGCTAACTACGACCGTTACGGCACTGCCGACGGTCCTGGTGGTTCGGGCTATGTCGACATCAACGATATCTTTGGTGGCATGGGCATGGACGACCTGTTCTCGTCGTTCTTTGGCGGTGGCGCCGGTGGTGGCGCCCGCAGCCGTCGTGAGCGTCGTCGCGGACGTGACATGGCCATCTCCCTTTCGGTGACGCTCGAGGAGGCGGCGCTCGGTTGCAAAAAGACGATCAGCTATGATCGCCTTGCTCCTTGCGAGGACTGCAACGGTACCGGTAGGGCCGAGGGTGCACAGGAAAAGCAGTGCAGTCGCTGCCACGGTACGGGCTACGTCACGACGGTTCAGCGATCGTTTTTGGGCCAGGTTCAGTCTTCCTCGCCTTGCCCCGACTGCCATGGCGAGGGCACGGTTATCGATCATCCCTGCGAGACCTGCGACGGTCAGGGCCGCACGCCTTCGCACGAAAAGATCGACATCGATATTCCCGCCGGCGTTTTGACCGGTCGCCAGCTGCGTGTGAGCGGCTTTGGCGAGGCCGGCCTTCGCGGCGAGCCTTCGGGCGACCTGATTGTCAACGTGCGCGTTGCCGACCATGAGCGCTTTAAGCGCAACAGTGACGACCTGTACCTGGTGAGCGATATCTCGATTGCGCAGGCTGCGCTCGGCTGCGAGATCGAGGTCGAGGGCATTATGCCCGACGAGGTCGTTAAGCTGTGCGTCCCCGCCGGCGCCCAGTACGGCGACACCGTGAGCGTCAATAATTACGGCATGCCGCGCATTGGCGGTGGCGGTTCGCGTGGCCGCCTGATCGTGCAACTGCGCGTGGTCGTTCCCACCAATCTTTCCAATAAGCAACGCGAGCTGCTCCGTGCTTTTGCCGACGAGATGGGCGATGACGTCGCTTCCGGTAAGAAGTCGGTGACCGACCGTATCAAGAGTGCCCTCGACGATATCCTCGATTAAGGAGCCCGCGTGCTCGCACCCCATATTTCCGTCGTCAACCTCGGCTGCCGTGTCAACCGGGTTGAGTCTGACCGTATCACTGCCGATCTTATGCGCCTGGGCTTTGCGATGGTGGAGCCCCAGGATGCCGATTTGATCGTCATTAACACCTGTGCCGTTACGGGCGAGGCCGAGGCCAAGACCCGTAAGGCCGTCCGTCATGCGCTGGCCCATCCAAATGAGCCCTATGTGGTCGTGACCGGATGCGTGGTCAATTTGCATCCCGAGGAGCTGTTGGAGCTTTCGGATCGCGTGATTGCCGAGCCGTCTAAGATCGATGTCGCTGAACGTGTCTGCGATGTGCTGGGCGTTGAGTCCGATAGCGTTCCCGCCTGCTGCGATGGTGACGTGGTCGATGCGCTCGGTCGTTCGCGGCTGGGCGTGAAGATCCAGGATGGCTGCAACCACCGTTGCACCTATTGCATCGTGTGGAAGGCCCGCGGCCCCGAGCGTTCCGTGCCCGTCGAGTCCGTGCTTGAGCAAGTTCGCGAGGCCCAGGAGGCCGGCGTGCCCGAGGTGGTGCTGACCGGTGTGAACCTGGGTGCCTACGATGGCAAGAGCGCGACCGACGAGCATGTCGAAATCGATGAGCTGCTCGAGGCCATCATGGAGCGCACGACTATTGCGCATGTGCGCATTTCCTCGGTCGAACCCATGGATATCTCTGAGCGCCTGCTTAAGGTTATGGCGCGCTATCCGCAGCGTATTGCCCCGTTTTTGCACCTGCCCGTGCAGTCCGGCTGTACGGCGACGCTGCATCGCATGGGTCGTCCCTATAGTGCCGAGGCCTTTGAGGACACGGTGCGCATGATTCGCGCCATCCTGCCGCAGGTGTCTCTTTCGTGCGACGTCATCGTCGGTTTTCCTGGTGAGACGGACGAGGAGTTCGAGGAGTCGCTGGCGCTGTGCCGCCGCGTGGGGTTCTCGCGTATGCACGTGTTCCGCTACAGTAAGCGTCCCGGTACCCTTGCTGCCGACATGCCCGACCAGGTGCCGCCCGAGGTTATGGCCGAGCGCAGCCGCCGTATGCGAGACGCGGCGCAGGAGCTCGCTATTGCCGATGCTCGTCGTCGCGTGGGCACTGTCGAGCGTGCCGTGCTCGAGTATGGTGACAACCTGACACTCGGTTCGTTCCATCATGCCCGTCTTGACGGTACCTGTGGACTTACAGCCCCGTGCCTGCTCGATGTTGCTATCATCGGAGTCGATGATTCCGGCTTGGTCCATGCGCGCAGGGAGGTCCATGGAAGCCTCGAAGATTAGACTTACCGTTCCCGAGGGAGTTGATCCCTCGCGTGTTTTGGGCGCCGGCGACGGCGTCCTTCGTGCGCTCGAGAGCTTGGTTCGCGCTCACGTGGTCGCCCGTGGCGATAGGATCTCCGTGAGCGGCGACCCGGACGAGGTCGAGCTCGTGGCTCGCTTTTTCGAACATGCTTTTCGCGAGGCGGCCGCCGGGCGCACGCTGTCTGCCGACGATGTCTCGCGTTGCCTGGCCGTCTTGCGCGACGGCGAGCATGAGGCCACATCGCTTCGCGATGACGTGCTGCTTTCATACCGCGGTCGTGTCATTCGTCCCAAGACGCTTGGGCAAAAGCGCTATGTGGATGCCATTCGCTCGCATACCATCACCTTTGGCTTGGGTCCTGCCGGTACCGGTAAGACCTATCTGGCCATGGCGCTCGCCGTTGCCGCGCTCAAGCGCCATGAGGTGGGCCGTTTGATCTTGACGCGTCCGGTTGTCGAAGCAGGGGAGAACCTGGGCTTTTTGCCCGGCACCCTCGAGGAAAAGATCGATCCGTACATGCGCCCGCTCTACGATGCCCTTTTTGACATGATGGATCGTGAGCGCACCGATGAGCTTATGGAGCGCGGCGTGATCGAGATCGCCCCGCTCGCCTACATGCGCGGTCGTACGCTGAGCGATGCTTTCGTGGTGCTCGACGAGGCGCAAAATACCACGCCCGAGCAGATGAAGATGTTTCTGACGCGCCTGGGTTTTAACTCCAAGTTCGTGATTACCGGCGACCTCAGCCAGCGCGACCTGGTGGGTCGTCGTGGTGGCTTGGCGGATGTCGAGAAGATTTTGGGCCGTGTCGACGATGTGGCATTTTCTCACCTCGAGCGTGCCGACGTGGTGCGTCATGCCCTGGTGGGTCGTATCGTCGAGGCATACGATGCTTATGATGACGTGCGTGAGCAGCGCTCGCGCGACCGAAAGGAGTCCCGTTGAGTGTATTGATCAGCAACGATGCCGAGCTCGATACGCTGCTCGACGCGCAGGAAGTGGAGCACATCTGCGAGGTTGTGCTTGCCGCCGAGGGCGTTGAACGTGAAGTCGAGATTTCCCTTTCGTATGTCGACGAGGACGAGATGCACGAGCTCAACCACGAGTGGCGTGGCATCGACCGCACCACCGATGTGCTCTCGTTTGAATGCGACTCGGCCTTTGACGAGGATATTCCCGCCGACGAGACGCTCGAGCTCGGCGATATCATCTTGGCCCCGCAGGTCATTGCCCGTCAGGCCCCCGGCTTTGGCAATAGCCCTGCCGACGAGTGCCGCCTGATGCTCGTACACGGCATGCTGCACCTGCTGGGGTATGACCATATCGAGGACGACGAGGCCGAGGTCATGGAGGCCCGCGAGGACGCTATCCTGCGCGATCTGGCGCTCGAGCGCGGCGAGGACCCCAAACTCGTTCACGTCGGCCCCATCACCAATCATGCCCACGACTAGGAGCCGCTTATGATTCCCGGATCGAACAAGGACCATCCGTCCTTTTTAAAGTCGTTCTCCTACGCCATGGAGGGCTTCGTCACCGCCGTCAAGACCGAGCGCAACATTAAGGTTATGCTCGCAGCGGGCGTGTGCACCATCATTGCCGGCTGCATCGTGGGGCTCGACATTGCCGAGTGGGCCACGATTATCATCTGCTGCGGCCTGGTGATTCACGGCGAGCTGTGCAATACCGCCATGGAGGCCATTGTCGATCTGGCGACCCAGGAGCTCCATCCGCTGGCAAAACGCGCCAAGGACATCGCCGCCGCCTCGGTATACGTACTTTCAATCACCGCCGCGATTGTGGGCTTGCTTGTTTTTGCCCACGCGCTCGGCTTTATTTAGAAAGGGATTCCCATGTCCGACAATATGCAGCCTATCGATGAAATTTTGGACGACGAGTCCCTGGAAGCGGTGGATGCCGAGGCGACCGAGGACATCGAGGACGTCGAAGTTTTCGACCCGTTTGAGGGCATGAGCGACGAGGAACTCGACGCCCTGTGCGACGAGGATGATGCCTCCATGGGCTTTGGCGACGTTGAGCCCGGTTTCCGCAGTGGCTTCGTGGCCTTGGTCGGCCGCCCCAACGCCGGTAAGTCAACGCTGCTCAACGCCTGCTATGGCAAAAAGGTCGCCATCACCTCGCCGGTGGCCCAGACGACCCGCCGTCGCATGCGCGCCGTCGTCAACCGCCCCGGCTACCAGCTGGTCTTTGTCGATACCCCGGGTATCCACAAGCCCAAGGACGGTCTAGGGTCCGAGCTCAACAAGAGCGCGCTGTTCGAGCTGAACGATGTCGATGTTGTCGCGTTTTTGATTGATGCCACTAAACCGATCGGCAGGGGAGACGCCTGGGTTGCCGAGCGTGTCAAGAATGCCCGTTCCAAGAAGGTCCTGGTGCTCACCAAGGCCGATGAAGCCGACCCCGCACAGGTCATGGAGCAGCTTAAGGCCGCCCACGAGCTTATGGAATATGACGACGAGATCGTGACGTCGTCGGTCAAGAACTTTAACGTCGATGCCTTCATCGAGACCGTTGCGCACTTTTTGCCCGAGGGTCCGCGTTGGTTCCCCGAGGACATGGGTACCGACGCTTCCGATGAGACGCTCGTTGCCGAGTTTGTGCGCGAGAAGGTCTTGCGCCGCACCCGTGATGAGATCCCGCACTCCGTGGGCGTGATTTGCGATGCGCTTGAGCAGACCAAGAAGGTGCTGCGCGTGCACGCCACCATTTACGTCGAGCGCGAGGGCCAAAAGGGCATCATCATCGGCAAGGGCGGCGAGATGATCAAACATATCGGCATCGACGCCCGTCGCGACCTTGAGCGCATCTTTGGCACCCAGGTCTTTTTGGAGCTGGACGTGAAGGTCAAGGCCGGCTGGCGTGACGACGAGGCCCAGATTCGCCGCTTTGGCTATAACGCCGAGGATTAAGCCCCGGCGTTTATGGCAGGCTCCCGGACATATCGCACGAAGGTGCTCGTGCTCGATAAGACTAAGCTCAAAGAGACTGACCTGATCTTGACGATGCTTGACGAGCGGGGCCGGCAGGTGCGTGCCGTGGCAAAGGGTGCGCGTAAGCCCGGCGGGCGGTTGGCGGCGCGCTGCGAGCTGTTCTGTACCGTCGACATGTTGCTCGCACATGGACGCTCGCTCGACGTGGTTTCTCAGGCCGAGCTTATGGAAGCGCCGCTCGGCGCCGCGCCCGATTACGAGATGACATGCGCCGCAAGCGCGATCGCCGAGGTCGCGCGCGTGTGCTCGTTCGAGGACGCCGAGGACCCGTTTACCTTTGCCATCACGCAGCGAGCGCTTGCCCTGGTGGGCAGCGGGCTCGACGCGGCGCATTTGGATCTACTTGTGGCGGCATATGTCTTTAAGCTGCTGTCGCACGTTGGCTATCGACCCGATTTTTCGGCCTGCGTGCTGTGCGGAGACCCCATGCTGTCGTATTTTTCGCCCCAGGCCGGCGGTCTCATGTGCGGGTCGTGCGCGTCGAGCGTTCCGGGTGCCGAGCTGGTGTCGACCGGTGAGGTCGCATGGCTGCGCGCCCTCATGTCCATGACCTTCGATGCGCTCATGGCCGAGAGGGTCGACCCCCATACCGCTGCCTTTTTGCTGGGGCTTTCGCACGTGTGGGCTGCGACGCACACCGATCAACGTCTCCGTGCGATGGAATTCATGTTGGGTCGGTGATGATGCGCAAGCGCGGGCTGCTTGTGGTAACATACCGACCTGTTAGTACCTCGACCTTGGATGCTCGCTCCACCGGCGGCTTCCCAGTCCGAGGCGAATAGCGTCGCCCGCGGGCGACAAGAAACGAAAGGTGAAACAATGACTGTTTCCAAAGAGCGCAAGGCGGAGCTGACTGCCCAGTTCGGTAACACCCCGGTCGACACCGGCAACCCCAAGGTTCAGGTCGCCATCCTGACCGAGCGCATCAAGGAGCTGACCGAGCACATGAAGTCCCACCAGAAGGACTTCCACACCCGTCGTGGCCTGCTCATGCTCGTCGGCCGTCGTCGTCGTCTTCTCTCCTACATCAAGAAGAACGACATCGTCGAGTACCGTGAGCTCATCAAGGCTCTGGGCATCCGCGACAACATCCAGTAGGATTTGTACATGCTAAGAGCGTCCTGCGCAGCGGGGCGCTCTTTTTGTGTAAGGGCGTGAACAATCACGCTCTGAAGCGTGGCGGGGGCAGGGGGCCCGCGTCACATGAGAAGCCCGCAGGCAAGGGGCCTGTGGGGTAAAGGAGAACAATGACACTCGTATCCAAGACCTTTGAGCTGTACGGCAAGACCTACACCTTTGAGTCCGGCGAGCTTGCCAAGCAGGCCACCGGCGCCTGTCTGGTCAAGCAGGGCGACACCACGATGCTCGACACCGTGGTCGTCTCCAAGGAGCGTAAGAACTACGACTTCTTTCCGCTGACCGTCGACTTCAACGAGAAGATGTACGCCGCCGGCCGCATCCCGGGTGGCTACCTCAAGCGTGAGGGCCGTCCCAGCGAGAAGGCCACGCTCACGGCCCGTATGATCGACCGCCCGATTCGTCCGAGCTTCCCGGACGGCTTCCGCAACGAGGTGCACATCGTCGCCACCTCGCTCGTCGCCGACCAGGTCAACCCCTTTGACGTCATCAACGTCATGGGTGCCTCCCTGGCCATGACGCTCGGCGGCGTGCCCTTCGAGGGCCCGCTTGCCTGCGTGCGCATCGGCCGCAACGTGGAGACCGGCGAGTTTATCGTCAACCCCACCTACGAGGAGCGCGAGAACTCCGACCTGGACCTGGAGCTGGGCGGCTCTGCCGACTTCATCTCGATGGTCGAGGCCGGCGCCGAGGAGATCTCCGAGGACGACATGCTCGCCGCCATGAAGTTTGGCCAGGAGGCCCTTGCTGCCTTCTGCCAGGCTCAGGACGAGTTTGTCGCCGAGTGGGAGCAGGTCAACGGCGCCATCGTCAAGAAGGAGTACCCGCTCGACCAGCCCGTCGAGGAGGTCCAGGAGCGCATCTTCGCCCACTACGACGAGATGGCAGCCGCCCTTCGCGACGCCGACAAGCTCTCCCGTATCGGCAAGGTCGAGGCTCTGAAGGAGTCCATCCGTGCCGAGTTCACCGAGGAGGAGCAGTCCGCTTGGGAGCGCGAGATTCCCGTGGCGCTCAAGAAGCTCGAGAAGAAGGCTATGCGCACCATGGTCGTCGAGACCGGCGAGCGCGTCGACGGCCGTGCCGCCGATGAGATTCGCCCCATCATGGTGAAGGATAACTACCTGCCGCTCGTTCACGGCTCCGGTCTGTTCCAGCGTGGCCAGACTCAGGTGCTTTCCGTCCTGTCGCTCGGTATGCTCAACGAGGGCCAGCGTCTGGATACCATCGAGCCCACCGAGGGCAAGCGCTACATGCACCACTACAACTTCCCGCCGTTCTGCACCGGCGAGACCGGCCGCATGGGCAGCCCCAAGCGCCGCGAGATCGGCCACGGCAACCTGGCCGAGCGCGCTCTGCTTCCGGTGCTCCCCGACGAGAACGAGTTCCCCTACGCCATCCGCGTCGTCTCCGAGGTCATGGAGTCCAACGGCTCCTCTTCGATGGCTTCGACCTGCGGCTCCACGCTCGCCCTTATGGACGGCGGCGTGCCCATTAAGCGCCCGGTCTCCGGTATCGCCATGGGCCTGATCCAGGAGGAGGGCAAGACCGTGGTCCTGTCCGACATCCAGGGTCTCGAGGACTTCCTGGGCGACATGGACTTTAAGGTCACCGGCACCACCGAGGGCATTACCGCCCTGCAGATGGACAACAAGGCCACCGGCCTCACCTTCGACATTCTGGCCCGCGCCCTGCAGCAGGCCAAGGAGGGTCGTGCGTACATCCTGCAGAAGATGCTCGATGTGATCCCTGAGCCGCGCCACACCACGCGCAGCACCGCTCCGCGCATCGTCTCCATCCAGGTTCCGACCGATAAGATCCGCGACGTCATCGGTTCCGGCGGTAAGGTCATCCGCGGCATCCAGGACGAGACCGGCGCTTCGGTCGACATCCAGGAGGACGGCACCGTCTTTGTCGGCGGCACCGGCGAGTCCGTCGACCAGGCTGTCGAGCGCATCAAGCTCATCATCAAGGTTCCCGAGCCGGGCGAGGAGTACACCGGTCGCGTTGTCTCCATCCAGCCCTTCGGTGCCTTCGTGAACCTTCTGCCCGGTAAGGACGGTCTGCTCCACATCTCCCGCGTCGCCAAGGGCCGCGTGGAGAAGGTCGAGGACGTCCTCAACGTGGGCGACGAGGTCAAGGTCGTCGTCATCGAGGTCGACGACCGTGGCAAGATCTCGCTCGATCGTCTCGACAAGCCTGAGGCCCCGGCTCGCGCCGAGGGTGCCTCCGAGGGCGACGGCGAGCACTTCCAGCGTCGTGAGCGTCCGCGTCGCGAGCGCTCCGAGCGCAGCGACCGTCCGCGCCGTCCCGGCGACAACGGAGGCCGCAAGCCCCGCCGCCACCACGACGCCGAGTAACAGCCGTACATAACCAGCACCGCAAGGGCGACTCCGGACAGGGGTCGCCCTTTTGCTTGCGCCCGGGAGGGCCGCATATGAAGTTTCCTGCTCTACAGTCCTGCGCAAGACGGAAAGCACATTAAGTGCTTTCCTTTGCGTGCGGAACTCGCGATAAACTTCATATGCGGCCCTCCCGGGCGCAAGCAAAAGGACTGGTTAGTGCCGCTCGCTATTTAGTTAGACAGTCTATTCAGTAGTCAGATTTCAGATCTGTAGATAGCCGCAGCAGCATCTTCCCAGATAAAACCGACCAAAATAAACCTGTCCCTTTTTGGCAGGTTTCCCGTGGGGCGGGCACTGATGAAGTTTATCGCGAGTTCCGCACGAACAGGAGGCCACTTAATGTGGCCTCCGTCGTGAGCAGGACTGTAGAGCAGGAAACTTCATCAGTGCCCGCCCCACGGGAAACCGGCGGGATAGACCGGTTTGGATGGGGCTTTGATGCATGGGTGGTCTGTTGGTGGGCAAATGGGTATCATACTGTGGTTATTGCATCGACTCTGCGATGCATGTTTGTACGTTCCCGGCGGTCGGTTTGCCAGAAGCGCCCCGTCGGTTGTTCCAGACCCGTTTCGAAGAAAGGAAACCACACTAACCTATGGCAGCTAAAAAATCATCTCCCTTGAAGATCATCCCGCTTGGCGGCCTTGACGGCATCGGCAAGAACATGACGGTCTTCGAGTGCGGCGACGACATGGTGCTCGTCGACGCTGGCCTCATGTTCCCGGATGACTCCCAGCCCGGTATCGACCTGGTGCTTCCCGACTACACCTATGTTCTTGAGAACGAGGAGAAGCTCCGCGGCATCATCGTCACCCACGGCCACGAGGACCACACCGGTTCGCTTCCGTATCTGCTGCAGGACCTCAACAATAAGGTGCCCATCTTCTCGAGCAAGCTGACGCTCGGCTTTATCGAGGGCAAGCTCTCCGAGTTCCGCATCCGCGCACCCAAGTTCCGTGAGGTCAAGGGCGGCAGCCATGTCAACCTCGGCGGCATCTCGCTCGACTTCTTCTCGATGACGCACTCCATCCCCGGCGCTCTGGGCGTGTTCATTCGCACCAACCAGGGCACCGTTATGCACACCGGCGACTTTAAGCTCGACCAGACGCCCATCGACGGCGTCACGCCCGACTATGCCGCTATCAGCCGCTTTGCCAAGCAGGGCATCGACCTGCTGCTTTCCGACTCCACCAATGCCACGGTTCCCGGCTTTACCAAGTCCGAGGCCGAGGTTGGTCCCAACCTGCTGCACGCCATCAAGAACGCCCCGGGTCGCGTGTTCGTCGCATCGTTCTCGAGCCACATCCATCGTTTGCAGCAGATCTGCGATGCCGCCCGCAAGTGCGGCCGTAAGGTCGTTGTGACCGGTCGCTCCATGCTCACGAACACCCGCGTGGCGCGCGAGCTCGGTTATCTCAACATCGATGATGCCGATATCATCGATGCCTTCGATATTGATAACCTGCCTGACGACAAGATCGTCGTCATGTGCACTGGTTCGCAGGGCGAGCCGCTGTCGGCCCTGTCCCGCATGGCCAATGGCGAGCACAAGACGCTCTCCATCCACGAGGGCGATACCGTTATCCTCTCGGCAACTCCCGTTCCTGGCAACGAGAAGGCCGTCCAGCAGGTCGTCAACAGCCTGGCCAAGCTCGGCTGCGACGTGTGGGATAAGAACCGCGCTCTCGTCCACGTCTCGGGTCACGGTAGCCAGGAGGAGCTCAAGCTCCTGATGGCCATGGCCAAGCCCACGTATTTTATGCCGGTTCACGGTGAGGCCGTGCATCTGCGCGCCCATGCCCAGCTGGCGCGCAAGATGGGCATCAAGGACGATCATATCTTTATCCTCGATAACGGCGACACGCTCGAGATGCGCGGTGGTATCGTCAAGCGCGGTACGCCCGTCGAGTCCGGTGTCGTTTACGTCGACGGCCTGCGTATCGGCGATACCGACCCCATCGTCCTGCGCGATCGCCAGAAGCTCGCCAACGACGGTATGGTCACGGCCGTTGCCATCGTCTCCCTCAAACACAAGAAGATCGAGGCCATCGAGTTCTCGGGCCGCGGCGTCTCGTTTGCCATCGACGACCAGTTCTCCGAGGATGCCTCCGCGTCCATTATGAAGACGATCGAGAAGGGTAAGTTTAGCTTTACCAGCAGCGGTTCCGATGCCATTCGCAAGGCCGTGCGCGATTCGCTCTCTAACTTTATCTGGAGCCGTACGCGCACCCGTCCGATGATCATCCCGGTCGTCATGGAGGTTTAGTTTGGCGCGCGGATCTGCACAAAACGCCAAAGGCAATAAGGCCAATAACCAACCGGCATCTGCTAAGGGTGCCGGTTCCCATCTGCGTGCCAATAAGGGCCACGAGTCCGAGTTCGATGAGTTTGAGCCCTTGGTCGAGCCTTCGGCCAATCGCGATATCGCCGGTGTGGTCATCGCCGTTTTGGCGATCGCGTCCTTCATTGCCGTGATCTCTCCGGCAACAGCGCCCGTGACGGCTGCGGTTGCCGGTTTCTACCACCTGGGCTTTGGCCTGGGCGCCTACGTGCTGCCGATCGTCATCTTGCTGTTTGCCGCCACGCTCTTTTTGGGTGAGGACTCGCCGCTCAACGTGCGCTCTGTCGCGGGCGGCGCCGTGGTCTTTATCGCCGTCGTCTCCATTCTTTCGCTGATGGTGCCGGGCACGAGCGATTCGTGCGACCTTATGTTTACGCCGCAGAACCTTTCCGTGTCGGGCGGCTACATTGGCGCCTTTATCGCAAGTGCCTTGCAAAACGCCCTGGGTAAACCTATCGCCATGGTTGTCTTACTGGGGCTTGTCGTCGTTGGTTTGGTCATTATCGGCTTTTCGGTGGGTGGCGTTTTGCGCTCCGCACGCGATCGTGCGGCAGATTTTGCCGAACGCCGTCGTGCCGATGTCAACGCCAGCCCGTGGGGCGATGAAGAGGCCCTGTCTGTTCCCGGCGTCGCTCGTCCGCACCTGAGCATTCTGCGCCAGAAGGGGACTGACGCCGCGGTGACCACGGTCATGGGTGGCGATGTCGACCCGGTTTTGGATGACAACGAGGACGATGACCCGTTTGTCGACGTATCCGAGTCGGTTGAAGCCGAGCGGGCCAAGACCACGCTGCTGCCGCGTCGCCATGTCAAGAAGGGCAAGGCTGCGCCTAAGCTCAATACGAGTGAGCCCGACCCGTCTTGGTCCGATAGCGAGATTGAGCTCACCGAGGGCGATGACGAGGACGACGAGGGTCCGATTGAGACCGCAAAGACAACTTTGCTGCCGCGTCGCCATGCAAAGCGCGGCCAGGTAACCGGCCAGCTTTCGATGGAAGACGACTCCGATAAGATCGACGAGTCCGAGCCGCCGTTTGTCGTGAATCCCGTCTCGGCCGCACCTCAGATTCCCGACTTCCTGAAGCATCCCAAGGTTGCCGGTGCGCCTGCCACGAGTGCTATCGAATCGGCTGCGGCTCGTGATGGGGGAGTGGACGACGGCGCCGCAGATAACGAGGGCGAAGAAGAGGACGGACTCAAGCTTCCGCCGCTCGAAATCCTGCATGCCAACCCGCAGTCGGCTTCCGCCGCGTCTTCGGACAAGGAGCTGGAGCAGACCGCTGAGTCACTGCAATCCACCTTGCTTGAGTTTGGCCGCAGTGCCCGCGTGGTCGGCTGGATCGCCGGCCCCACGGTGACGACCTTTAAACTGCAGCCCGGTGAGGGCGAGCGTGTGAGCAAAATTTCGAGCCTCGAGGACGATATCGCGCTTTCGCTCGCTGCCCAGTCGGTGCGTATCTTTGCCCCGATCCCCGGCACCTCGCTCGTGGGCATCGAGATTCCCAACCGCAAGCGCCAGAACGTCAATCTGGGCGACGTGCTGCCCTATGTGAAGGGCGGTCCGCTCGAGCTCGCCATCGGCCGCGACGCCGAGGGCACGCCGGTTGTCGCCGACCTCGCCAAGATGCCTCACCTGTTGATTGCCGGTACGACCGGTTCTGGTAAGTCGGTGATGATCAATTCCATCATCACGACATTGCTCATGCGCGCCCTTCCCGAGGACGTTCGCCTGATCATGGTCGACCCCAAGCGCGTCGAGCTTGCGGGCTATAACGGTCTGCCGCATCTCTATGTGCCCGTGGTGACCGAGCCCAAGCAGGCCGCGAGCGCTCTGCAATGGGCTGTGTCCGAGATGGAGCGTCGCCTGAAGGTCTTCGAGCGTCTCAACGTGCGTAAGATCTCGACCTACAACGAAAAGCAGGCTGCTGGCGAGTTTGAGCATTACGACAATCCGCCGCAAAAGATGCCCTACCTTATCATTATCATTGACGAGCTCTCTGACCTGATGATGGTCGCCGGTAAGGATGTCGAGGCCTCGATCGTGCGTATTGCACAGCTGGGCCGTGCCGCCGGTATTCATCTTATCGTTGCCACGCAGCGCCCCAGCTCCAACGTGGTGACGGGCCTCATCAAGGCCAACATCACCAACCGCATCGCCTTTAACGTCGCCACGGGCATCGACTCGCGCGTCATCATCGACCAGATGGGCGCCGAGAAGCTCACCGGTTTGGGCGACATGTTGTTCTCCAAGGTCGACTGGGGCAAGCCCCGCCGTATCCAGGGCTGCTTTGTCTCGGATGATGAGATCAACGAGATTGTCGAGTTCGTCAAGTCGCAGAGTGAGCCAGACTACCACGAGGAGATCCTGTCTGCCGTGGCGCCCGCTTCCATGTCCATGGCGGGTGGCGGCGGCATTGTCCGCACCGGAGTAGCCGAGCCGCAAGACGATGATCCGCTCATTTGGGAAGCCGCCCATATTGTGGTGGAATCGCAGCTTGGCTCCACATCTGGCCTGCAACGTCGTCTGAAGGTTGGCTATGCGCGTGCCGGGCGTATTATGGACATGCTGGAAGAAAAGGGTGTCGTCGGCCCGCCCGACGGTTCCAAGCCGCGCGAGGTCCTGTTGGACGAGGAGGGGCTTGCCGCGCTGGAATCTGTCGACGCCGAGATGGCACGTGAAGATCGTGAGTTTGGAGGATTCTGATGGCTGCACGCTTTGGTGACATGCTGCTCGAGCAGCGTCGCCGAATGGGCCTTTCCATTCAGCAGGTCGCCAACACCATCAAAATCAGGCCGCAGATCATCGAGTTTTTCGAGACCGGTAACTTTGCTTCGATGCCGCCGCGCGGCTATGCGCAGGGCATGATTTCGAGCTATGCTCGCTTTTTGGGCCTCAATCCACGCGAGGTCGTCAATGCCTACTTTGACGACCTGATGGCATACGAACGCGAGACGTCGCAGCAGGGCGGTCGTTTTCAGGACGCCGCCGGCTACGTCAATTCGCGTTCCTCTGTCGATAACGGGCGCTTCCTGATGGTTCAGGGTGGTCGCTCAACGCGTTATGGTCAGCGTCCGCAGCAGGCTGGCTATATTACCGAGACGGGGTCCAGTGAGGAAATCCGTTCTCAGCGCGATCGTTTCCGCAGCACGCCTATGCCCGACGATCGTGCGCTTCCCGCTGCCCGCGGTGTGGTGCGCGATCCCCGTGTCGGCTACGGAGATGGCGGCTATTCCGATCGTGGCTGCCGTGGTGTCTCTGCCGGTCGTGCTCTCGGCGGCTATGCGGACGCCGATGCCACGCAGGTGACGCCGCGTCTTCGCTCTCAATCACAGCCGTATGGCCAGCGCTCTTCGGCTCCGCGTGCGGGCCAGCGTGGCTATCAAGGCCGCGGTGAACTTGCGCCCCGCTCGGGTCAGCGCAGCCTTCAGGGCCAGGGTGGCTATCGCGGCCGTTCCGACAGCAATCGTGGTCGTATGCCTCAGGGAGGCGGCCGCAGCAGTTCCAGTCGTGGACGCGGCGGTTCCCGTACTCCTCAAAACAACGGTCTCGATCCGCGTATCGTCTACGCCGGCATCGGTGCCGTGGCGTTGCTGCTGATCGTGCTCATCGTGGTACTTCTGCGCGGCTGCGCATCTTCGACGCCCGAGACCACGCCCGAGACGCCCACTGCTACCAAGACGACGCCTAAGAAGTCTTCTAAGAAGACCGAAACGGTCGACGAGGACGATGACACCGATGAGGCGACGGATGAGTCGACCGTTTCGGACGCCACCAAGACGACGGCTAAAAAGGAAGAAAACGAGGTAACGAAGGTCAAGGTCTCCGTTGCCAAGGGAAAGACCGCCTGGATTGAGGTCAAGGTCGATGGCAAGTCGGTCTATGGCGCCCAGGCGACTGGCCCCTTTGAGCAGGAGTACACGCCTGAGTCCTCGATCGAGATCACCACGTCCAAGCCTTCCGATGTCACCGTTACCAAGAACGGCGAAAAGGTCCGTTACGATACCAAGACCTCGGGCGTGGCGCGTGTGACGATCACCGTTCCCAAGAAGGAGACGACTGGTTCCGAGAATGGTGAAAGTTCAAATGGTACCGACACCACCGACGGCACCGATGCCCAGTCCACGGATGGCGCCGATACCGCAACTGACGGCCAGACGCCCACCGATTCTACCGACTATTCGTACGATAGCTACTAAGCCGCTCGTACGCGAAAGGAAACATCATGGCTAAAGATTCCAGCTTCGACGTCGTGTCCGAGGTCAACATGCAAGAGGTCGACAACGCCTTCCAGCAAACCACGCGCGAGATTTCCCAGCGCTATGACCTGAAGGATTCCGGCGCCACGATCGAGCTTTCGAAGGGCGACAAGCTCTTTACGATCAACGCCCCGGCCGACTTTGTCTCCAAGCAGATTATCGACGTGCTGAGCTCCAAGCTCATCAAGCGCGGCATCGACCTCAAGGCTGTCTCGTGGGATGCTCCGCAGGCGGCATCGGGCGGCACCGTGCGCGTGCTCGGCCTTATCGTCGAGGGTATCGACCAGGCGACCGCCAAGAAGATCAACAAGGACATCAAGGACCAAAAGCTCAAGGTCAAGGTGACTATCGAGGCCGACAAGCTGCGTGTTTCCTCTGCTTCGAAGGACGCGTTGCAGACCGTGATCCAGTTCCTGCGCGACCAGGACTACGGCCAGCCGCTGCAGTTCACCAACTACCGCTAATATCATTCGAAAGGACTGCTCTCCAACATGGATACACCGTTGGGCTCCGTGCTCTACATCACCCTCGGGTGCGCTAAGAACGAGGTTGACACCGACCGCATGCGTTCTCTTTTGACCGCCGCGGGCTACGAGGAGGCGTTCGACCCACAGGATGCCGATATCGCCATCGTCAATACATGCTCGTTCCTCGCCTCCGCAACGTCCGAGAGCATCGAGACCACGCTCGAGCTCGCCAACGAGGTTCAGGACGGCGTTCGTTCTTGTCCCATCGTCATGTGCGGCTGTGTGCCGTCGCGCTATGGCGACGACCTGCCTGACGAGCTGCCCGAGGTCGCTGCCTTTGTGAAGGCCGACGAGGAGGACGGCATCGTGGCGGTCATCGATGGCGTGCTGGGTGTCGAGCGTGAGATCGCTGCCTATATTCCGCAAGTCAAGCGCACTGTCGAGGGCGCCGTTGCTTACGTCAAGATTTCCGATGGCTGCAACCGCTTCTGCAGCTTCTGCATGATCCCGTATATCCGCGGTCGTTATCACTCGCGCAATGCCGAGAGCATTATCTCCGAGGTACGCGACCTGGTTGCCGGCGGTGTGCGCGAGATCGTGCTGATCGGCCAGGACACGGGTATTTGGGGCACCGACTTTGCCGACGAAGACGTCACCGATGGCTCGCCGCGCAATCTGGCGCAGCTGCTGCATGCCGTCGCCGAGTCCGTGCGCCCGCACAACGTCTGGGTCCGCGTGCTCTATCTGCAGCCCGAGGGCATGACCGACGAGCTTATCGATACGATTCGCGATACGCCCGAGGTGCTGCCTTATATCGATATCCCCGTGCAGCACTGCGACGCGCGCATCCTCAAGGCTATGCGCCGTTCTGGTTCGCGCCAGGAGCTCGAGGACCTGTTCCGCGATCTGCGTGAGCGTATCCCCGGCATCGTGATCCGTTCCACGGCCATGGTCGGCTTCCCGACCGAGACCGACGACGAGTTCCGCGACCTTATCGACTTTATGGACACCGTCGGCTTTGACTACACGAGCGTCTTTGCCTACTCGCAGGAGGAGGGCAGCCTGGCCGCTAAGATGGAGGGTCAGGTCGATGAGGAGGTCAAGCTCGAGCGCGCCCAGGAGGCCATGGACCTGGCCGAGTCGCTCGGTTTTGCCGCCACCGCCGCACATGTGGGCGAGCGCGCCCAGGTGATTGTCGACGGCATCGAGGAGACCGAGGACGGCGCCGAGCTGATCGGCCATGCTTGGTTCCAGGCGCCCGATTCCGATGGCGCGGTGCACTTGGACGCCAGCGAGGCGTCCGTGGGCGATATTCTGACGGTCGAGTTTACCGATAGCTTCTGCTATGAGCTTATCGGCCATGTTGTGGAGTAGGAGAGCATCGTGGCAAACGAGAGCAATAAGGAACTGACGAGTGTTTGGACGCCCGCCAACATCGTGACGTGCGTTCGCATCGTCTTTATCCCGGTGTTCATGATCGTGTCGGCGCTTTCTCACACGAGTGTTGCCGGTACAGATTGGAGCACCTTCGACGGCCCGCTCGCCGCCGCTGCCTTCATTCTGTATGTGATCCTGTCGTGCACCGATAAGGTCGACGGCTACCTGGCGCGCTCGCGCAACGAGATTACCGATTTCGGTAAGTTCTTGGACCCCATCGCCGATAAGCTGCTCGTGTTCTCGGCCTTGCTGCTGTTCTTGGACTTTGGCACCGTGACGGTTTGGTCCGTGTTCATCATCTTGTTCCGCGAGCTGTTGGTAAGCGCCCTGCGCATGGTCGCGAGTGCGGCTGGTGTGGTCGTTGCGGCCGATAAGCTCGGAAAGTACAAGACGGCGACCACGATGGTCTCTATCTGCGGCTATCTGTGCGTCTTTGCGATGGCTGGCCTTCAGCTGGGGCCGGTGTCGCTGCTGCTCGGTGTCTATTCAGTGTCGCGCTTCCTGTACGCCGTGGCCGTTATCTTGACCGTTATCTCGGGTGCCCAGTACTTCTGGAACTGCCGCAAGATCGTCTTTTCGGTCTAGGTCCTGGTAGGCATGACGGAATCATTTGAGCAGATTGCCGCGCACAATGAAGAGCTCGCACGTGATATTGTCGAGCGTGCAACCGTTCGTGGTGTGACGGTTTCGACGGCTGAGTCGCTGACAGCAGGTATGATCGCCTCGACGATTGCCGATATCCCGGGCGCCTCGGTGGTGCTGCGTGGCGGTGCGGTGACCTACTGCGATGAGATCAAGCATCGCGTTTTGGGTGTTGATCAGGAGACGCTCGACCGCTATACCGCGGTGTCGCATCAGACCGCGCGCGAGATGGCGGCGGGTTCGCTGGAGCTGTACCAGAGCGATATTGCAGTGAGCGCAACGGGTTATGCCGGCCCCGGCGGCGGCACTGAGGACGATCCGGCTGGCACTTTCTATATTGGCTGGGCGTATCGCGCGGCTGATGGGGAAGTGTCGGTCGTGGACTCTGTGCGCTGCCACTATGAGGGCGACCGTTCGTGTGTTCGTGCCCATGCGGTCGCGGAGGCATTGGGACGCATTGCCCTTGTGCTTAACTCTATGGAATAGACGTGTTTTAAGGGGCCTTCGGGCCCCTTAATTGTGGAGATAGGGACCCCTGACGAATTTAGCGTTTGCGCTGGTTATAGGTGTATTCTTGCCTTCCTTGTTCTTATTCGGCCCTTTGTGGTCAAGCATTTGGTCAGTGTTTGGTCGGCGTTTGGTTGGGTTTTGGAAAGACTGCCTGCATATGATTGGCCTGAACAGTTGACCACGAACAGCCGTTCGTTTATTATCGATGCAGGTTGTTAAGAGGAGGGCTATTCATGGCCAAGAATTCAGGTCCCGTACGTACCGTTCATGCTCGCACGACGGGTAAAGAGCGCGATGAGATGATCGCCACCACCAAGGCCGAGATCGAGAAGAAGTTCGGTCAAGGCTCCATCATGAGGTATGGTGACGGCGGCCCCGAGCTTGAGGTTGAGGCCATCCCCACGGGCGCTCTGGCACTCGATGCCGCTCTGGGTATCGGCGGTGTGCCGCGCGGCCGTATCGTCGAGATTTACGGTCCTGAGTCCTCCGGTAAGACGACGCTTTCGCTCGAGATCCTGGCCGAGGCCCAGGCAATGGGTGGCGTGGTGGCATTTATCGATGCCGAGCACGCGCTCGATCCCACGTATGCCGCGCGCATTGGCGTGGATATCGACGAGGTACTGATTTCCCAGCCTGATACGGGTGAGCAGGCGCTCGAGATTGTTGACATGCTCGTGCGTTCCGGCGCCATCGATGCCATCGTCGTCGACTCCGTCGCCGCGCTGACCCCGCGTGCCGAGATCGAGGGAGAGATCGGCGATACCACGGTCGGATTGCAAGCTCGTCTGATGAGTCAGGCGCTCCGCAAGCTCGCCGGCTCGCTGTCCAAGTCCAACACGACATGCATCTTCATTAACCAGCTGCGAGAGAAGATCGGCGTCATGTTCGGCAACCCCGAGACCACGACGGGCGGCCGCGCCCTTAAGTTCTTCTCTTCGGTGCGTATCGACATTCGCCGCATCGACAGCATTAAGCTTAAGGATGAGGTTATCGGTAACCGCGTGCGCGCCAAGGTCGTTAAGAACAAGGTGGCAGCTCCGTTCCGTTCTGCTGAGTTCGACATTATGTACGGTACGGGCATCTCTAAGGAGGGCTCGATTCTGGACATGGCTGTCGAGTGCGGCATTTGCAAGAAGATGGGCTCCTGGTTTGCCTATGGCGAAGACAAGCTCGGCAACGGTCGCGAGGCCGCCAAGGCGTTCCTGCGCGAACACCCCGATTGTGCCGACGAGATTGAGCATAAGGTCCGCCTTGCCTGCGGGCTTGAGTTTGATGACGATGCTCCGTCCGAGGTCGAGCTGACCGATCAGCCTGCGCCTGAGGAGTTTGACGAGCTTTACGCCATCGATGGTTCCGCCATGCTCGATGATGACGACGAGTAGCGGTTACGCTCATGTCGTATACGGTGACCGAGGCCACGGTCGTCTTTCCCGATAAGAAGGCGGCCTCCTCGTTCTCGAGCGGGTATGCGTCCAAAAAGCCTTGCGCACATATCGATTGTGAGCTTGAGGGCGGTTTTGAGCGGTCCATTTGGATTCCCGTGCGGGTCGCGCGCCTGTATGTCAATAATCGCCCCGATCTTCCCTGTGATTGGGATAACTTTCGTGAAGCGGTGCAGCTCATCGAGCGTAAATGTGCACTTACCATGGTGACCGAGATGCTATCGCGACGCGACCATGCGACGGGTGAGGTCCGTGACAAGCTGGCTCGCTACGGCTTTCACCAGTCCGCGATCGATTTCGCCGTCGAGCGCGCCACCGAGTATCGCTTTTTAGACGAGAACCGCTTTTGCTCGTACTTTATCGAGGAACGCAAGCGGCGCGGTTGGGGACAGCGTAAAATCGAGACCGAGCTCAAGCGCCGTCATGTCGTGCTCGATGACATTCCCGGTTATCCCGAGGATTATTTTGCCGTCGAAGACGATTTGGCGCGTGCGTCAGCCCTGCTCGCCAAGCGGCGTGTTCCAGAGACGCGCGGATTCGAAAAACTGGTTCGGTTTTTGATGGGCAAGGGCTTCTCGTATCACATCGCCGCCGATGCCGTTAAGGCACGTCTTAATGCCGAACGCGAGGAATGTGCGGTTTAGGCGTATGCGTTTTGTGGCCCTGCCGTTCACCGCGTTTTAGCCGCCGTGCTGGGGCCATTTATTTGACAGTTGTTGTGGTTCAACGTACGATAAACACTGTCATTTGCTTTGTGATATGTGCTCATCTGTGATGAGTTTGTTTATATGTTTATCTGTATCCGACCCGCATAAGCTGCGCCCATATTACTCAAATGTCGCGAGCCGTTCGTAAGGACGGTTCGCTTTGTTGTGTAACGAATCCATAAAAAGGAGTGAGCATGCCTATCATCGCAGCGCTCGTTGGCATCATTTTGGGTGCCATCGCCGCCATTGCCTACATGCGCACCGCCAAGCAGGGTAGTCTTCACGAGGCCGACGAAAAAATCCAGTCGGCACACGCACAGGCTGAGTCCCTGATCGGTGATGCTAAGCGTCAGGCCGAGACCCTCAAAAAAGAGGCTCTGCTCGAGGCTAAAGAGGAGATCATCAAGAACAAGCAGGCCGCCGAGGCCGAGGACAAGCAGCGTAAGAACGAGATTCGTACGCTCGAGAACCGCGTGATGCAGCGCGAGGAATCCCTCGATCGCCGCAACGACGCTCTCGACAAGCGCGAGCATCAGCTGTCCAGCCAGGCCGGTCAGGTCGAGAAGCGCTCCCGTGAGCTCGAGGAGCTCTGCGCAAAGCAGACCTCCGAGCTCGAGCGTATCGCCGACCTTACCCGCGAGGACGCCCACAAGGAGCTCCTCGATAAGGTTCGCGGCGAGGTCACCCACGAGGCCGCCACGATCATTCGCGAGTCCGAGCAGCAGGTTCGCGCCGAGTGCCACAAGACCGCCCAGGAGATTCTGTCTCTGGCGATTCAGCGCTGCGCTGCCGACCACACTGCCGAGGTCACCGTTACCTCCGTGCACATTCCCTCTGATGACCTCAAGGGCCGTATCATCGGTCGCGAGGGTCGCAACATCCGGACCTTCGAGCAGGTTTCCGGCGTCAACCTCGTGATCGACGACACGCCCGAGACCGTCGTTCTTTCGAGCTTCGACCCGGTCCGTCGTGAGACCGCCCGTGTCGCCCTCGAGAACCTCATCGCCGACGGCCGCATTCACCCTGCCCGTATCGAGGAGATGTATCACAAGGCCGCCGACCTGGTTCAGCAGCGCGTGCGCGAGGCTGGCGAGCAGGCTGCCTTCGATACCGGCATCCACGATCTGCACCCCGAGATCGTCAAGACCCTTGGTGCCCTGCGCTACCGTACCTCGTTTGGTCAGAACGTGCTTCAGCATTCCCTCGAGGTCTCTGATCTGTGCGGCGTGATGGCTTCCGAGCTTGGCCTGGACGTTGTGACCGCCAAGCGCGCCGGCCTGCTTCATGACCTGGGCAAGGCAATCGACCACGACGTCGAGGGCCCGCATGCCGTCATCGGCGCCGAGCTTGCCCGCCGTTATGGCGAGAAGCCCGTTATCGTCCACGCTATTGAGGCTCACCATGCCGATGTCGACCCCAACACGGTGCTCGATGTCCTGGTGCAGGCCGCCGATGCTGTCTCTGCCTCTCGCCCCGGTGCCCGTCGCGAGTCTGCCGAGAACTACATCAAGCGTCTTGAGAAGCTCGAGGAGATCGCCAACTCCCATGACGGCGTCGAACGTACCTATGCCATGCAGGCCGGTCGCGAGGTCCACGTCATGGTCCAGCCGGACAAGATCTCCGATGCCCAGTCCACGGTTCTGGCTCACGATATCGCCCATCAGATCGAGGAAGAGATGGAGTATCCCGGTCAGGTGCGCGTCGTCGTGATTCGCGAGAGCCGCGCTGTCGATATCGCTAAATAACATGAGCGACGCGAACGAGCTCATCTCATTTATCGCGTCGATGTCGGGGGAGGGCAACCTTCGCGTCGAGGAGAACCTTGGCGAGGGGTATGTCCGCCTCCGCGTTTCGGAGGCCGAGCGGCGCCAGGCTAAGCACGACATTCAGCATGTCGAGGACATCGTCATCGAAATGCTCCGTAATGCTCGCGATGCCGGCGCCGACAAGGTCTATCTCGCCACGACCAAGGAAGATGGCGTCCGCACGCTTGTCTTTCTGGATAACGGTTCTGGCGTTCCGCAGGATATGCAAGAGCGAATCTTTGATGCCCGCGTTACCTCCAAGCTCGAGAGCATGAAGATGGACCGTTGGGGCGTTCACGGTCGTGGCATGGCATTGTTTTCGATTAAGCAGAACGCCGACGAGGCCCGTGTGGTCACGTCCGGCGTCGATCTTGGTTCAGCCTTCAAGGTGAGCGTTGCGGCCGACCGCCTCAGTGAGCGTGCCGATCAGTCCAGCTGGCCCCAGGCCGTCAAGGATGAGGACGGACGTTATGTCTGCGCTCGCGGTCCACATAATATTATTCGCGCTGCTTGTGAGTTTGCGCTCGAGGAGTTGCGTGGTTGCGATGTCTATCTCGGTTCTCCGTCCGAGATTGCCGCGACCCTTTATGCTCAAGCGTCAAGTCGGCTCGATACGTCTCGTCTCCTGTTCATTGATGACGAGAGCGAGCTTCCGGTTGTCGATCGTTTAGGCCTTGCTTCTGATGCCGAGGACTTTATCCGTATTTGTTCGGGTTTGGGTCTTGAGATGTCCGAGCGCACGGCCCATCGCATTTTGGCAGGGCAGATTAAGCCCGTTCGCGGTGTGACCGCGCGTCTGCTGCGCGAGCGTGATTCGTCCTCGCATGCGCCGACTCCTGTCGATCTCGCGAAGGATCGTCGCGGGCTACGTATTGCCAAGGATGACATGGCACAGTTTTCGCGCGCTGTGGAACGCGACTTTAATGACCTTGCCGCCCGGTACTATCTCAACCTTTGCGGCGACCCAAAGATCCGTGTTTCGCGTGATCGAATCACCGTGACCTTTGATCTTGCCAAAGAGGAATAGTGCCTTTACCGAGTCCACTCGGTACGATACAGTTATTGCAGTTAAAACGTACTTTTAAATGCAGGAGTTTCTTCATGGATTGCCTGAAGGTATCAAGCAAATCATCGCCCGCGTCCGTTGCCGGCGCCATCGCCGGCATGGTCAAGGATGGTGTACCCGTCAACATCCAGTGTGTCGGCGCCGGTGCCGTCAACCAGGCTATTAAGGCCGTTGCTATCGCGCGCGGTTTTTTGATTCCAACCGGTTTTGATATTTCCTGCGCGCCCGTGTTCTCCGACATCCTCATTAACGGGGAGTCGCGCACGGCCATCCGCCTTTCTATCTACGTTCACCAGATCAATCGAGCTGCTATGGATAACGTCGTCATGGATGATGTTAAGCCTGTGGCATAGCTTCTGCTTGCCTTGTTTCGCTCCCCATCGTTAGGACTTATGCACATGGACCAGCGTTCCGTACGCGATATTCTTGCCGGTAAAACCTATTTTATCCGCACCTTTGGCTGCCAGATGAATCAGCACGACTCCGAGCGTGTGAGCGGTCTGCTTGATTCGTATGGCTGCCTCATGGCGCTCGATCCCGCGCATGCCGATATCGTTGTCTTCATGACGTGCTGCGTGCGCGAGGCCGCCGATACTCGCCTGTACGGTCAGTGCAATTCCTGCAAAAGCCTGCCGCCTTCGCCTTCGGGCAAGCGCGTGGTTGCCGTTGGCGGTTGCATCGCGCAGCGCGATGGCGAGGGCCTGCTCACCAACGTCGATAACGTCAATGTCATCTTTGGCACGCATTCCATCGCGCATGTGGCCGAGCTCATTGCCGAGGCGTTCCTTGATGGTAAGCGTCATATCCGCACCAATGAGCATGAGGATACGGACGCCATGAGCATGCCGTGGCATCGCGAGACCCAGTATCACGCCTGGGTGCCCATCATGACGGGCTGCAATAATTTCTGCACCTATTGCATCGTGCCGTACGTACGCGGTCGCGAAAAGAGCCGCCCCTTCGAGGAGATTGTCGACGAGGTGACCGGTCTGGTGCGCCAGGGCGTGCGTGAGATTACGCTGCTGGGCCAAAACGTTAACTCATATGGTCGCGATCTGTTTGGCAAGCCGCGTTTTGCCGATTTGCTGCGTGCCGTGGGCGATACGGGTGTGGAGCGTATCTTCTTTACGTCTTCGCATCCTAAGGACCTGCTGCCCGAGACCATCGACGCCATGGCCGAGACACCTGCCGTAATGCCGCAACTGCACCTGGCCGTCCAGTCAGGTTCGACGCGGATCCTCAAAGAGATGAATCGCCGTTATACACGCGAGGACTATCTGGGCCTGGTCGATCGCATTCGCAACCGCATGCCCGATATCGCGCTCTCGACCGACATTATCGTTGGCTTCCCGGGCGAGACTGAAGAAGACTTTGAGCAGACGCTCTCGCTTGCTGAGACGGTCCGCTATGCTCAGGCCTATACCTTCATCTATTCCAAGCGTGCCGGTACCCCGGCCGCCGAGATTGACGATCCTACGCCGCATGAGGTTATTCTCGAGCGTTTCAACCGCCTGGTTAAGGTTATCGAGACCACGGCACACGAGTATAACCAGGGCGAGCTTCATACTGTGGTTCCCGCGCTCATTGAGGGAACGAGTAAAAAGAACGATGCGGTCCTGCTGGGCAAGAGTCCCAAGAATCAGACCGTGCATGCGCCTATCCCCGAGGGTTACAGCATCGATCAGCTTGTTGGTAAGATCGTTGATGTTGACGTTGACGTTGCCAAGACCTGGTATTTATCCGGTTCCGTTGTGGGCGAGCCGCGCTAATGGTTTCTTCCGGGGCAGGTCTTTCCGCCGTTGCGATCGTCGGTCCGACGGCGGTTGGTAAGAGTGATGTTGCCGACCGTTTGGCAGCTCGTCTTTCGTCCGAAGTGCTGTCGTGCGATGCGATGCAAATCTATCGCGGCATGGACATCGGTACCGCAAAGATGGCGCCCGATGAGTGCACGGCGCCGCTGCGTCTCGTCGACATTGTAGAGCCGGGTGTGGCATATTCTGCTGCGCTTTATCAGGCCGACGCTCGCGCGCATGTTGAACGTCTCCTTGGTTCGGGTTGCCTGCCGGTTTTTTGCGGAGGTACGGGGCTATATCTCAAGGCAGCCCTCGATGAGATGGACTTTCCCTCGGGTGAACTTGAGGACGATCGCCGTGCGGGCTATCAGGAGCTTGCCGAGCGTATTGGCGAGGAAGAACTGCATGCCCTGCTTGCCGAGCGCGATCCAGAATCGGCTGCTGTTATTCATCCCCATAACGTGCGCCGTGTGATTCGTGCGCTCGAGATGCATGATGATGGTATCTCCTATGCACAGCAAAAAAGTCAGTTTAGTGTTCCGCGCGAGCATTATCATGCCCTATGGTTTGGTCTGACGCGTAATCGCGAGGTGCTCTACGAGCGCATTAATCTGCGCGTCGATCTGATGTTTGAGCAGGGTCTTGTCGATGAGGTCCGCGGTCTTATGGCCCAGGGTCTGGGAGATGCCCTGACGTCGATGCAGGCAATTGGCTATAAAGAGATCATTGATGCTTTCAATGGCGTGATGAGCATGGATGAGGCCCGCGAACTCATTAAGATGCGTTCGCGTCGTTATGCCAAGCGTCAGCTTTCGTGGTTTAAGCGCGATGACCGTATCGTGTGGTTTGATATGGATGAATGTACGATCGATGAGGTCGTTGAGGATATCCTGCATCGTATTGAGGCTGCCTAATGGCCCGTTTCCCCCTTGTTCCCACGGCACCCGAGCCCGAGCGTGCCATTTTAGTTGGTGTTGAGTGGCGCGACAATGCATGGCCGCTCGATCGCTCGCTTGATGAGCTGGAGCGTCTTGCCCACACAGCTGGTGCTCAGTGCGTGGCACGCTTGTCGCAGCGTTTGGTAAAGCCGTATCCTAAATCGTTTATCGGTTCCGGCAAGGTAGAAGAGCTGTGCGGCCTGGTGCATCGCATGGATGCCGATGTCGTTATTTTTGACGACGACCTGACGCCCTCGCAGCAATCCTATTTGGAGAAAGCTGTGGGCGAGCCGGTAAAGATTATCGATCGTACAGCACTGATCCTGGATATCTTTGGCCTGCATGCTCAGACGCGTGAGGGACGCCTGCAGGTACAGCTGGCACAGCTTCAATATTTGTTGCCTCGCCTGCGTGGCATGTGGAGCCATCTCGCCAAGGAGCAGACGCGCGGCGGCATCGGCTCACGTTTTGGTCAGGGCGAAAGTCAGCTCGAGGTCGACCGTCGCCTTATTCGTAATAAGATCGCTGCGCTTTGTCGTGAGCTCAAGCAGGTTGAACAGCGTCGCGATGTTCAATCCAAGAGTCGCATTGAGTCACCGGCGTTTCGCGTCGCGTTGGCCGGTTATACCAATGCCGGTAAATCGACGTTGCTCAATCGTCTGACCGGCTCTACGGTACTTTCGCAGGACAAGCTGTTTGCTACGCTCGACCCGACGACGCGTTCGTATCGTCTGCCCGGCGGTCGCGGCATGACGATTACCGATACCGTCGGCTTTATTCAAAAGCTGCCGCATGGTCTGGTCGATGCCTTTAAATCGACGCTGTCCGAGGTTTTGGGTGCCGATCTAATTCTCAAAGTCGTAGATGCGTCTGACGAGGACTATGAGCGGCAGCTGGAGGCTGTCGACCGCGTGCTTGATGAGATCGGCGCCGGAGAGCGTTTAACGCTGACCGTATTCAATAAAATCGATCTTCTCGATAGCGTCGATCGATTGAGTTTCCGTCGTCGCTATCCGGAGGCCGTTCTGTTCTCGGCCCAAACGGGCGAGGGGCTCGACGATCTCGTCGACCGGATTGCTCGCGAGGCAGCTGCCACCGATGTGTTGCTCTCCGCTGATATCCCGTATCGCGAGGGCGCTCTCATCACGCTGGTGCATGAGCAGGGAACCCTTCTGCATGAGGAATATCTCGAGGACGGCGTTCGCATTGTGGCGAAGTTGCCGGCTCGTATTGCACCGCGGCTCGAGCGCTATCGTACGGAATAAACGATTTCTAGCACGCCTAGAATGACTGGCTGATGGAGCAGGTAGAACGGTAAGGCATGCCGACCCAGGACTGCGAGCGCCGGGATAGGATTGGCGTATGCCCATGCTGGCGCTTCGAGACTTGATGTTTGTGCTGCCTGGGCAGCAAAAAAGCCGGTAAGGTACATAAAGACAAACGGTATGAGCGGATAGTAATCTCCCGAAACAAAACCCGGGCCTGGGAATCCAAGCCATGCCAGGTAGGGGAGTGGGTAGACCGCCTTTGGAATGCCCCAGGTTAGGGCAAAAAGAACAAGGCACGCTGCGATGCCCCATGAGCCCGGTAATTTTTGGAGTAACGGACGGGTGAACGCAACCACCGCGGTGCACACCGCCATGCAATAAATGATGCCAAAGTTCACTGAATCGTCGACCGATACGAGCGTTGTTGCGATCCAGACGACCAAAGCTGCGGCAGCGTACTTAGCCGCTCGTTTGGCATTGTTGCGTGAGAGCGTGCACATCCAACCCGCGATAAACAAAAATACCCAGCTGATGCTGGCTCGCCAGACGTCTTGAAAGACAGTCTGGGTAAACCAAGGCATATCCCAGCCGTACAGGTAGGCGAGATCATAGCAAGCGTGAAAACCTGCCATAGAAATCATCGTAAACCCGCGGACGGTATCAAAGATGGTTATGCGTTTTTGCATTACGAGAACCGGCGCATCAAGCCGACGACTTTGCCCAGGATAACGGGATTCGTTGCATAGATAGGTTCCATAGTGTCGTTCTCGGGCTGCAAGCGCACACGCCCCTGCTCCTTGTAGAACGTCTTGACGGTCGCCGAACCATCAATCATGGCCACGACAATTTCGCCGTTCATGGCACTCTTTTGTTCACGGACGATGATGTAATCGCCATTGAAGATGCCGACATTGATCATTGAGCTCCCATGCACCTCAAGGATAAAGGAACCTTGATCAGTGGCGATTTCGGTCGGGATAGTAAACGTGTCTTCGATATTCTGCTCTGCCAGAATGGGAATCCCAGCCGCGACGCGACCAACGAGCGGTAGCGAGACCGTTCCGCGAGGTGCGGTGGGCTCGTCAGATTTGGAAATTGAGACAGAGGAACCATCCTCGTTAAAGAGTTCCAGGGCGCGCGGTTTGGTGGCATCGCGCTTGAGTAGCCCGCGCGCCTCCAGGGCAGAGAGATGGGCGTGCACGGTGCTGGGGGAGGAAAGGCCCACGGCAGAAGCCATCTCGCGCACGCTGGGCGGATAACCCTTCTCCTGCTGATATTCCTTGATGAAGTCGTAAATTTGCTGCTGACGCTTGGTAATTTTGCGAGCCATCAGGGCATCCTCTCTACCCATGTCAAACAAATGTTCGAATTTTGCTTGACAGGAACAACTGTTCGAAGATAATAATAACCGAACATTCGTTCTCGCGCTAGACATTTTTGTCCGCGCGGCTTGATAAAACTGTTCTCAGCAAAACACGCGAGAGGAGAACATGATGAACGTAACGAATATGGTCCAGGGAAACCTCGCCCTTAAGCTCGAGACGCCTGCAGAACCCACTTTTACGGTTGTTCAGGGTGGCCGCTCCGGCTTTCAGCCTTTGACCGTAAAGCCTGCGCGCAATCAGCAGGCTGTAGTCGCGCCGGCCCGCGTTGCCCTGAAGGTTCCGACGATTGTCGCCGTCGCCGTTGCGCTTACGCTCTTCTTTGTCCTCGCTATGTCGGTCTTTAGCGCTCGTCACGCCGCGTATGCCGAGTCCGTTTCCAACATTACCTACGAGACCATTCGCGTTCAGCCTGGCGATTCTCTTTGGTCGCTTGCCGAAGAATATCCAATCGAAGGCCTTTCCACGCAAGAGACTTCCGACATGATCCGTAGCGTCAATCATCTGGAGCATGGTTCGCTCGCCGCCGGTGCGCATCTTAAGGTTCCTGCTCGTTCGTAATCATTATCGCGCTGCGCATGGTACCCTTGTTATCGTTTAAGAGGAGGTACCATGCGCTGTCCCAAATGCGGCAAGGCACATACCCGCGTCGTTGATTCCCGTATGCAGGAGTCAAATAACACCATTAAGCGCCGTCGCGAATGTTGCTCGTGTAACTACCGCTTTACAACGTTTGAGCGATGCGAGGACCCTATCGAGGTCATTAAGTCAGATGGAACTAAGCAGCGGTTCGATCGCAATAAGCTTCTTGTCGGCTTGATGCGCGCCACCATCAAGCGCGATATCGACACTAAGAAGCTCAATGAGATTATCGATGACATCGAGGTCGAGTTGCGCTCTCGCACACTGACGGCCGTCACGTCCCATGAGTTGGGTGACATGGTGCTCAAGCGTTTGGCCAAGATCGACAAGGTGGCCTACATTCGCTTTGCTTCGGTCTACCGCGATTTCAAAGACGTCGATGAGTTTCTGCAAGAGCTCGACAAGCTAAGGTGATTCCATGTCCAACATTACCGTCAACATAAAGCGTCTCGATCCCACCGTTGAGCTTCCCAAATACGCCCATCCCACTGATGCCGGCTTGGATTTGCGCTCCAACGAGGACTGCGTCCTGAAGCCCTTCGAACGCCGTCTGGTCTCTACGGGGCTGGCCATCGCCCTGCCCGATGGCTACGCCGGCTTCGTCCAGCCCCGCAGCGGCTTGGCCATCAAGCAGGGCCTGTCTATAGTCAATACGCCGGGCCTCATCGACGCCCACTACCGAGGAGAACTCAAGGTTATTCTCATCAACCTGGATCCCTCCATTAACATTCAAATCAATAAAGGCGACCGCATAGCCCAACTCGTCATCCAAGAAGTCCCCACGGTCAACCTCATAGAAGTAGAAGAACTAGACAAAACCGACCGAGGAGCCGGCGGTTTCGGTTCTAGCGGCGTATTGTAATGTCCGCTCACCCGTGGGAGGCCCCCTATATATCATTCCATGCTCAAACATTCTCGCTGCGCTGCGAAACTGCGCGTGGAACGATATATAGGGGTCTCCCACGGGTGAGCTACGTTTACTTGCTAGCGGCTACGCCGGGTTCGCCCCAGTTAGAGCCTGCGAAGGTAGAAACAAATAATCTAATAACAGTTAGTTGATACGACAAAGGAACTGTTCCTTTGTCGTATCAACTAACCAGTAAGAATAATATTGTTACAAGCAAGAAGCCTCCCGTTCGGGGCTCACCCATATCGTTCCACGCGCAGTTTCGCAGCGAGCGCAGCGAAGCGAGAATGTTTGAGCATGGAATGATATGGGTGAGCCCCGAACGGGCGGGATTAGTGCGCCCTGCGCAGCGAGAATGTTTGAGCATGGAATGATATATGGGCGGCTCCCGCCGAGCAGCGGACTATCGCCTAGCGGATATGCGCTGGCTTGCCGCCCCAGTAGAAGCGGCAGAAGGCTCGTTTGCGCTTTTGGGGTTTGCCTACGAGCTCTATGGTGGCGATGGCGATGTCTTCGGCTGCGTGGGGGCGGCGTAGTACTTCGCCGTTGATGAGTAGCGCTTTGAGTGATTCGGGATGGTCGTGCAAGTGACGTAGGGTAACGATGAGTTCTCGTGCCGTGGTGACGTGCATGCTGGCTCCCATGCCGGTGAGCATCGTGGTGTTGGCCTTTTCCTGGCCGTATGATTTGCCCAGCAGGATCATCGGCAGATGTGCGCATAGGCACTCGGTGACCGTGAGTCCGCCCGATTTGAGAATTGCCAGGTCGCAGCCGTGCATGAGGGCCGCCATGTCGTCGACATAGTCCAGCACCGTGACATTTTCGAGCTTCATGGCATCGAAGAGTGTCTTGAGGCGGGCGGCGTATTCCTTATCCTTGCCCGGCAAAAAGACAAAGTGCATGTCTTCGAAGCTGCGTAGGAAGGGGAGGGTGCGGTCCATCTCCGCGCGAAAGCGAACGTACGGTTGAGGCAAGCTGGCACCGGCCATTACCAGCACGACGGTCTTGTCGGTGGGGAGGTTGAACTTAGCTAGCTCTTCCTCGCGATCGTAATCCGTGTCGAATCCGGTGCGAATAGGAATGCCGGTAATGCGAATCTTTGTCTCGAGCACCTTGCGCGGACGCAGCGTTTCGGCCATAAATTCGTTGGCAACACAGAATAAATCGGTGTCCTTGTGGGGCCACCATCCCTCGACTTCGTAGTCGGTCGGTACGCAGATGACCGGATAATCGATACCCGTAATTACGCGGGCGCCCACGGCAACATTGGCTGCTGTGATGTGCGTTGCAACCACGGCTATGGGCCTGCGGCTACGAATATATTCGTTGAAGGCGGGGAACATAATTCGCGACCATGCCGTTCCGCCACCCCAGAGAAGATGTCCCGTAAGCGTATATCGCCAGGTCAGGTCGTAAATGGGGCGCGTGGCTCCCGTAAAAGAAGCCGCGGTCTTATTGCCGTCGAATTTAATACGTCCAAAATCAAGGATATCGAGCACTTCAATCTCAATATCCTCGGGGATGCCATTGGTGCCGCGGATGAGGTCGAATGCCTGCGCTATCGCATTTGCGGCGGCCTTGTGGCCCGAGCCAACGGAGGCGTGCACGATGGTCACGAGAGGTTTTTGCTGAGCCAGGAGCGTGGTTTGCTCCGATTGGGGAGTGCTGTGCGTGAGCAGGGGAGCGTCGTCACTCGTCTGCGCCTGGTCCATCGATAACTCCCCTTCAGCTTTGTAATACGGATTTATCATTGTAGTGCATGAGTGTCACGTTCACGTAAATTTGGGTACGAGCGCAAAGAACGACAACGTTTCGACGAAAGGACGCTTCATGACTACCGATAAGCCGATCGATGTTGCGATTATCGGTGGCGGCCCCGCGGGCTATGCTGCCGCCATTTATGCTGCGCGTTCCAACCTTACGACGACCGTGATTGAGCAGGGCATGTCGGGAGGGCAGATCGCCACAACCAATGAGGTCGAGAACTATCCGGGTTTCCCGCTCCTGAGTGGCGCCGAACTCGGCGAGCGTTTTCAGCAGCATGCAGAGGGCCTGGGAGCACAGGTTACATGGAGCATGGTTACGGGTATCGATTACGATGCCGATGCAGCGTTGTTTACGGTGCATCACGATATGGGCGATACGCTGGCCTCGAGCGTTATCGCTTGCATGGGTGCCACGCCGCGTCCGGCAGGTTTCGCAGGCGAGGATACGTATCGCGGTCGTGGCGTTTCATATTGCGCAACATGTGACGGCATGTTTTTCCGCGGCAAGCAGGTTTTTGTAATCGGTGGTGGCAATTCGGCATGCGAAGAGGCGCTGTTCCTGTCCGACATTGCCAGCAGTGTGACCATCGTGCTGCGCCGCGACCAGTTCCGTGCGCCGGATGGTGTTGTTCAGAAAGTACTCGCAAAGGACAATATTACAGTTAGGTACCAAACTAGTATTGTGGAGCTATCGGGCGAAGCCATGCCAACGACGATTACCTTTAAGGACAATGCATCTGGGGAAACTCATGCCGAGTCATTTGAGCCCGGCTCGTTTGGCATCTTTGTCTTTACGGGGACGCAGCCACATACCGAGCTTGTTGAGCATCTAGTCGACCTGGCTCCCGACGGCGGCATTGTCACCGACGATTCGATGGCCACCTGTACACCTGGTCTATTTGCCGCTGGCGACATCCGTTCCAAGCGCTTACGCCAGGTTGTGACCGCCGTTTCTGATGGAGCCATAGCGGCAACGAGCGCATACGCGTTTCTCCGTGGATAAGTACGATAATATATCTTATGTAAGGTTGCTATCTTTACACAAAGTGGTTGGACGATGCATCAATGTGTTGTCCAACCACTTTTACTTGCCGGCTATGTGGTATGCAAAACTAGATAACCTAGAATACAATATAGTAAATGAACGGAGGACCTTTATGAACCACGTTAAACACGTTATTCCGATGTCCGATTCGTCGGTCAGTATTAAGCCTGAGGATATTCAGCCCACGGTGCTGCCCGATGCATTTATTCAGTCCGAAATCGTGTGCAAACTCAATACGTTGAGTCTGTCGCGCTATGACCAGTTGCCCAATGTGACGCTCTATCGCGACCAGGTTATTGAGTATGTTGCGCTGTGGATGGAGCCGCTGTCCATTTGCGTTGAGCAGCCCGTCATTACGCCATCGATGATCAACAACTACGTGAAGGTCGGCCTGGTGCCTGCTCCGGTTAAAAAGCAATATGGCCGCGAGCAGATTGCCCGCCTGATCGCTATCTGCCTCTTTAAGCAGGTGTTACCTATTGCTGCGGTGCAGGCACTCTTTAACATTCAGCGTTTGAGCTACGATGCCCCGACGGCCTTCGATTATGTGGTCGATCAGCTCGAGGCATCGATTCGTTCGGCGTTTTCCGTCGAGCAGACGCCGGTTCCCGATACGGCGCATCAGGTAACGCGTGAGTCGCTGCTTGTGCGCAGTGCGGTTTCATCCTTCGTTTCGAAGGCGTACCTGATGAGCTATCTAAAGTTTAATGGGTTTAATAGCTAGCCAACGTATATAACGGGCGGAGCAAAGGGCCATCTGTCACTTTGTCCCGCCCGTATTTTTGCTTGGTTGGACGTTATTGGCCCGAAGCCACGCCCATGCCGTAGCCGATAATGAGCCCATGCATTTCGGCATAGTATGAATCTAGCCCGTTACAGGGCATGATGATAGTCTTGGAGCTTGGCCAGCGCTCCACAATGCGGCTGGCAAGTGCCTGGGCGCCTGTCTCATTTTCCACATGGTCGATGACGACCTCGCCGCCCGTAAAACCCTCGGCTTCCATGGTATCGATGATCTTGTTGAGCATCTTCTTTTCGCCACGCGTGTGCCCGACGAGTTCGATTTTACCGGCCTCGCTCGCCGTGCCCAAAATGCGGATATTGAGCTTGTTGGCAATGACGCCGGCTGCCTTAGGGATACGTCCGGCCTTGGCGAGGTTTTCGTAATTGCACAAGCTGAAGAGGATTTTGCTGTTCTGTTCAAGGCTATCGAAGTATGCACAAGCATCCTCGAATGAGATATCCGGACTGCTTGCAAGATAGCGGTCGAACAGCAAGAAAATGAGGTCCATTTTGCCGCCAGCTGCGCGTGAATTGACAAGATGAATATTGCGGTCCGGTTCCTCGGCAAGAACCATATCGCGAGCCGTGGCGGCGGCGTTGTAGCTGCCCGACACGCCCTCAGAGATCGGCATGCAGATGGTATTGTCTGCTAATTTGAAGAGCTCGGCCCACTCCCCTACGCTGGGACAAGCGCTCGAAGAAGCGTTCGTCTCCGCCTGAACAGCGCAGTTGAGCTCATGAACGTCGAGCGAAAGGTCATCGACGAATTCACGCTCCCCCACTCGAATTTTGAGGGGCGCAAATGCAAAGGTGGTATGGGGCGCGGTCGGTTGCCAATCGCGGAGGTTGCAGCTTGAATCTGAGATAAGTGCCCAGCTCATAGAGGGTCCTTTCTAATTGCTCCCATACAATTATAGCCTTCTTGCTGACCGATTGGGCCGCTATCTAGTATTCAAAACTAGATAGCGGCCTGCACTAAAGGCAAAAGAATGGACCCCATGACTCAAAGCCACGAGGTCCATCTCCGTTTGTTTTATCTGAATACTTAGTAGCGAACGAAGATATAGTTGTTGTTCATGCCGGCGGCAACGGAGCTGATGATAACGCCCGTGTTGTAGTCGGAAGCATGAATCATCTGACCACCACCGATGTAAATGCCGGTGTGGTACGAGTTGACCACAACGTCACCGGGCTGCGGATCGGACACACGCGTCCAGCCCATAAAGGTGCCCGTGGTGCCTAGGCGACAATAGCGGCCAGTGAGGCAGTAGCTAACAAAACCAGAGCAGTCGAAGCTGTTCGGGCCAATTCCGCCCCAGGAATAAGCGCAACCAAGCTTGCTGTATGCACGCGAGACAACAGAACCGCCATCGACGGACTGGCTCGGAGCAGAAGGCGTCGGAGCCGGAGCAGGCGTGGAGGGCTGCGGCGTCGGAGCAGGTGCCGGCGTAGGAGCCGGAGTGTTACCGCCCTGGTTGTTGTTATTGCTGGTCTGGCCACCGTTGTTGGTGTTCTCGGTCGTACCGGCAGTCTCGTTGCTCACCGTGGCCTTCTCGGCGGTACTGGCGTTGATACCAGCCTGCAGCGCGGCGTTGGCCTCGGCCTCGGCGGCGAGCTCAGCCTGCAGCTGAGAATCCAGAGAGTTTACGACGTTCTGGGCTTCAGCCTGCTGGGCGTTAAGCTCGTCGACCTTCTTTTGCGTGGTGGCGACGTTCTTCTCCTGCTCGGCCTGCTTATCGGTGAGCTGCTGCTTGAGTTCCTTGACCTCTTGAATGGTCTGAGCCTGCTTATCGGAAACTTTTCCGTAGTAGAACAGACGGTTGAGCATATCGCTCAGGTCATCGACGCCGGTCAGAACCTGAAGCAGGCTCAGACCGCCGGTTTTGTACTCGCCGGCGACATAGGTCGAGAGCTTGGCCTGACCATCGGCGATCTCCTGCTGCTTTTGCGTGATCTCGCCAGCAGTCTGGTCGAGCGCCTGCGTCTGCGTGGCGAGCTCATCGTAAATCTGCTGGGTTTGGGTACCGATCTGCTCGAGCTTCGTACGAGCAGCGGCAAGGTCGGATGCGGTATCGGCGTAGGCAGGAGCCGCGAGGCCCAAGCCCAAAACACAAGCGAGGGTTGCCGTAGCAGCGCAGCGTGCCATGTTTTTGTGCGTGTTTGCTGTGCGCATGTAGCTTCCTTTCCAGTAACTAAGGGTAACGGCTAGTCTACCGTCACCAGGCTAAAGAGCTCCACATCGTCATCAGACGGCGTGAGCTTCTCGCGCGGGTTGAGAAACGCAAGCTCAAGTATACAACCGTAACCGATAAGCTTTGCGCCCATATCTCGCACCAGTTTACCTGTTGCCTCGACGGTTCCGCCCGTCGCGACCAAGTCGTCCAGAATTAACACGGTATCTTTAGAGCTGATAGCGTCGGCATGGATCTCAATTGAATCGGTGCCGTACTCGAGCTCGTAGCTCTGGCTTACGGTCTCGCGCGGCAGCTTGCCCGGTTTACGTGCGGGAACAAAGCCGGCGCCAAGGGCTACAGCCACCGGTACGCCAACCATAAAGCCGCGAGCCTCGGGACCCACGACCTTGGTGATTCCCATGCCGGCAAAGTGCTCGGCGAGGGTATCGGTCATGGCTTTGAGCGCCTCGGGATTGCCAAAGAGCGGCGTGATGTCTTTAAAGATGACTCCGGGCTCGGGATAGTCGGGGATGTCGACGATTTGAGATTCGAAGTCGTACATTGCATGACCTTTCAATGGGTTGCCGGATAAGCGGCAGCGGTTATTTGCCCGCCGTGGCGGTACCGGAGTGCGAAGGGGCGACGACCTTGAGCGGCTTTACGAGAGAATCCTCGTGCGAAGCCGGCGTGGCTATCTCTTCGTTTTTGGCTTTGGTGGACTCGGAGCGAGTGATTTCCTCATCGAGTGCATCGATGTCGGCGTCCTCGACCACGGCATTGAGAGACTCAAAAACGCGGTTCTTGAGCAGCGCAGTGTGCACACCTTCGGTCAGGTCGTGAAGCTTCTTAAACGCACGTTCGAGCTTGGCGTCGCGCTCGTCATCGGAGGTATCCATTCCGAGCATGCTCACGAGCACCTGCTCAAACATCGAGGACTCGCGGTTGGCGGAAGACACGTACTGACGCAGGTTGCGGGGCTCGATATGGAAGCGTGACAGCTCGGAGCAGTAGCGGATGATTGGAAAATCGCGACCATCGACGAGCTCACGATTCTGCGGACTCTTGATGATGCGAATGAGGTCGTTCTCGGCGAGCGAGCGGATAAACGAAATCTCGACGCCCAGCATATCGGGAATGGTCTCGATGGGATGCAGCTTTTGCTTAGTCTCCTTGGGCTCCGTCTTGAGCGGAACATCGGACAGCAAGCCCACCTCGTAGGCGAGCGTAGACAAGTCCGTGGCGTTTTCCAAGCGCTGCTTAATCACGTTGAGCGGCATGTAGCGGGTCTTCTGCAAATGCAGGATGACCTCCAGGCGATCAACGTCCTCCTTAGAGTATTGACGGTATCCCTTAGGCGTACGATGAGGGGTAATGAGCCCCTCATCTTCTAGAAATCTAATTTTTGAGTTCGAAAGATCGGGGTATGCGCCTCGAAGTAGGTTGACGACTTGGCCGATACTCAGATAGTTGCGTTCGGCCATGCCCTACTCACCGGTTTCGATGCGCTCCGGCGTGCTCTCGTGGTAGATGAGCGTAAACGTACCGATCTGGACGGAAGAACCGTCGTGCAGCGGGGCTGCATTGACGATGGCACCGTCGACCCAGGTGCCATTGAGCGAGCCCAAGTCCTCGATGCGAGCGCCGAGGCCCTCGCGGATAATGCGCGCGTGGCTGCGCGATACGGTCATGTCATTGAGGAAGATGCCGTTCGCAGGATCGCGGCCGATGGTGGTCACGTCGTCCTCGAGCTCAAAGGCGGCACCAGTCTGCGGACCCTTGACGATGGACAGAACGGGGGCGGTGATGCGCACGTTGGCCATGAGGTCGGGAACGGTGACGTCGCTTGAAGGCACGCGGAATACGCAGGTAGCGTCAGCAGTCTTATCATTCTGAGGCATATTGTTAACCATGTTGTCCATGACAACCCCTAACTTATCGCGGACGTGCCGCAAATAATGAACCGTACGTAATCATACCCCAACGAATCAGTCTTCGATTTCAGGGTTCAGAAAGTCGATGTCCTCGTCCTCGGGATGCGCGAGAGCCTGTTTAATGGCCACTCCGCCCTTAATGGAATAGATGACAGCCGTGAGCATGGAGAAGATCACGCCGCCGTACACAAAGAAGATGCCGAGGGGCACCGAGCTTCCGTTGAGGCCCGGGAAGGCCGTAAGGGTTGAAGGTAAAAGATGCAGGCCGTCAATAACGGGGAACCCGAGCAGCATGAGCGAGAAGCCGGTCATGAGCAGTGCAGTGGCAATCTTTCCGGGAAAGACGACATCGATGGGGCGACGGTGATAATGACGAACGATAAGCGTGCCGATGCCCAGATAGATGTCGCGGCCAATAATGAGCACGCAGACCCAGATGGGCAGCTCTCCGCGGACCACCAGCCCAAGTACGCCGGTGAACAGCAGCGCACGGTCGCAGATGGGGTCCATGACCTTGCCGAGCCACGAGACCGTCTTGGTCATGCGGGCGATCTGACCGTCCATCCAGTCGGTAGAGGCGGCAACGGCGTAGATAACGATGGCGATGACGCGGTTGTTATCCGTCACAAACAGGTACAGAAATACCAGAGTGAGGATCAGGCGCGTAAAGGTGATGAAATTGGAGATCGTAAAGATCTTATTCGACGGGTAATCGGAAGTGCCGATAAGCTCCTTTTTGATCTTCTTTTTGATGCCCACAGGACTCCCCCGCTGGTTAACGACAAAACTTTCGCTACTATACCCGTTCCGGCGATGTCTATCCAGCGTAAGCATAGAGAGTCCAGACATGAGGAAGGCGCTTTTGGGCGGCGGTGGATTTCACATTCGTGTACATCAGCCTCCAAACATGCCGAAAAATGTCGGTTTTGGAGGGTGATGTACACGTTTTGATTCGGTGATTACATCGATCGGGAAAGTTGTTGCCTTAAGCAAATTAATCATGATGTGCGGGTCGAGAAGGGTTGGCGCCAAAAGAACCCAACGGCCGTTATGGCTTCGTTAGAAACGCGCCCCACCATGGATGGTGAACCCGAAAGGTAAGGCGCGCGGGCACGGTGACTCGGCCCGCGCTCCCGGAAGAGAAAGGATAAACCCATGGGTTACATGCTCGAGACGCGTGGGCTCACCAAGCGCTTCGGCCGCGGCGACCAGGCGCAGGACGCCGTGGCCGACGTGAGCCTTCATATCCGCGAGGGCGAGGTGTACGGGCTGCTCGGTCCCAACGGCGCCGGCAAGTCGACAACGCTCAAGATGATCTGCGGGATGCTGCGGCCGACGGCCGGGGAGATCCTCTTTGCCGGGCACGCCTGGCGCCGCGAGGACCTCTACGCAATCGGCAGCCTCATCGAGGAGGCGCCGCTCTACCCCAACCTCACCGCGCGCGAGAACCTGCGCGTGCGCACCACGCTGCTGGGCCTTCCCGAGAGCCGCATAGATGAGGTGCTCGCCGCCGTGGACCTCGCGGACACCGGGAAGAAGCGCGCCGGGCGCTTCTCGATGGGGATGCGGCAGCGCCTGGGGCTCGCGTTGGCGCTGATCGCCCGGCCACGCCTGCTCGTGCTCGACGAGCCCACCAACGGCCTCGACCCCATCGGCATCGAGGAACTGCGCGACCAGATCCGCGGCTTCGCGGCGGCGGGTACGACGGTGATCGTCTCGAGCCACATCCTCTCCGAGGTGCAGCAGATGGCGGACACCATCGGCATCATCTGCGGGGGGCGCCTTGCCTACGAGGATGCGCTTCGGCCCGGGCAGGACCTCGAGGAACTCTTCATGAGCTTCTGCCGGGAAGGGCGACGAGCGCGCGGGGAGGTGGCGGCATGACGGGCGAGAAAGGCGGCCTGCTCGCGGGCCTGCGCGCCGAGGCCCTGAAGTCGCGCCACGCGGCACCGGTTCGCCTGGCCGTGCTCATGGCGCTGCCGATGCCGCTGCTCGGCGCGATGCCCTACCGGGGCGTGCAGATCTTTAGCGCGTGGAACTACTGGTACGCGCTCTTCCTGCCCGTGTCTCTATCGCTTGTGGTGGCGTGCGTCGCGCGGGCGGACGCTCGCGCGCGGATGCGGGGGCTTCTGGGCCTGGGCTTCCCGCTCGGGCGAGCCTGGTGGGCCAAGGCGCTCTGGTGCCTCGCTCTTTGCACGCTCTCGAACCTCGTGGTCTTCGGCATCTACCTCGCGGGATCGGCGTTCTCCTCGCAGGGTCTCACGGCCGCGGGCACGCTCACGATGCTCCTCTGCGCGCTCGCCAACACGGTGACCGCGGCGTGGATGATCCCCGCAGGGCTCTTCCTCACGGCGCGGCTCGGCATGCTCGCGGGCATCTTCTGCCCACTCGCCGCGCAACTCGTAGGTGGGTTCGCCTGGTCGTTGGTGCCGCTGCCGCAGCTCTTTCCGCCGTCGGCGAACATGGTCATCCCCACGAGCTTCATCCCCGTGCTGCCGAGCGGCGAGCCGCTCGCGGCGGACATGGCGCTCGGCGGGGCGCTCATGGCGGACGGCATGCTCACGCTGGCGGGCCTTGCGGTCTGCGCGCTCGCGTTCGCCGCGCTCACGGCGGCGGGCGCGGCCTGGTTCGCGCGCTCCGAGGAGAGGTGATGGCCATGACACGACTCTCCGACCCGACGCCGCGCATGACTCTCCCGCGGGCCCTGCTCTCCGAGGCCCTGCGCCTGGCGCGCTCCCCGCTCGCGGCGGTGCACCTCGCCTGCGGCCTAGCGGCCGGTCTTGCCTGCGGCGAGTACTTCTCCGTAACCCGATGGGACCCGGCGCTGGGCGCGGACGCCTACACCCAGTTCCTCGGCGCCCTCATGCCGCTCATGTCCGCCATCGTCTGCGGGCTCGCCGTGGACGAGGAGCGCGCTGCCGGGCGCCTCACCAACCTCACGGCGGTCCCCTCGCGAGGGCGCGCCGTCGCGGCGAAGCTGCTCGCCCTTGCGGCGCTCGGCGCGGGCGCGCTGGCCGTGGCGCTCAGCGTGTTCGGGCGCGCGCTCGCCGTCGCCGGACGCCTGCCGCTCGGGCCCGCTCCGCTTGCGGCCGCCTGGGCGGGCATCGTGCTGGGCAGCTTGCCCCTCTACGCGCTGGGGCTCGGCGTGGCCCTGCGCCTCGGCCGCAACGCCGCCATCGGCGGCGGCGCGGCGGGGACGCTCCTCGCGTTCTTCTCGGTGGGCGGACTTGCGCACGGCCTCATGACCGGCGAGCTCACCGGTGCCCTGGCGACGCCCCTGGGCTGGGTGCCGCTCGCCTGGCCCGCGCGCCTGGGGTCGCTCGGGGTGGAGGCCTTCATCGACGCCGCACGCGCGGCGGGCCCTCTCCTCACGACTGCGCTCGCTGGCCTCGCGCTCACCCTGGCAGCCGCCGCCGTCCTTCTCGCCTGGTTCTGCCGCTTCGAGGACGGGAGGGCAGATGCGTAGGAGGCCGCTCGCCGCCGTGCTCGCCCTCCTCTCCGCAGCGCTCGTCCTGGGCAGGAATGCCCTGCTCGACGCCGGCTGGGGGTCGGCACTACGCTCGATCGCCGACCGCGTGCTGCCCAACCCTGAGATCGCCATGTGGGCGCCCGCGCCCGAGCCCGGCAGCCACTCGAGCTCCTACGCCGACGCCACCGGGGCGGGGGCAAACTACGTCTACCTGGTGGACGCGGCGGACGACAGGGGCAATGTCCGAGAGCTCCAGCTCATCTTCTTCGGGCGGGAGTCGGACGGCGAGGGCTGGCTCGAGATCGAGGCGCGCGGCGGCTCGGGCGTGCGCTACCGCGCGTGCGACGCGGCCGAGGCGCCCGCGGCTGCGCGCAGGGCTCTGGACCGCTGAGTGCGGCGCTAGTACAATTCCGACGAGAGTTTCAGGAGGTCAACATGGCTAGGATACTGGCAGTGGATGATGAACGGGCGATCCTCGACGCGCTCGCGCGAGTCCTCGGCCGCGACGGCCATGAGGTCGTCAGGGCGGCGGACCCGACGGCGGTCCCGGGGATGGACCTCTCGCGCTTCGACCTCGTGCTCTGCGACGTCATGATGCCGGGGCTCGACGGCTTCGAGCTCGTGCGGCAGATCCGCCCGGACTTTGACGGGCCCATCGTCTTCCTGACCGCGCGCGTGGCCGAGGAGGATGCCGTGGCCGCCTACGGCCTGGGCGCCGACGACTACGTCCGCAAGCCCTTCGGGGCCGCGGAACTGCGCGCCAAGGTCGCGGCCCATCTACGCCGTGAGCGCCGACCGCGCTCGCACGCCCTCTCCTTCGGGGAGGTGCGGATCGACCTCGGGGCGCACGGCCTCGCCGTGGGCGACAAGGCCGTGCCGCTCACGCCCACCGAGTACGCCATCTGCGAGTACCTCGCCCGCCGGCCCGGGCAGGTCATGAGCCGCGCGCAGATACGCGAGGCGGTACTCGGCTGGGAGAGCGACGCCGACGACGCGGCCATATCCATGCAGGTCAGCCGCGCTCGGAGGAAACTCTCCGAGGCCGGCGCCGATCCGATCGCGACCGTCTGGGGGATGGGGTACAAGTGGCAGCTCTGAGGACCGGGGCGCGAGGTCGCGGGGGCATGCCGCTCTCCTTCGTCATCGCGCGCTACTTCGCCTACGCGTTCGCGGCGGTCGCCACGGCGTGGCTCGCCTCGTTCATGACGCTCTCCGTGGCGATCAACGCGGGCTTCGTCTACGAGGCTAGCTGGGGGCCGGCCAATGCGCGCGAGGTCGCGGAGGGCCTGGCACGCGACGGCGTCTGCGGGCAGCAGGACGTGCCGACGGCGTACCGCTACCTCATCCTGAACAAGGACGGAAACGTGCTGATGACAGACCTCGAGGGCACGCGGCTCGAGGACGCGACGGAAATGGCCCGTGCGGCACTCGCCGCGGATCCGGGCACAGTGGAGATCGAGGGCGGGGGCTCGGGCCTCACCTACGCCGCGTTCCCGCTCAAGGGCGGCGGGGCCTGCGCACTCGTCAGCGAGTACCTGCCGCAGTGGGTCTCGCGCGACCTCGCCGGCCTGCTTCCCAACCCGCAGAGCCTCATGCTCGTCGGCGCCGCTGCGGGAAGCGCGCTCGCGCTCGCGCTCGTAGCGCGCCGCGCGAGCCGCGTGATCTCGCGCAAGATGGCGCCGCTCGCGGAGGCGGCGGGGCGCGTCGGCGCGGGAGAGCTCGACTTCGCGGTCGGCAGCACCAACGTGCGCGAGGTGAACGACGTCCTCGCCGCGATGGACGCCATGCGGGCCTCCCTCGCCGAGTCGCTCGAGGCCCGCTGGGCCGCGGAGCGGGGGCAGCGCGAGCAGGTGGCGTCGCTCGCCCACGACCTCAAGACGCCGCTCACCGTGCTGCGCGCCAACGCCGACTTCGTGGCGGAGGAGCTGGAAGACGAGAAAGACGCCGACCTCGCGGCCGCCGCGCGCGACATAGCCGGCAGTGTCGAAAGGCTCGACGGCTACGTACGCCTGCTCATCGAGGCCTCGCGCGGGTCCGGCGGGGCGGAGAGGGCCCCCATGCGGCCGGCCGAGCTCTGCGAGCAGGTTCTCGCCGAGGCCGCTCAGATCGCCCGGGCACGAGGCGTGACGCTCGACGCGGCCACGGGCCCCGCTGTCGCGGGCGCGCCCGAGGCCCCGCTCGACCGAACCGCCCTGGCGCGAGCCGCCGCGAACCTCGTGGCCAACGCCGCCGAGCACGCGCGCTCGCGCGTGGCTGTCTCCTGCGACGTCGCGGGAGGGCGCCTCGTCATCGAGGTCGCCGACGACGGACCGGGCTTTTCTCCCGCCGCCCTCGAACGCGGCTGCGAGCGCCTCTTCACAGACGACTCCTCCCGCTCCTCGCGTGACGGGGGCCGCCACTACGGGCTCGGCCTCCACGTCGCCTCCGAGGCCGCGAGCGCCCACGGGGGCTCCGTCTCGCTCGCCAACGGCCCCTCGGGCGGCGCGGTGGCCACCATCGCGGTCCCCCTGTGCGGGGCCTGACGAATCAGGCCCTCACACTGGCATGCCTCGCAACCAAACGCTTCCCGGATAATTCATGAGGCCGTACTCGTATTCGAGCCTGTCTATCTCGGCGGCGATGGCCTCCGTCATGTAGAAGTTTTTCGTGCGGCCCGTCGACTTCGCCAGGCGGTCGTACCTGTTCGCGAGGTCCTCGGGGATTCTCAGGGCTGCGGTGGCGGTTGCCATGATGCGCCTCCCAGTTGGATGCAATACGTGAATTACTTTCTATCACATCACCCGAATCCCGCACCGGCGTACGGCCGCATCTGCTTTTTTACCTTTCATTTGTCGACCGGCCCATGCCCGGCTTATTCAGCCGGGTTAAATCAACCATTGAATAAATCCAGGCCTGTAAGGGGCGGTGGAAATCCCTCGAGGACCGAGGGTGCCGTCCCCAGGTCGGCTCCTCGATGGCCGCGGCTGAATTCCCCTGTCATCGGCTGCGTGGGTTCCGGCACGGGGTTCTGGCGCTGCTCGAACGGGGCGCGAGGCTCGGCCGTCGGTCGTGCCGGACGGTATGCGTTTTGGGACGCGAGCAAATTCAACGCCCGATCTGTAGGCGAGAAGCACACCATGTTTGAAAGCCGCGTTTCGCTTGGATACGACTGCTGGGATTGCAGCGTCTCTAACATCATCTGCCACGGGAGCTTTAACGACAATGTTCCGAGCGTCATTGCGCAGAGATGGACGGTATGACACGCTTGGCAAAACCGGTGCAGCGGCATCGCATAGGGCGCAGGCATTAGTCCGGCCCTACGCGATGCCTGATTTTGAACTGCCAATTCAGAGCTTGAACGAGCCCACTCGCAATGATGCCTTACAGCTTCGGAAGCTCGGCATCTATCGAATGCGGCGTCGAATCATCGGAAACGCTGGTTTGGAGCTTCTTGTCGGGAAGCGCCGCAACGATCATCGCGGCGCTCGCGGGCGTCGCGAACACGATTATGAAGGCCAGCTTTAACCTCTGGTCCCCATACCCTTTGTCACTCGCTGCTTTACCAATTAGCCCCCCTGAAAAATAGCAGGCTATGCCGTAGCAGATTATGAGGGCGTAAAAGATGATTTGCATGTGCTTCTCTTCCTAACTCGTAAAATACTTGATTTGCCCGACATTCGGAATATCGTTGACTGAAAGCCGATGCTTAGTTATAGGGCGTGCGGAATTCTGTCGTCGCCAGCGTCTCTCCCGTCACGGGCTCAATTAACGTGATTCTATGGTCATAAATAACGGAACTTTGATTCCAAAGCCGAATGAGGTTCCACCCGCGCTTGAATCCTTTTACGTAGTTCGCGGGCTGCGTTTCAGAATAATTATTTGTCACCTCGCCATCGATGCCCCATGCGTACTCCTCAAACACGCGGATATCGACCTCTTCTTGCGATCGGTCTCCGCCGTCAACGAAAACGTGTACATAGGCGTCACCCATCGACTTCGAGCCGATTTCTGTCAGGGATGTTTCGGTATCGTTCTCATCGGAATTCACAAGAATTCTTACATCCAGTTTGTAAAGGTCGGAATAAAGTTCGGTGGCATCGCGATAGCCTACGTCCACGAGCTCGTCCAGGTATTCCTTCGTTTTGGAATCGCTGCTGTCATAGTGCTTCTTCACGTACCCGTATTCGACCTCGTGGGCGCCGGTTTCATTGTCCGCATTCTTGAACCATTCGATAGCTTGGTCCGTATCCCCTTCCTTTGCATAATCCTCCGCCAGGGCATTGGCGGCCTTCGCCTCCATCTCAGACGCATCGCTGTATGATCGAATCAACTTGAATTCGGCATACGCCTTCCTATAATTGCCGCCTTCGTAAAGCGAGAATGCTTCCCTGTACCGAATTTCTTTTTGCAGCCCAGTAATTGCCTTTATCGCCATCGGCCTTCCCGCCGTCAGAAAGAAGACGAGAAGCACGGCGGCGGCCGTGGCGAGGCATAGCAGCAATTTGCGCTTCTTTGCCGATTTCGGCTCGAGCACGGCTAGCTTTTCTGAACATTCCTTAGCACGCTCTTCGGCGTCCTTCCAACCAGAGATGCCTTTGAAAAGTTCACGCGCTTTTTTCAGGTTTTCGACACTCTCTCCGCTGGCAATAAGTGAATCGGCCCTGTCGTATATGTTCTGAGACCGTATATCGGCCGATTTGCATAGGGATTCTTCGTCCTGCAAATCCGAGAGGAGGTCCTTGTGGCATTTGCACCTGTGGCAGCTTTCCCGCTCAACGTTAATGCACCCGCATGCACACACCCACCATCCCTGATGGAACTGCGCCTTGCCGCCGGCGATTCGACTGTCGGCATGCAGTTCCTTCAGCTGGCGGTCCCTCTCGGCCATCGCCTTCTCGATCATCGAAAGCGGTTCGCGCTCGGGCGCTTCGACAGGCTCTCCGGTCGAGTGCCACTTCCCTTGCTGAGAGTCGATTTGAAGCAGCTTTATGAAAACGGACTCGACGTCTCCCCTCGGCAGCGCCGTTGCCTTAAGGGCTCCCTGCTCGCATTGCGGCAGGTCTAAGTCTAGTTCCGAAAAGGGGACATAGCCTCTGGACCCATCGGCATAGTCGACATGGGCGATTCCGGAGATGGAGTTCAAGATATCCGCTGAGAGATTCTCGATCTTTATCTGCAGATAAGCCTCAGAGGTGTCGACGTTTCTCGCGACCTGGACGACCGTTACCATCGCCGGGCATCCGGGCTCCCATTTCAGCAGGCTCGAATCCCCGGACCAGTCATCCCTGAAGACAACTTTATAGTTACCCAATCACCTTACCTCCTGTATTCGCGGCTTTTGGAACGGCTTAGGCTATAAGACGGTTCCCACCAGCTTTCCAACTCAATTTTACTTACGCTACCTGCGAATTTGTTGAGCAACAAATTTGGATATGCGAGTGGTCGGTTAAGCCGCGCAGGCGTTGGACTAATTATTCTTTGCCGCTGCGGCAAGACCAGCGCAACCTTTTGGGATAGTCCTACGCTCGGCGATGCATCTACAAGCCCTGAGCGAAGGGAGTGTCGCATATGTATGCAGCGGCGCGGAACCTTCGGGGGGTGTTCCTATAGTTTTGTCAACTGGGAAATGCTCTCCGTGCGACCGAATCGCGGCATGCTGACGCCAAGCCATTAGGCCGGTGGGCTTCAGTCTGCTCGGTGCGTTTCGGCTAGGCTGCGTAAGGCACCCTGTCTCGCATGACCGCGTAGATGACCTTCAGTCTCTTTCGCGCCAGCGCCTTGAGCGCCTTGCCGTGCGACATGCCCCGCTCCCGGCACCTGGTGTAGTAGTCGCCCCATCTCCCCTCTGTCCGGGTAAGGCAGTTACATGAGAATATGAGCAGGTTCTTCAGCCTCTTGTTGCCTTGGCGCGATGCCGTCACCGAGGAGATCGAGGTTCCCGACTGGCGGTTGCGCGGCGCCAGGCCGCAGTACGACGCGAGCCTGTCGTGACTGGGGAAGTCTTCGATGTCGATGGAGATCGCAAGCTCGGAAGCGGTTTTGGGCCCGATGCCCGACACCGTCAGGAGGCATCGGTAGGTATCGTCGCCCTCGAGCAGGGCGGAGATCTCCGCCGTGATCGCCTCGATCTCCGCCGAGTTCTCGGATATCCTGCGCGCGAGCAGTTTCACCGCCCGGTCCTCGGCGGCGACGACCGACGCATCCGGCCTTGTCGAGGAGGTTGTCGAGCGGACGAGGGCCTCGATCTTACCGCGCGCCGCCCCACGCGTGAGCGCCGCCGCCCTGCGGGGCCCGGCGTCGGCTACCGACCAGGCCCCGCCGAGGGATGCCATGAGCCTCAGCTGGGGCCCGTCGGACAGGTCGACCAGTGCCTCGAAGGCGGGGCACGATTCCAGCAGGATGCTGCGCAGCCGGTTCTTATTCCTAGTGTTCTCGCAGGTCAGGAAGTTCCTCTGGGCGGCCAGCGCCCTCGCCGCCGCAATCGTCGGACCCGGGTCTCCGACCGGCAGGAACGCGTCGGGGATGCCAAGCGCCGTCTTCGCGATGACCATCGCGTCTCGCTCGTCGGTCTTGGCGTCGCCGGCGAAGAGCCTGGCGGCCCCGTGCGCCGCGAGTCCCGGCAGGTACGCCGCCGACATCCCGGCCGCCCTGGCGCGGGCGAGCGCGAGGGCGCCTATGTTGCGCGACTGGTCGACGACCACGAGCGCATCGGGGAAGCGGCCGAACAGCGAGTCCAGGTCGTCCTCCCTGTTCGCGACGGGGGTGCTCAACAGCACCTCGCCATCTCGAGTCGCGACGCATGCCCAGTGGGACGATTTCCCGACATCGAGCCCGATGACGGCTTCCGGCATTCTAATTGGTGCCACGGTGGTATCCTCCAATCGGTAGGCCGATCGGAACCCCTCCCCGCGACACCCACATTACCTGACCGTGGCGCTTGCGCCCGGCAGTTTCCTATCAGTCGTCCGGAGCGGCGAGCGCCCCCGGTGGCAACACCCCCCGGGCCCTCTACGGGGCAGGGGCAGACGGCCATCCGGAGGCGCCCGATCGGCGGCCCCTCGGGGCTTGCCCGTATCGTAGGCAATGCGCCGAATGCTCGCCATCGAAATTTATCGATGGCCTATTTCAGACTGTAATGGGGGTATCTCCTAGGAATACCCGCCCCCGAGGTCAATCTATCATCGAGTACGTCCTGATCATCGCGATCATCGGCCTGGTCATCGTGTTCGCGGGACCCGGCGTGGCCAGATCCATCCGCAACCAGTTCAACCTGGTCGGCAACACGGTGAACAGCGGGACGACCGGCGGCACCGATGCCGGCGGGGCGTCCGGCGGCGGTGCCGCAGGAGCCGATTCCGCGACCGTCCAGGCGGCCATCGCCAAGGACGCGAAGGACTGGACGCTCGACGAGCAGAAGGCAGTGGCCGAGGACATCGCCGCAAAGGGCGAGGCATCGCCCGCTTACGCCAAGGTGAGGGCAGCGATGGACGCAGGGACGAAGTTCTCGATGAAGCTGACGGACGGGCAGACGCTTGAGTACAAGATCATCGGCATCGACCACGATGATTTGGCCGATGGAAGCGGTAAAGCGGGCCTGACGTTCCTCACCACCTCGAGGAATATTTCTTCCAGCGTGAACGCACCAGAAACCAACGTTGGCGGTTGGGAGAAGTCCAAACTCCGCGCGAAGATGAACTCCGACGAAATCTGGAACCTCATGCCCGCCGACTTCCGGTCCAAGGTGAAATCGGTCAGGAAGCTGACGAACAACGTCGGCGGAACCGACAAGAATGCCGCCGTGACGGCCACCTCGGACAAGCTGTTCCTGCTCAGCTACTCCGAGATAGTCCCCACCTCCTACTGGGCAGCCGAGTATCCCTGGACTTCCTCCGAGGTTTCCCAGTACGAGGCCTTCAAGGGCAAGGTGACGGAGAACCATTCTGAAAATGCCTGCCTGCAGATTGGCTACCATTGGTGGGAGCGTTCGGTGAGTCCGTTCAGCTCTACGACGAGATACTTCTGTGTCGGCTACAGCGGCAATCCGTCGAATACTGATGGCGCGGCTGGCTTGCTTTGCGTCTGTCCCGCTTGGTGCTTCTAGCTTGTCTAATGCAAGGCCCGTGCGACTCCGCGCGGGCCTTTCTTTTGGCGATTCTCGAACAATTTGAGGTTCATGGCACAGGTAGTCGATTTGAGGAAAAATGGGGCCATACAGCGGCTCTCAGATCGCCCGCCGCACTCCCCCGCCATTACCGCTGCGGCATCCTCGTATGGAGCCCATCCTGCTTGGCGTTTCGTTGCAACAGCCCACTTGTCCACCGATCAAGTGAACTACTGGAATAAATATAGCGACACGCTTGTTCGTTACAGTCGTTATATCTATGTAAATCGCCGCGATAAATACAGCCTGTACTCGGCTGTATACCAGCTACGCGTATGTAGATTCACATCGCGTTAATAAATCGGCTCAAGCGCGTGCAAAACGCGCAAGTAACCGCAAAAAGCGAGTATTGCGCAGGTAGATTTTTGACACCCTGTTGCTTACTTAAAATTAATCAATTGCTTAAAATAAAAAAAGGTCAGGCACTAGGTGCCTGACCTGCAAACTTCTGGTCGGGACGACTGGATTCGAACCAGCGACCCCTTGACCCCCAGACCCCTATTTTTGGCTCTACCTGTGGTTTTTTTATTATAGGACGCGCAAATAGCGCATGTAAGCTGTTTCCGCATATGTAAATTAACGCAGGTAAACACAGGTTTCTATATCTCGTTATAATTCGACTTACAAACTCATGGCGCAGTCGGTGATTCTCTGGCGACTCCGGAGGCTCCGGAATCACAGACTTTTGAGTTTCCGCAGGTAGATATGCATATCTGGAATCACGAAGTGTTTTGGGAGCAAAATGGGTAGCGAAAAAGAGAGCAATAAGACTTTACGCATTTGTGGAAGCGGGTCGGTCAGGAAGAACAAGGGGAGGTGGCAGGCCGTCGTTAGCCTCATCGACGAGGAGACGGGGGAACGCACGCAGAGGACGAGGAACACGGGCATCGCATGCCTCAGCGATAGCACCCGCGGCAAGAAGGCGGCGCTGGATGCCTTGGCGGAGTTCAGGAGTGATATCGAGGCTGAGCTCGCCGAGGCCGAGGGCTTGAGGGTCGCAGCCGAGGAGCGGCAGGCGCAGCTCGAGGCGGACGAGTACGCGCTTCTTCCCTTGGGGGTCGCGCTCGAGAAATTCATCGACTTCTGCTTGCAGATGAACCGAATCACCCCGACCACGCGCGATGACTACCATTTCAGCGCCCTGCACATCGAGCGCGACGAGCTGGGGGCGATTCCCGTGAACGAGGTCACGACCGACGACATCAACGCATGGTCTGCGCGGAGGATCGCGCTCGGTTGCGCCCCCGATACGCTCAACAAGGCGTTTAAATTGGGAAAGCGCCTCTATACGGTGCTTGTCAAGAGAAGCAACGACACCATTGGCAAGAACCCGTTCGACGGTGCCTTGGCCCCGCGCATCATCGGACGGCCGCGCAACGCGCTCAGGTCGGACCTCGTGCCGAAACTCAACTCCATCTGCTCCATGATGCCCGACTCGCGCTTCAAGCGGGCGGTCGTGCTCGCCCTGCACACCGGCATGCGCATCGGCGAGGTCTGCGGGCTTCGGTGGTGCGACGTGGATTTCGAGGCGGGGCTGATCTCGGTCAGGCACTCGGTGGCGTATGCGAAGGGGATGGGCTCGTTCATCAAGGACACCAAGACCCATGATTGCAGGGCCATCCCCATCGACCCGGTGGGTCTTCTCCCCTTCTTGAAGGAGATTCACGGCATAGACCTCGATAAGCTGCGCTCGCGCGGTCTGGCGGGCTCGACCGAAATCGGGGACTGCTATATCCTGTCTGAGCCGGGCGCGTCCTTCGCGACGACCAGCTACGTGCGCCGCGCGTTCAAGACGTTCTCGGAGACCAACGGACTCATGGGCACCAACGACGAGCTGATCACGTTCCATGGCCTTCGCCATACGTTCGCAACGCAGTGGATCCGCCAGGGCGGCGATATCAAGGCGCTCCAATCAATCCTAGGGCACAAGGACGCCATGGTGACGCTCAACGTCTACGCCGACATCGAGCCGATCTCCAAAATCCATAACATGCTGCGCGTCTCGCCATGCCTTTGGCGCGGCTACCTCGGGCTTCGGGTCGATCCGGGTCCCATGTTCCAACAGCGCATCCAGGAGGCCGTCGAGACGCTCCAAGCGTTCGGGTACGGCATCACTGAGCCGGACGACCGCAATATCGTCATCCGCGACGTGAAGACAATCAGCCGGCTCTACCCCACCGAGTACGCCGCCGTGCTGGGGGCGATCCCGACCGAGGCCACAGTGGTCTGATAGAAGTTGCAACGCCTTTTGAGCGGGGCATTACTTAGCGAAGGGCATCCCCTACCTAACAGTTGGGGATGCCCTTCGATTTCAGTCTGGAATCAGCGGACGGAGTCAAGTGGTGCGGTTTCGTCATCGGGATAGCGGAACTCGACTTGGATGCCCATGCGCTCCAGCTCGCGGGCGATGGCGCGGGAGGTCGCATTTGCCTGACCGTAGGGGCCTGCGTTCCGCCCGCACTCGTCATAGGCGGCTTGGTCCCTGAAGTAGGTTATCGGCACAACAATCGGGCTTTCGGCAAATACCTCGGCGTGCTTCTCGATTACGGAGCGGGCGTATGCCACCTGCTGAGCCTGGATATCGGCGGCACGGTCGAGGTATTCCCATGCGGCATCGGAGATGCGGTATCTCGTCTGGCGAGGGTTCTCCCAGTTCTTGATTGTTTTCACATTGGCGTTGAGGGCATCCGCCACGTCCTGCTGGGTGAGCCCCAGCATTTCGCGGCGGGCCCTGAAATCGGCTTTTCCCCTCGCCATCCTATTCGCCTGCCTCGGTCGAGTTCAGATGGACGGTCTCGGTAACCTCCCCCGCGCCCTGGTTGACGGGAATGGGCGGGATCCACTTGACCACCAGCTCGTCACCGAACTTGCCGTCCTCGCGGCCCTTGCGCTTTCCGGTCCAGAAGCTCTGCCAATGGGCTCGGCGAACGTGAGGCGCCACGGTGCGCTCTCCTGTCCCCTGATGCGGAGCGTATCTGACTCGGCGTGCCGCGCCGATGGCGCTGCCAATCTTGGCTCCGAGCATACGGACGGTCTCGATGTTCGTGCGCTTGCCAACTTTCTGCCCCCTTGGGGTTTTCGGCGGCGTGTAGACAATCTCCGCGCCGTTCTCGGCAGAAAGTACGAAAAGTAGAAGGTTCAGTGAGGCCGTGGCGCAATAGCGCAGGCATGCCAGCTCCTCGGGGTCGGTGATTTTGTTATTTGCCATCGCGCCACCCGTCAGCTCATCGAGCACATCGTCGACGTCGGCAATATGCGCCAAGCACGTCTCGAGCGTAGCACCGTCCTCGATTACCAAGGACATGCGCGACCGCGTCCCATCGTCCATGAGGTAGACGAACGTCATGTCGAGTTCGCCCATGAGGTCGCGGTCCAAGTAGGCGAAAAAGCCATCTGCCCAGCGCTTGGTGGTCTGGCAGCTCACCGGCACATGTGCATCGACATAGATAATCGGATACGGCATGCGATGAAGCAGTTCTACCGGCAGGTCTCCGTCTAGTTCCTGCTCGACCAGCGTGTCGGACACCGTGCGGTCAATCTTGTAGACCTGCCTGCATGCGTGCCACCTCGCAATCCAAGGGAGGTCATCGGACATGACCCATCGACCGTCAACGGTCGATGCCGTATCGGTCAGGTCAATCGGCATTCCGGTCTTCGCGGAGCATGCGTCGAGCATATCAAGCGCCATCTCGAGACAGTTCCTATCGCCTGAGTTCATCTGGGGGTACGGAGTGACGAGCTTGGGCAGCTGCGGATAGAAACCGGTCAAGCGGTCGTATTCCTTAGATGCCCGAGAAAGCGGGTAGCGCTTTGCCATGGTCTTAAGCCTTTCTCAATGACGGGTGCGACCATGCGACCGCGCCCGTTTCAAAATGTTCCAGCCGAGCGTTAGCACTCGGCGGCGAATAGCTTGTAAATAATCTGGTCGAACTCGTCATCACTCTGCCAGTCCTGCCACCACTCGCTGCGCACCTCTTCGAGCACTTCCTTGAGCTGGGCGGCGTTCTTGAGGTCGAAATCATAGAAAGCGGCGGGAAGCCAGACGCTGCCGCCGTTGTCGGTGTACGCGCTGAAATTGCCGAAAGCGGAAAGCTCGAAGCGGTAGAGTCCGTAGCACTTGCCATCGATCTCGACGTCATCGACCCACTTGTACTCGCCGGTGATGTAGCTCGGGAGCTGACACTTGCAGCGGTCTGCCTTGTCGGCCAGTTCGCGCAGCTTGGGCATGCGGTCGAGCGGGTCCACAGTCTCGATGGTATCCTCGTCAACTATATCTCCGTCCTCGTCGAGCTGCGTCTCACAGACCTCGAAGACATTGCGGGAAATGCCGTTCTTGCAGACCTCGACCTTTCCCGTGTCGCGTACGTCTGCGGCGTACTTGCGGGCGATGCGGAGGGCCTCGTCCCTGTCGTTACCCACGTACCACAAAACGGCGTCGCGGTAGGGGTTGAGGTCGACGTCGTTGCAGGCGCCCTTGTAAATAACCTCGCGGCTGCTTACGGTATACGTCTTATCGTCGGCGGCATTCATGGGCGCTTTCGGCCTGCCGTCGATGGGCTTGCCGAGCTCCCAGCCGGAGAAATCACCGGATTCGTACTTCTCGCAGTCGACCTCGACCTGCTCGACGGTCGTGCCGAACATCTTGCAAAGCTCGCTGTCGTTCATGACGCTTTCCCCTTTTCGGTTTGCGGGTTAGACCCGCGCCTTGTTGTTGGTTATAAGTATACCCCCAAAGGGGGTACGTTGCAACAGGAAGTTTGGGCTGGATGGAGTTTATTTTGTTGGAATTGGCGGGTTGACCTGTGGTTCCCGTAGCGATCTATCAAAGAGAAAAGGAATAAGAAGAATAATAAGAAGAAAAAAGAATGAGATACAGGTAAACCTAAAGGCTCTCGATGTCAAAAGGATAATAACAACTAGCTATCCTGCGGGGTGCCATTAAGGGCACCCTTTTGTTGGACTAGATGCCTGCTAGATGCTTTGCGTGTAGCTCTGTAGGGGTGAAGCAGTGTAGTCCTGTAGGGGTGCGGTCCAGTACGTGCGAAGACACCTTGCCGCTGCGGCAAGACTGCCACAAAAATCTACGCCCGCCCCTACCCTTGGCTCGTATCTGCAAACCCTGAGCGAAGGGAGCCGCAATATGCATGCAGCGGCATTTTCGCCTCGGGGGGGGGGTATCTCCTAGAGGTACTCTTCTCCAAGGACAATCAATCATCGAGTACGTATTGATCGCGGCTGTCATCGGTCTGGTGGTGGTATTCGCGGGACCGCAGGTCTCCGGTGCCATCCGCAACCAGTTCAACCTTGTCGGCAACACGGTGAACGGCGGGGCCAGCGGTGGTACCGAAGGCGGTGGCGCATCTGGTGGCGGCGATACCGGCACGGCATCCGCGACCGTGCAGGCGGCGGTGGCCAAGGACGCGAAGGACTGGATACTCGACGAGCAGAAGGCCGTGGCCGAGGATATTGCGGCGAAGGGTGAGGCTTCGCCCGCCTACGCCAAGGCGAAGGCCGCGATGGATGCGGGGACGAAATGGTCGATTAAGCTCACGAATGGCGAGACGCTCGAATACCGCATCATCGGTATCAATCACGATGACTTGGCCGATGGATCAGGAAAGGCTGGCCTGACGTTCCTTGCTACCTCCACGGGAATCAAATCCCGCGTGAACGCCACGAACACCAATGCCGGCGGCTGGGAGAGGTCTGAGCTCCGCGCAAAGATGAACTCCGGCGAGGTCTGGAACCTTATGTCCAACGATTTTCAGTCAAAGGTGAAGACTGTCAGGAAGCTCACGAACAACGTCGGTGGCGGCAGTGAGAACAAGAATGCCGCCGTGACGGCGACAGCCGACAAGCTGTTCCTGCTCAGCTATTCCGAGATCGTCCCAACTTCCTGCTGGGCATCTGACTACCCGGCACCCGACGCTCTCGACCCCGACACACCCGACCCCGAACCGGCACCCGACTATCCTCGGACTCCTTCCGACTACCCGTGGACTTCCTCCGAGGGTGCCCAGTACGAGGCTTTCAAAGGCAAGGTGACGAATAGCTTTTCGGGGAACTCTGCCATTGCCATTGGCAACCGTTGGTGGGAGCGCTCGGTGTCTGTGAGCCCGAACGACTATGACAGCTTTCTCAGTGTCGGCGCCGACGGCGATCCGACGGGCAAGTTCGACCTCGCGACGAACTTGTATTGCGTCTGCCCCGCTTGGTGTTTCTAGATTTAGCAGGTGCTGCTAGTAAAGGGGCGTCCTCGTCTCTTGCGAGGGCGCCCCTTTTCTCTGGGCGGGCAATCTAGGCGTTAGGGAACAATGTTGTGATGATTTGTTCCTTGGAATACTTTGCGGTGTCGATTTCGCCCTCGTAGGGATCCATGTAGCCATACCGCCAGACAACTAGATCCCGACTTTCTGCCTCCTTCTCGCCGAGTTCAATCAGCTCAACAACGGACATATCGCTGCGGTCGCGGTCGGTATCTTTACCCGCCATCTCCCAGCCGAGTTGCAGGTCGCATACCTCGTTCGGGCTCAGGAAGTCCATCCCAATTTCCTTGAGGTCAAGCGGGGACGTCCATTTGCGGTACGGGAGGGCATCGTACTGGAGGGCGACATTGATGTATCCGAGCGGCTCGAAGATCTCGCGGAGGTCGCAGTACTGGAAGAGGACATCGCAATCGATGTCGGGGTCGCGCATGACCGCCGCTGCGAGCAGGTTCGCGTCCTCGGCGGTACCGATTTCATTGAGTGGGAGCCACTCGAAAGGCACGAAGCGACCGAGGTATTTCCATCCGCAGAGGCGCAGGGATTTCAGTTCGACCCCTTCGCGGGCGGCTTCGCGTTCGAGCTCGTTTTCTAGCTCGGCGGGTGTCATGGGCAGGTGGATTTCGGCGCCTGCACTCGGGTCGGCGCGGTAGGTCTCGAAAGACGCACCCTCGAGTGCGGTCACCCAGATGACAATCGCTGATTGGTCGGTCTTCTCGTTCTGCTCCATTTGGCTTAACCTCTTCCTTGGAAGTTCTATTCGGTAAAAGTCTATCGCTGTCGCATCTGGTCGTCTAGATCTCGGGGAGAGAAAGATGGGGAAAATAAGCCAAGGTGAGTTCCTCGGGCGGCTGCGGGAGCAAAACTCGCACTACGCCGCTGGGGAGTTCGAGGTACTCGGTGAATACGCAGGTATCAGTACTCCCCTCCCATGTCGCTGCCTTGTGTGCGGCAACGTATGGGACGGCAACCCCGACTCGATGCTGCGCCGGAACGCGCGATGCCCCAAATGCGGCCGGGTAGCTGCGGGCAAGTCATCGGGGAAATCGAGGATGTTGACGCATGAGGCATTTGCCGAGCGGGCGGTGGCCTGCTGCCCTGATATCGAAATCACAGGCAGGTATGCGGGAGCCAACACGAGGCTGACCATCCGTTGCCGAACCTGCGGCTACACTTGGGATGCGTTTCCCGCGACGGTTCTGCGCTCCTGCTCATGCCCCTGCTGCACGAACAGGGTGGCGGTGGAGGGTGTCAACGACCTAGCGACCACGCATCCCCAAATCGCGGCGGAATGGAATCACGGACGCAATGGGGAACTGGAGCCCACCGATGTCGTTGCGGGTTCATCCAAAAGAGTCTGGTGGAAATGCCGGGATGGCCATGAGTGGCAGGCGGTCGTCTATCGGAGGAAGGCAGGCGGCGGGAACTGCCCCATCTGCGGAAAGTGAAGAGGAGGGTCCAAGCCCTCCCCTTTTGGTATCTATAGGCCGTAGACCTCGACCATGGCCTTGCCGATGCGGTGCGGGATGCCCGTGACGAGGGCGTTGCCCATGCAGAAGGCGCGGTGCCCGTCGGTCATGCTGATATCGGTCCAGCCCTTGGGGAATCCCTGTAACTGGTCGAGCTCGTCGGGCACCAGGCGGCGGAAGCGGCCGTCGGGGCACTCGATGACGTGCTTGAAGCGGCTCGCGCCGGTGCCGCCCTCTCCAGTGAGAATCGTGCGGCTCGGCTTCTCGATGGAATCGGGGAAGCTCATAGCGCCCTCGGAGTAGGTGTAGGTGAAGCCGGTCTTCTTGTTGGTGCGCTCCTCGCGCTTTGCTCCCTTGAGGTAGCGCCAGTCGGGCAGCTTCTCCTCGGCGATGTAGAACTGCTCGGGTACGTCCGACTCGTCTACCAACACATCGCCCAGCACGCGGCGCTCGCCGTGGTAGTCCTCGGCGAAGTCGCAGGTGAGAACGTGGCAGCCCTGCATCACGCCGGCGGCCTTGAACTGCGAGACCTTCTGGTTGCCGCCGAAGCGGGTCGAGTTCTCGTAGGGGTCGGGCAGGACATCGAGCTCGGTTATCTCGTCAGGATATATAGCGGGAAACGCCTTGGCCATAACGCCGCGGCGCATGCGCTCGGTCAGATCGGTATCAGTGGCATCCTTCTCGCAGAAGATGTAGATGCGCTTGCGGCGCTGGGGAAAGCCGTACTCGGCGGAGTTGACCACGCGCCACTCGACCGTGTAGCCAAGGTCGGCGAGGCAGCTCAAGATGATGGCGAAGTCGCGCCCGCGCTGGGACGCGGGGGACTTGAGCAAGCGGTCGACGTTCTCGAATAGGCCGAAGCGCGGCTTCTTCATCTCGAGGAAGTGGTAGATGTCCCACCACAGGACGCCCTTCTTACCCTCGATGCCGTGGGCTTGGTTGAGGGGACGAGCCACGGAGTAGTCCTGACACGGAAAGCCGCCGACGACCATATCGACGTCGGGAATCTTGGTCTCCCCCGCCTCGGCCTTCTCCAAAACCCTGTTGATGTCCTCGTTCACCACGGAGCCATCGCCGAAGCGTTCGGCGTAGCAGCGGGCGGCGAACTGGCGGGACTCGGTTCCAGGCGGTTCCCATTGGTTCGCCCAGATGGTGGTAAACGGCCCTGCGGGCTTCATATAGAACTCGGGATGCTTGGGGTCCGCGAAGCCCTCGAGGCCCAAGCGAAACCCGCCGACGCCCGCGAAGAGCTCGGCGATCTTGATTTCAGACACGTTTCTCCAATCGCTGCTGTGTCCGTTCTTGCGTGATCGATGATAACCGATCTCGCGGACAAGGTAAAGATCCGAAGCGAAATTTGTGTCGGCTGGCGGGTCGCCGCTGCGACAGGCTATTGCTTTAAATTTGCAACTTTCCACTTAACTTAACACTTGAGCTGGAAAGCTGGAAAGTTGGGTGGAAAGTTGGAAAGTTGGGTGGGGATGCTGAAAAGTTAGATAGAAGGCTCGCGACCGAATTGCTTGGCCAACTCCTTTCCTTTAATCCAGACATTCTGACGGTACATATGGACACCGTTGACCGTCACCGGCTTGTCGTTCGCATCGTTGCCGGTGCCTCTGACGAACAGGACGCCGTCGCGGCTCTTCGGCCAGTTGGGAGCTGTCATGGCTATTCCCGTCTTGGGTGTCACGCGCGGTGTGCCGTCCTTTTTCAGGACGGGGGCATCTACCAGGCCATCGCTGAATATGAGGTCGCGCATGCCGTCCCAGAGCGCCCTGGCGGCATCGAGGTAGGTCCCGAGCCAAAGGGTCTTGAAACCCATGAAAATACACTGGCACAGCGGGCAGTCTCGATATCTCTCCTCAAGGACCGCCACGACCATGGTGGAGTCGATGAAGGGAGCCGCGAATGCGGAGTCCTCGAACTCCACCGAGGGATCGCACAGCTCATCGAAGTCGATTGAGGGATTCAGCTTCATGTCCTCGGTCCTTCCGCCCGTAGGAGTCAGCGTCATCGTCTTGAATACGAGTCCGGCCTTGGCGAAAAGCGGTACCTGCGAGATCTTGCCGGCGTGTCCTGTGAAGAGCCTGACCACCACCTGTTCGGCGAGAGACTTGTTCTCGCGTCCGGATTTCGTCTTGATTGGCAGGTTGAACGGTGTCGCGAGGTCTTCCAGCGTCCGACCGGCGCAGGTATCGGAGATGCCGTGCAAGTGCGCCTTGAGTTTGCCCATTGACGACAGTCCGTTTTGGTCGGGAATCATGTGCATGCCGTCATCTAGGCGCTCACGCGCCATCTGGGTAACGAGGGATGCCTTAAGACGGAATCTTGGCCTGTTGGGCCACTTCGGCGAGGTGTCGAGGTAGAGCAGCTGCGGGTTGATGAGCGTGGAGAGGTTCGGCATCTCAGCATCGACATCGCCTGCGAGGGCGATGCGGACGAAGTCCCGGACGACCGTCCAGTCCGCCTCCAGGCGGCACCGGTCGACCTCCCGCCAGGTGTGCAGGTCGTAGCCCTTGAACTCGAAGCCGGCGTACTCGACCGCCACTCCCCTTCCGGGACGCACGTAGAGGTAGTAGACGACGAGCAGGCGCTCAGCCTTGTGCCAGAAGGCGGAGGTAGAGAAACTCTCCGTTACGATGCCCTCGGGCGCCACGGCGGTGATGGACATGGGTTCCTTCGCGCACCAGCCGCCACGGGCGCTTTCTTTTAGACCCGTGGCCTTGACCTCCCAGGGTTGCCCGTCGATGACGATATCGGGACGGCGGTCGGAGTCCGCGGGATAGCCGAGCACCGACTGCTCGATGACTGCACCGATGCGTCCCTTGTTGCGGGACGCCGCCGATGCGGTGAGGACGCCAGCGGTATCAACCTCGGTCACGGTATGGCCGACGATGGCACCGAAGCGCTTACGGATATCCTGTTCGGTGAAGCTGTGGTTTCCCTCGGCCATATCTCCCCTTTCGTCCCTGGGCCAAAGGATAGCGATCTTCGGGAATTGTGGGAGACTTCGCTATGTAGGATTCGGCCGATGGGCTAGCGAGGTCAACGCAGGGAGAGGGCTACATGGACGAGGAAATGAAGGACAGGGTATTCGATGTGTACCACGAGATGCGCGGGATGGCTGCGTTGCTCGACGCCGCCGCTCATGGGGATATGGCCGAGCCGGAGCAAATAGTCGAGTATGTGTCGGGGCAAGTCGCGAGGCTCTCCGACGCGCTTGCGGCGGCTATCAGAGACTGCCTACAGCCCTAATGCCTGACCGTGTTACTTGCACGGCCCCTTCGGGGCGCGATCCGCAGGCACGTCGTTGTCTGGGTCGTGAACGACATACCAGCTGTTTTGGTAATGGCAGATGTCGCGGCAGGTACCGTCCCCGACGACCACGCGCCAAGACTCGGACTGCCTGTTCCTGCCGAGCGCCCACGAGCGGGAGCTGTAGGACTCGATGCGGTCGAACGGGTAGACGGTACCGTCGTACCATTTGATACCCCAAGGAGCGTACTCGCCGTCTGGGCGGCACTCGACGAGGGCTGTGACTAAACGTATCGATTTCTCGCTCTGCTCCATGCGGCACTCCTTTGGAATCTATAACGAACGCGTGTTCTATTGTAGCGCAGGATATTTGATTGCCGCTGCGGCACATCGGTTCCATGCGGCACGTTGCGGGCTACGCTTCCCCAT
>CAJMLY010000005.1 GCA_905214425.1 uncultured bacterium
ATCTCTGCCATGTCGAGGTGCGAGATCAAATCCTTGGCGCGCTCGCCGGAGTGATATGCCTTGTTCGGCGCCACCTTCCTGTAGAGCTTCTTGAGCTTCGTCTTCCCCTTGTTGCCCGGCGGCATCTCCGTCTCAGGTGGCAGCCCTAGGAAGGACAGGACGCCGGGCAGGTCGCACAGCATCACGTCCTCGATGTCGGCCTTGGCCGCCAGGTCGACGACTCTCTGCGCTGTCGGCGAGATGTTCGGGGTGCTGCTACCGCCCGCTGGTTCGGAAGCTGGTGGGCAGTAGCGGGCAGTAGCGGCAGTAGCGGTGTGGCTCGATAGGCCCGAATGTCCGTAAGGAAGGTGCTCGCTCTCATATGTGCTGATATGCCTCGCCTCGCGAACCTTGGGATGCTTCCTGAGGTAATCCCTCAATTCGAGCCACTCTTTATGCTCATAACGCTTCGAAATCGTTTCCCCGTCGACAGTTTCCTTCACATAATGGTATGTTCGAACGCCTTCGAACTTGCCGAACCCGTTCTCGACGCTGAAGTTTCTGAACCAGCGCGAAAACCCATTCAGGTCCATGAAGTTGACTTGGGGATGCCTGTCTTTCGTTCGTTCGAATGAGTGGACGAGCGGAGTGCCTTTGACTTGTTCCAGGCCGAAGGCTTCCATTTCGCGGGCCTGCTCCTTTTTCCAGAATTCGAGATACGACGTCAGCGTCTCGCTTATCGAGATCCTCCGCACGCTTTTCTTGCTTTTGGGCGAGCGAACGCTTCGATCGGCCGCGAACTGCTGCTCAATGAGGATGCTTCTGTTCTCGACGGAGACATCGGACCACGTCATCCCGAGGGCTTCTGCCCTTCTCATGTCGGTGTCGAGCATGAGCATCACGCATGTGATGTGCGCGTCCGGTTCTCGATTGAGTAGGATGTCGAGTAGGCGAGCGGCGTGATGGTTCCTTCGCGGTTGTCGTGGAACTTTTTTGCGTACGAGCCGACGGTGTCCCTCGATTTTTGGACGTAGGTGCCGCTGTTGAGTTCTGCCTTGTAGGCTTCGAGTGCGGCGTCGACCTCTCGGCTTTTGGTGGTATGTATGGTCTGCCACGGCGAATAGCGGTATTTGCCCGTGACCGGATCCTTGCCGAGGCCGTGACGGTAGCGCCACGTGTATTTGTCGCGGCGTTGCTTCGTTCCTTTGCCTATGACGAGAGGTCGGTCGTTCATCGTGTTCCTTGCCTGAAGTGCCTGAGAATCGCGCTCGGTTGCGCGGAATGGCGCAAAGGGCTGGAGCGGGTGGGCATTACCCTTGGTGGTGGGCCCTGCGTGGGGTCACACCCCAAGGGTAATGCTCCGCCTGACCGCTTTCAAGCTCGTTGTGGGTCGAATTTGGGTCGAATTATTCCGCGTACTTTTCTTTCGTAAATCTATGAAAACATCAAATGACCTGGAGTTATATTGACTTCAATTTGGGTCGAAATGTCTGAATGAAACAACGTCGTAGCGACCTCATAACCCGAAGGTCGGTTGTTCAAATCCGCCCCCCCGCGACCATGAAACTTCAGGTCGGAAGCATAAAAGCTCCCGACCTTTTTCTTTGTCTAGGGGTTTCGGCATCTCTCGTTCTTTGGGTACCTCGAGGCGGGCAATCAGATAGATGCTTACGAGTATCATAGGGTCTTTTTACGTCGCGGTCGTGTCTCGTACTGGTGCGCCGCTCTTTGTGGGACGTGTCACTTTGCCATAGGTTGTCCGGCGGCGGGGCGCAGGTCGTTCCCCGTGGCGTCGCTCCTTTCGACGCTACGCTGCCTGGCTACTCGTTCCACTGGTGCTTTTTCATGTCGACGCAGCCGTTGTCTCGGAAGGCGACTCCTTCCTCCGTCAGTAGTGCTCGCTGGTCGGGGAAGTTTGGCGCGAGGCGTCCCGCGTGGTTGACGACGCGGTGGCAGGGATAATCGCCGTAGCGATCCGCCTCGCTCAGCACCGCTCCGACCAGGCGAGAGTTTTTCTCCCTGCCGATGAGGCGCGCTATCTGACCGTACGAGGCGACGCATCCCGCCGGAATCTCTGCCACGACGGAGAGAATCTCATAAACCAAATCTTCGTCCAGGACTTTTCCCATCGTATCGCTCCCGTGTTCGCTTTTGCCTTCGGGGGCGCGGCGCCGATCACCCGTGCTGCGATTTTCGCAGCTCCCCTTACCGACGCATCGAGGGAAAGCGCGTGCGTGTCAAGGTTGTCTGGTCCAGTTGCTGGCTCGATGCCTCGAGATGTTCGCCTCAAGTGCGACCTGCCCCTATTGGAAAAGGATGCCGAAGATGTATTTGGTGATGGCGGAGCGGCGGATGACCCCCACGAGTTTGCCCTCGTCATCAACCACAGGAAGCTTCTTGAACTTCTTCTTCGCCAGCAGCGCGGCGACGCGGGCGATGCTCTGCTCGGGACGGGCACACACTACCTGGCGCGTCGCGAAATCCATGACGCAGCGATCCTTCAGGTCTTCGATGCGCTGCTCAAGGCTCTGATCGTCGAAGTACAGCATGGACGCGTCGCCGCCCGTGAAGATGGTGTGAGCGCGATGCTGCGCGATGACTCCCATGACATCGCCGTCGGAGATGAACCCGACCACCTGGTTGCGCCCATCGATTACGGGCATGCTGCTCACCTCGTTTTCGGCGAGCATGCGCACCACGTCGGAAATCGTGCAATCCTGCGTGCAGGTGAACGGCTCTTCAATCATGATGCTCGAAACGGGCGTCCCCTCGAGCTCGAGCGGGATGCGCTCGGACAGAATCTCGGACATCGCTTATGCCTCCTTCGTTTTCGGTGCGGTTTTCTTGGTGCGCACGCTGAATATGGCGCAGATAAGGGAAACGAGGCCGATTGCCGCGCACACCTTGTAAGCGACGCCCGCGCCCACGGCGGTGGCTACTTGGATGCTCGTATCGACGCCGGCCGACGCGGTGACGCTTGTCATGACCGTGATGATGAGCGCCGTGCACAAACCGCCGGCGACCTGGCGGCCGGTGTTCGCGATGGCGTTGCCGTGGGCGATCATGTCATTTTTCAAGGCATTGACACCCCATGTGTTCACCGGCATGTTCGCGAGCGACTGGCCGGCGGACTGCAGCATGCAGAACAGCGCAACCACCAAGATGGGCGTGTTTACCGTCGAAAGCGAGAGCAGGAACAGGGCGCCGGTCATGAGGGCCAGGCCGACGATCGAGATGGCACGCGGACCGAACTTGTCGAACACCACGCCGGAGATAGGGCTGATGATGATGCCCACCGCCGCGGCGGGAAGCATGGCCATGCCAGTTTCGAAGGCCGAAGCGCCAAGCGAGGTTTGCAGCAGCAACGGCAACAGCGTGTTGGTGACCAGGCATGCGGCGTTGATGAGCGTGACGATGATGGCGGCCACGCGGAACTCGCGCGTCTTGAGCGTGCCCAGTTGAAGCAGCGGGTCCTCGATTTTGCCCTGGCGTACGACGAACAGCACCAAGCACACGACACCCGCGACGATCGAGCCGAGCACCACGGGGTTGCCCCAACCCATCGACGAGGCGCTCGAGAACCCGTAGAGAAGTCCGCCGAAGGCGATGGTGGAGAGGACGACCGAGGGCAGGTCGAGCTTGGGGTTCTTCAGCTCGCCCACGTTTTTCAGCATGAACACGCCCAGCACCAGCACGAGAATTGCGAGGGGGACGATGGCGCCGATCATGGTGCGCCAGCCGTACGTGTCGATCACCGCACCGCCTACGACGGGGCCGACCGCGGGACCCGCCGACATGACGATGCCCGCCATGCCCATAGCCGTTCCTCGTTTCTCGACGGGGAACACCAGCATGGGAACCACCGAGACAAGCGGCATGAGCACGCCTGAGCCCGCCGCTTGCAACACGCGACCGATGATGAGGAACAGGAAATCAGGGGCTGCGGCGCACAGCAGCGTGCCCAGCGCGAACACCAGCGTCGCCCCGAAGAATAGCGCGCGGGTGCTGAACTTGTCGATAAGGAACGCCGAAACGGGGACCATGATGCCGCTCACCAGCGGGTATATGGACATGATCCACTGGGCAGTCGAGGCATCGATGGCGAAATCGGACATGATGACCGGCAGCGCAGGCGACATCACCGTTTGGTTCAGTAGCGCCAAGAAGGCACCCAGGACGACGACCGCGACGATGCGGATCTGGGTACCGGTAATGCGCCCATTGGCGGGCGCGACCGTACAATTATCAGACATAAGCTTCCTTCGTATCTATTCGATTCTTCGCCGAAGGCGCGCCGGCCCACGGGCGAAATAACATGCACGTGCTATGCGTGCATCAGATACGACAGGAAGAAAGCGGCTGCTCAGAGCGCACTTGGGGAACAACAGGAGAGGCCCCGTATACCAGGGGCCGCCGAATTGCGATGTATGCTTTGGTCAAATCCTTCATAGCGGGGAGGTATTCTAGCAGCCGTCTTCGCCCCTTTCAAGGGATGTAGCCCAGACGTTGATTTTCTTCACCGAGGCGCCATCGTTGACGGGTGGCGTGCTTCTCTATCGCCACACCGCGGGGCGAGGGAACGCCGCGGCGAGCTTGTACATCGGCTATGTGTGCAGCTGCGAGCGTGTCGCCGGCGCGCGCTGGGCGCCAGTCCGATCCGGCCGACTCTTGCCGACGGTCGGTCGCCGTCCTCCTCCATCTCCGCCTGCTCTGTTTTTGCTCGGCTCCCTTGTCGTATCATGGACGGACGAGAATTGAGCGAAGGCGGTACGTATGAACATCCAGATATTCGGCACGAAGAAAAGCTTCGACACTTAGAAGGCGCAGCGCTATTTCAAGGAACGTCGTGTGAAGTTCCAGTTCATCGACTTGAAGGAAAAGGGGATGAGCAAAGGCGAGCTCGAAAGCGTGGCGCGCGCCGTCGGCGGGATCGACGCTGTGATCGATCCAAAGGCGAAAGATGCCGACACGGTTGCGCTCGTACAGTATCTTGCTGCCGACCAGAAGTTCGAAAAGGTGCTCGATAACCAGCAGATTCTTCGTGAGCCCATCGTTCGCAACGGCCGCCAGGCAACCGTTGGCTACGAGCCTGACGTGTGGAAGGGCTGGAAATAAAGCGGCTGGGAATAAAGTGAAGCGCCCACGCCCGTGGTTTTATCCACGGACGCGGGCGCTTGCGTAAGACGTCTCTTGTCGTTTGAGTGGAGCGCCCCGGCGGCGCTGAACAACGCGCCCCGGCGACGTGGCTCGGGGCTCTTTGTGCCGCACATCTATGAGAGGAGATATTTGATGCGCATGGGCGCTACTCCATGTAGCCACCCTGAATGGCGGAAACTGCATGCTCGGTAAAGAACTTGAGCGTGCCGGAGGTATAGCGATTAGCCTTGGGCTTCCAAGCGGCGCGACGCTCGGCCAGGACGGCGTCGACCTCGGCCGGCTCCATCTCCTTGCCGGCGATGCCCACGATGGACAGCGAGCGCTCGGGGATGTCGATCTGGATCAGGTCGCCTTCCTCGATCAGGGCAATCGGGCCGCCCACGGCAGCCTCGGGCGAAACATGACCGATAGCCGGGCCCTTGGAGGCGCCGGAGAAGCGGCCGTCAGTGATCAGGGCAATGCTCGCGCCCAGCTCGGGGTCGCTGGCGATAGCCTCGGTGGTGTAGAACATCTCGGGCATGCCGGAGCCCTTGGGGCCCTCATAGCGAATGATGACGGCGTCGCCGGGCTTGACCTCGTGCGTCAGGACGGCGTGGATAGCGTCCTCCTCGCAGTCGAACGGACGCGCCTTAAGCGTGGCCTGGAACATCTCGCGCGGAACAACCGTGTGTTTGACGACGGCGCCCTCGGGGGCAAGATTGCCGTGGAGGATGGCAATAGAGCCGTCGGTACCAAAAGCCTGGTCAAACGGGCGAATGATGTCTTCGCGCTTAAGGTTCCACTTCTCCAAGTAGCGGCCGCACTTCTCGTAGTAGCCGTTGTTCTTGAGGTCCTCGAGGTTCTCGCCGAGAGTCTTGCCGGTGACGGTCATAACGCCGAGGTGGAGCATCGACTTGATCTCCTCCATGATGCGCGGCACGCCGCCCGCATAGTAGAAGAACTGCGCCGGCCACTCACCTGCGGGACGAACGTTGAGCAGGTAGTGGGCGCCACGGTGTAGGCGATCGAAGTCGTCGGCGGACATCTCGATGCCAAACTCGCGGGCGATCGCGGGGATATGCAGCAGCGAGTTGGTGGAGCCCGAAATGGCGCCGTGGACCATGATGAGGTTCTCGAAGGACTCCTTGGTCACGATGTCGCGCGGGCACAGGTTGTGCTCGGAGAGCCACACGGACTGACGGCCGGCCTCGCGCGCAAACTCACGCAGGTCGGAACTGGTTGCGGGTAGCAGGGCGGTACCGGGCAGCATAAGGCCCAGAGCCTCGGCGGTAACCTGCATGGTCGATGCGGTGCCCATAAACGAGCAGGCGCCGCAGCTGGGGCATGCGTTGTGCTTGGCAAACTCAAGCTCCTCGCGGGAGATCTCGCCGCGCTCGTAGCGGGCAGAAATCGCGCCGAGCTGCTCCAGGGTCAGCAGGTCGGGACCGGCATCCATGACACCGCCGGTAACGACGATGGAGGGGATGTTAATGCGACCCATGGCCATGAGGTTCGCAGGCAGGCCCTTATCGCAGCTGGCGACAAAGACGCCGGCGTCGAACGGGGTGGCCTTGGCATGGATCTCGATCATGTTGGCGATCATGTCGCGACTGGGCAGCGAGTAGTTTATGCCGTCGTGGCCCTGGGCCTCGCCGTCGCAGATATCGGTGCAGAAGTAACGAGCGCCGTGACCACCAGCCTCGGCAACGCCAGCACGAACCTCCTCGACCAACTCAAACAGGCCGGCAGAACCCGGGTGCGAGTCGCCGAACGTCGACTCGATAATGACCTGCGGCTTGTCCAGATCCTCGATAGTCCAGCCAGAGCCCAGACGCAGCGGGTCCATCTCGGGGCTGATGGTGCGGAACTTGCCAGAACGCGGCTGCAGCTTGGCAACCAGGTCGGCTGCCTCCTGCTGAATCTGTACCTTGGTCTTCTCGTCCATGATGCTCTCCTCTTTTGATTTGAACGGTTGTACCAATCGTTGGTTAATGAATCAGGTGTAAATGGGTACCGAGCGATGCACTCGGCGGAAGATGCTTAGCTACGCGAACTAGGCGAAGAACGAAATCACCAGGGCGCAGGCAAGACCCGAAAGGCCGATGAGCGTCTCCATAACGGTCCAGGACTTGAGGGTTGTCTTCTCGTCAATCTCCAGGAACGAGGAGCACATCCAAAAACCGGCATCGTTGACGTGCGAGAGGGCCGTGGCACCGCCGCAGATAGCAAGACAGATAGCGGCGCGCATGAGCACTGAGGCTCCGGCAACCGCGGGCATGGCGGCCATAATGCCCGATGCCATGGTCATAGCGACGATGGAGCTGCCAACAGAGGCGCGCACCATGACGGCAATCAAAAAGGCAACGACCACCAAAGGCAGCGGTGAGGCCTCGAGCATAGGGCCGATAACCTGGCCCAAGCCGCAGTCTTGCAGCATCCAGCGAATGACGCCGCCACAGGCGATAACCAGCAAGATCATGCCGACGGGCTTAAGCGAACGGTCGAGCAGGGCCTTGAGCTCGGCGCCGGAGTAGCCGCGCCGCGCGCCCAGCAGATACATCGCGACGAGCGTGGCGAGCGTCAAAGCGACGAAAGGCTTGCCCAGGAAGGCGAGAATCGAGGCGAGCTCGGCGGGCATGGGGATATAAGAGGACAACGTGCCCAGCAAAATCAGACAAAGCGGCGTGAGCACGATGGCAAGCACCATGCCAAAGGAGGGAAGCTCCTTTTCGTCGCTCGCACCCTCGGCAGAGGTAAAGTGCTCCGGAACATCGGTAAAGATGCGACTGCCCACGTTGCGACCCCAGATGACGCCGGCGATCGCCATAGCGATGAAGGCGGTAGGGATACCGACGAGAATCATGGTGCCCAGGTCGACACCGAGCGTGCCGGCGACCAGAACCGAACCGGCCGATGGCGGCACAAACGCATAGCCAGCGGCAAGTCCTGCGAGCAGCGCGATGCCGTAGTAGAGCGTCGACTTTTTGGTCTGCGATGCCACGCTAAACGCAAGTGGGATCAAGACGACCACGCCGGCCTCAAAGAACACCGTAGTGCCGATAACCAGACCGGTAATGCCCAGCGCCCAGCTGGAATGACCCTGCCCAAAGGTATCGATGAAGGTCTGGGCGATCTTCTTGGCGCCGCCGCTCTCCTCAAGAATCTGGCCAAACATCGAGCCGAGGCCAATGAGCAGGGCGATGTTTTGCAGCGTGGTTCCCACGCCCTTGGTGACAGTGTCCGCCACCAGGTCGAGCGGCATACCGGCGCCGATGCCGATCGCGAGCGCCGAGACCATCATCGAAAGCACAGGATGCAGCTTGAACTTAATGATGAGCGCAAGCAGCAGCGCGATGCCCACGATGGCGGCGATGACCAGCCTGGTGGGGTCGGCCATAAACGTTGGGTCTGACATCTTTCCTCCAATTCATCAGACCTTTTGAATTCGGCTTAGACTATAGCGTGTTTTCAATAGGTCTGATGTTTAAAAGGGAAACTTTTTCGAAATACATCTGATGTATTTGCTGAACGATCTGTTTTTTACGGTAAACGGCCACTTACAGTTCTCCATTGTCGGAGCGAACCACCGCGGCTTCTGTTAAATGAGCTAGAATAGCTCTGATGAATTCTTTTGATATGAGGTGAAGCGTGGCACGAGCCGATTCGGGACTCCCCGAGCAGATTTCGGAGAAAATTATTCAACTGATCCTGGATGAGCATCTTGAGCAAGGCGACCGCCTGCCCAAGGAGGCTGTGCTCGTCGAGCGCCTGGGTGCTGGCAGGAGCACCGTACGCGAGGCTATGAAGCTGCTGCAGTCGCGCAACATCGTGCGCATTAAGCAGGGCTCGGGCACCTATGTGGCATCAAACCCCGGCGTTGCCGACGATCCGCTGGGCTTTACCTTTATCGATGACAAGAGGCGCCTGGCACGCGACCTGCTCGAAGTGCGCTTTATGATCGAGCCGCAGATGGCCAGCATGGCCGCAGAGCACGCGACCGACGATCAAATCATCTGCATTAAAGAGCTTTGCGATGAGTCCGAGCACTTGGCCGCGCGGGACGAAGACTATTCTGCCGCCGACACCGCGTTTCACATCGCAATTGCCGAAAGCTGCGGCAACCTCGTCGTTCCCCGCCTAATGGGCGTGCTCAAGGCGTCTGTCCCCCTGTTTATTGACGTGACCGGCAAAAAGCTGGTTGAGGAAACCATCCGCACCCACCGTGGCGTGGCCGACGCCATCGCCGCGCGCAATCCCACCGCAGCGCACGACGCGATGTACCTGCATCTGGTGTACAACCGCAACATGATCGCAGAGGGAGCGCAGGAACAGAGCAAATAGACGTCCGCACGGCAAGGGCGAGACTACCGTTCGCCTTTTAAAAGTGAACGTTCACCTGATTTTAGGGAATAAGGGGTGGCTATTACGCCGCTTCACCTATACTGACCTTGTATGAAAAGCAAGACTTATATAGATGAACGTTTTTTTTGAAAGGATCGCTATGTCTGATCTTATGGACAGCTTCCGTCTGGACGGCAAGGTCGCACTGGTGACCGGCGCCACCTACGGCATTGGCATGGCCATTGCCGAGGCGCTCGGAGAGGCCGGCGCCAAGATCGCCTTTAACGCACGTCACGCCGACAAGGTAGCCGAGGCCGAGAAGCACTACCGCGAGCTGGGCTTTGAGGCTCATGGTTACGTGGCAGACGTCACCGACGAGGCCGTCGTCGCCGAGCTCATCGCCAAGATCGAGACCGACTTTGGCACCACGCCCGACATCCTGGTCAACAACGCTGGCGTCATCCAGCGCACCCCGATGCTCGACATGAGCGCCGAGGACTTCCGCCGCGTCGTCGATATTGACCTCAACGCACCGTTTATCGTGTCCAAGGCCTGCCTGCCCGGCATGATCGCCAAGGGCCACGGCAAGATCATCAACATCTGCTCGATGATGAGCGAGCTGGGCCGCGAGACCATCGCCGGCTATGCCGCGGCCAAGGGCGGCCTCAAGATGCTCACCAAGAACATCTGCTCGGAGTTTGGCGAGGCCAATATCCAGTGCAACGGCATTGGACCCGGCTACATCGCCACGCCGCAGACCGCACCGCTGCGCGAGACGCAGCCCGACGGCAGCCGCCACCCGTTTGACCAGTTCATCATTGCCAAGACGCCGGCCGCCCGTTGGGGCACGCCCGAGGATCTGAAGGGCCCCGCCGTGTTCTTGGCTTCCGACGCGTCGAACTTCGTCAACGGCCACATCCTCTATGTCGACGGTGGAATCCTCGCATACATTGGAAAGCAGCCTCAATAAGCGTCGCCGCAACTGCCCATATCAGGTTTCATCCACTCGTTTTTCATTTGAGTTGCGGTGAGATAAGGATTGGTTTTGGCTTCTATCAGGCAAAACAGTCCGTATTTCACCGCAAGTTAGAAATAGAAAGGTAATTCGCAATGAAGATCGCTCTGATCAATGAGAACTCTCAGAACTCCAAGAACCCCATGATCGAGGCTGCCCTTAAGAAGGTTGTCGAGCCCATGGGGCACACCGTCTTTAACTATGGTATGTATGCCGACGCCGACTCCAAGCCCCTCACCTACGTGCAGAACGGCATCCTTGCCGCCGTGCTGCTGAACTCCGGTGCTGCCGACTACGTCGTGACCGGCTGCGGCACCGGCGAGGGCGCCATGCTCGCCTGTAACTCCTTCCCCGGCGTGCTGTGCGGCCACGTTGCCGACCCGCTCGACGCCTACACCTTTGCCCAGGTCAACGATGGCAACGCCGTCGCCATGCCCTTCGCCCTCAAGAACGGCTGGGGCCAGGAGCTCAACCTTGAGTACACCTTCGAGAAGCTCTTTGGCTTTGGTTCGGGCAACGGCTACCCCGCCGAGCGTGTTGAGCCCGAGCAGCGTAACAAGAAGATCCTCGACGGCGTGCGCGCTGTGACCATGCGTCCGCTCGTCGACGTCCTGGGCGAGATCGATCAGGACCTGGTGAAGGGCGCACTTGCCGGCGAGCACTTCCAGGAGTACTTCTTTGCCAACGCCACCGACGAGGCCATCATCGCCAAGGTCAAGGAGATCTTGGGCCTCTAATCAGGCATTCTGCACCTTTCCGTTGAACGCAAGCGGCGGCTGCCCAACACGTAGGGCAGCCGCCGCTTTTTTCTATCTATCGAATAGCGCAAGGGGGGTTAACTAGAGCTCGCAGGCAACCTTGTAGCCGTCGCCGATGGCATCGCGGATGTTGCCGCACTTGTTGGCATCGCCCAGCACGTGGGTGGCAACGCCGGCAGCGGCAAGGTCGTCGGCCAGCTTGGTATTGGGACGATAGCCCATGGCAAGCACCAGCGTATCGGCATCGGCGATGGTGTGGACCTCGCCGTCCTTCTCATAGCTGATAGCATCCTCGGTAATCTCGGTCACCTTGGCCTCGGTCAGCACGTGAACGCCCTTGGAGAGCATGCGCGTGATGAGCACCGCGCGACCGGCACCGCCCTCGTTGGCGGCGAGCGTCTTGGTCATCTCGATGACGGTGACATCGCGGTTGGCCGGCGACAGGTCGTTGACCAGCGGGGCCAGGTAGTCGGCCGTCTCGCAACCGACGGTGCCGCCGCCGACGATGACAATCTTCTTGCCCGGGAAAGCCTTGCCACCCAGCAGGTCGTCAGCTGTCATAACCTGCTTAAAGCCCTGCATAAAGGCCGGAGCGATGGGCTCGGCGCCATAAGCCAGGACAACTTCGTAACCCGCGTAGTCACGCTGAATGTCCTCGGCAGTAAGCTCGGTGCCAAATACGCACTTCACGCCGGCCTCGGCCAGGCGACGGTACTGATACTTGATCACGCGGGTGAGCTCCTGCTTTGCCGGCGGAACGGCCGCGATGCGCATCTCGCCGCCCGGTTCGTCCTGCTTGTCCACGAGCACCACGTTGTGGCCGCGCTTGGCGGCAATGTAGGCCGCCTCCATACCCGCAGGACCGGCACCCACAACCAGCACGTTCTTGACCTCGGCGGCAGGCTCGTAGCCAGCCTCGTCGCGCTCCACGTCCGGGTTGACAGTGCAGGAGATGCGCTTGCCAAACATAATGCCGTTCAGGCAGCGCAGGCAGCCGATGCAGGGGCGGATGTCGTCGGCGTTGCCGGCAGCGGCCTTATTGCAGAACTCGGCATCGCACAGATTGGCGCGGCCCATCATGCAGATGTCGGCAGCGCCGTCCTCGATCAGCTCCTCGGCGATCCAGGCCTCGTTAATGCGTCCGACGGTGGCGACGGGAATGTTGACGTGCTTCTTGATCTCGCGCGAGCAGGCGGCATGCGAGGCCTGCTGCGTACCGGCGGCGGGAATCGCGGAGCCGCGCTTGATGGTGGTGCCGCCCGACACATGAATCATGTCGACGCCGGCCTTCTCCAGGCGACGCGAGACGTAGATCATGTCGTTGAGGGTCAGGCCGCCATCGGTGTACTCGTCGCCCGAGATACGGACGTCGATGATAAAGTCCTTGCCGCAGCGCTCGCGAATCTCAGCGATGACCTCGAGTAAGAAGCGCATGCGGGCGTCGAGCGAGCCGCCGTACTCATCGGTACGCTTGTTATAGAGCGGGGTCAAGAAACCGCCGAGCATGCCGTGGGCGTGCGCCGCATGGACCTCGACGCCATCGACACCGGCCTTCTGCATACGCACGGCAGCGTCGCCAAACTGATGCGTGAGCTCGTGAATCTCATCGACCGTAATGGGGCGCGGCGCCTCGCGGGCATAGGACGGGCCCACAAAGGACGGAGCGATCAGGCGCGGCGTACCCGGAATGTTAAAGGCCATGTAGGCGGGGTGGAAGAGCTGCGGCATGATCTTGCAGCCATACTCGTGGACGGCCGCGGCGAGCTTTTCCCAGCCAGGGATAAACGTGTCGTCGTAGCAGCACATGTCACCCGGCAGATAGGTATAGGTAGGCTCGACCGTCACGACCTCGGTGATGATGAGGCCCACGCCGCCCTTGGCGCGGGCACGGTAATGATCGACCAAGTCGTCGGTCACATAGCCATGATTGGCCAGGTTGGTGGACACCGGCGGCATAAAGACGCGGTTCTTGACCTCGGTCGTACCGACCTTGATCGGGCTAAAGAGCATTGGATAGGCAGAGGACTCCATACAGGGTTCCTTTCATTTGAGCCGCTCGGCGGCAGTTGCTGACGTACCTATCGTACCAGCAACCGTGCAGCACCCGACCGCACGCGCTCCCCCAGTCTCTGCTCAACCCCCAAAAAGTTGCGGTGAAATACGGGGCAGCCGAGGCTTTTCACAGCCAAAACAGTCCGTATTTCACCGCAACTGATGGGTGGGATGGAGTTAGAGGCCCAGATAGGTAGTCATGCCTTCGACGGCGAGTTTGGCGCCGGCTACAGCATGGACCACGGTGAGCGGGCCGTTAACCACGTCGCCGGCGGCAAAGACGCCCGGCACGGTGGTCATACCGCATTCATCGACCGAAAGAAGGCCGCGATGGTCGGTCTCCAGACCGCCCGTCGTAAGCACAAGCTTGTCCTTGGGCACCTGCGAAGCCGCAATCACAACTGTGTCGGCAGACGCATGGTCGAGCTCTTCCTCGTAGCCCACCACATTGTTGTCCTCGTCAAAGATAGCCGTCTCGAACACCGGACCGCTATCGTCGATGGCACAGATCGCCTTGCCGCACACAATCTCGGCACCATCGAGCTCGGTCAGCTCTACCTCGTCATCGATGGCCGAGATATGGCGCGATCGAGCATACACGGTGACCTTACGAGCACCCGAGCGCAGCGCTGTGCGGGCCACATCCATGGCCACGTTACCGGCACCGATGACCGCCACATTCTGTCCGATCGCCACACTCGAAGGATCAACCAGGTAATCGATACCAAACAGCACGTTGCCGCGCGACTCGCCGGGAATACCCAGTTTGCGAGCTCGCCAGGTACCGGTACCGACAAAGACCGCGTCGTAGCCGTCACGTAGCAGGTCGTCGATATGCAGCGCGCCGCCGATGGTGGTCGAGGGGCGCACGCGCACGCCAAGCGAGCACATCACGTGGCGATACTTTTGCACGAGCGCACGGGGCAGGCGGAACTCGGGGATACCGTACTCCAGCACACCGCCGATCTCGGGGCGCTGCTCAAACACCGTGACAGCACAGCCCAGCTGAGCCATCTTAATGGCAACGGTAATGCCAGCAGGACCGGAACCGACCACGGCAACCTGTCTGCCGCACGACGGCGCGGGCTTCCACTCCTTACGGTCCAAATATGCTGTCGAGATGTAGTGCTCGATGCTCGAGAAATGCACGGGCGCGCCCTTGCGGCCCTGAATGCACGCGCCCTCGCACTGGCCCGAATGGTTACAGATCATGGAACAGACCGCGCTCATGGGATTGTTCTGGAACAGCAGCTCACCCGCCTCTTCCAGACGGCGTTGTTTGAACAGATCGATAACCTGCGGGATAGGCGTCTGAACCGGGCAGCCTTTAAGCTGACAGAACGCCCTTTTGCAACCTAGGCAACGATTCGCCTCTTCGACAATGTGGATAGCCATCGGTACCCCTCTTGAACCTCTACGATAATCTCTTTCGCCCAACCTGTTTCGTTACAGAATCACGTGCTCGCACATCACGCTGTGCCCCATGCGCAGCAGCTCGTCGCGCGAACGCTCGACCGTGGACGGTGTGCTGTTCTCGATAACGGTCATAATGCCCGGTCGCGCGGCCGCGGCCCAAGCGGCAATAGCCTCAAAATCAAAGTTTCCGCACGTACAGGCGCCGTGGCATACCAAACGAGAGCCCGAGCCATCACACCAGCCATCCCGGTCCTCGTTGTCTACGATCTCGTAGTCCTTTGCATGCAGCACGCGAATCTTGCTGCCGCACAGGTGCAACATACGCGACACCTGCTCGGAAGCCTCACCGACGATCGTGGGATGCAGCAGCGACACCGGATCGTAGATCACGCCGAGTGCGGTGCTCGAAACGCGCTCCAGAACCTCGCGGCAGCGCTCGGGCGTATTGACGATCTCGTTCCAGCCGGGCTCGATCAGAAGCTCGCCGCCCTCCTTTTCGGCCATCGAGCACACGTGTGCGAGTCCTTTGCAAAACATATCGAGCGCAGCGGCCGAAAAACGGTCATCGGCCATCTTGTTCTGCGCGTTAGGGCGCCCCGTCTCGGTCCCCACCGGACAGCCCCCAAGCCAGCGCGCGAACCTCAGGCACGCCTCGTACTCGGCATAGGTATCCACCAGCTGATTCTGATCGGGCGTTGCCAAGTTTTTATAGCAGCCGAGCACCGCCACCTGCAAGCCGTTGGTGTCGAGCACCTCGCGCAGATGGTCGGCAAGTTCGTGCGTAAGGCCGGAACGGTTAATGCCAAAGGACTTGTAGAGCACTTTGCTCGGCAGCTGAATGCACGAGAAACCCAGTTTGCCCGCCATGCGAATGCGCTCCTCGACCGTGCCCTCGGGCAGGTCGTGCAGGCGCACACCGACGCTCAGTGCGCCTTCCGACTGCGCCATGCCTAGGCCTCCTTGCACGCATTGATGCCCGGCGTGTAGCCGCCAAACGGGTCATCGATGGAGCACACGCCCGAAGGGGCGAGCGGATCGCGCTTACCGGCCAGCTTGTCATGATGCATGGTCTCGATATAGGCAAGCACCAGCGGCGCCACGCCCTTCGCATCGTTTTTGACGATAGGCTCGCTCATGTAGTAACCAAACGTGCCCTCGCGGTGCGCGGTGTTTCCCAAGCCCGCGACCAGGCAGATGTTGTCGAGCGCCAGCTGGCCATCGTGCTCGGAAAGGCAGGTCTCGCAGATGCCGTCGAAGGCGCGACGGCCGTACTGGTAATAGCGCTCGCCCAGCACGCCCAGGCGCACGCCCTTCATGATGGCATTGGCGAAGATCGCGCTGCCCGACTCCTCCAGGTAGTTGGGGGCGATATTGGGCAGGTTGATGACCTGATGCCACATGCCGGTCTTCTCGTCCTGATACGGCAGCATGGCGTCGATCAGGTCGTGGAACATCTTGCGAATCTCGTCCTTCTCGGCCGACATCGAGGGCGGCATGAGCTCCCAGGTATCGATGAGCGCCATGGCAAACCAGCCCTCGGCGCGCAGCCAGAAGTTGGCCGAAAGACCGGTGACCGGGTCGCACCAGAACTGCTTGCGACTCGCGTCGTAGGCGTGATAGTACAGGCCGTTGAGGGGGTTGCGCATCAGGTCATGCACGACCTGGAACATATGGAAGCTGTCCGAACAGGCGCGGCGGTTGTGGAAGCTCAGCTCGTATTGCATGTAGAACGGCTGAGCCATGTACATGCCGTCGAGCCAGACCTGGTTGGGATAGACGGCCTTGTGCCAAAACACGCCCTCTTTGGTACGCGGCTGGGTCTCGAGCTGGCGATAAATCGTGTCCATGGCCGCGCGATACTTGGGCTTGCCCACCAGGTCATAGAGCTTGTAGAGGGTCTTGCCCGCATTGAGGTTATCGAGGTTGTACTCCTGGGGATCGTAATGCTTGATGGTGCCATCATCCTGGACAAAGAAATCGATGTAGTCATCGGCGAAGGTCAGGTAGCGCTGCTCACCTGTAATCTCGTACAGCTCGATGAGCGCCTTGATCATGCAGCCGTCGATATAGTTCCAGGTATTCTCCTTGCCGGCGCGAAGCTTTTCGATGTTCCAGGACGGCGCCTGAGGCGTAGAGGTCTCGATCAACTGCTCGATATAACGGTCCAGGATTTGATTGCAGCCCATTGCTGCCCCCTCTGATATAAACGATAAGTGAACGTTAACCCTAGTGTAACGCAAAGGGGATTATAGGGTGAACGTTAACCCTATAATCCCCGTGAACGGCAGACTTTTAACGGCAAACGGCGGTGAGGCCCGCGGCGATGCGATGCGCCAGGCGCTCATAGCCGGCAGGGCTGTAATGCAGACCGTCCGGCATGTAGAGCTCGCGGTGCTCCGGCAAAAACGGGCTGATGCCGCTTTGCGCATACAGGTCGATCACCGGCACCGAGTAGCGATCGCAAACCTCCAGCATCGCGCGCACATAGGCGTCTTGCGTCAGGCCCAGATGGTTGGCCTCGTTGCTTGCCGGGATATCCTTCTCGTGCTTACCACTTGTCTTGCACGGCGTCATAAACACCAGCTTTGTCTGAGGCGAGCGCGCCGTGATGGTGCGGATAAGGTAGTCGAGCGCGCCATAGAACTCATGCACGTCGGTGCTGCACGGCTCGCCTAGCGGCACGTTACGGCTAAAGTCGTTAACGCCGCCAAAGACGATGCAGATGTCTGCCGCGTGATCGATGCCGTCCAAACGCTCAACAAACGAATCGGTACGGTCGGCCTTGACGGCAATACGCGAGCCCTTAATACCAAAATTCTCGACCGTAGCGCCGCCCAGCAGCGCACCCAGGTGCGAGGTCCAGGAGATGTCGTTACCTCCCCCGCCGCATCCGTTATCGCCCCAGGTGGTCGAATCGCCAAAGCAGCAGATGGTCGATTTGCTCAAGTTTTTCGTTTCCATATTCTTCTCCTCACCCGCACACCGGCGGTCATACAGGTACATACCGTTCATTCGCAACATGCCGAGGGGCTATGCATGGGCGCATTCCGCAACTTGCGAATCGAGCCATTCGATATCCTCGGCAAGATGCGCCACGCCAAGATGGTGTCCACCCGGACACACCTCGTGCCGCAGACCTCCTTTGCGGCCCAGCAACTCGTAGGCATCGCGCACGATTTTGAGTTGCTCGTCAACATTTTTAAGCCCGCGTGCCCCATTCAAATGATCCTCTTCGCAACTTTGGACCAACAACGGCCGTGGCGCGACAAGCGATGCAATGTCGCCCATGTCGAGCAGACGCCAGAGTCCAGGGGTGTAATTGCAACTGCAGTTGCCGTTGAGATGCAGCAGCGAGTCATCGACACCGTACAGGTAGCCCGAGACAAGCGCCTTGCGCACGCGCGGGTCGAGTGCGGCCAGATACAGCGTCATGTAACCGCCGCCCGAAAAACCAAAGCAGCCCAGGTCGCCCATGGCAATGTCACCGCGTGTCTCCAAGTAATCAATCAAGCGCATGTTGTCCCAGGCGTTGAGGCCCGCGACCGTAAGACCCAGCGGCTCGGCCATACGTGCTTGATTCAGACACGTACCGCGCAGGTAGCTGTTCTCGTCGTCGCCCTGACCCTTCCAATCGCGACGGTATCCCCAACCACGCGCATCGGGGCAGACGGTCACGTAACCCATGCGCGCCAAACGCAGACCGTAGTCGTAATTGAACTTACGCACGGCATCGTCGACCGCCGGCACGCCCGCAACACCGGCTATGCTTGCAGCACCCGCCCCCTGGTGACCATGCGGGCAGATATAGCAGCGCTTGAGTCCCCGCTCGTCAAGCTTGGGGCGGGACGGCTCCAACAGGTAAAACGGCATCCATACATCGTGCTCAACCTGCAATACCGCATGAGTACGCACGATGCTGCCGGCAACCCGCACGCGATTGAGCTCACGAATCTCAATCGGGGCGCGGTCCATAAGCGAAAGACCCAAAATATCGTACAGACGAGTCCTGGTCGCAGCCTTCCATGCCTCAAAGTCTGTGGGAGTCTTGCCCGTAAATGCGGCCGAGCGCCCTTCGCGCTTCAGTCGGGCGCGCAGCGCAGGTTCGTCCTCGTAGTACGTCTCGATGTGCACGGTGCGGCCATTGGCAGATAGCCCGGCCGTCTCTACCGCATCACCGTCGCCGCCCTCGGGATCCCAACCATCCGTGCCGGCAAGCACTCGGTCACGCGCATAGCGTTCGGAATCCTGACCGGTCAGGTAATGCGCCCACGGCACCCAAGCGGCAGTATCACCCGCCGGGCCAAACAGGGTACCGCCGGCATACAGGGTGCCATCATGTGCCGCTGGCTTATTCCAATCCCACCAGCCCTCGAGTGAAATATGGGAGCCCAGCCAGCATTCGAGCAAAACGGTCTGGGCCCACTCGCGCCATGGACGACCCAGATAGACCGATCCGGGGGCAATGTCCTCATCGGCTGTAAACGAACAGCCATGAAACACAAATCCGTACGGCTCGCCCTGAGGCGTGGAGGCTGCCGTTACATACCCGTTGACATCCATATCGCGGTTGAGCGAGCGAATCTCACACCCCTCAAAGTAGGCACGCGCGCCGCCAAAGATAAAGTCGACGTCGCCCTCGATTCGGCAACGTCGAAAATACTGGCGCCCCACCCGGCGCGACGCAAACTGCTTGGGGCCTATAAAGCCGCCCGGCTTGGCCTCGCGCGGCGGCAGCGGCCCCAAAAAGAGCGTGTCCTGATGCCCCAGGATGCGGCAGGAATCGACCACCAGGCGGTCGCCGTCGGCATACAGGGCAATCGCCTGGCCGACCTCGCGACCGTCACCGGCGTCGTTTTCGATTGTTAGGCCCGCAAGCGTCACGTCGTCGGCATCGACCAGCACCGTGTACGTACGGAAGGTGCCGAGTCTTCCATCCTGGCCGCTACCATCTTCCGAAGGCATCTTGGCACCCAGGCCGCCCACGATACGCACGCTGTCGGCCGTCTCGCCCTCGAGCGTCACATGCGGACGACGAATTTCGACCTGTTCGCGGTACTCGCCCGGCGCCACCAGCACGCGCACCGGCACGGTCGCATCGGGCACACACCGCTCCGCCGCCTCGAGCGCCGCCGAAATGCTGCGATACGCGCCTTCGCGTTCGAGCGATACCTCAAAGAGTTGTTCTTTACCACTCATCTGTCATTACACTTTCTGTCACAGAACACCCACCGCAATACCGGCACCTATAGATTGCGTGCGACAGCCGGGCAGACCCGACCGTCGCACGCCTCAACATGCCGTATTCACTTGTGCAGGAGCACTACCCTACGCGCGGATAACCTTGTCGACGTTTTGCAGCTGCAGCTCGTCGCCATCCTGACCCTCGATACGCACGTTCTGCAGGTCGAGGACTTTCACGTTCTGCGCGATGATGCCCTGGCGCACCATGGGCTCCACGCCGCAGGCCATGGCCGGCACAAAGGGCTCGGCATCGGCGGCAAAGGTCACATGGACATTCTGGAACGTCAGGCGCGTCACCTTGCTCTCGGGCAGTCCCGTGATATAGGCCGCGGCAGCATGGCAGTTGGTGGCCTCGATATCGCAAAACGTCGTGGCGCCAAAGCCGGGCGTACGGTCGTCGACGGGCACCGCGTCGCGGCTCTGGACATAGTCGGTCTTGCCGTCCTTATCGCAGAAGTAGAACGAGTTGACCACGAAGGGCGTGAGCACCTTGTCCATGCGAATGTGCTCAAAGGTGATCCCCTCGTTGACGGCGTCCTTGCCGCGGCCGCGGCGGGTCTTGACGCGCAGGCCGCGGTCGGTGCGCTCAAAGAGGCACTTGCTCACGGTGAGGTCCTTGATGCCGCCGGCGGCCTCGGATCCCAGCACCACGGCGCCGTGGCCGTCGTGCATGTAGCAGTGCGAGATCAGCACATCGTGCGTGGCGGGACGAAGCTCGGGCTCAATGCCCAGTTTGCCGCTCTTGATGGCGATGCAGTCGTCACCCACCGAGAACTGGCAGCCAAGGATGCGGACAAAACCGCAACTCTCGGGATCGAAGCCGTCGGTGTTATGGGAGTTCTTGGGACCCTCGATGGACAGGCACAGGGCATCGACGTGCTCGCACAGGATGGGATGGATATTCCACGCCGGGCTGTTGCGCACGGTAAAGCCGGCAAGGCTCACGTTTTCGCACTCGGACAGGAAAATCATGCGCGGGCGGGCGACCTCGCGGCCCTCCTCGGGACGGAAGATGTTCTTAAAGTCCTTGTTCCACCAGTTGTCCTCGGCAAAATCGGTCTGGCCGTCGATGGCGCCGCGGCCATAGATGCACACGTCGTGCACGCTCAGGCCCGTAAAGGTCGAACAGTAGGTCGAGAAGCTCTCGCCCTCCCAGCGGCCCAGGGGCAGCATGTCGGTGCCGGCATACCCAGCGCCCACGGCGCCCGTGACCGTACCCGGAATGTAGGCAAGCGCCGCGCGGTCGTGACGGGCCAGCAGCACCGCGCCCTCGGCGAGCTCGATGTTGATGTTGCTCTTAAGGAAGAGGGACTTGATGCGGTAGCTACCGGCGGGAATCAGCACGCGCCCGCCCTTGGGACAGGCCATGATGGCAGCTTGGATATTGGTGGTGTCGTCGTGCTCGGCATCGCCCTTGGCGCCGCAGTCGCGAACGTTGATGGTAAAGGGCTCGGTCGGCGTGGTGACGCCCACGCGCAGCTCGCGCTCGCCGCAGACAAAGCGAATCAGGTTGCGCTTGCCGGGAACCAGGCCGTCAACATAGGTCTCGACCGTATTCGTGGTGCCCGCGGGCTCATCGTTGACAAAGATTTCCCACGTATCGGCACAGGTAAAGTAGCCGCCATCGTCGAGCTCGATAACGGCCGCGCGAGCGTTGCGCCAGATAACGTTCGTCTCCATGGATCTCTCCCTCAAATGTAATCAGAAGTTCATACTACTCGTTTTTAAAAAAGGGCCGCACCCGCCGGTGGATCTCCGGTGGCACGGCCCTTTGGTTTGGACAATGCGTTGGCCCTACTCGGCGGGAATTACGCTGCCGTCCTGGAAGCCAACATTGTTGTGGGCGAAGCAGTCCTCGTACTTAAAGCCGGAGAGCTCCTCGCAAAGCGCCTTGACCTCGGGCTTGACGTCGGCCATCTTGCCACCCTCCTTGACACGGTGGATCTCGTCGCAAAGGATGTCGCATTGCTCCTTGTCGATCTTGATGCCGCGGGCAAGGACAGCCGCGAGCAGGAAGAAGCCGGCGCAGCCGATGAGCATGTAGCCGCAGATGTACAGAGGCACGGTGGCGGGCTGGGTCACGGCGTCGCTGTTGCCGGCGGTCTGAATGAAGCCGGAGGCAGCAAGGACGATAGCCCATACGTTGACGGCAACAGCCTGGGCAATCTGCTGGCAGAGCTGCTGAGCGGAGCTGTAGATGCCCTCGCGGCGACGCAGGGTGATGAGCTCATCGACATCGGGGATGTAGTTGAGCAGAACATCGGGCAGATACTGGAAGCCAACGTAGAAGAACTTCCAGATGGCGAAGATGATGGGGTAGGCAATCATGGCAATGGCGACCGTGGAGGTGCCGTTGATCTGACCAAAGGCGAAGTAGTTGTAGGCGATGATGCACGCAGCGCAACCGACGTTGGCCAGGTACCAAGACTTGTGGAAGCCCTTCTTGGCCATGAGGGCGACCCAGATGGCGGTGCAGACGATAGCGACGACCTTGCCGGGCATCTCCATCACGGACTCGTAGGACTTAGGAATCTGCAGACAGTAGACGATGAAGAAGGACAGGCACGCAGACCAGCAGGCAGCGGCGAGCTTCGTGGAGACCTGCGCATACAGGACCTTGCGGAAGGACTTGTTGCGGAAGGTAGAGATAACGTCGATGAAAAACTTCTTGATACCCTCGCCGACGCTCTCGATCTTCTCCTGAGCGACCTCCTCGGGGGTGTGCTCCCACGTAGACAGGTACACGCACAGCAGCGAGATCGCCATGACCGAAGCGTTGATCGTAGCGATGATGAAGTAGCTGAACGGGTTGGTCTCGCCGAAGGTGCCAAAGCCAAAGCCGACGAGTGCTGCCATCAGGAAGCCGGCGGCGTTACCAAAGAGGTGCTTGTAGCCGGTGAGGTACGTACGCTCCTTGAAGTCGTCGGTCATCTCGATGGTAAGCGGCGACAGGTTGGCGGTGCAGAACGTATACGCGACGTTGTAGATCAGGTACAGCACAAAGTAGTACGGGAAACCAAACGGCGTAGCCACAAAGATGAGCGGCTCGGCGACCATCATCGGGATAGCCAGCAAGATCCAGAAACGGCGACGACCAAAGATGCGGCCAATCTTGGTGGCATAGAAGTTATCGGCCACAAAACCCATCAGCGGGCACAGAATGGCGTTGAGGTAGATGGCGAATGAGCTGATCAGCGCAGCCTCGCCTGCGGACAGACCGCACTCCGTAGACAGGAACAGCACCATGTAGCTGTGCGTAAAGCTCAGGGCACCGGAGTTGAGCATGCCGCCCATACCAAAGCCCAAGCGCGTCCAGAATGTGATCTTGCGCTTTTTACCGATCTTGTTAGTCATCGAGCTCCCTCTCTTTTCTCGATTGTCTTGGAACAAGACATTGGAGTCCATACCGACGTCTGTCTGCATGTCGTCCACTCGTAGGGTGAACGTTTAGCTAGATTATGCGCGATTGCTTATGATAGGTGAACGTTCACTTGTATATTATCCTTGAACGGTCGTTTTTTGCCGTTAAACGGACATCTGACTTGAAAAAAATCCCGATTACATGGGTATTGAGTGGGTTTAAATTTGAGGTCGATTAGGTGAACGTTTATTGTTTTCGCCGCTTCCGTTCCTTCAGGAAGACACGCCCGAACAGACAGAACAAATATGGTCCCGTCGGGAACACTCCCGACGGGACCATGGTCAATAGCGCCCTATGCGAACCCATTTACCGCTACAGGCAGACGCCATCCTTCCAAATGCTGATCTCGTGGCAACCGCGACGCTCGGCACTCGTAAGCTTGCCGCTCGCCGTGTCCAGCACCATCTGATACAGGTCGCCGGCAGCCTCATCGAGCGTGCGCTCGCCCGTAGCCACCACGCCGGCGTTAAAGTCCATCCAGTTGGCCTTGTGGTCGCACAGACGCTGGTTGGTGAACACCTTGAGCGTGGGCGCCGGTGCACCAAACGGCGTGCCGCGGCCGGTCGAGAACAGGATCACGTGGCAGCCGGCAGCCGTCAGGGCCGTGGTGGATACCATATCGTTGCCCGGACCGCACAGCATGTTCAGGCCATGCTTGGTAGCCTGGCCGGCATACGGCAGCACGTCGACGATGGGGGCAGATCCGCCCTTTTGCACGCAGCCGCAGCTCTTGTCCTCGAGCGTGGTGATGCCGCCATCCTTGTTACCGGGGCTCGGGTTCTCATAGACGACCTCGCCGTGGCTGATAAAGTAGTCTTTAAAGCCGTTGAGCATGTCGGCCGCCGCGTTAAAGACGTCCTGGCTCTCGCAACGATCGAGCAGAATGCTCTCCGCGCCAAACATCTCGGGCACCTCGGTGAGCACCGACGTGCCACCGCGGGCGACGACCATATCGCTCACGCGACCGATCGTGGGGTTGGCGGTAATGCCCGAAAGACCGTCAGAGCCACCGCACTTAAGGCCAATGACCAGCTCGGAGGCAGGAATGGGCTCACGCTTGGCCTGCTTGGCCAGGTCGGCCAGCTCAGACAGAATCTTGTGGCCCTCAACCTGCTCGTCGGCTACATCCTGGCAGGTAAGGAAGCGAACGCGCTCGTGATCGAAGTCACCGAGCTCGTCGAGTACCTGCTGGTGCGTGCAGTTTTCGCAACCGAGGGACAGGAACAGCACACCCGCAGCGTTTGCGTGGCGCGAGAGCGCCACCAGCAGACGACGCGTCTGGGCATGGTCGGCGCCGGTCTGCGAGCAACCGAACGGATGCGGGAAGTAGTAGACGCCCTCCAGCGAGCCATCGACCAGATCCTGGGCCTGCTCACACATGGCACGCGCGACTTCGTTGACACAGCCGACCGTGGGGATGATCCACAGCTCATTGCGCGTGGCGGCACGACCGTCGGCGCGGCGGAAGCCCATAAAGGTCTCGGGCTCAACCGAATCCACGACCGGATGCGTCGGGTTGTAGGTGTACTCGACCTCGCCCGAAAGGTTGGTCTTCACGTTATGCGTGTGCAGCCACTGGCCGGGCTGGATGTCCTCCGTCACGTGGCCGATAGGAAGACCGTACTTGACGACGTCCTCCCCCGCCGCAATGGCACGCACGGCCATCTTGTGGCCCTGCGGAATATCCTCCGCGGCAACGACCTCGCCCACCCCGGGAACCGCAACGGCGGCGCCCTTGGCAAGCGGCGACAGCGCGACGATCACGTTATCGGCCGGATTGATCTGGATAGTGTTCATTACAAATGGTCCTAACCCTACAGGTTGAGCAGAAGTCGAGGCGCGGGCAAGCCGTCTGGCGTCCGCACCGGGAATTTACGCCTGAGCGTTGGCGAAGGCCTGCTTGGCGCCCTCGGCGCGCACGACGGTGAGCGCGTTGACGACAAACTCCTCGAGACCGATGATCTGCGTAAGGTCCTCGCCCCACATTTGCTCATTGGTGAGCACGTCGTGCACCAGCTCGGCATCGTCTGCACCGGCGTGGGCGGCGTAGAAATCGAGCACGAAGGCATCGTCCTGAGCGGTGTACTCGGTGCCGTCAGCGCGGCGCAGGTGCAGGCCATCGCCCTCGCGAGCAACGAGCTCCTGAGTATAGAAGGCAATGAGCGTAGCGAGGCTCGTCGCCAGGCACTTGGGCAGGTTGCCGGTCTCGGCAACATAGTCCTTGAGCGTGGGCAGGTCGCGGGCACGCCATTTGGCGGTGGAGTTGAGGCAAATGGAGAGCAGCGCGTGGTCGATAAACGGGTTGTCGAAGCGGTTCTCGACGGCGGCGGCAAAGGCCTTGCAGTCCTCGACGTCCAGGTCGGCGGCAAGCGTCGGGATGACCTCGTCGTAGAGCATGGTGTTCATGAAGCCACGAACGGTCTCGTCGTGCATGCAATCGCGCACGATGTCAAAGCCGGCAACCCAGGAGCCCGGAACAAAGGCAGTGTGGGCGCCGTTGAGGATGCGGACCTTGCGCTTCTTATACGGGGTGACATCGGGGGTCACAAAGACGCCCGGCAGGCCGGCCTTTACGAAGGGAAGCTTCTCGGCAAGCGACTCGTCGCCCTGGATGCCCCACATCTGGAAGGGCTCGCGCACGGCCAGGAAGGGATCCTCGTAGCCCAGGCGCTCGGCAACCGCCGCGGCCTCGGATGCGTCGCGGATGCGACCCGGCACGATGGTGTCGACGAGTGTGGTGCAGACGGTGCAGTCGTTGGCCATCCACTGCGCAAACTCGTCCTCCCAGTCCCAGTCGCTCACGTACTGGTTCATGATGCGCAGCAGCTCCTCGCCGTTGTGATCGATGAGCTCGCAGGCGAGCACGATGACACCCGGCTTGCCGGCAGCCCAGCGGGTGTGGAGCACCTGGGCAAGCTTGGCGGGGAAGCTCGCGGGCGGCATGTCGTCGGCCTTGCAGGACGGGTCGTAGGCGATACCGGCCTCGGTGGTGTTGGAGACGATGATCTCCAGGTCGTCGGAGACGGCAACCTCCATCATAGCGCGGTAGTCGTCCTCGCGATACGGATTGAGGCAGCGGCTGCAGGCGCTGATCACGCGGGACTCGTCAACCGTGTTGCCGTTCTCCTTGCCGCGCACCAGCACGGTGTACAGGTCGTCCTGGGCATTGATGCCGTCGGCAAAGCCAAAGGCGCCGCTGATGGGCTGCACCATGACAACCTTGCCGTTCCAGCCGGTTGCCTCGTTGCCCATGTCAAAGAAGCGGTCGACGAAGGCGCGCAGGAAATTGCCCTCGCCAAATTGCAGAACCTTCTCGGGCGCGTCCTTGGGCAGCAGGTAGCCCTTGTAGCCGATCTTCTCAAGCGTCTCGTAGCTGATGTTCTCCATCGATGTCTCTCCTTAGATTGCTGTTAGCGTGCAGGCAAAACGGGGGCGCCGCGTGTGGCAACGGCGCTCCCGTGTTCGATGTGATTCGATGCAGGCTTATGCCTCGACGGTATCCAGGTCAAAGCCAAAGTAGCGGACCGCGTTGTTGTAGCTGATGTCGCGCACGATATCGCCCAGCAGCTCCATGTCGGCCGGATACTTGCCCTGCTCGACCCACTCGCCGATCACGCTGCACAGCACGCGACGGAAGTACTCGTGACGCGGGTAGGACAGGAAGGAGCGGGAGTCGGTAAGCATGCCCACAAAGTTGCCCAGCACGCCCTCGTTAGCCAGAGCCGTGAGCTGCTCGCGCATACCGACCTCGTTGTCGTTGAACCACCAGGCAGAACCGTTCTGGATCTTGCCGGCGGTCGGAGCCTCCTGGAAGCAGCCCATCACGGTATCGATCATGGTGTTGTCGATGGGATTCAGGCTGTACAGGATGGTCTTGGGCAGACCGCAGGTCTCCTGGATGGAGTTGAGGAAATCGGCGAGCTGGTCGGACGGCGTGTAGTTGGAGATGCAGTCGTAACCGGTGTCGGGACCGAGCTTGGCAAACATGGCACGGTTGTTGTCGCGCTTGCAGCCAAAGTGCAGCTGCATGGCCCAGCCCAGGCGGACATACTCGCCGGCGACAAACTGCATAAAGGCAGTCTTGTACTTGAGGACTTCTTCCTCGGTAAGCGGCTCGGCAGCCAGGCCCTTGGCAAAGATGGCCTCGATCTCATCGGCGGTAGCCGGGACATACATAACGTAGTCGAGTGCGTGGTCGGAGGCGCGGCAGCCCAGCTCGTGAGCAACGTCGTAGCGCTTGGAGATGGCGGACTTCATGCCCTCGAAGTCGCTGACCTCAACGCCAGCAGCCTCGGAGAGGTGCTTGCAGTAGTCGGCGAACTCCTGGCCACGCTCGATGCGCAGGGCGGCATCGGGGCGCATGGCGGGAACGACCTGAACGTCAAAGCTATCGTCGGCGGCAATCTTCTTGTGCCACTCAAAGCTGTCGGCGGGGTCGTCGGTAGTGCAGATCATGCGGACGTTGGACTGCTTGATCAGGTTGCGGCAGGTAAAGCTGGCCTCGGCGAGCTTGGCGTTGGCAAGGTCCCAGACCTCCTGAGCAGTTTTGCCGTTCAGGACGCCCTCGTAGCCAAAGTAACGCTTAAGCTCCAGGTGGCTCCACTCAAAGACGGGGTTGCCCACGCAGCGGCCCAGGGTCTCGGCCCACTTCTGGAACTTCTCACGAGCAGGGGCATCGCCGGTAATGAAGCGCTCGTCAACGCCGTTGGCACGCATCAAGCGCCACTTGTAGTGGTCACCGCCCAGCCAAACCTCGGTGATGTTCTCAAAACGCTTGTCGTCCCAGATCTCCTTGGGAGAAATGTGGCAGTGGTAGTCAACGATGGGCATACCCTCGGCAAAGTTGTGGAACAGTTCCTCGCCGGTCTTGGTGCTCAGCAGGAAATCCTGATCGTCCATGAAGTTTTTCATCAAACAACCCCTTTGTTGGCGGAGCGGGCGCACGATGCGCTCGTTATCCTCTAGGTGAACGTTCACTATACTAATTCATTGCGACTTAAAAGGTGAACGTTCACCTAACTACCATGGGATGAACGGTCGGTTTTGCCCGCTCAACGGTTGTTGGAGCCATGGCTTACATGTTTTACGGATCGGTTGACGTCTCCAAGCACCGGTTTTGAGTGCTTTTGCTCAGGTGGGTCATGTTCCGGCGTGCATTTTTAGGAATATTCAGCATCGGGGGCGCGCCGCACACCGTCCTCGATCCCCTATTTGATGCGCATATTGCGCCCGGTCGGTATAAATAAGTGTCGCCGATGGCGATTTACGCCATCGGCGACACTGAAAACAGTCGTTCTACCCCTCTTTCGGAGCATACAGATGCTGAATATTCCCGAAAATGTACGCCGCAAGAGGGGGTACCTGACCAAACGGCTAAATTCCCGCAAGCTCGCAGTAGTGGTCGACGTTGCTGGCAAACACCATCTCCACAGCACCCTTCTGCACGGGCTCCGCCGGAGTTTTACCCCACAGCAAATACTCGCCCAAAGTCTTAGCGCCACGGTAGGCCAAGCTTACCAGGTCCTTATAGACAATATTGGTAAAGATGCCACGGCGCAAGGCCAAGGCACTCTCGGGGAACAGGTCGTTGCCGATTACCATGACCTTGCCGGCCTTGCCGCTTGAAACAAGCACGTCGGCGACCACCTCGGAACCAACAGCAAAAACGCTACAGATGAGCTCAGGGGCATCCGGCGCACTCATGCGCTGCTCAAGCTCACGCTCAAGCTGTTTGACTTGCGCATGGGCGCCGGCAAGGTCCTCAACTTGCCATGGAATATCGTGTTCGCGCAGGTAATTATGAAAGGCGCGGGCGGTCAGATAGTGTGAATCGGTATAGGGGTCGCCCGCCAACAGGAGCACGCGGGCGTCAGCCCCAGAAGCGTGGACCAGATTTGCCGCCTGCTCAGCCATAAGGCCGCCTGCCGTCGAATAGTCGGCCAAGCTCGCACCCAAGCGATCGAGGTGCGGGCGGTCGCCGTCGACGAGCTCGATTGTCACGCCTGCCTCGGCAATCTGTCTCAAGAGCTCGGTCGCGCGGTCATCGCCCGGAACATAGGCAAGCAGGCCATCAATCTTCTCGCCTACCTGCAGGCGCTCATCAATCTGCTCAAGCGCATCGGCGTAGCCGCCCACGCCAAATTCAACACGTTCAACCGTAATGCCCTGGTCGACCACCTCCTGCTCAAAGCGGTTGCAGCCTTCCCAAAGGTAACGGAAAAAGTACGCCCCCTCGCGCGATGCGCGGGGCAGGCAAAACACCAGGTTGATATCCTTGCGCCGCAGGCTTGAGGCGCTCGTATTGCGATGGTAACCCATGGCCTCGGCCTTAGCATTCACCTTGGAGCGCACGGATTCGCTCACGCCGGCCTTACCCGTCAGGGCCTTGTGCACGGTATTGATGGAAACGCCAAGCTCGGCGGCTATGTCCTTCATGGTTACGCGAGCGCTCATGGGATTACTCCGTTATAGATAAGTTGCCAATTAACAGTACAGGTAACGATACCCCAAAATCGCTCTTCAACTCGCCGCGCTCGCCCCCAAATGTGCAAAGCGCCCCGCGAACGGATGCTCGCGAGGCGCCTGGGTGCCTGGGCCTTATTTAATACCGCGGCCCAAATCTTCGGCGATTTTGTCCACGCCCTTAAGTGCGGCGCAGGTCTTTTTGTTGGAGCAATGCCCCGTGCAAACGCCACCCTGAGCGCAGTCAGCGCAGGTGCCCTTGCGGTAGATGCGCACGCATACCGCGACAAACGCAATACCGATAACAGCCAGTACAACAATATCGATAGGTGCCATAGCAAGCCTCCTCTAGTTAACCACCACTTACTTTACCCCATTCCCCACCTACCAAAAAGGGACAGGTTTATTTTGGTCGGTTTTATCTGCGGAAACGCCACATCTTGCTTCTGGAGCAAAGAAATCTGTCCCCCTTGCACCAAAAAGCCCGAGTGTCGCTGGGACACCCGGGCTTTCGGAAAGGGGTTAATCCTTATTCGGACTTAAGCGGAAACTGCGGAGGAAGCAGTGTTGGTCTCGTCCTCGTCGGTCCATGCATGCTTGGGCATGGGACGGAAGATCTGGAAGAGCATCGCAACCAGCAGCACGATGGCCACAATCGTCCAGATACCAAACTGTCCCAACACAAGCAGGTTGTAGAACTGGTTGATGAACAGGCCGATCACCCAAGCAAAGGCGCACTCGTAGCCAATGGCAATCGCAGTCCACTTGCCGGAATCCATCTGGTTGCGGATAGTACCCATAGCAGCAAAGCACGGAGCGCACAGCAGGTTGAAGGCACCAAAGGCAACGCAAGCGCCCATGGTGGGGAACATGCCGGCAAACGCGGTCCACAGGCTCGGGTCGGTCTCGCCGGCGTCGGCGACGGACAGCAGCGAACCGGCGGTGGCGACGACGTTCTCCTTAGCGACAAGGCCCGAGACGGTCAGCGCAGTTGCCTGCCAGGTGCTAAAGCCGAGCGGGGCGAAGATCCAGGCGACCAGGTTACCCAGCATGGCAAGCACGGAGTAGTCCATGAACTCCTCGGGGATGCCCTCCATAGCAGGCAGGAAGCCAAACGTGCCGTTGTAGCTACCAAAGTTGGACAGGAACCACACCACAACGGTGGACGCGAAGATGACCGTACCGGCCTTCTTGATAAAGGCCCAGCAGCGCTCCCACACGTGCAGCGCCCAAGAGCGGATCGCCGGGAAGTGGTAGGCGGGAAGCTCCATAACGAACGGCGTCGGGCGGCCGGCGAAGAGCTTGGTCTTCTTGAGCATGAGGCCCGAGGCGATGACGGCAAAGACACCCAGGAAGTAGAAGAGCGGGCTGATCCATGCGGCAGTGGTAGAAGAATCGCCGATGATGGAACCCATGAGCAGGGCGATGATCGGCAGCTTAGCGCCACAGGGAATAAACGTGGTGGTCATGACCGTCATGCGGCGGTCCTTCTCGTTCTCGATGGTCTTGGTAGCCATGACGCCGGGGACGCCGCAGCCCGAGGACACGAGCATGGGGATGAAAGACTTACCGGACAGGCCAAAGCGGCGGAACACGCGGTCCATGATAAAGGCGACGCGGGCCATGTAGCCGCAGTCCTCCAGGAAGGACAGCATCACAAAGAGCAGGAACATCTGCGGCACAAAGCCGAAGATGGCGCCCAGGCCGCCGACGATACCGTCACAGACGAGCGAATCGACCAGGCCACCGTCCTCGGTGCCACCCGCCACAAGTGCGTCGTGCACCATGGTGGTAATACCGGGAACATAGGGGCCGTACTGCGCCGGGTCGACCGAGTCGGCATTGTCACCCGCAGCCTCGACAGCTGCGTCATAGGCATCGCGGCCCTGACCGAGCACATACCAGCCGTCGGTACCGAAGAGCTGGTCGTTGGTGAAGTCGGTCACCGTGCCGCCCAAGGTAGAAACGGCGATGTAGTACACGCAGAACATGATGACCACAAAGATCGGCAGGCCCAGGATACGGTTGGTAACCACACGGTCAATCTTCTCGGAGGTGCTCATCTTGGCAGGGGCCTTGGTGAGGCACTCGTCAATGATGTGGGCAATCACGCCGTAACGCTCACCGGTGATGATGGACTCGGCGTCGTCGTCGCAGTCCTGCTCGCACTGAACGACCAGCTGCTCCACGCGAGCGGCCTTCTCCTTAGTGAGGTTGATGAGCTTGCAGGCGTCTGCATCGCGCTCGAACAGCTTGACGGCATAGTAGCGGCGCTTGTTGGCGGGAACGCTTGCCGGCAGGTTGTTCTCGATGTGGTCCAGAACGTCCTCGATGGAGGAATCGAACTTGTGCTCCGGCACCTGGCCCTTGGAAGCGGCAGACTTCTTGACCTGCTCGAAGAGCTCCTTGATGCCCTTGTTCTTAAGAGCCGAGATCATCATGACCGGGCAGCCGAGCTTCTTGGAGAGCTTGTCCGTGTCGATCTTATCGCCGTTCTTCTCGACCAAGTCGGCCATGTTGAGAGCGACGACCACGGGCAGGCCGGTCTCGATAACCTGAAGCGCCAGGTACAGGTTGCGCTCGAGGTTGGTGGCATCGACCACCTGGACAACGACATCGGGCTCGCCGCTCATGAGGTAATCGCGCGAGCATTGCTCCTCGGGGCTGTAGGGGGAAAGCGAGTAGATGCCAGGGAGGTCCGTGATGGTAACGTTCTTGTCGCTTAGGAGCTTGGCTTCCTTTTTCTCAACCGTGACGCCGGGCCAGTTGCCAACGTAGCCGTTGGCGCCGGTAATCAGGTTGAAAAGCGTGGTCTTGCCGCAGTTGGGGTTACCCGCCAGCGCGACATGGATCTGAGAATCCGCCATTCAATCCTTCTTCCTTGTGTGCCTGCGCTGCTTTCTCCGCGCAGGCTGGATAATGTGCTTCAAAGTTGCAGCATTAAGTTAGAAAAACCTAACTTTATCTGCAGAAATATGCGCCGCGGGTCCTTACTGGACCTCGACGACGGCGGCCTCCTCCTTGCGGATGGAAAGCTCGTAGCCGCGCACGTTGATCTCGACCGGATCACCGAGCGGTGCAACCTTCACGACCTTGAACGAAGTGCCCTTGATGAGCCCCAGGTCCATAAGGTGGCGGCGAAGCGCACCCTCACCGTGAAGCTTGACGATGGTGGAGCTCTCGCCCACCTTAACGTCACCCAACGTCTTCATTTACTTGTCCCCCTTTCAGTGCGTACAGAAATACCGTCGACTAACCGACGGTCATGATGTGCATGGCAACCTTGGAATCGATGCCAAAGCGTGCGCCCAGCACGGTGACGATGATATTGGCGCCACTCGAGCTCACCACGTGGATTTCGTTGCCCTCGACAAAGCCGAGGTCCTTGAGGTGGTGCTTCATATCCTCATTGCCCTTTACACGAGACACGCGCACGGTTTCGCCCGCTTTTACCATCGAAAGCGGCATTGCCGGCATCTGGGGTCCGCAAGACATGAGTGGCTCCTAACGTCAGTTCGTCCTCAACATCGACGCGGTAAAAGTTAACCACGCCTATGTTCGCTTTAGTAAACTAACACGTGGTTAACTTTTTGGAAAGGGCCCCCATTCAGATTTCGAAAAAGTTTCCTATACGAAACAAAGGCACTGCAAAGACCGTCTCTTTGCAGTGCCTATTGATACCAATTTATGCAACAGAGGGAACTGCCCCTTTGTCACATTGTTGAGGTTAAAGCGAGAGGTTTCTGATCGACGTGACGCAGGAGGCCTCATCCACGCCCGAAACGCGGAACACGACGTCTTCGCCACATTCGCCGCAGAGTGCCATGAGCCCTATAACGTCGCGGCCATCCGTGTGGCGATCGCCGATACTGACTGACACGTCGCTACGATGCTTGGCAATGATGTCATAGAGCAGCGCAACCGGGCGGGCATGTAATCCCAACGGATCTTTAATCGTCTTTGTAAACTCGACCATGTCCCCTCCCACGACATCGCACATTCGGCCGGCAAACCCAGCCACGTGGTAGTTATTGTACGTTACCGGCGCACCCCCGTCCCATAAAAAACGAGGGAAGGCACACGTCCTTCCCTCGTTAAGGGCAATATGTAGCCGCTTGCCTACATCAGGCGCAGGCTGACGTCCTTGAGCTGGGCGCCACTAACGGCACTCGGAGCGCCCGACATGAGGTCGGAGCCGCTGGCCGTCTTGGGGAACGCCATGACGTCGCGGATAGAGTCGGAACCGGTGAGCAGCATGCACACGCGGTCCAGGCCCAGAGCGAAACCGCCCATCGGGGGCGCACCAAACTTGAGGGCCTCCATGAGGAAGCCGAACTGAGACTCGGCGCGCTCCTCGGTAAAGCCCAGGAGTTTGAGCATGGACATCTGCATCTCGGCGTTGTGGATACGCATACCGCCACCGCCGGCCTCAAAGCCGTCCATGACAAAGTCGTAGGTGCACGAACCGGCTGCCAGGGGATCGGCCTCGATCTTGGCGATGTCGGTCTCGGTCGGCAGGGTGAAGGGCTGGTGCTCGGCAGCATAGGCCTTGCGATCCTCGTCCCAATGGAACAGCGGGAAGTTGACGACCCACAGGAAGTCGTGACCCTCGCGCTTGATCTCGAGCGCATTGGCCATGTGCGAACGCATGCCGCCCAGGATCTCATCGGAGAGCAGGCGCGGGCCGGCGGCGAACATCACAAGGTCGCCGGGCTCGACGTCCATGCGCTCGCGCAGAGCGGCCATCTCCTCGTCCGAGAAGAACTTGACGATGGGGCTGTTGATGGAGCCGTCCTCGCGGAAGGCGATCCAGGCCAGGCCCTTGGCGCCAAACGTGGAAGCCACCCCGGCGAGCTTATCGATCTTGGCACGTGCCCAGGCACCAGCGCCCTTGGCGTTGATGGCCTTGACGACGGAGCCCTCCTCGTTCGCGGCGGTCGCGAAGACCTTGAACTTGGAGTTGGCAAAGATGTCGGTCAGGTCGACCAGGTGCATGCCGTAGCGGGTATCTGGCTTGTCGGAGCCATAGGTGTCCATGGCATCCCAGTAGTTCATGCGACGCAGCGGCGTGGGCATCTCGACACCCATGCGGCCGAAGGCATCGGCAAGAACCTCTTCGAGCGCGCTCATGACATCGTTCTGGTCCACGAAGGACATCTCGATATCGACCTGGGTGAACTCGGGCTGACGGTCGGCACGCAGGTCCTCGTCGCGGAAGCACTTGGCAACCTGGTAGTAGCGCTCAACGCCACCGACCATAAGCAGCTGCTTCAGAAGCTGCGGGGACTGCGGAAGGGCGTAGAAGTTGCCCGGCTGGATACGGCTGGGAACGATGAAGTCGCGGGCGCCCTCGGGCGTGGACTTGAACAGGGAGGGCGTCTCGACCTCCATGAACTCACGGTTGTGCAGCGCCTCGCGAATGGCAAAGGTAAAGTCGGAGCGCAGCTTGAGGTTGGCCATCATCTCGGGACGGCGGAGGTCCAGATAGCGATAGCGCAGACGGGTGTCCTCGCTGGTCTCGATACCGTCCTCGATCTGGAACGGCGGGGTGACAGACGTGTTGAGCACCTCGGCGTGGTCGGTCAAGACCTCGATCTCGCCGGTCGCGAGCTTGGCGTTGGTGGTCTCCTCGCCACGGGAGCGCACGACGCCGTGGATCTTGATGGGCCACTCGGGACGCATGGTCTCGGCGATCTTAAAGGCGTCGCCGTCGGAGTGCTCGGGGTCGAAGGTGAGCTGCGTGATGCCCTCGCGGTCACGAAGGTCGCAGAAAATAAGGCCGCCGTGGTCACGGCGACGGCTCACCCAACCGGTGAGGGTGACCTCTTCGCCCACGTTCTCGAAGCGAAGCTCGCCGCAGGTACGGGTGTGCATGGAATGCTCATCGATGGGACGGGTCTGGCTCATACCAGTGATCCTCCTTTATGGATCTGTGCCGCCCCGTGTCGTTCCGGGCGGCGTCGTACAGATTTGCCCAGCCTGCGTAAACCGCGCAGCCGGACATGGCGTTCTATCTTATCTCACCCGCGTCGATGTGCCGCGAAAAAGTAGCTCTTGCCCAAAGACTTGACGGAGACGAAACAATTGACGCACCGTGGCCGTCGCCCAGGCGTGCGGCGTGCGACAATGTGCCCCAATACAACTGCACTCGGAAAGGCCCGCCATGACTGCACGCCTCATCGTTATGGATATCGACTCCACACTCATCAACCAGGAGGTCATCGACCTGTTGGGCGAGGAGGCCGGCGTAGGCGAGCAAGTGGCGAAGATCACCGAGCGCGCCATGCGCGGCGAGCTCGACTTTAAGCAGGCGCTCGAGGAGCGCGTGGGGCTGCTTGCCGGCTTGGACGAGAGCGTGTTCGAGCGCACGTTTGAGCGCGTGACGTTTACCCCCGGCGCGCTGGAGCTTGTGCGCTCGGCGCACAGCAAGGGCTGGAAGGTCGGCGTGGTAAGCGGCGGCTTTCACGAGGTCGCCGACAAGATCGTAGCCGCCGCGGGCATCGACTTTTGCCTCGCTAACCGCCTGGAGGTCGTGGACGGCAAGCTCACCGGTAAGCTGGCGGCAGACATCGTGACCAAGGAGTCCAAGCTCATCCAGCTGCTGGACTGGGCGGTTGAGTGCGGTGTCGATATGGCCCATACCGTCGCGATCGGTGACGGCGCCAACGACATCCCCATGATCCAGGCCGCGGGCACCGGCATCGCGTTTTGCGCCAAGCCCAAGACGCGCGAGGCAGCCCCGTTTACCATCGACGAGCGCAACCTGATGCTCGCCATGGACATCATCCTGCGCGACTAACCGATCTGTCTAACAATTGAATCAGTCTGTCCTATAGTTTCCGAACAATTTTGTCTTAGTGTTCGGAAACATACCCTTTGAGTGCTAGACTTTGCGCCGTCGAAGGGAACATATATGGATAAGCGAGATCTTGAGCAGCTGCTAAGCGATGTTGCCGGCGGATCAGTCACCCCGGCCGTCGCCCTTACGCGCATCCAGACGGCTCCGACCGCCGATTTGGGCTTTGCGCAGCTCGATCTTTCGCGCGGAGTGCGCCAGGGAGCCGGCGAGGTTGTCTACGGTGCCGGTAAAACCGCCGAGCAAATTGCCGCCATTATCGAAGCACTGCGCGATGCCGGCCAGGAGCGCATCCTGGTCACGCGCTTGGATGCCGAAAAAGCCGCGCGCACTGCTGAGCTTCTCGGCAACGACATCGACCTGGGATATGCCCCGGACGCACAGCTTGCCCTCGTGGGCGGCAAACCCTCCCCTACCGGCAACGGACGCATCGTTGTCGCCTGCGCCGGCACGAGCGACCTGCCTGTCGCCGAGGAAGCCGCGTTGACGGCCGAATTCTATGGCAACGAGGTCGACCGCCTCTACGACGTAGGCGTCGCCGGCCTGCACCGCCTGCTCGCGCATGCCGAGGAACTTGCTCGGGCGCAGGTGGTCATCGCCATCGCCGGCATGGAGGGCGCGTTGGCGAGCGTTGTCGGCGGCCTGGTGAGCTGTCCGGTCATCGCCGTTCCCACCAGCGTGGGCTATGGCGCGAGCTTTGGCGGCGTGGCCGCACTGCTCGCCATGCTCAACTCCTGCGCCAGCGGCGTTTCGGTCGTCAATATCGACAACGGCTTTGGTGCCGCCTACCAGGCAAGTCTTATCAATCATCTGAGCGCCGGCACACCCCGCGCCCGTTAAGGAGCATTCCATGTCCAATCATCAGCACACGCTTATCATCGACGGCACCTCGGGCATCAGCGGCGATATGACCGTCGCAGCCCTGCTAGACCTGGGCGCCAGCGAGGGGCACCTGCGCGAACAGCTTGCCACGCTGCCGGTCGACGGCTTTACGATTGCCGTCACGCGAGCGAACAAGCATGGCATCGACGCCTGCAATTTCGACGTCCAGCTTGCAGAGGAGCTCGAGAACCACGATCACGACATGGCCTGGCTCTACGGCAACGAAGCAGCTGCCGAGCACGCACACGAGCATGAGCACCACCATCATGACCATGACGAGCACGAACACGAGCACTGCCACGAGCATGGCCATGAGGACCACGGTCATGGCCACGAGGACCATCATCACGCCCACCACCATCACCATCGTTCTTTGGCGGACGTCACCGCCATCATCGACGGCTCGCAGTTAAGCGATGGCGCCAAGCGTCGCGCCCTCGCCATTTTTTCCGTACTCGCCGCTGCCGAGGCAAAGGCTCACGGCAAAACGCCCGACACCGTCCTGTTCCACGAGGTAGGCGCCGTCGATTCCATCGTCGACGTCTGCTCTGTCGCCATCTGCCTCGATGACCTGGGTATTGAGGACATCGTGGTCGAGTCGCTTTCCGAGGGCCACGGCACCATCCGCTGCGCCCACGGCCTCATGCCCATTCCCGTCCCCGCTGTCATCAACCTATGCCAGGCGGGCAATATCGCCCTCACGCCCGCACCGGTCGCCGGCGAGCTCGTGACGCCCACGGGCGCCGCCATCGTCACCGCGCTGCGCACGTCCGAGCACCTGCCAGCACGCTACCGCATCGAAGCCGTCGGCTACGGCGCCGGCAAGCGCCCCTACGAGGGCTGCTCCGGAACGCTCCGCTGCCTGCTCGTTCACGTGGATGCATAGCCATGGATGCCCGCAAAGAAAAAAGCCGCGCTGCCATCGTTGCGGCGTTCTCCGAGCTGCTACGCGAAGAGGACTACGGCAAGATTACCGTCGGCGACATCATCGCGCGCGCTCACGTAGGCCGCGCGACATTCTACGGCCTCTTTAAGAGCAAAGACGACCTACTGTCCGCGCTCGTGAGCGACATCTGCACCCACGCCCTCGACGACGATGGTACGCCGCTCGATGACCCACTCGTACAAGTCGAGCATATCCTCAACAACCTCTGGGAACGCCGTCAAGGCGTACGAGCCCTCGTAGCCGGCGCCGGCTCACGCGTCTTCGCCGACTGTCTCCGCAAGACCATCATGACGCGCGCAGCCGAGACCGTCCCCGCCGACCCCACAGGCCCCGCCGGCACCATGGACCGCAGCTTCTTACTACACCACATAGCCTCAAGCTTCGTAGGAATGGTCCAATGGTGGGCCTGGCACAACTTCCAAGCAGACAAAGCCGACGTAGCCAAAGACTACCTCTCGACCATAAAACCCCTCTTCAACTAAGTAAACCCCTCATCCCAAAGTTCCGCCCCAACCCAAAGCACAATCCATCCCAAAGTATCGACAACAGCCCAACGCCCCCACCAGCAACAAGCCCCTCCCATCCAAATTCAGATATATATGTTGGGTTGCTTGTACGGACGCAACAAAGACCCCGCAGCTGACCGCATGGGGTAACTTCCCAGCGCATTCCGCAGGACGCAAAAAGGCTCGCCGCACGAAGTGCGCAGCGAGCCTTTTTGCATGTCCGAGGACGCGCTGGGAAGTTACCCCATGCGGCCAGCGGACAACTATGTAGCCTTAGCCTAGAACATGCCCAAGAAACCATGCACAAACAGTGCAGCCAGAGCGGCACCGACAAACGGAGCGATACCAGGGACAAGCAGGCCGTACTTCCAGTTGTTGTCAGCCTTGTTCTTGATCGGCAGCACCTGATAGGCCATGCGAGGACCAAGGTCACGAGCCTGGTTCATGGCGAAGCCGGTGATGCCGCCCATGCCCATGCCAACGGCCCAAACGATCAGGCCAACGCAGATGGCGAGCATCAGAACGTTCTCGCCAGCGCGGCTAGCAGCGGCAAGGATGGCGCTGATGAACACGAAGGTGCAGATGGCCTCGCAGAAGAAGTTACGGGCATAGTTCGTGCCCTCGGTGGTGGGGTTGGTCGAGAAGATGTTGCGCTGGGCAATAGGGTCGACGACGCCCTCGGAAGCCTTGAACTCATCGGCATACATAAGCCAAGCGATTACGGCGCCCACAAAGCCGCCGAGCATATCGGCAATCATGAAGGGGATGCAGCTGCTCCACGGCACCAGGCCTACGATGCACTGGGCAAGCACCATGGCGGGGTTCATGCACACGGCGCCGCCAAAGACAAACAGGCAGACCGAGATGCCAAAAGACCAGGTGGTGATGGCAAACATGTGGCCGGAACCCTGATACTTGGTGCCCTTGAGCACGGTATCGCAGTGCACGCCCACGCCAAAGATGATCATGAGGGCCGTTGCGCCGAATTCGCAGAGGAGTTTGGTAAGCATAAAACCTTATCTTTCTTGTCGGTTATAAACGATTCGTTTAGGCCGCATACTAGTGCTGAGCGACGACAACGCCCAGGCCATCGGGAATGACGGCCACCTTGGCATCGGCACCCTTCATCTCAAAGGCGAGCTTGAGCGCCTCCTCGAGGGTGTTGACCGGCGTCATGTGCATATCCTTGATCATCTGGTGATCGCACAGATCGGTGACCATGATCACAGGGTGATGTGCCAGGATGCGGGCAAAGATTTGGCTTGTCCACTGGTCGGGCAGGGTCTCGTCCTTAGGACGGTCGATGCAGGCCCGCTCAAACTCTGCCGGATCATTGTCGGCGATGTTGTGATAGAAGCCCTCGCCACCGTGACCGTCGGCACAGCCGGCGACGTCGATGATCACACCGCCCTCGGGAAGCGTAGCCTCGGCAGAGCACATGCCCTTCACGGCCTGGTAGATGTTCTGGTCGAGCGGGTAGCCGCCGTTGGTGGTGATGGCAATCTCGCACTCAACGGGCTCAACGCCGGCAAGGCTCTTCACGAACTCGCAGCCAGCCTCGTGCGCCTTGTGGATATCGCCGGCAAAGGAGCCGATGACCTCGTGCTTGCCGTTGAGCACCACGTTAAGCACAAAGGCAAGGTGAGCCATCTCGGCAGCGGCAAACATGTCCTCGCTCACGTGGTTGTGGCAAAGGTTGCCTGCACGCGAATGAGAATCATTCACAAACTGACCGTTGTGGTTGTACATGATGGTCTTGTAGCTGGCGACACCAGGCAGGACGGACTTGCGGCTACCAGAGAAACCGGCAAAGAAATGCGGCTCAATGAAGCCCTCGGCAAGCAGCAGATCGCAATCGGCGGCAATCTTGTTGATGATGCACTCGCCACCAGAAGGCAGGGTACCGATCTTTTTCATCATGCTGTCGTCAGTCGCGACGTGCATAACGATTTCCTCGTTGGCAACGATCTCCTCGCCATACTTGTTGACGAGCTCCTCGTGCGTCGACGGACGATGCATACCCGTAGCAACCAGAATGCGAACGCGCGCCTCAGGCGCAGCGAAGTGGATGTGATGCAGCAGAATAGGCATCGTCACACGCGAGGGAACGGGACGCGTATGATCGGAGCTAATGATGACGATATCCTTCTTGCCAGCACAAAGCTCCTCGAGCGAAGGCGAGCCATAAGGGTTGGCAAGCGACTCCTCTACCAGCTCTTCCTGTGATTTCGTGGTCTTAAACTCGTTTTGATGACCCTCCATCACACCAGCGAAGTTCTTATCCTCGAGTTCCAGATGCAACGTCTTGTGGTCAAACGGCAGTTCACATTCAAACAATGACGAGCGCCCTCTTCCTTTCAACTGACACACTAGATAAACCGTTGGAAGGATACGCCGCTCACCGAAAAACACCACCGTCCACCGACTCATTAACACAACGTTCATATTTGACCCACAACAAAACGGCCACGACCCCAAAGGGGACCGCGGCCGCCTGTCAAAGACACTATAGACAGGATGATTTACGCAGCGCCGAGGCAAACATCTACCCCGAGACGTACGCACGTAAGCCATTTTGCATAAATGCGTTAATTAATTGCATATAATGGCGCATGGATTTCTAGCCGTAACAGGGTAGTACCCTCCGGAGCGTGCATTTTTGCGAGTATTCAGCATCGCGGGATAAGATTTTGGTGCCAAAAGTCTTTCAAAAGGTAGATAGTCCTCATAACTCGACCCATCTGGATAGCATGCGGCGAGAAACCAGCCATATATGAACATCGCCAAAGCCCAATCGTCGTGCAAAAGCGTCAACAGGGGCCGCGAACGTCACCCATAGCCTTATGCACCAATCTTTGGCTGCTGAAAACTCCGTTTTTTGCACGTCGCCCCAAGCACCACCCTCACCCAGCGGCTGATCCGCCGAAGACCGGACATCGCAGGGCCCGCCATCAGTTTACTTTTAGGCACACTCCGCAGGACGCAAGAAGCCCTCGCCGCACTCCACACTAAGCGCGAAGCGCACTTTATTCTCATCAGCTCTAATCCCCGAAGACCGAGGACGAAGGGACCCGATGGGTTTCCCTCTGAATGCATTCCGCAGCACGAAGCCCCCTTATCCGCAGCTCCGAAGGAGCAGGATAAGGGGGCTTCAAGTGCGAGGACGCATTCAGAGGGAAACCCATCGGGTCCCGGTGAGAGCCACAGGGCTATCGATTACCCCGTGTTCTGCAAACCTGCCGAGACGCCGGTCACAGTCGAAAGAATCAGGCTCATGTACTCGGCCTTCTTCTCCTCGGCCATCTCGTCCTGGTTCATACGCACCTCGCGAAGGGCGCGGACCTGAGCGATGGACAGGGCGTCGACATAGGGGTTACGCACGCGGACGGCGCAACCGAGCACGCGGCGGCGCTGCAGCGGCCACTCGTCACCGACGATGGCAAGGACCCACTTACGCGTGAGCTGCATCTCGGTAAAGACCTTCTCGGACAGATCCTGACGATCGCCCAGGTGCAGATACATCTTGGCGATGCGCTGATCGGTCTTAGCGATCGACATCTCGATGTTGTCGATAAAGGTGCGGAAGAACGGCCACTCCTGGTAGGCAGCCTTGAGCTGGTCAAGATCGCCAAGCTGCTCGCAGGCGGTGCCCAGGCCGTACCAAGCGGCAAGGTTAATGCGCGCCTGGCTCCAGCTGAAGATCCACGGAATGGTACGCAGGTCATCGAGCGACTTGGCGCCCAGGCCGCGCTTGGCGGGACGCGAGCCGATCGGCAGCAGACCGACCTCGGTCAGCGGCGTCACGGTCGAGAACCATGGCGTAAAGTCCTCGGTGTTCAGCAGGTCCAGATAGCGCTCGTGGCTTGCGGTGTTGAGCTTCTCGGCCATATCCCAGAACTTCTGCGTGGTCTCGGTGTTGGTCTTCTCGACACTCGGGGCCGACTGCAAAAGCGTTGCGGCGGCAACGGACTCAACATGGCGCTGAGCCAGCGTGCGGTTGCCATAACGGGCAAAGATGACCTCGCCCTGCTCGGTGAGCTTAAAGAAGCAGTTGACCGAACCCTTGGGCTGCGCCAGCACGGCCTTGTTGGCCGGGCCGCCGCCACGGCCCACGGCACCGCCGCGACCGTGCATGAGCACCAGGTCGATATCGTTCTTCTCGGCCCACTTGGCGATGCGCTCCTGCGCGGAGTGCAGTGCGAGCATGGCCGTGGTAGGACCGGCATCCTTAGAGGAGTCGGAATAGCCCAGCATGACCTCCATGCGGCGGTTGGTCTGGGCAAGGCGCTTCTGCACCACGGGCAGCGTAAGCATCTGGTCGAGCACGTCGACGCAGCCCTCGAGGTCCTCGAGCTGCTCGAACAGCGGGATCACGTCGAGCTCGGGAACGTCCTCCTCGTGTGCGAAGGACAGGTGGGCCAGCTCAAAGACGTCGGCCACATGCTGGGCGCTCTTGGTGAACGAGATGATGTAGCGGTGCGCCATCTTCTTGCCGTAGCGCTTTTGGATGGAGCCGATAGCGCGGAAGGTATCGATGACCTCGCGCGTCATGGGCTGCAGATCGCCATGGATACCGTTCTCGTGGATATCCTTGAGGGCGCGGGCGTGCACCACGGAGTGCTGACGGAACTCCATCTCGACCATGTGGAAGCCGAAGGACTCAACCTGCCAGATGATGGTCTGGACCGGGCCGTAGGCAGCACGGACGGCACCGCAGGCAGCCAGCGAGCGCTGGACGACGCGCAAGTCCTCCAGGAACTCATCGGCGCTGTGGTACATGGTGTCGGTGATACGGCGCACGGTGGCGTTCAGACGGTCGGCCATGACGAGCATGACGGCGCGATGCGGCTCGTGCTCGGAAATCAGCTCGGCGCGGGCCGTGTACCGAGGGCTCATCTCGACCTGATGGTTCCACAGGTTGATGAGCTCGGCAGAAGGCTTGCTGTAGGTGGCCTCGAGCGTGAGGTTGCGGCCGATACGGCGGCACTTGTCCTCGAGCTTGAGCACCATGTGGGTGAAGTACTTGGCGGCGACCTCACGGCTCACCTTGGCGGTGACGTTGGGGTTACCGTCGCGGTCGGAACCGATCCAGCTGCCAGGATGGAAGAACGCCGGGCACAGCGGCGGCACGGTACCGGCCTTGTCGCCCAGCACCCAGTCGTCAAAGCGACGATAGATGACGGGGATGACGTCGAACAGCGTGTTATCGAAGATGTCGATGATGGTATCGGCTTCCTCGACCGGCGTGGGCTTCTTGAGCGCGATGGGGCTCGTACGCACCAGGGCGTCGATCTCCTGCAGCATATGGCGCTCGTTCTCCACCAAGTCGGAGCCGCCCAGACGCGGACGCTCCTCCAGCAGGTTGGAGATACGGCGAATCTTGCCCTCGACGGCCTTGCGACGGGCCTCGGTGGGATGCGCGGTAAAGACGGGATGGAACTCAAGCTTGCCGAGCAGCTCGTTGGCGCCCTCGACGCCCAGCTCATTCACCAGTTGGTGATAGGCGACGGTGAGCTCGTTGGCGGGATCGACCTCGGTATCGGTCGACGCACCGGCCTCGCGCTCGCGCAGCTGCGCCACGCGGTAGTTCTCCTCCGACAGGTTTGCCAGGTGGAAGAAGCTCGTAAAGGCGCGAACGATAACCTGCTGTTTATCGAGCGGCAGGCTGTCGATCAGATCGACGACTTCACGAAATGCCACGGCGGTGGGCTCGTCGGCGGTAGGCACGCCCTGCTCGTCGACGGCCTCGTCAGCGGCACGGCTACCGGGGTTGCCGGCATTGGCCACAATCTCGGCCGACAGAATCTTGTCGAACAGGTCCGCGATCTCAGGATCATACTCGCTAAGCACACGACGCTCCAGGCGCAGGAACAACGCCAGATTGTCGCGCAGCTCCTCGGGGATCTCGATCTCGGCGAGACGCTCCCTGGACTCGGCATTCGAGCCGATTCGGTTAACGAGGCGGTTGACCACGGCAGCGACGCGCGCCGCGGCTTCGGGTACAGACTGGTTGCTTAGGTTCTCAGCCACGTTTCCTCCCATTCCTCCTTCTATGCACGTAACATGCGGTATTCATTATAGGCGCTTGAGAAATACTTTCGACACTGATTGCGCTTTACCACACAAAAGTATTTTCTGCATTGCAAGGGTTTTTGCTCTAAATGGTCGTATTTCTCGGTAGACGGCATACACAAACGGGGGCATTCCGCATAAATGCGAAACACCCCCGTAACAATCGCTCGCCGCAAGCGGGACGTGTTAGCGGACCCGCAGCTCAAAAATCATGCGCTACAGGCGCTCGCGAACCGCCTCGACGACGTTGGCCAGATCGGCAAGGACCTCTTCATGGCTCTCCATGTCGCGTACCTTGACCTTGCCGGCGGCAAGCTCGTCGCCGCCCAGGACCAGGATGAGCTTAGCGCCCACCTTGTCGGCCTGCTTAAACTGGGCCTTGAGCGAACGGCCCTGATAGTCGGCCTCGGTCACGATGCCTGCGGCGCGAAGCTCCTGCGTGATGGCAAAGACGTTCTGGCGCAGTTCCTTGCCAGCGTTGGCGACATAGACGCACGGGGCCTCATCGGCACCCAGATCGCTGCCAAAGGCCTGCAGGGCCAGCAGGGCGCGCTCAAAACCGACAGCAAAGCCGACGCCCGCCGTGGGCTTGCCACCCTCGAGCTCGACCAGGCCGTCATAGCGGCCGCCGCCGCCGATGGAGCCGACGCCGGCGCCAGGGGCCTCGACCTCAAAGACGGTACGGGTGTAGTAGTCCAGACCACGCACCAGGGTGGGATCCTCGACATACTCGATACCGGCGGCATCCAGATAGCGCTTGACCTGCTCGTAGTGCTCGCGGCACTCGTCGCACAGGTTGTCGCCCATCAGCGGCGCGTCGGCCATGATCTCGCGGCAGTGGTCGTTCTTGCAGTCGAAGGCACGCAGCGGGTTGAGCTCGGCGCGCTCGCGGCACTCATCGCACATCTCGCCTGCGTGATCGAGGATGAACTGCTTAACCTGCTCGCGGTAAGCCGGACGGCACTGGGCGTCACCCATCGAGTTGATGAGCAGACGAAGCTTGGAAAGATCGAAGCCCAGGCGCTTGTAGAACTCCATGAGCATGATGATGCACTCGGCGTCTGCCGCCGGATCGGGAGCGCCGAGCCACTCGATGCCCACCTGGTGGAACTGGCGCAGGCGGCCCTTCTGGGGACGCTCGCCGCGGAACATGGCCTCGGCGTAGTACGCCTTAAACGGCGTGGAGCCCTGGGGCACCAGATTGTTCTCGACGACGGCGCGCACCACGCCGGCCGTGCCCTCGGGGCGAAGTGCCAAGCGCTGCTTGGGCTTGAGTTTGGTGTCAGTGCCCTCGGTAAAGACGCGCTCCAGGTTGGCACCGCTGAACACACGGAACATTTCCTTGCGCACGACGTCGGTCGACTGGCCGATGCCGTGGACAAACACATCTACCTGCTCGATCGCGGGCGTCTCGATGGGTTTAAAACCAAACGGCTCGAACACGCCGGCCGCAATCTGCTGCATCTTTTGCCAGGCGCGCATCTCGGCGCCGATAAGGTCGCGGGTTCCCTCCGCCTTCTGTGCCTGCATGGGCAAACACCTTTCTTTTGTATCGCGTCATAGGTAACGGTCATTATACGGCACAAACACATACAGCGGCGGCGCGTCTGACCGAACGAGGGTATGGGGACTCGTTCGGCCAGACGCGCCGCCGCTGTTTGTAATCCCTTTTCCTCCGTCCCCTTCGGATCACGTAATCCCTTGGGGACGGAGGAAAAGGGATCATTTCGTAGGCTCGTGGCCGCCTTGGAAACCGAATGATGGTACGAGCATCCATTCGGCTTCCAAGGCGGCCACGGACAGAACGGGGCGAACAGAAAAGAGCGACGGACGTCTACTCCCCCGCCACGCTCGCGCGCAGCTTGGCGGCGATGGGCTCGGATGCCAGCAGGAACACGAGCATGACCACGGAGCACGCCAGGCACACAATCCAGGTGCTTGCAAAGGAGCCCGTGGCGTCGAACAGCACGCCCGAGACGATGGCGCCCACGGTGCCGCCGACCATCTCGAGCGAGGTGATGGTACCCGTGACCTTGCCGAGGTCGGCCATGCCAAACTGCTTGGACGCGGCGATGGTAGGCGTGATGGTGCCCATGCACGTTCCGATACCAAAGCTCACAGCGGCGACAATAGGACCGAGGTCCGTCGTCGGGAAGCACAGCGCCACGCAGGCGATAATGCACGCAACGGAGCCAAGGATATTGCCAAAGCGCAGGCCAAAGCGGTCGTAGATCGCACCGAGCGAAATCTTGGCGACAACGACGGTGACCATATAGGCCGAAAGCACGGTACCTGCCCACATGGGATCATGACCGCCCGTGACGATCTTGGCGCCGTTGACGGTAACGCTCGTCATGTTGGTGACCTGGTTGGGCAAGATGGCGCCGTTAACGAGACCCATAAAGAGGAAGGCAACGACGAGCAGCCAAAACGCCGGGCTCTTCTTGATACGAGACCAGCCGACGCTAACCTCGGGCGCCGTGTGCTCGTCCTTGTCGCCAGCCGTCGAGACGGACGGATCGCCCGGGTTCTCGCCGAGCGGCTTAAGGCCGATCTCGGAAGGCTTGGTGCGGAAGGAGTAGGCCGTGATGGGCAGTGCCGCCACCATGCAGACGGCAGCGAGTACCAGGAACGCAGAGCGCCAGCCCACACTCACGATAAGCGAGCTCACGATCGGCGAGAGAATGGCTCCGCCAAAGCCCGAACCCGAAAGTGCGATGGAAATGGCAAGGCCGCGTTTGGCGGTAAACCAGTTGGCGGTCACCAGGCTAATGAGCAGACGGGTCGAGGCCACAGCGAAGCAGCCCGAAACGGCAAAGAGCACATAGACCTGCCAAAGCTCACCCACAAAGCTCATGCCCGCGAGTACCGCCGAGGTAGCGATAACGGTGAGCGAGCCCAATACGCGGCCACTCACCTTATCGGCAACATGACCGATAACGAGCGAACCCACGACACTCACCACGGTGGAGATGGCATTGGAGATGTTGTACTGCGCAAGGGAAATGCCCAGGTCGCTGACGATCAGCGGTTGGAACAGGCTCATGCAGTTGACGAAAATCGTGTAGCACGTGGCCATGATCACGAAGCCGGAGGTCACCACGAGCCAGCCGGGGAAGAACTTACGTTGCTGGGACATACTGCTCCTTATTTAACAAACGAATAGCCGGCGCCGGGCGCCGGTAGTGCCCAAGATTGCCTTGAAAGACAAGGGCATAGGCCTTACGGCCATGCCCGCAGGCTTGAAAGGCAAGGTTGGGTGCTACCGGTGGTCGGCGATATAGCCCAAAGCGACGGCGGTATAGGCCGCGGCGCCGAGAGGAAGCTCGGCATCGTTAAAACGTGCCTTGGGATGGTGCTGGGCAAAGTGTTCGTCCGTGTCGGTTACGGCCGCGCCCACGGTAAAGTACGCACTCGGAATCTCGCTCGAGATAAGCGCGAAATCCTCACTCGCCATGGCATGGAAAAGCGGCAAGAAAGCCGCCTTGGGCAGCACTGCGCCCACGTAGCCAAGCGACGCCTGAGTCATATCGCTGTCGAGTACAAGCGGCGGAACATCCGAAAGCGTCTCGATGGTCGCCGGCGTACGATATGTTGTGGCAACACCGTTAACGACCTCCGCGATGCGGGTCTTGAGGTGCTCCATGAGCTCAACATCAAAGCCGCGCAGCGTTCCCTCGAGCACGCAGGTGTCGGGGATGACGTTGGCCGCCAGGCCGCCAGCGAACTTACCAACGGTAAGTGCGACTTCCTTGACCGCCGGCACCTCACGGGAGATAAGCTCCTGGAGCGCCAGGTGCACATGGACGCCGGCCGTGATGGGGTCGATGCAAATCTCGGGGCTGGAACCGTGGCCACCCTTGCCCTGGAGCGTGATGCGGAAACCGTACACGCCCGAAAGCGCCGGGCTCCCATAGAGCACCAGGCCAAGCGGCGACTGGCTGTTGACATGCATGGCAAAGGCCGCCTGAGGGCGCGGGTTCTGCAGCAGGCCGTCGGCGATGGCTGCGCGTGCCCCCTCAAAGGTCTCCTCGCCCGGCTGGAACAGCAGTTTGACGGTGGCATTGGCGTCGACGAGCTCGGCCTCGCGAGCTTTGAGCAGGCGCGCCGCACCAAGCAGCGCCGTCGCGTGCATATCGTGACCGCAAGCATGCATGCAGCCATTGGTGGATGCAAAGGGCTCGCCAGATTCCTCGACAACGGGCAGGGCATCCATGTCGCCACGCAGCATAACGACCGTGCCGGCCTGCTCGTCCTTGCACGTGCCATTGCCCTGAGCGGCCGCGGCCGCACCGGCACCGATCAGGCCAACGACGCAGGAACCGTCGACTAGCGTGGTATGGGGGATGTCCATCTCGTCCAGACGTGCCCGGATATAGGCAGACGTCTGCGGAAGATTGTTACCGAGCTCAGGCATCTGGTGTAGATCGTGTCGCCACGCAGCGAGCTCGTCTGCAAAAGCCTGAGCTTCTGCGACAAGACCGTCACCGATAGCGGTCTGCGCCGCTGTGGTAGCCTGAGGCGCTGGTTGCGGTTGAAAATCGGACAGAGCTGGTGCCATAGATGCCCTCCAGTAACGTTTTTGCAGCACGCACTTTGATAGCGTAAAGTGCAAGGCACAACTGTAAGGGCATGACATAAAAAATGCCGCCCTGGGAGGGCGGCGCAACAAATTGTTTACAATTGCGGGTGTGATTTTCGGCGCAAGAAATCGAAATGCGTCTCGCTCAAAATAATCGACAGGAAGATGAGCGCGAAGCCGGCAAGCAGGCGCGAGGTGAGCGCCTCCCCCATCAACAGCACCGAGAACAGCACACCCGAGGGCGACTCCATCGAAAGGAGCAGCGAGCCCGTCGAGGCCGGAACGTGCGCCAATCCAACGTTTTGGACGAGCAGGGCAACACACGTACAACCCACCGAAAGAAAGACCATTACACCGATAAAATCCGGCGTCCATACAGACGAGGGCGCTTGGGTCTCGAACAACAGCGACGAGATCAGGCTTAGGACACCATTGCCCACAAACATCCAAAACGTGATGACGTTGATGTCCATCTTGCGTCCGTACTTGGCGGTCACCGCCATCTGGATGGCAAAGAAGACCGCGCCGCCCAGCGTAATGGCATCGCCGGCATTGAACTCGACGCTATCGAGCGCCACCAAGCCAATGCCCGCTAGGCACAGCAACGCGGCGCCCAAGTTGTAACGGGTAAGCTTTTCGCCGCTTAGGACGTAGCTCGCAAACGGAACCAAGATACAGTACGTGCCCGTCAAAAACGCGCTTTTGCCTGCCGTGGTCTGTGCCAGGCCGATCGTCTGCAAACCGTAGGCACCCCACATGAGCGCGCCCATGCCAAGCCCGACGATCAGGTTGCGGGCATTGAAATGAGCGATGATGCGCTTATGGAAAATGGCAAACATAACCAGTGATGCCGGGAGAAAGCGAACGTAGACCAGCTCGAACACCGGAATGGTGTCGAGCGCGCCCTTCATAGTGGTAAAGGAGTAGCCCCAGATGACCGCCACCGAAAGTAGCAGAACTTTCCAGAACAGCGGCGAGCGTGCGCCGGCACCCCGGGGAATACCGCCCGCGCCCAAATCCTCACGGGCCACAGGGCTATCAGGCATGTTTTCGATTTCGTTGGCAGCGTATTGGGCCATGGAACATCCTCGCACTCAATCTGGGCGTGGTGTCCGCACGCGTATGGCTGCGCGCCGCCTCATGGTCAAATAAAAACAGGGCGCACCGGACCCCCGGCACGCCCCGCTACTGTAGCAACAACCAAGCAGCTCGTGCAATTCACTACGCTAAAGCATCGGGTTGGAAGACCTCGATGTTCCGACGGCGTTTACGTTGCTGTATTAAATCAATTTGGTTGACTCCAGCTTTTCGATGATCCAGTCGTTGGCTTTGATGACCGGGCGGCGGAAGACGACGCCCAGTGCCAGCGACGGAATCAGATAGCTCGCCAGAATGCCCAGCTCAATCCAGTACTCCATATGGTAGGCACCGGCCATGGCGGCGTGCATGGCGTTGATGCCGTGAGTAAACGGCAGGAACGGATAGATCGCCTGGAACACGGGGCCGGTCATCTCGATGGGGAACGTGCCGCCCGAACCGCCGACCTGCATGACCAGCAACACGACGGCGAGCGCCTTGCCGATATCGCCAAACGACACGGTGAGCGTGTAGACGATATTGGAGAACACGAGACTCGCGACCCAGCCCGCCAGCACAAACTGCAGCGGGTCGTCGCACTGGATGCCAAAGAACAGGATGTCGCCCGCGCACACGAGCGTTGCCTGCAGCAGGGCCAGACCGCCAAAGAACAGGTAGCGGCCCAGGTAGATCTCGTGCAGGCGCACGGGGATGAGCTCGTTGATGAGCTCATCGTCAACCGAGACCTTCATCATGGCCGCCAGCACGATCGAGCCGACCCATAGCGACAGAATCGTGTAGAACGGTGCCATGGCCGAACCGTAGTTACGAATCGGATAGACCGGCTTGCGATCGAGCGCGACGGGGCCGGAAAGCGACACGGCCAAACCCTCGGGGTCGTTGCCAATCATCGTCTTGATCGTGGCAAGGTCGTCCGACATCAGGGCGCCATCGAGCTCGTCCTTAAAGGCGCTGATCTTATCGGACGCTTCACCTAGCTGATCGGAAGCCTTGTTGACCAGCTTGGCGGCCTTGGAGAGGCCCTTCGCCAACGAGCCGGATGCGTCGGTCAGGCCGTCTACGGCGCTATCCAGATCGCCCGAGATGTCATCGAGCGAGTCCAGGATGCCCGAAACCGTCTTCTTGAGCTCCTTGGCCTTAACCGAGAACGTGGAATCGTAGTCGGACTTGGCGCCCGAAATGCCCGCCTTGGCATCGGCGATGGCCTGATCGACCTCGGCACGCGTGCTGTTGACCTCTGCCATGCTGTCAGAAAGGGACTTAGCAGTTGCCGTCAGGTCCTTGGCGTTGTTGCGATACTCCACCGCGATCCTGCCCAGCGATGTTGCCACAGATTTAAGGCTCTCCTGGAGCTTTTCGTCACTGACCTGCTCGGCAAAGCCGCGGAGCTGGTCGGCCGTGGCGTCGATATCGTCGGCACGTGTATTGAGCGCCGCCGCGGCATCGTTGAGCTGAGACACCGTAAGGTCGACATGCTGATTCGCGGCATCGAATGCCTTCGCAAGCTCGGCGGACACGTTGTCGAACGAGCCCGCGCTTCCGTCAATCGCGGCGTTGATGGCCTCGTTGGCGGCCTTCAGCGCTTCTTTGGAATCGCTCATGCCGCTCTTGGCATGCTCCATCAACTGCTTGGTCGACTCATCGACCGTACCCGTCTGCTGGAGCATACCGCTCGCCGACGTCAACGAATCGGACGTAGAGCTCAAAATGCCCGCCAGCGACGAAGCATTAGCCTGAACGTCTTGCAGGTCCCCAATCGAATCGCCAAGCGTCGAGGACAGGTTGGCGATAAAGTTGCTGACCTGGTCGGTGCTCATGTAATCGAGCAGGCTGGACACCGTCTTAAGACCGATGCTCGTAATGGTCTCGGTAAAAGATTCGTTAACCTGGTTCTGAACGGCGCTCGAACCCTTCTCGGTCACGATCTGCGCGATGGCGTTGGCCTTCTGATTCTCGTAAAACTCGATATCGGCATGCTTAACGTCGGTCGAAAAGAGCGTCATCATATCGGCACTAAACGTCTTAGGGATAACGACAGCCGCATAGTATGCGCCCGATTTGACGCCCTCGATGGCCTTTTCTCGATCGTTGAGCACAACCCAGTCGAAGTTCTCGTTGCCGCGCAGGGTGGCGGTCACGTTTTCGCCCACGTTGACCTCGACGGGGATCAGATCGCTCTCGTAACCCTCATCGGTGTTGACCACGGCGATCTTAAGATTGCCGGTGTTGCCGTACGGATCCCAGCTGCCGGCGATGTTAAACCACGCGTACAGGCACGGTACGATAATGAGGCCCATCACGACAACCAAGCCGATTACGGAGCGAGACACGTTTTGGACATCGCGCTTAAACAGATGCAGGATGTTCTTCATTTATGCCTCACCTCCTTTGGAGTGCTTGCCGAGCGGGGCGTTCTTTTCATTCATCACAAACGTGTCATCCCCGTTCTCGGGCACATGGGCCGCATCGCGATGACCACATTGGTTGACAGCCTGAGTCTTGGGTTCAGACCCCCGCTCGCTCGCATTCAAGCCGAACATGCGACGAGCGGCCGGAATGGCGGCCGTGTGCTCGCGCATCTCGCGGCGCAGGTCCTCATCCGAAAGCGCCGAGATGCGCATCTGGGTGTTGAGGCTCGAGCGGATGTACTCGATATTGATAAGCCAGCCGCAGATGGCAATAACCGAGATGATCCAAATGACAAGCAGGATGATCTTGCCGTTATTGTCGATATCGAGAACCGTCGACAGGACAAAGAGCAGGACCTGAACGCCCACCACGGCGGCAAAACCGCCCTTGATGTAGTACGGGTAGCGATGTTCAAAGGCGACCGCATGATCGAGCAGTTCGCGACGGTACGAATCGGAATCGAGCATGACACGCATGGCCGTGCGCAGCGAGTAGCGCTGGCGCGGCAGGTCGTTGGACTCGCAGATCATCATACCCGTCGTGGAAAGCTGTTTATCAAAGAGCAGGTTAAGGTTGAGCAGCAGCGGACGCAGCTGCAGACCGATAAAGAGCGCCACGATCAAGAACACGCCCAGAATGCACAGGTTAAACAGGTAGTTAAACGAGTACATGCCGCCGACCGTCTCGCGCAGCAGATTGATGCCGTAGGTAAAGGGCAGCAGCGGGTGCAGCCACTGGAAGAAGCCGGGCATCATCTCGATGGGATACATGCCCGACGAACCCGGAATCTGCACGATGACGAGAATGACGCCGATTGCCTTGCCGATGTGCTTAAACGTAGTGGACAGCGCATAGATGATATTGACGTAGGTGAACGAGATGGCGATGCCGCCCAGCACGAACAGCAGCGGGTTGATGCACTGCACGCCAATCACCAGATCGCCTACCGTAACGATGGTGGCCTGGAGCGCGCCCAGGATCACCAGGAGCATCCAACGGCCGAAGTAGCCCTGGCGCGCCGTAAAGCTGCCAATGCCCTCGCGATCGACCTCGAGCTTGTAGATGGCGATGAGTACGTAACCGCCCACCCAAAGCGCCAGATTGGTGTAGAAGGGAGCGATGCCCGAGCCAAAGCTCTTGACCGGATAGATCGACTTGGACGTCAGCTCGACCGGAGAGGCCATGAAATCTGCCACGTCATTGACATCGACGCCCATAAGGTCGGCGAGCTCGCCCATAGACTCAGAGGTCTGCAGCGCCGCGATGTCATTGGCTGCGGTCGCAAGCTTGTCCTGGACCTTGGCAAGCGAGGAATCGGTCTGGGACAGCGTGGTCTTGGCCTGGCCGAGCGTAGCGTTAAGCTGCGAAAGCGTACCGCGCGCACTTGCAATAGTAGGCGTGAGGCCAGACACGATTCCCGTCAGATCACCCGAGACGGCGGCAAATGAATCAAGCGCGCTCGAGGCCTTCGGCAGCGCGTTTTGACCCAGGTCCGTCTGGGCCTGGCCAAGGTTGGTCGCACCGGTCTGGATTGCGTTATTGATAGCGTCGCTGGCGCCCGAGACAGCCGCGGCGTCATTCGCCATGGCGCTCGACTGCGCAGACAGACCGTCCTTGATGCTCTGAAGCTTTTCATTCTGCTCGCGGAGCAAATCGATGGTCGATACAATGCGCGCGTCAATTTCCTTGGAACCTGTCGACGTGTCATTAACGAGAATTTCCAAGTGCCCGATAACGGCCTTATTGTGGTCGATCGTCGCTTGGAGAGACTCAAGCGAGTTGTCGATGCGGGTGGTCGTAGATGTGACCGCGCCCGTCAGCTTGCCAATCGCAGCGTTCGCGGAGGCTGACGTCTTGGTGAGCGCAAGGCTGCCTTCCGAGAGTGCCTTGGAGAGCGAGGCGACAGAGTTGCCCGCCGTAGCGCGCGCCTCGCCCAGCAGGTCATTGCCCTGAGCGATTGCCTGCGTTAGAGAGGGCGTCTGACCCTGCAGGCCCGCCAACGCGGCATCAGCCGAGGCGATAGCGCCACTCGTCTTATCGATGGCGGCATTCATGTCGCCAATCGAATCGCGCACCTCACCCAAGGTACCGGATGCCTCTGATACCGAACCAGCCAACGAATTCTGAGTCTGGGTTGCCTTGTCCTTTAAATCGACCCCGGCATCCTTGGCGATGCTGGCAACGGTCTCGCCCACTGTGGAGACAAATTCCGAGTTGATCTGCTCCTCGATGGTGCTTGCACCGGTGTCGGTAACCTTGGGCGCAATAGCACTCTTCTTCTCATTGACGTAGTACGTAAGCTTGGGCTGATGGTAGTTGCCGTCGAGCATCGAGACCAGGTTATCCGAGAAGTTCTTAGGGATTACGATGGCCGCATAGTACTCACCGCTCTCGACGCCCTCCTTGGCGTCGGCCGCCGAATCGACGAAGGTCCAGCCCAGCTGATCGTTCTCCTTGAGCTGATCGACGACCTGGTCGCCCGCGTTGAGCTCGCCCACCAAGTCGTTTTGGGTGCCCCGATCGTTGTTGGCGATGGCAATCTTGATACCCTGGGTGTTTCCGTACGGATCCCAGTTAGCCACGATGTTGTACCAGGCATACAGCGAGGGAATGACGCACACGCCCAAAGTAACCACCAGGGCGACGGGGTTCACGAGCAATCGCTTGATGTCGCGCTTAAAGATCGCAAAGGAGACCTTTGCGTTGGATAGTTTGCTGCCGAGACTCACGCTTGGACCATCCATCCTGTCGTTGAATCGAATCGTACTATCGACAACCATTGTACGTAGGCGCTTTAGCGTCTCAGAGCACAATGGTATTGAGTTTTGCGGGTAGCAATATACTACGAAGATGAGTTAGCGTACAGTTGTACAGTATCTTTAATTTCAGCAGGTCACAAAACCACAACCCGCACAAATTAGCAATTCAAATAGTCATTGGGGACGTTCTTAAACGACTAGTCAAACAAGAACGTCCCCAATGACTACTTAGGACCACGGCAACGTCGATGTTTTGGCAATGCCAGCGAGCGGGCGCCAGAGCGAACAAATTGGCATGAAAAGAGGACGGCATAGACCTTCTGGTCATGCCGTCCTCTTTGAATGACAAGTTGTCGCTCTGGCGCCCGCGCAGCGTCGACTGGTCCGCCGTTCGTTAGAACGGCGGAACTGAGGGCAGCGTCGAGCCGTTACGCGGTTTGGTAAAACCGCGTAACTACCTAACTACATCAAGTTGCAGACAGCCGCTGCGAAGGCCACGGGGTCCTCGGGGAGGATGCCCTCGACCAGCAGAGCCTGGTCATAGAGCAGACCGGAGTACTGCTTGATCTTGTCGGCGTCGCCTGCCTTCTGGGCAGCGACAAGCTTGTCAAAGACCGGGTGCTTGGCGTTGAGCTCGAGCACGCGCTGGCTCTTGGGCATGCCGTCGGGCGCGCCCTCGGGCCCCTTCTGGAGCACCTTCTCCATCTCGAGCGAAAGCGGGCCCTCGGTGGTGATGCATGCGGGGGCATCGGTCAGGCGCGCGGAGACGGCAACTTTCTCGACCTTGTCACCGAGTGCCTCCTTCATAGCGCTAAAGAGGTCCTCGTTTTCCTTGGTGGCGTCCTCGGCCTCCTTCTTCTCGTCCTCGGTCGCCAGGTCAAGGTCACCGGTCGCGACGTTCTTGAGCTCCAGATGACGATCATCGACCTCGGGCTCGGCACCGTCGGCCACAGCCTTCTCGGCAGCCTCGCGGGCAGCATCGTCCTCGTAAATCTTGGGCATATCGGCGGCAACGTATTCACGCATAGCCTGGAACGTGAACTCATCCACATCCTGCGTCAGCAGCAGCACGTCATAGCCGCGGTCGAGCACGCCCTTCACCACGGGCATCTTAGCCAAGCGCTCACGCGAGTCGCCGGCGGCGTAGTAGATGGCCTTCTGATCCTCGGGCATGCCCTTGGCATACTCGGCCAGGGTAATCATCTTCTGTTCCTTGGCAGACCAGAACAGCAACAGGTCGGCGAGCTCATCGGCCTTCATGCCATAGCTCGAGTAAATGCCGTACTTAAGACCGCGACCAAAGTTCTCAAAGAACTTCTCGTAGGCCTCGCGGTCGTTGTCACGCATATCCTCAAGGTCGGCGGTAATCTTCTTTTCCACACGCTTGGCGATAGCCTTGAGCTGACGGTTCTGCTGCAGTGTCTCGCGCGAGATGTTGAGCGACACGTCGGCGGAATCCACGACGCCGCGGACAAAGTTGTAGTAGTCGGGCAGCAGGTCGTCGCACTTCTCCATAATCAGCACGTTGGAGCTGTAGAGCGCCAGACCCTTCTCGTAGTCCTTGCTGTACAGATCGAACGGCGCGCGGCCCGGCACAAACAGCAGGGCATCGTACTCGAGCGTACCCTCGGCGTGGAAGCTGATGGTGCGTGCCGGATCGTCAAAGTCGTGGAACGTAGACTTGTAGAACTCGTCATAGTCCTTCTGCTCGACATCGGAGCTGCGCTTCTTCCAGATCGGTGTCATGGAATTGACGGTCTCGAGCTCCTGGTAGTCCTCGTACTCGGGCGTGTAGTCATCGCCAGCATCCTCGGGCTTGGGCTTCTGGCGGCTCTTGGACACCATCATCTGGATCGGGTAACGCACATAGTTGCTGTACTGCTGAATCAGGCTCTTGAGGCCCCACTCGGTCAGGAAGCGATCGTAGGTCTCGGCCTCGCCGTCGGCATCGAGCTTCTCGTTCTCGCGCAGCGTCAGGATGACATCGGTACCGTGCTCGGCGCGCTCGCCGTTCTCGATGGTGTAGCCCTCAAGACCGTCGGATTCCCACACATGGGCGACATCCTCGCCATAGGCGCGGCTGACGACCTTCACATGGCTGGCGACCATAAAGGCCGAGTAGAAGCCCACGCCAAACTGGCCGATGATGTCGACATCCGAACCCTGCTGCTCGGCGTTCTCGGTCTTAAACTCCTCGGAGCCGGAATGAGCGATGGTGCCCAGATTGCGCTCGAGCTCCTCAGCGGTCATGCCAATGCCGTTATCCGAAATCGTGATGGTGCGGGCGTCCTTATCAAAGGAGACGCGAATGGCCAGGTCGCCCTGGTCGATCTTAACGCTCGGGTCCTGCAGGCTCTTAAAGTTGAGCTTGTCGACGGCGTCGCTCGCGTTAGAGATAAGCTCGCGCAGGAAGATTTCCTTATTGGTGTAGATGGAGTTGATCATGAGGTCGAGCAGTTTTTTGCTCTCGGTCTTAAATTGACGCATGTGCAGTCCTTTCGCGCTACCCCCGCCCGCAAAAACGGCCCGGTCGCCCGAGCCGCATCGCAGACCTGCTATGTTCAGACTTAGATTTTATAACCCATTAGCGCGCATATATACATACGGAATCGAAAAACTGTATGTCAGAGCGCTCTGATGCGCAAATTGCCAAGGAGTGTCCCAAACTGCCGGCAGGAAAGGAACGTCCCTATCTGCCATCTACGCGCTTGGCCATCCAAGCATGGGGGCTGGCCCTCGTCTTCGTAGTCCACCGGGGCAATCTGCGTGTAGCCCGCCTTGGCATAGAGCGGCAGCACGTATTCCTGAGCATGCAGCTTAATAAGCTTGGCGCCGGCATCACGCGCGCACGTATCACTGGCCTCGACAATCTTGCTCGCCAAACCGCGACGGCGCATGCTCGGCAGCACGGCCACGCGCCCCATAATGTAGGTCTCCCCCGCCGCAACGCCTTCGTCCAAGTCGCACGCCGGCGACACCGGAGCCTCTGCATCAGCCGCGCGCTCAAGCTCTTCGGGAAACACGCGCGAGCAACCGGCGAGCTCGCCGTCTACATAGAGCGTCACATGAATGCAGTCAGAAGCCTCATCGATCTGGTCGAACTCATTCTCGTAGCCCTGCTCGTCCATAAAAACGACGCGGCGCACCAACGCCGCGTCATCAAAGCATCCCGTCTTAAGTTGGATATCCATGGCTGCCCTTTCATTCAATGCGAACGTTAGGGACAGATATTAGCGAAAATGAGCTCCGCGCACACTAAACTTCGCGCGAGCCTTCGCCAGGCAGTCGTAATGACCCACGTTATGGGCATCGCTCGCGATGAAGCTGTACAGGTTCTGATCGAACAGGCGCTGTGCCGGCTTTTTCTCGCGACCAAAGCGGCCGCCGGCAATAAAGTCCGCCGAAGCCTGCAGCTTGCAGCCCATATCGACCAGGCGCTCCGCCACGCTTACATCCTTTTGAACCGCACGATAGCGCTCAGGATGAGCGATGATCACCTGGTAGCCACGGCACTGCAAATCGTAAATCGTGTTCTCGTACTCTCTAAACGCATACGCATCGGCATGCGTCGAAAGCTCAAGCAGGAACTCATTGGTTCCATCGAAATGCAAGTGCTCCGCGGCATCGATACCAAGCTCAACGAGCTTTCGATGGTTGACCTCGAAGCCCATCTGGAGCGGAAAACCGTCAGCGTTATCGCGCAGCAGCTCAAAGGCATCCCACATCTTGTCGTAATCAAAAAAGGGATCACGACAGTGCGGGGTGCAAACGATTCTGGTTACACCGGCCCGCTTGGCAGCCTCGAGCATCGCCAAGCTCTCATCGAGATCGGCGGCGCCGTCGTCTACACCCGGCAAGATATGGCAATGAATGTCACGCATAGGTCAGCCTTAATCAACTAAACGTTTGCTCGGTTGGTGAAGATGCCCTTTTTGGAAGTCCCCTGATCGTCGGAGCCCTTCTTCACCTTCTTACCGTCCTTGGTGTAGTAGGAGTAGTAGTACTCGCTGGTCTCGGTCTCGCAGTAGTTCATAACGGTACCGATGAGCTTGACCTTCTCGGACTTCTTAAGCTGACCGATGGCGTTGAGCGCCTCCTCGCGCTTGGTGAAGTCCTCGCGCACCACGAACAGCGTGCCGTCGGTCAGGCTGGCAATCTCGGCAGCATCGATGAAGGTGCCGACCGGGGGAGCATCAAAGATGACGTACTGGAACTTGGCGGACAGTGCCTTTACCAGCTTGGCAAAGCGGTGAGAGACGATGATGTCGGCAGGATTGGGAATATGCGGCTCAGCATCGAGGAAGTAGAAGTTCTTCTGACCCGTCTCGACAATTGCCTGGTCAATGGAGATCTGCTCGGAAAGGACCGCATAAAGTCCGCCGCGCGAACGAACGCCGAGCATATCGGAAAGGGACCTGCGGCGCATATCGGCCTCGACCAGGAGCACGGACTTGCCGCTCGTGGCGATTGCCTGAGCAAGGTTGATGGAAACCGTAGACTTGCCCTCGTTGGGAATCGAGGAGGTAACGGTGATGGTGCGAATGGGGTCGTCCACGCTCGCAAAGCGGATGTTGGCCAGAAGGGTCTTGGCGGCATTCTGTACAACGAGCTTATCGGTGTTCTTTGCCTTAGCCATGCCTATTTACCACCTTTCATAGCCGGAATTCGGCCAACAACGGGAATGCCCAGGAGCTCTTCTGCCTCTTCGGCACCGCGGATGCGGGTATTGAGCATGTCTGCCAAAACGACATAGGCAACTGCGATAAAGATGCCCGCGAGGAACGCGACAGCAACGTACAGCATACGCTTGGGACCGCTGGGGGCTTCGGGGGTCTTAGCCTCGTCGATAACGTTGATGCTCTGGGCAGCGCCGACGTTCTGAGCGACCGTACTCACCGAGCTGGCCATGGCCTTTGCGACCTTAGCCGTCTCCTTGGCATCGGTGCCGGTAACCGAAAGCGTAATGACACGCGTGGTGGTCTCGGAGGAAACAGACACCTTGTAGTCATCCAGATCGGTGAGGCCCAGTTCATTGGCTGCGCCGCTCTTAACGCTATCGCTATCCAGCAGCGTGGCGATATCGTTGGAAAGCATCTGGCTCGCTGAGAGATCGTTGTAGCTCATCTGACCGCTATCGTCGGTCTTGGCGAGAATGTACATGCTCGTCGTCGCGGTGTAGGTGTTGTCCATCGCGGCGAAGGACACGATGCCCATGGCGATCGCGCAGACCACCGGAAGGGTAATGACCAGCTGAAGGTGCTTTTTGAGCAGCTGGAACAGTTCGAGAAGGGTCATGCAGCTTGCCTTTCATTTCCCCAGTTCGGATTGACAAAACTGTCCGTATGTTATCGCATCTTTTTACCGAGACCAAACTCTATACATAAGAAACAGGCTCTCCTGTAAAAATGACGGAAGCAATCGTAAAATTGCACAACAACGCCGCACCCGAAAGTCAAATGCGGCGTCTACATCAATATCTATGCTGCATCGCTATGCAAATGGCTCGTCCTGCTGTATGGGAAACGTCACCGTAATGGTGGTTCCCACACCCAACTCGCTCGACAGATCGAGCGTGGCGTGATGATACAGGGCCGCATGCTTGACAATGGCAAGCCCCAGACCGGTTCCGCCGCGTGCCTTGGACCTACTCTTGTCCACGCGATAGAACCGCTCAAATACCTTGCCCTGTTCTTCAGGCGCGATACCGATTCCCGTGTCGGCAACCGCAAGGAACGGATGGCCTTCGTCGTTGGTGCCGCACTGCAGCGTAACCGTACCGCCGGGTCGATTGTAGCGGATGGCGTTGCTTGCCAGATTATAGATGAGCTCGTCAATCAAGCGCGACACGCCTTCGATGACCACAGGCTTGGTCTCATGACTTATCGTCACATTCGCCTGACGGGCGACCTGTTCAAGACGCTGCTCAACCGCGTAGATGGCACGCGAGAGCTCAATAGGCTCCGTGGACCCAATGGGTACCGCCTCGCCCTCAGTTGCACGCTCGGCCTCGTCCAAGTTAGACAGCGTAAGGATGTCGTTGACAAGCGCTGCCAAGCGACCCGCCTCACGATAGATGCGACCGCCAAAGTTTCGCAGGTCGTCCTCGCCCTCGACCATGCCGTTTGCGATGAGCTCGGCATAGCCCGAAATCGCCGTAAGCGGCGTCTTGAGCTCATGAGTGATATTCGCCGTGAACTCGCGGCGCATACGGTCGTTGTCCGCTAGCACCGCCATCTGGCGCTTGAGCTCCTGGCGCTGCGACTCGATACGCTCAAGCATGGGGACCATCTCGGCATAGGCGTGCTCATAGCTACGGCGTGGGTGGTCTAAATCCACCTCTTGCAACGGCGCGATGATGGCACGGGACTCGCGGCGCGCCATAAAAAACGAGAGCACCGCACCCGCTGCTGCGATAAGCAGCATCGGCGCCACCATCGACAGCAAAATCGCCGCAACGCCAGGCTGGGCCTGCGCCAAGCGGACAACCTGGCCGTTATCAAGGGCGACGGCGCGATACAGCATAATCTCGTCGAGCGTAGAGCTTGCGCGCTCCGCAGAACCCGAACCACTCTCAAAGGCCTCGATGACCTCGGGGCGATCGCCATGGTTGGGCAGTGTGGAAGGCGACGCCTCGTTGTCGTAGGCAACCGATCCATCCTTGTTAATCAGCGTGATGCGCAAGTCCTCGCGATCGAGACTACGCAAGAACGGGATGGGCTCCTGCTGTTCGTCGAGAGCGGCAGCAATGAGCTCGGTTTCCTGCGCCAGATTTGCACTCGTGGCATCCGCCAAGGTGTTTTGCACAAAGAACGCACCCAGCACCGTAAACGCCACGATAACCGCCATGGCGCAGACAAAGATCGTCACAAAAACGCGGTGCGACAGCGTATGTTTTCCCTGGGGAGCGAAGACCACGGGTTACTCCTCCGATGCGGTGGCCGCGGTGTCGTCACCTTCGGCACCATCACCGGCAGAAGGCTCGGCCAAGCGGTAGCCCACGCCGCGCACGGTCTCGATGGCGCCGGCATGCTCGCCCAGTTTTTGGCGAAGCGTCTGCACGTGCACGTCAACGGTGCGCGAACCGCCGTCGAAGTCCCAGCCCCACACGCTCTGCAGCAACGACTCGCGGGTAAAAACCACGCCGGGCTTGCGCATGAGGTACTCGAGCAGGTCGAACTCGCGCAGGGTGAGCTTAAGCGGCTCGCCGGCAACGGTCACCTCGCGATGGCTGGGCGAGAGCACGATGTCGCCCACGCTGAGCACATCGCTCGCCTGCTTGACCATGCCGCCGCGACGCAGCAGTGCGCGGCAGCGGCTGGCGAGCTCCATGAGCGAGAAGGGTTTAGTCAGGTAATCGTCGGCACCGCCATCGAGCGCCATGACCTTATCGAGCTCGGTGTCCTTGGCGGTAAGCATCATGATGGGCACCGTCGCCGTCAGGCGGTCGGCACGCAGGCGACGCATAATCGCCAGGCCATCGGTGTCGGGCAGCATGATATCAAGCAACACAGCATCGGGCACCCGTCGCGCCACGGCGGCCTTAAACTCGCCGTCGCACGAAAAGCCCTCGGCCTCGATTCCCTGCTTGCGCAGCGCATAGACCGTCAAATCCCTGATGTTGTCATCGTCCTCGACGTAATAGATCATGTTGAACCCCTTTGCGGCCGGCATGACCGCATCTTAACCCTAAAGGTACCTTTACTAGATGGTATCAGCCAAAACGTCCCGTCAAATAATCCGCCGTGCGCGGATCGGTCGGATTCTTGAAGAGTTGTGCGGTGGGCGCGTGCTCCACCAACTCACCCAGCAAGAAAAACGCGACCGAGTCGGAGATACGCGCCGCCTGCTGCATATTGTGCGTAACGACCACGAGCGTACAGGTCTCTTTGAGCTCGCAGGCCAGCTGCTCCACCACCAGCGTCGATACGGGGTCGAGCGCCGAGGTCGGCTCGTCCATCAGCAGAATGTCGGGCTGCACGGCAAGTGCGCGGGCGATGCACAGGCGCTGCTGCTGTCCACCCGAAAGACCCAGGCCCGACTCTTTGAGCTTGTCCTTGACCTCGTCCCACAGGGCAGCGCGACGCAGGGAGTCCTCGACCAGTTCATCGAGCACGACGCGGTCGCGCATGCCCATACCGCGCGGCCCATAGGCGACGTTGTCGTAGATGCTCATGGGAAACGGGTTGGGGCGCTGGAACACCATGCCCACGCGCTGGCGCAAACGGCAGATGTCGTAATCGCCCAGAATATCTTGGCCGTCGAGCGCAATCTTGCCCTCGATGCGGCAATCCTTGATGCCGTCGTTCATGCGGTTAAAGCAGCGCAGCAACGTCGACTTGCCGCAGCCCGAAGGCCCGATGAACGAGGTGATCTGCTTGTCGCGAATCTTGATATTCACGTCCTTGAGCGCATGATGGTCGCCATAGAACAGGTCGAGGCCCTCGACGTCGATGCGCGTCGGCGAGGCGGCAAGATCCTCTGCCGTGGGACGAGTCGCATCCCCAACCTCGCGCTCGTGCGCGGCCTCGGCCTGCGCTTTCATGAGTTCTTCAAGCTCCGTGGGCTCCGCAGCCGCAGCAGCCGTCATACCGCATACCTCCATATCGATATCAATTCAGCAGTATCGATAGTAGGAATCGCGGCTCATATGTACGTGAGCGCATTGTCAAGTGTTTGTAAGGGCACGCTGGCTATGCGGCGGGCAGCTCGATGGTGAATATCGTGTGTTCGGGCGTCGATTCACATGCAACGGTACCGCCGTGTGCCGCGATGATCTCCTTGGCAATAGCAAGGCCCAGACCGGCACCACCGCGATTAGTCGCACGCGCCGCATCCAGGCGATAGAACTTCTCAAAGATCACCTTGAGCTTTGCCTCAGGGATGGGATCGCCCTGATTGATAAAGCGCACGCGCACGCCACCGTCGTCCCGGCGTCTGGCCTCGATCGTGATGGTCGAGCCCTCATAGCTATAGGCGACGGCGTTTTTCATGATGTTGTTAAACACGCGGGCCATCTTGTCGCCATCCACGAGCACCGTCAGGTCCTCGCGAATATCAACTTGGACTTCCTTATGTTGCTCGTTGAGGATGGGATAGAACTCGTCAGCCACCTGAGCCAGCAGCAACCCCAGATCAGCATAGCCGCGCGTGAGCACGATATCGTGGAAGTCAAAGCGCGTGATGTCGAAGAACTCCTCGATGAGCGCGTCGAGCCGGTGGGCCTTGTCGAGTGCCACGCCCGTAAAGCGCGCACGTTGCTCAACCGGCAACTCAGGAGCCTCTTGCAACAGCGAAAGATAGCCCACCACACTGGCAAGCGGGGTGCGTAGGTCATGTGCCAAGTACGTGACCAGATCGTCCTTGCGATGCGACTCGTCACGCAGAGCTTGCCGCACCTTGCGCTCACGGTCACGCACGCGGTTAAGGGCGCCCTCGACCTCCAAGAAGTCGCCGTCGATGTTGTCCCAGGTGTCGGGGTGATCGATCAGGCGATCTTGAATACGAGCGGCCAGCACACAATCGGCATGCTGCTCGCCCTGTTCGTAGCCCTGGTAGTACAGGGCGCGGGCGCACAAGAACAGCACGCACGCGGCGAGCGCCAGCACAAAGCCAAGCATGTTGAATACAAAGCCGGCATCGAACAGCACCGGCCCTTCGATGCCGCCGAGCGCCATGGCGCCAATCGCCAACGTCATGGCCCACGCGGCGCCGCCAATCACCATGCAGCGGCGCACGATCTCAAATCGATCGATCAGCAAAAAGCCGACAAGCAGCACCGTCAAGATTCCAGCGATGTTATCAATGCCAATCAGCAGCAGGCTCAGCAAAAAAAGCAGCACCGTTGCAAGCGCGCGATTGTCGACGACCGACCTCACGTATTCAAAGAGTCGATCGGGCACCTCGAACGCTTGCCTATCGTCTTTTGTCATATCAAGATCCTCACAAGCGAAAAGCGTTATTCGATTATGTAGCCGACGCCCCAGACGTTTTTGATAAAGCGCGGCTTTTGTGCGTCGTCGCCGATCTTTTCGCGCAAGTGGCGAATGTGCACCATCACCGTATTGTTGGAGCCGGGCATAAAATCCTCATCCCACACCGCGCGGAACAGGTCCTCCACGGCCACCACGCTGCCGCGATGCTCGACCAGATACAGCAAGATTGAATACTCGGTGGGTGTGAGGCGTACCGGCGCACCGTCCACCGTCACGGAACGAGCGTCGCGGTTGATCTCGAGGCCGTCGAGCTGAATGGTCGGCGACTCGGCCGCCTGCGCACGGCTACCGTAGCTGGTGTAGCGGCGAAGCTGAGCGCGCACGCGCGCGATGAGCTCCAGCGGGCGGAACGGCTTAACCACGTAATCGTCCGCGCCAAGCGAAAGGCCCTCGATCTTGTCTTGCTGGGCATCGCGCGCCGTCAGCATGATCACAGGATAGGTATGGCTGGAACGGATCGTACGCAGCAGCTCAAAGCCATCGATATCGGGCAGCATGACATCCAGCAGCGCCAGATCGAACTCCTGCTCCAAGATTGCCTTGGCGGCATCGGCCCCGCTATAGGCAATCTGGACATCAAAGCCCTCTTTTGTAAGGTAGATACCAACCAAGTCGGCGATGGCCTTCTCGTCATCAACTACCAGTATGCGCTCGTTCATGCGTGCTCCTCTCGCGCTCCATTATGCCCGAGGCGACGCACGCCACACACAACAAGCGTGGGTGATTAAGTCGGCCTTAAGCACCCTTGTGCCCGTTCGGGAGCGGATGTGGGCCACGCACGCACGCGATGATCGCCGACACCGGCAAACGATATACTCTTGTTCCAGAAGAGACCATCCCGTCGAAAGCGAAATCCGTGAAGTCCCTCACCTCTTTTGCAAAGCGCTCAGCCCAGCTTGCCGCCGGCTTTGTCTGCGCTATCGCCCTTGCCGCTGGCGTGCCCACCGTCGCCGGCGCCCAAGTGCTCACGACCGACAATGTTTGCGGCAAAACCGCCGATGTGCGCGGCATCACGGCCGAAAACCTGCCCGATATCGATGCGACCAATGCCCTCGTCATGGGCAAAGACGGCACCGTCTACTATGCCCGCGGCGCCGATGAGCAGGTCAAAATCGCCTCGATCACCAAGGTCATGACCGCAATCCTAACCGTCGAGAATTGCAAGATGGACGAGAAGGTCACGGTGAGCAACGCCGCAGCCACCGTGGGTAATTCGACCGCCGGCTTACTCGAAGGCGACGAGCTTACCGTGGAGCAGGCACTGCGCGGCCTGATGATTCCCTCGGGCAACGACGCCGCCATCGTGCTCGCCGAATATGTGGGCAAGAAAATCGACCCTAAGACCAAAGACGCCGAGGCCATATTTGTGAAGGCCATGAACGAGCGCGCTAAGAAGCTCGGCTGCACCGGTACGCTTTTTGAAAACCCGCATGGTCTGGACTTTGATGAGTGGGCTGGCGATATGCACTCAACCGCACACGACGTAGCGCTGATGATGCAGGAGGCCATGAAAAACGACACGATCCGCGAGGTCGTAGCGAGCGAAGATTCCTGGATCGAGGTCACGGGCGCCGACGGCACCGACCATTCGCATTCCATGGACACGCATAACTATTTGCTGGGCCAAGATGGCAACATCGGTGGCAAGACCGGCACCACCGACGATGCAGGCTATTGTTTTACGGGTGCCTACAACCGCGATGGCGACGAAATCTACACCGTCGTTTTGAACTCCACCACCACCGACCAGCGCTTTACCGATACCGCAACCCTTGCCAATTGGTACTACGGCCACAAGGTGACGGTCGCAATCGCCAACACGCAGGAAAAGACCGCCAACGGCAACCCGCTCATGGCACGCATTAGCCAGACAGATTGGACGGACAAGACGATCGACGCCACGCTCGCCGACCCCGCCGCACAGGCAACGGTGTTCTCACTCGCCGGCGAAGTGACCGAAAAGGTTAGCTACGACGATCTTTTGGGCACGGTGCATGTGGGCGACAAGGTGGGCAGCGTTACGCTCAAGCAGAACGGCACCAAGATCGCCGTCATGGACCTGGTCGCCGACGAGGAAGGCTCGGGGCCCAATCCCATCGAGTGGCTGCTCGTGAAGCTCGATCGCTTAGGCCGCCGCATCGACAACCGGCCACTCACGGCAGAGAGCGAGACCGTAGCCAAGGCACCCGAGGTGTAGGGCCGGAGCGATATCACATCGAACCAAATGAGGCGTCCAACGGGGCGCCTCATTTTTGAGGGTTCGAATCCCCAGCTAACGTGGTTCAACTAAAAAAGGGTCCCTTTCGGAACCCTTCTTTAAAGTCTTACTGGCGGAGAGCTGGGGATTCGAACCCCAGATGCCCTTTTGGGGCATACTCGCTTAGCAGGCGAGCACCTTCGGCCTCTCGGTCAGCTCTCCGTAACAGCCGTTCTATAGTAACCAAACAGCCAAGGATGGGCAAGAGGAAATTTTCTAATTGCCTAGCATCCTTTCCTCCTTGGAAGCTTCACCTACCCCAGCGAGCGGTTGAGGGAGCCGAGCTCGTCGTTGCCCATGGTGCGCCACATTTGGAAGATGCAACCGCGTGCCAGGAAAAAGAAGCCGTTGTCGACCAGTTGAACAGCGGCATCTGCCAGCTGATTCGTCACGGCGGACACTGGCGGCAGCTCGAGTCCAGCCTTGCGGATGGTCTCGACCGCTTCCTCGAACGTCGGAGGCTCGCTGACGCCCATCTCGTTCATAAGGCCCTGCATTTCTTCCAGCGCGCTACTGCCCGACTCCTCGCCGCGCGGCACCAGACGGTAACAAGCCAGCGCCAGGTCGAGCTGATCGCAATTCCAATAGGCAAACGCCAAGCGATAGAACAGGTAGCCGATTGCAGAACGATCGCTGGCAATACGTAGGCCGTGGCGCGCCACCTCGATAATCTCGTCAAAGCGCTCCAGACGCGCAAGCACGTTGATGAGCGCAAAGTGCGATTGCATGGACGAGCGCGCCAGATCGTAAAGATGGCGCACCTCGGGCAGCGCTCGTTCAAAGTCCTCTTGCTCGGCGTAAAAGCTGCAGATCTCGTGCTGGGCAAAGTACAGCGCATCGGGCGCACGAAGGATTCGCACAGAGCGGTCTTCTTCCAACACCGGTAGCACCATGCGCACCAGCTGGTTATCGCAAAACTGCGTTTGAACCGGACCTGTCGCCAAAAGCTCGGCGACGGCGCACTTAGCCTCCAACTCCTCGACAAGACGAGAAAAGCCTTCAAAAGCACCTGTACGGTCGACTTTTGCCTGCTCGCGCAATTCAACAACACGGGCCACGTATGGGTCGTCGTCCTCTTCCATGACCTCCAACTCGTCAGCCGTATCGGCAAGCAGCAGATCGCGCAGCGCCGGCGGCAGCGTGCGATGGTCATCACGCGGACGAGCATGAACCTCCGCAGGCTCAATCGTCTCCGGAGCGATTGACTCATACGCCTCAAGTACACGCTTGCACGGCATATCGTCCATGTCCATGCTCTCAAGATCCTTGGCGACAGGCACGCAATCGGCCAGATAGGCCGCACGCCCAAAGAAATACGTTGCAACAACGCGCTCGCCCTGCTCACTGTCGGGAGCAACAATCTGCACATAGCAGCGTGTGATGCAGGTGCCCGCGGCAAAACACGCTGCCGCAAGCGTGAGTGCCACGCGCGCATCGTGCTCCGCGGCCCAGATCGCGCGCGTGTCCTCGTCCAGCTCGCGCCAGGCGTCATCTTGAGCGTCGTATTCACGTTGCGGCATGGCATCAACGACAGACTGCCCAAACCGAACGAGCATAATCCCCTCGGCAACGTTTGCCCGATAGGTATAGTCGAGCCGCGTGACCACGTTGAGCGCCTCAACGATTCGCGCAAAACGGGTGCGCACGTCCCACTCGCCGCCCGGTTGGCACGAAACCGTTCCCGGCTTTGCCCACGGGTTATCGCTCGAGGCCGTATCGAGCAGTCGGGGAACATCGTTGGTCGTCTTAGCGATATGCCACGAATCAAAGAGTGCACAGCCCTCAAGACTCGGCGAGGATGCCGCGGGGGCCAATCCAGCCCCGATGCGCTCAAGGATGCCGGAAAGGCGGTTGAGACGGCACTCTATTGCAAGCAGCATGTCAATCTCGTCCTGGTCCAGCAGGCTACGATCAAAATTGAGATAGAAAAGCTTTGAGCGATCAATGCGAGCCAAGCTCATCTCGGACTTGGCAGCGATGGTGCGCAGGCGGGGCAAGTCAATTTCACTCATAAGGGCGGCGGCATAACGCTCGATACCGCTCGGATTCTCGGCATGGTCAACGCGGTAGAGCAGCGTCTCGATAGCGTCAGGTAGCGGTGCCGTGTTAAAGCCCAAAAACAATTCGACCGGCTCGGGCAACTTTACGAGCTTGATCTTGTCGATAACATTTTGCATACCCTCGTCGAGTCCGCCGGCGTCCGCCGTGCTCGCAATGGCATTTTCGGAGTCAGCGAATATCACGTAGCGCAGGAACATCGATGCCATGAACTCGCCGTAAGGAAGGGAGCGGGTCGAATTCCATGTCTCGTGGTCGGACTGCTCGCGCATGGGGCCTTCGGGAGAGCCGACGGTTCGCGCGCACGCGCGCATTGTGCCGTTGGCTCCCCGAACCACAATCTCACCAATACCGGAGTCCGACTCGTCAAGGACCAGTTCCATGTCAGGATCGTTGGGCAGCGGAGCCTCGCTGACGGGGCGGTCCACCTTGTACACCTCACCCGAAACGCTTACGTAGCCCAAAAGCGACACATGACTTTTGCCAACGAATTCGACGACATAACAAGATTCATGCTGATCCTCGCCAAAGAGTTTCCAGACCACGCCATATGAGCGTCCCGCAGGCTGCTCGGGCATCGCCGGAAAGTGCTTCTTGGGATCGAGAAACCTGAGCTTGTATGTCGGACGCTCTGCCACGAAATATCACCCTGATCGGTCGCTTAAAGAAGGAGTGGTCGCGAATAAGTCGCGACATCTACTCGGAATCTTACACGAGTCGACAGGAAATCGTCCCTTTGGACGAAAGCACTCAAGCTGGCGTAAAAGAAAAGCCCCCGTTGCCGGGAACTTTAATCTCAAATGGTGCGGCGTATAGGATTCGAACCTATGACGTTCTGATTCGTAGTCAGACCCTCTATCCAGCTGAGGTAACGCCGCGACTTGTTGATTATTATGCACATGGACTGAATAATCGTCAAGCGTTTTTCAAAAAAAGTTATTGAATTTGATTTTTACTCATTTTTGACCACTTGATGCGATCTTCGACGCATCGCGATATAAGAAAAGCTCCCGTTGCCGGGAGCTTTAAAAGCAATTGGTGCGGCGTATAGGATTCGAACCTATGACGTTCTGATTCGTAGTCAGACCCTCTATCCAGCTGAGGTAACGCCGCAACGCACGGATTATTATGCACGTGACCCCTCGATGGGTCAAGCGACAATTTGGAAAAATTTTACGAAGTGATGATTAAGACGCCCGCGCCTCGACCGAGGTTCGAATCCATGCAGTGCCGACGTAAAAGAAAAGCCCCCGTTGCCGGAGGCTTTCGATTTCAATTGGTGCGGCGTATAGGATTCCGCGCATCCGCTGCGCGGATCCGCACCGGCTTCGCCCGCCTGCCGGCGCGCTCGCCCGCGGGCTAAAAACGCTCCGCGTTTTCTTGACGCCCGCGCCTCGACCGAGGTTCGAATCCATGCGGTGGCGGCATAAAAGAAAAGCCCCCGTCGCCGGAGGCTTTCAATTTCAATTGGTGCGGCGTATAGGATTCGAACCTATGACGTTCTGATTCGTAGTCAGACCCTCTATCCAGCTGAGGTAACGCCGCAGCGCAAGACATATAAAACCACTTTAGCTTATTGGAGTCAAGCACAATCTCAAACTTTTTTGTGGAACGCAGTTTTGTCATGCTGCTCCGCATATACCGCCGTTCCCCGTACGATCGATTGGCTTTTCGATCACGTCAAACTTAGCATCAAGTTCCCTCAGGAGCGATCTCACCCGCTGGGCACAATCATAATCGGCAAACGAGATGCTCAGCATGCGCGCGACCTGGTTGGAAGTCCCAACTCCATAGAAGTACTCCAGCGCCACAAGTCCCTCGTGCGTTACAAAGGTCTCGACCACATGCGGCGACTCCTCAAAGCACCATTGGGTCAACGGACCCTCACTCGTCTGTCGAACCACCAGGCCACCCATGCCAGACGGCTCACACGTTACAAGTAGGTACTCCCCGCCCTCGTCGCTCTCAAACAAAACCACCCGATCATCAAACAGCTCCATCGCGTCCCCTTTCTCTCGCTCTTATTTAGCAAAAGCATAGCAGGTAGATTGCTGTATACAGAACAGTTGTTCGTGTGTTTTCTATTGAGCTGTCCGCACGGCATGGTATGGACCTGCGCACGAAATAGGGCGCCCCCGAAGGAGCGCCCTTGCATATCCCCTATGCAGCCAAGTTACGCGACCGGCTCGATCTTCTCGAGACCGCCCATGTAAGGACGCAGAACCTCGGGGATCGTGATGGTGCCGTCGGCGTTCTGGTAGTTCTCCAGAATGGCGGCCATGGTGCGGCCGGCCGGCAGGCCGGAACCGTTGAGCGTGTGCAGGTAGCGCGAACCCTTGAAGTTCTCGGGGTCGCGATACTTGATGTTGGCGCGGCGAGCCTGGAAGTCACCGCAGTTGGAGCAGGAGCTGATCTCCTTGTAGGCGTTGTAGCTCGGCAGCCAGACCTCGACGTCGTAGGTCTGACGGGCAGAGAAGCCCAAGTCGCCGGTGCACAGGCTAATCACGCGATACGGAAGGCCCAGCTGCTGCAGCAGGTACTCGGCCTCGGCGGTCATGCTCTCGAGCTCCTCGTCGGACTCCTCCGGCTTAGCGAACTTGACCATCTCGACCTTGTCGAACTCGTGCTGACGGATGATGCCGCGGGTGTCGCGACCGGCGGAACCGGCCTCCTCACGGAAGCAGGGGGTGAAGGCGGTGTAGCGGCGCGGCAGGGTGTCGGCATCGAGGACCTCGCCGGCGTGCAGGTTGGTGAGCACAACCTCGGCGGTGGGGATCAGGAAGTTGTCACCCGAGACGTGATAGGCGTCGTCCTCGAACTTGGGCAGCTGACCCGTGCCAAACATGGTCTGACGCTTGACGACGATGGGCGGCCACCACTCCTTAAAACCACGGCTGGCGTGCGTATCGAGGAAGAAGTTGATGAGGGCACGCTCCAGGCGGGCGCCGGCGCCACCGAGAACGGTGAAACGGCTGCCGGAGAGCTTGTTGCCGCGCTCGAAGTCGAGGATGTCGAGATCGGTGCCCAGATCCCAGTGCGGCTTAAAGTCGAAGTCGAACTCGCGCGGGGTGCCCCAGCGGCGACGCTCGATGTTCTCGTCCTCGTCCTTACCGTACGGGGTGGCATCGCACGGAATGTTGGGCAGGTGAGCCATGAAGTCGTACTGCTCCTGCTCGAGAGCGGTGCGGCGCTCGGCCAGACCGTCAATCTTCTCGTTGACGGCGCGCACGGCCTCCTTGGCGGCCTCGGCCTCGTCCTTCCTGCCCTCCTTCATCAGGGCGCCGATCTTCTTGGACTCGGCATTGCGCGTAGCCTGGAGCTCCTCGACCTCGGTGATGACGGCACGGCGCTCGTCGTCGAGCTCAAAGAACTTCTCGCGATCCCAAGACGTCTGGCGGTTAGCCATGGCGACATCGATGGCATCGGGGTTCTCGCGAACAAACTTGATATCAAGCATTAGATCCTCCGGCGATATACATTCCATTTAGGTTGCAACCTTGTACATGTATGGGCAAGTATATACTTATGAGCGTTTACGACCCAACTCAACTACGCAAGAAGGCACCCAATGGACGCAGTTTTTTCCTTTTTGTTTGGCACCCGCACCGGTTTTGCCATCCTTTTCGCCGGCGGCATCCTGTTATTTGCGATTCTTGCCTTTGTAATGGAGAAGCGTACCCATAAGATGTACGTCGACCGCGGACCCAAGTCCGAGGATGAGGAAGACAGCTTCTGGGACTAACCTGCCAAAAAGGGACAGGTTTATTTTGGTCGGTTTTATCTGGGCAAATGCAAGCGCCCCGCAACCGGTAACGATCCGGTTGCGGGGCGCTTTCCGCACATACGACAAAACCGCAGAAAAAACCTGCCAAAATAAACCTGTCCCTAAATGGCAGGTTTTACTGGAGGGTTGCGTCGATTGCCTTGACCAGGGCGCTGCGCATGCCGGCGTCCTCGAGCGCAACGACGCCCTTGATGGTGGCACCACCGGGCGAGCATACGGCATCCTTCATCGCCGCAGGATGCTGGCCAGTTGCAAGCTGCAGCTTTGCCGTACCCAGCACCATCTGGCTCACAATGCGATAGGCATCGGCACGCGGGATACCGTGCTTGACCGCTGCATCGCCCAGGGCCTCGATTGCCATGGCGACAAATGCCGGAGCGCAACCACCCACCGTGCCGCCCACAAACAGTAGGCTCGTGTCGAGCTCGACGACGGTGCCGAGCTGACCGAGCAGGTCGAGCACAACAGCACGCTGCTCGTCGCTGAGCGTAGAGGACTTCTCGCAGGCGATGACGCCCTCGCCCACCGAAACCGGTGTGTTGGGCACCGTCGAGATATGCGCGACGCCCGGCAGGATCTGCTCCCACTTGGCACTGTCCCAAGTCCAGGCAACCGACAGAACGACCTTTTTGGCAAGAGCATCCTTGAGCGGGGCGAATACCTTCTCGATCATGTACGGTTTGACCGCAGCGACCACGATATCGGATGCGGCGACAACCTCGGCGGCATCGTGGCAGGCGACCATGCCGCGCGCCTCGCAGCGCTCAACCAGTGCGTCGTAGCGACCCGCGCAGGCGCACATGTCGCTCGCAGCTACACCGGCAGCGATCCAGCCATCGGCCATAGCGCTCGCCATATTGCCAAAACCGACAAATCCAATCTTCATATCGCATAGTCCTTTCAGACACATTCCTCAAAACGAAAGGTATTGTCCCACGCCATTGTTTCGTATTGCCGACCTATTTGTGATACGGCTCGCCACGACTGATCTTGCAGGCGCGGTAGATTTGCTCCAGCAGCACCACGCGCGCCAGGTTATGCGGCAAGGTAATGCGTCCAAAGCTGAGCATCTCGTCGGCGCGGGCGCGCACGTCATCGCTCACGCCATCCGATCCGCCAATCACAAAGGCGATGTCGCTGTTACCACGCAGCATAAGATCATCGAGCCGCGCCGAAAACTCCTCGCTCGAGCGCTCTTTGCCCTCAATGGCCAGCAGGATCACATGCGCTCGAGACGGCAAGGCAGCAAGAATCGCCGCCCCCTCCTTGTCGCGCGCGGCATCCACGCCGCCCGCCTTGGCCGGGTCGATATCGGCCACCTCGCGGATATCAACCTTGGCATAGGCACCCAGGCGCTTGGTGTACTCAGCGCAGGCGTCCTTCCAAAAGCGCTCCTTGAGCTTACCGACACAAACGACGGTGTATTTCACGCGTGTCTACTCCTTTGACTCGTTCTGAACCTTACCGGCAGCCAGCATCTGCTCGAACATAGAGGCCGACTGCGAAAAGTCGCTCGGCAGCACGACCGTCGAGGTTTTACCCGTGCGAGCGAACTCCGTCATCATCTCGGACCACTGCGTAAACATGAACAGTTGGTTGGCCTCGTCATTGCCGACACCCGTCTCCTGGATGATCTCGAGCGAATCTTTGATACCCAGCGCGATGGCCTTGCGCTGGTTGGCGATGCCCTCGCCCGCCTTTTCCATAGCCTCAGCCTCGGCGGTCGCCTCGGTGACGCGCTTGATGCGGTCTGCCTCAGCGAGCTCCTGTGCCGCAGCGCGCTTGCGCTGGGCGGCGTTGATGTCGTTCATGGAGTTCTCAACCTCGGTCGGCAGTGCGATTTTGGTGATGAGCGTCGACACGAGGGTGAAGCCGTAGGCGGCCATCTGCTCGGAAACGGTAGCGTTGACATCCTTGGCGATGTCATCCTTCTTGGCAAAGACCTCATCGAGTGTGTAGACGGGAATCGAAGAGCGCAGGGCGTCGGTGATGAAGTCACGCATCTGGTCGACGGGCTCCTGCAGCATATAGTAGCTCTTGTAGATGCCCGAATCTGCCGGGCCGGCGCCCATGTCATAGCTCACGTGGTACTGAGCAGAGACCTCAAGGCCGATGGTCACGTTGTCCTGGGTCTTAACGTCGATGCCAAAACCGTTTTTCATGGTGCGCAGACTCACCGCGGCGGCCTTGCGGTCAATCACGGGTACCTTCATGTGGAAGCCCGCGTTGACGATGCGGTTGAACTTGCCTAAGCGTTCGATGATCACGGCATGCTGTTGTTCAACGACATAGCAGGCGTTGGGAAGCAGCAGCAACAGAATGATGATGGGAATCAAAAGGCTGGTAAGGGCGGCGATGATACCGGACAACAGCATGGTCTCTCCTCTGATAGGCACACGTTGGCATTAGGATACCCGCACGAAGCAGCTGTGTGACACCAACAAGAGGACCCGTGGTCAAAAAAGGCCAAATATGAGTACTGTTACCAGTTTAGTAACAGCGTATTTGGGTCAAAATCGCCTCGTTGAACCCGAGGTCTATCGAAATTACTTCATTTTGTCTCAAGGTTGAGCCAAATTAGCGTACATCTGTTGCGTAAAATGAGCAAAAATGGCTTCATGAAATGTCTCTATTTTCATGTCAGTACTCATATTTGCCACTTTTTGACCACAGGGGCATCTACCGCGCGAAATCGATATGTCAAATCTGCCAAAAACGGCCCATAACAAAAAAGCTCCCATTGCTGGGAGCTCTTTCATTCAATGGTGCGGGCGAAAGGACTTGAACCTTCATGGGGTTGCCCCCATACGGACCTGAACCGTACGCGTCTGCCAATTCCGCCACGCCCGCGTGCAGGAATTAGAATAACGGAGCGCCATCGCGAACGCAAGAACTATTTTTGAAAAAGTTTGCAGGCATTTTCCCAAGCTGCTCGCGCGATTGCCTCAGCATCCTCGCCGGTACGATCGACACGGTCGTTGACCAGCGCGTTTGCCGTAATGGAGATCATTGCGGGCTCGCATTCAAGACCGCGGATGGGCTCCGGAGCCATATACGGGCAATCCGTCTCGAACAAAATTCGATCGAGTGGGGTTGCCGCGAATGCCTCGCGCACGTCGTCGTTGCGCTTAAAGGTGGCCGCACCACCATAGGCGATATAGCAGCCCAGCTCCACAAAGCGCTCCATCGTAGCGCGGTCCTCGCCAAAGCAGTGCAGCACACAACCGGCCTGGGGCACGCCCACCTCACGAAGCACGTTGTAGGCGTCCACGTGCGAGGTGCGCTCCTGGTCCGTGTCCTCGTGACGCAGATGCAGCTCCACCGGCACGTTACGGCACACGGCAAGCTCGAGCTGGCGCGCCATGCAGTCAATCTGCACGTTATGGGGTGCCGGCGCGATATCGTCGTCATAGTCCATGTGGTAGTCCAGGCCAATTTCGCCGATACCGGCGCACAAAGGGTCATCGAGCGCGGCAACGACCTGCGCGTGAATGTCGTCGGTATAATCCGGCGCGCCATAGGGGTGAACGCCAGCGAGATACTTGATCTGCGGAATATCCCGCATCGGCAAAATCTCGCGCACGAGCCAGTCACTATAGTCCGTCACGCTGCGCTTGTCGGCGATGGGGTCGAACATCGTCACCAGCAGGTCGACGCCCGCGGCTTTGGCGCGCACGAGCGTCTCGGGCACTTCTTTGCCCCAGAACGAAAGCAGATGCGCATGCGTGTCGGCAAGCGGTGCCAAGGGCACGGGACAAGCAACCGTCTTCTTTTTCTTAGTAAACGTCACGCGCTCGGCATCAGGCATCATGGATTAGCTCCTGGGCCAGACGGACAAAGTCAGCAACATCAAGCGTCTCGGCGCGCGTGGTGGGTGCAATACCGCAAGCCTCAAAGGCAGCATCGAGCACGTCCTTGGCAAAACCGTTGGCGCTCATGGAATTGCGGATGGTCTTGCGACGCTGAGCAAATGCAGCGTCGATCACGCGGGCCACAAACTCGCGATCGAGTCCCTCGGGCACCACGCCGTCAACACGGTCGATACGCACGACGGCCGAGTCCACATGCGGCGCCGGCATAAAGCAGCGCGGCGGCACCTCAAAACGACCCGTAACCTGCGCATATAGGCCGAGCTTTGCCGTATAGCCGCCATAGGTCTTGTTGCCCGGCGCTGCGGCAATGCGATCGGCAACCTCCTTTTGCACCATGACGACGGCACGCTTGAGCGCCGGCATCGTCTGGAAAAATTGCAAAATGATCGTCGCCGCCACGTTATAGGGCAAGTTCGCGACAAATACCGTGGGCTCGCCGCCCGCAACCTGCTCAATCTGCTCCGGGCCCACCTTGAGCGCATCGCCCATGATAAAGCGGAAGTTGGCATAGTCGGCGGCGTGGGCGTCGAGCACCGGTTCGAGCTCAGGATCGGCCTCAATGGACGTAACGCACGCCGCTTCCTGCAGCAACGCGAGTGTCAACGTACCGCAACCCGGACCCACCTCGAGTACGCGCTCGTCACCTGTAAGCTCGGCAAGCTCGCAGATACGCTCGATCACATGATTGTCGATTAGAAAGTTCTGGCCCAGGCGATGCTTGGTCGCAAGGCCAAACTCCTCCAGCAGCTCCCTGGTGGCCGTGGGGTTTGCCAAAGGCGAAGTTGTCATGGTTGCCTCCTTAGCATGATGGCGGCGTCTTGAAACAAAAGGGCATGGACCGTGGCGGCCATGCCCTTACAGCTAAACAGCAAATTGCCGATATGGCGCTCGCGCGGTCTCTACGCCAGACGCGGGAACAGCGGATCGCCCTTCTCGACGGGCTGACCGCCGGCAAGCAGGCCCCAAGCGCAAATGCCCTTGAGGTCGTCGCTCGCGGCCTCGTCCTCGCAGGACAGGCGGCGCAGAGCCTCGGCAGAAGTCTGGGGCATGAGCGGCATCAGCAGGTGAGCGGCAATGCGGATGGCCTCGAGCAGGTTGTAGATCACAAATGCCAGCTCGTCAGCCTTGGCCTCGTCCTTGGCAAGTGCCCAGGGCTCGGAGTCCTCGATGTAGTGGTTGGCGGCGTGGATGAGTTCCATGACCTCGTCCTTGGCTCCACCGTAATCGAGCACGTCCATCTTGGCCATGTAGCGGTCGACCAGGCCATCGGCGATCTTTGCCAGCGGGTTGTCGAACGCATCGAACGATGCGGGCTTGACGGGCGCGCAACCGTCAAAGTACTTGCCGCTCATGTTGAGCGAACGCGAGATGAGGTTGCCCCAGCTGTTGGCCAGGTCGGCGTTGTAGACCTGCTCCATGCGGTCGAAGCTGATGGCACCGTCGGTGCCGGGGACGACGTCGGTCATGAAGTAGTAGCGATAGCCCTCGACGCCCAGCATGTCGATAACGTCCTGCGGAGCGATGGCGTTGCCGCGGCTCTTGGACATCTTCTCGGCCTTGCCGGTCTCGGCATTGCGCACGGTCAGGAAGCCGTGGGCAAAGACGTGCTCGGGCAGGGCCTCGCCGATGGCCATGAGCATGGCGGGCCAAATGACGCAGTGGAAGCGGATGATGTCCTTACCCACGATGTGGAACTGCGCGGGCCAGCGATAGGCCAACTCGGCACGGGCCTCGTCGGTATCGACACCGTAGCCGACAGCCGTCATATAGTTGAGCAGCGCGTCGAACCACACATAGGTCACGTGGCCCTCGTCAAACGGAACCTGAATGCCCCAGTCAAAGCTCGTACGGCTCACGGAAAGGTCGTTGAGGCCGCCCTCGACAAAGCTGCGCACCTCGTTCATACGGAACGCGGGCTCGACAAAGTCGGGGTGCTCGTCATAGAGCTTGAGCAGCTTGTCCTGGAAAGCGGAAAGCTTAAAGAAGTAGGACTCCTCCTGCACGCGCTCGAGCGGACGGTGGCAGTCGGGGCACAGGTGCTGGCCGACGCTGCCGTACTCCTCGTCACCCTTCTGGACCTGCGTGTCGGTGAAGTAGGTCTCGTCAGGCACGCAATACCAACCGTCGTAGCTGCCCTTATACAGGTAGCCGGACTCCCTCATGCGCTCCCACAGGTACTGCACGGCATGATGCTGGCGCGGCTCGGTGGTGCGGATGAAGTCGTCGTTGGAAATCTCGAGCTTGCTCCAAAGCTCCTTGAAGTGCGGGGCCTGGCTGTCGGTCCACTCCTGCGGCGTCATGTTGTGCTTGGCTGCGGCCTCGGCGACCTTCTCGCCGTGCTCGTCCATGCCGGTCAGGAACTTGACGTTATAGCCGGCGGAGCGGCGATAGCGAGCCTGAACATCGGCGATGATGGTGGAATAAGCCGTGCCCAGGTGCGGATCGGCGTTGACGTAGTAGATGGGCGTCGTGATAAAGAACGAAGGCTTGCTTTGATCCATGGGGTTTGTCCTCCAGAAAAACGTTGCATACAGAGGATGATTCTAGCGCAAGGGCTGGATATCCTCCATCTATTGCATATCGAGCACCATGGCATAGACATCGCGCTTGCGGCGCGAATACTTCTGAGACAGGCGCTTGGCCACCGCAGACGCGGGCTCCCCCTCCTCGAGCGCGGCGCGGATATCCTCGCGCAGGGCCTCGTCGGGATCCGCTGCCGCGGCGCCAACCGGCACGATACCGGCCTCCTCATCCTCGCTCGGCGGCGCGATGACCAGCGCAATCTCGCCCTTTACCTCGCCGCGAGCACGCAGCTCCTCGGCAAGCTGGGCAGCGGGCCCGCGCAAGACCTCCTCGTGCAGCTTGGTGAGTTCGCGGCAGACGGCAACCTCACGTTGGGGAAAGACCTCCGCCACGGCCTCGAGCGTCGCCACGATGCGATGTGGAGACTCGTAGAAGATGAGCGCGCCGGGCACTACGGCAAGGCGCTGCAAACGGCGCACGCGGTCGCCGTGTTTTCGGCCCAAAAAGCCCTCGAAGAAAAAATGCTCGCAGGGAATGCCGGACGAAACGAGCGCCGTGACGCAAGCAGAGGGCCCGGGAATAACTTCGACGGGCACATCGGCCTCACGCGCCGCCTCGACCAGCGCCTGGCCGGGATCGGACACGCTCGGCATGCCGGCGTCCGAGGCAAAGGCGAGGGTCTCCCCCGCCAGCAGACGGTCGACCAGGCCGGCGGCGCGGCTGGCGATCACATTCTCGTCGCAACGGACAAGCGGCTTGGAAATGCCCAGATACATCAGCAGCTTTGACGTCACACGCGTGTCTTCGCAGCAGATGACATCGGCAGCGGCAAAGGCCTCGCCAACGCGCGGGGACAGGTCGCCCAGGTTGCCGATGGGCGTGCCGACCACATAGAGTTTGCCCGTATGGGCGCTGTTTTGCGTCATATCAACCTATTCAATCATGCCGCGCTCGAGCGTACCGAGCGCCGCGCGGGCGTCCCATGCTGCAATGCGCTTCTCGGTCTTCCACGTTTGGAAGAACCAACCGGCAGCCGGCGCAAACGAAGCCAGCTGGTTGGCGATAAACACGCGCTCGTAGGCATTGCGGCCTTCGGGCGTAACCGACGAGTTGGCAAAGATCGCCGCGCCCGACCATTCGCCCACCAGCACGGGGAACCCAGTCGAAATCGCTTCTTTAAGCTCGCGCTTGTTACGGGAAATCGCCGTCGTCAGCCCGCGGGGGCTCGTGATATCGAGCGCATACTCGTCGCGGTAATGGTACAGGTGAAGGTCCATGTAGACGTTCTTGTACTTGGCGCCGCGCATAAAATGCTTCCACTCGCTGGGATGCCCCGACGACGAGAAGACGACGATCTTATCCTCGGGCATATACGAACGAACGAGCTCGTAAGCATCGCGATAGAAATTGCGCAGGTAGTGAGCAGGAATGCCATCCGTCATGGTGAAGAGGCTCTTGCGGACACTCATCTGCGGCGTGTCCAACAGCTCGATGCCCAGCAGGCTCTCGGCCTCGCCGTAACGCTCGGCCAAGCGCTCGAGCACGTCGAGTGCGACATGGCGGCCGTTAGTGGACGAATGCCACTCGGCGACAGCCTCCGGCGTGGTGGGCGAATCGTTGGAATCGCCTTGGCCACCGGGCACAGTTGCCAGATCAAGCAGCACGCGGATGTCGTACTTGGCAGCCCACTCAATCGCGCGGTCGATGTAATCGACAACCGAGATATAGGAGGCATCGGACTCCTGTGAGCCAAAGGCATACCAGGGCACCGGCAGACGCACGGCATTGAGGCCAATCTGCGCCATGCGGCGGAAATCGTCCTCGCTCACAAACGTCTCGTAATGACGGCGCATGCGCTCGTTATAGGCGGCGGTGCCCATGGCCTCCTGCAGCTCGGCCGCGTTGGATGCACCGGTCGCCGCGTATAGCGACGGGGTCACCCAAGGCTCGGGAATAAACCAGCCAGAGAGATTAACGCCGAGTATCCTCTCCATCACTGCCCCCTTCGGATCATGCAGGTCGAACCCGCATCGTATTGCATAGGATAAGTATCGTTTTGAGTATACCCGCGTGTGCGGACAGGCGACCGAACGGTCTGTAAAGTGACGCGAAAGTGGGAGGAATATCTGGGAACAGGCGGGCTCGGGATGGTGCGACAGATGTGCACGCACGTCGGAAGTAAGCGCCGGAAAGCGCATCCCGCTCTGGGTCAAAATAATGGGATGCATTTTCCGCGGAACCCCACAAAAAAGAAAAAGGACCCCTTTGCAGAGATCCTAGTCAATTCAAGGTGGCGGGGAAGGGAATCGCGTCCGCGCGCTGCGCGGACGGACCGCTGCGGCGCTTACGCGCCTTGCGAGCTGCGCTGGCAAACGCTTACGCGTTTACTCAGCTCCGCGCCCTCACGGGGTTCGATTCCATGTGGGAACTTCATAAAAGAAAAGGACCCCTTTGCAGAGGTCCTAGTCAATTCAAGGTGGCGGGGAAGGGAATCGAACCCCTGACACGAGGATTTTCAGTCCTCTGCTCTACCAACTGAGCTACCCAGCCATTTGAGGTGTGCCTTGTTTCAAGGCTTGATTAGTATAACCAAGGACGCGTTCCGGTCAACCGAGAATTTTAAAAAAGTTTTTGAGCACAGCCTCGGTTCTATAAATCGGCACGTCAGAGGCATCAGCCGGCAGCAAGAAGTTTTTCGCTCAGTCCCGTAAGCCGGCACGCGTTGGAGAGCAGGGGTCGAAACAATGATTGAAGAGCGCTCTAGTGCGGCCCAGGCGCCGGGGCAGGAGCACATACGCCAGGGACATACGTTTTCGTAGCGCGCGAGGATATTGCCGTCGCGATCGATGAAGGCGATGTCGATGGGATAGGCCATAAAACACGTATGGACCGAAGAGCAGCGTGGAAACGCCATGACGAGCGGCAAGCCGTTGGCGGCAACCGGACGCCGTCCCAGCATGCCGCGCAGGCGCACGACAAACGACTCCGCCACCGCAAACTCGGCCGGCGTCCAACCCAGCCTGTTGAGTGCCCGCGCGTAGGCGATGTAGGACGAGACCGCGGTCACATGACCACCCCCGGACGCCATGGATCGACCGTCACCGCGCGCTCGTGCGACAACGTTGTCGGCGCCCCCAGCGGAACGCCAGCGATGCTGAGAGAAGTCGGCCACGGCTCATAGTGCATGGTGCAGGTGTAGGTCCTAAACGTACCGGATAGGGAGAGCAGGCCACCATCCGATGCCTCCGCGCCTTGCTCGCTCGACACTTCGATCTGCAAGTCATAGCCTTCCATGGCATTCAGAATTTGAGTCCGGACCGTCGCCGAGGCATCGACAGAGCTTTCGTCGCCCTCCCCGCTCGGCGCCACGGCGTGCGCCAACACGATGTCGGGCACCACGCGGTCGAAGCGCGCGACAGCGCTGGCATAGATCATGACGTTGTATACGATGAGTGCCAGCACCAGCAAAACGGGCGTAACCACTGCTATCTCCACCGTCGCTTGGGCGCGCTCCTCGCGCAGACGCATGCGGATACTCATTACGACCCACCGCCCAGAGCGCCAACCAGCGTGGCGACATCGACGGTGAGCGGGATGGAGCCGCCGCCGGGCAGAGGAATCTCCGCAAGCGTGAACACCGTACCGCTGATGGTGCGTTCGACTTGATATTCCAACGCCTCGCAAAGCGCCTTGGGATCGGTCACGCCCAACGGAATACTTCGCAGTTTGTCTTGCGCTTGAGAGAGACCAGCAATGTCAGACCCCGGGCTCTTAATGACGTTGGCGGAATCAGTCAGCACCGGCTTTCGCAGGCGCAAGTCGCACGGTTCCAAACCCAGCGCCGCCACGGACGCCGAAACGGTATCGCCGAGCCACGATGCAATGGAGCCCAACGCGCCGCTGCCCCCTCCTAGGCCTTTAATCATCTCGTCCATAAGTTCGTCGGCCGAACCTTGGATGTCTCCGTATCCCACAAGCAGCCGTCCCCAGACATCCATGACGCCGTCGAGCACGCCGGCAACGCCGCCCGAGCGTTCCTTCAATGTTGAGAAAAATCGCGAAAGCACGTTGTTTTGCGCCGTCGCCCCATCGGGCGCCAGCACCGCGGCAGAGATGGCACCGCGATCGCCAAGCCTAACTGCCGTGTTAAACGAAGAGTTGAGTTCATCGGAGCTCGAGATGGCACCCGAAACCGCAAAGGCAACCACGCCGTTGCGACCGGGCGGAGCGATACGCGGGCGCTCACCGGAAAGTTCTTTGATGGCGGTATCGAACGCATTGCCCGCACGGTCGGCTTCGTCCTCGGTCTGACGCTCGAGCTCGAGCTCCTTGTTGCGACAGTCGACGTAGTCCTCCAGGGCGTCTTTAAACTTGTCAAAGTGATACTCGAAGCCGTTTTCGATAGAGGTTGAAGGCGCCGCAACAGCACCAAGCGACAAAACGCCAAAATGGCATTTGCTGCATTTATCCTGTCCATCGTAATCGGCAACCGAAGCAAATCCGCTCGGCGTCCCTTTCTTATAGTTAGGGCAGGTCGTCCCGTAATGCAGATACGCCTTGTCATCGTTCACGCTAGTCGGCCACACCGCATCGGTATAGAGTTCCGTCGCCCGAACCTCATCAGAGTTGCGCGGCAGCAGCGGAATATAGGAGGAAACCCTGTCTCCGTTCTCGGTTATATATGCCCGATCGACCTCCGCGTTCGCATAGGTATAAAACGCCTTACGCGCCGCAGACTCTGCCTTCATCTCGACACTCGAGCCCTGGGGCTTCTCATTTGTCAGACGCCAATGGTAGTAGTCCTTCGCGCGATCAAGGGCAACTTGAGGCTCCCACGTAACGCTCGATGAGTAATGCGGATTTTGAACACCGGAGAGATCCGTTAGGCTTTTTGCGCGCTCCCACATACAAGAACAGCTGCCGACCGAGCCCTTGTCAGACCCACCACAATCCGCCAGCCAAGCGCGCTCCTTTGCCTTCGCCGTCTCCTCCGAGGCCTTCCGCAGCTCCTCGGCCGCACGCTCTAAATCATCTGATGTGTCTTTAATGGTATCGGTCGAGATCTCTGACCCTTTGAGCGCAGCAAAGTCCGACTCGGATGTCCTGGGCACGGCAAGCGCCGTACCGGTATAGGTCACACTATCGGTATCCTGCGCCGACACCGCCTGCGTGGCACGCGCGGCGATCAGATACGGCAGAGCCGTCTCGATTTTCTGTAAGCCTTCCGATGCGCTTTTGGCAAACTTGTTGCGCGTTTTAATGATCTCGATCCCGGTGTCGACCATATTGCCGGCAACCGGCTCGGCACCCGGGATGAGGATGGCGACCAGGCCCGTCCCGATCGTGGCAAACCCCGCCAGCCCCAGACTCAAGATACTCGCATCAACCACCGTGGCAGCCGTGTGATAGGACGACACCACGTTGGCACCCGCCAGCGCGCCGCTATCAGCCGCCACCTGGGTGTCCCCGGCACGCGACATGCTCCATATCGCCGCGGTCGACGAAAACAACAATGTGAGCACCACTAGGATGACCACGGCAGAAGAAAGCGTGGTATAGGCACCGTCTTCGATAAACAGATCGACACCGGCTCGACCCATAAAGCCGCCTCGTTTGCGGAGAGCGCCTGGTCGACGGCGGGCCGCAAACCCTTGCGTCACCCGCAACAGGCAGCGCCTAATCCCATGCAGCAATCCACGAATCATAATCTCCCTCCAGCCATTCGGGACGCGATTGATACGAGACATCGACCTTGAGCTCAACGTAGCCGCCCTCGGCGGTACCACCCATAGCCTGCGCAAACGCACCGATCACAGGCAACGGCTTGACCTCGCCGGAAACGGACACGGACGAGACGCCACCCGCACCGGCCCGGCCAAGCTCGATATCCCACGACAACGGCCCGCCGGCATGAAAGATCGAAACGTTGGGCACTGCGGCAAGTCGGCGGCGGGTGAACTCCTTAAGATCGTCGTCCTCCGCCGTCGTCGTGGTCATGAGCCGCGCGGTCTCGGCGGCGGCAGACTCCATGACCGCGCGCGTATAGAGCAGGCACACCGGTTGCAGCGCGAGAAGGATGAGTGCCAGAAACGTCGGCAGCAAAAAAGCGGCCTCGACCGTAGACTGCGCCCGGTCCTCGCGCGCGATATCAATACAGCGCGATGTCCTCAGCACCCGCAGCGGCGTCGATAACCGACGTCGAGGCAACGCCATGGGATGCCGCCCGCTCAACCAGCGCCGCCAAGCGCCCATCGGTGCCAGCACGCCAAAGTCCCGCAATCGCCAGCACGATCGATAACAGCGCCACCGTGACGATGGCGTATTCCACAGTCGCTTGGGCAACCTCCTCACGCAGAACGCCATGCATTTCACGACCCCTCCTTTGAGCTTATTGTTTGCGGGACCAGGCGCACGGCGCGCAGACGACACGAAGCATCGCCAGTATCCGCAGCAACCGTCACCATATCGACCCAGCCGCGTCCGTCACGCACGATGGCGCCCCACACGTTTCCCTTGATGTCGAGATAGCCGCTCAGAGCAAGTTGCGCCGTGGGTACCTCGCGATAGGAACGCAGCATATCCGCCGCCGCTTCGGTCATCGGTCGGTCCTCGGACCATGCAAGCCGGACCACAATCGCGTTGCCCCCAGGCGAATCCGTCGCAGTGCCAGACCGCTTGTCGAGCGTCCGCAGAAAGGTTTGCGCCGTGACAGCGACATCCGAATCGTCCGCATCTCGCATCTCATCTTTTTGAGACGCCACCGCCGAATCTGAGCCCAAATCGGAGGCGGTCCCAGGACGCTGCTGCCGCGCGGCGTTAAGCCCCCAAAGCACCGCCGCTATCGCCACGGTCAGGCAAGCAAACACCAGCAGCACCCCGACGGGGCGCTCGCCCTCTACAGGCTGTTGATGCCCTCGCTGATAGCGTTCCATAGATCTTGGACCTTGCCCTTAAATGCGACGATGGCGATAATCGCGATCACCACGAGCACGCCGACCAAGATGGCATACTCGGTGGTACCCTGCGCACTCTCCTCCTGCAATAGTTCCTTGGCGCGCTGACGAACATGTGCCGCCCGGCAAAACGCCCAGCCCTGCACCTTGCCAGCAGTGTCAGTCATCGTGTTCATGTATTCCTCCCTACATCATCCCGCCTGCTCCCAGCAGCGGGCCCAATATGGACAGAAGCAACGCCGGCAAGATGAGCGTGCCGGTGGGAATCAGCAGCTTGACGGGCGCACGCTCGATCTCGCGCTCGACCGCGGCGCGATGAGCCGCACGGATCTCGCGACTTTGAGCGGCCAGCGTCTCGGCAAGTGGGGCACCCAGGGCGAGCGCCTGCCCCACCGTGATGGCAAAGGTCTCGAGCGCTCGCACGTCCAGGTCGCGCGCGGCGGCCAACAACTCGTCCTCACGCGTGCCCACGCCCACCTGCCACGCCATGCAGGCGCGCTCAAGGCGAAGAGCCAGCACTGACCGGCGGTTGGCGCAGAAAATCTCAAGCGCCGCATCAAACGAAAGACCGGCCGAAAGACCCAAGCGCACAACATCGATCATCTCGGAAACTTCGCCGAGCGACACTCGCGCCGGGCCGCCCGCTCCAACCGCGCCCTTCACTCGCGCGGTCAGAGCATCGACCACCGAGCGACCCGCGGCAGCGACCAGCACCGCCTCGCGCTTGCAGGCCCCTGCGATCTTGCGTGCATCCGCCCGATCCAAACCCGTCGCGACAAATACACTCAGGGCGCACAGGCAAGCCGCAACTGCAACCGGGGCGCTCATAGCTCCACCCGCATAATGCGCCGGATAACCACCAGGGCAACGGCGTTGAGGGCAAGACCCAGCACCACAGCGCCCGCGCCGGCGGGCGTCGCAAGACCGCGACGAAAATCTGCCGAAAGCAGCGCCAACACCGCGCACATGCCCGCCGGCATCGCCGCGACCATATGCGCAGACATGCGGGCCTGCGACGTCTTAACATCCAGGCGGCGCTTGAGCTCAATGCGCTCCCCCACCATGCTCGACGCCTCGGACAGTAAGTCGGCAAGCGGAGCGCCGGTGCGCTGAGACACCTTAAGCGCCAAGGTCACAAGCGAAAGACCGGGGGCGTCGATACGTACGAGCAAGTCATCGAGCGCGTCGGTCGCCGAGATGCCGCAATCGATCGCCGCCGCCACCCGCAAAAACTCGGTATGCACTGGCTCTTGCGCATGAGCGCCCACAAAGCGCATGCCCTGGGCCAGCGAATGTCCCGAGGCAAGCGACATGGAAAGTGCGGTAAACGCCTCGGGCATTGCCTCTTCTGCATCGTGTTGCTCGCGCCGGCTCTCAAAGCCATCCCAAGCGGCACCAACGGCAAACGGAGCAACAAGTCCCGTGGCAAATCCGAGGGGCGATAACGACACCATCGTTAGTAAAACGCAGCAGACACCGCTCGATAGCAGCAGAAACGCCAAACGTCCCGAAGCATCTTCGATCACGAGGCCAAGGCGATGCGCCGGAGCCAGCGATGCCCACGAACGGGCGATCTTTTTCAGCAGATCGTTTTCCACCAGCTCACGCGGCAGCTTCTCTGCCACCGTCTCGAGCGCCTGACGTGCCAGCTCCGCCGGCGGTACCTGCGGCACACGAGGTTCCACTCCGCACGCCGTCGCGACAGAAAGCCCTGCCAAGCCCCCTACGACGAGGGGCACAGTGATCTCCATTCGTCCACCTCCTCTTGTGTGAGCGTCCCCGACCGCAGGCCTTCTGCGATAAACGGCGGCTCGCGGTCAAGCGTCCAGGTGCGCTCGGCGGCATCGAACGTCACATAGCGCTCGAGCTCTACGCCACCCGATGCGGCGCGTCGCACCCCCGAATACGAGGAGACGAAACGCCTGCCATCGGCGTGGCGCTCGGACATCACGATGCCGTCGAGCGCCATGGCAATCTGCTCCTCGATGAGCTCGCTCGGCAGATCGATGCCATAACGTGCAAGCAACGTCAGACGCACCACGGTCTCCTGTTCTGAACCCGCATGAAGTGTGGTGAGCGACCCGTCGTGGCCCGTGTTCATGGCCTGCAACATGTCGCAGCACTCGGCACCGCGCACCTCGCCCACCACGATGCGGTCGGGGCGCATGCGTAGGGCATTAGTTACCAGGTCGCGGATCGTCACCGCGCCCTCGCCCTCAATTGAAGCCTCGCGCGCCTCTAAGCGCACCACGTGCGGATGATGCGCAAACTTGAGCTCGGCAGAGTCCTCGATCGTCACGATGCGCTCGCCGGTGGAAATCTCACATGACAACGCGTTGAGCAGGGTGGTCTTACCAGATCCCGTGCCTCCCGCAACCGCCAGGTCCTGTCGCAGCGACACCGCACACGACAGCAGCTGCGCATACCAAAGCGGCAGCGATCCCAACCCCACGAGCTCGTCCAGCGAGCAGATACGGTCCGAGAACTTTCGGATGGTGAGAATCGGTCCGTCAATCGCCACAGGCGGAATCACCGCGTTGACGCGATAACCCGTTTTGAGGCGGGCGTTGACGATGGGGCTGCGCTCGTCGATACGGCGGCCAAGTGGCGAGATAATGCGGTCGATAAGCACACGGATCTGCTCATCATCCTCAAACGCATGCTCGATGGGGTACAAGACGCCGCCGCGTTCAAAGAAAGCCGAGCGGCAGCCGTTGATCATGATCTCGGTAACGGTGTCGTCCTCGATGAGCGGCTGCAACGGCCCCAAGCCCACCACGTCATCCAAGATCTCGTCGATGATGGTCTCGCGCTCGGGCGTCGCGAGATCGGTCGACTCCTCAACATTGAGCGCCGCCTCCACCGCAGGACGCAATTCCGAGCGGGCAAGTGCCGGGTCGATATAGGCGCTGATACGCGCCACTTCGTCGTAACCCATGCGGTCCATCACGGCGCGCTTGGTGCGTCGTTTCACCGCGCGGCGACGCCCCGCATCTACAGGCGCTGCCGCCGCTGCAGCGCCGGCAGCCTTAATCCTCGTTTGCAGGCTCATCGCTGATGACCCTCGCGCGACCAGGGAAGGCGGATACGCGGGCGTTCGGTACGCGTTGCACGGTCGGCGACCATATCGCTCCAAGGGCCGACGGCGCACCCCAGTTCCACGAGCATCTCGCGCGTGGCCTCGCGCATGCTAGTCGCAAAAGCGCTGGTCTGCCCCACCGCCTCGTCAGCGCGCCCAAACGCCATGAGCGCGGCGAGATCCTGCCCGCCATCGGCGATACGAATCTTGGAGCTCAACGCACAGGCAATCTCAAAGCGCATGGCGACGTCCTCGTCTGCCCCGCGCGCACCGAACCGGTTGAACACGGCGCTCATGCGCGTGCGCGGCACACCTACTCGACTTGCCAGTTCGATGACGCGCGACGCCGATGTCGCGGACGACACCGCCGCATCGCCAACGACCAGGCAACGGTCGCTCGCCGCCACCGCAGCCGCCACGGCGTCGCCCCAAAAGACCGAGGTATCGATAAAGACCACGTCGGATTCGCGACGCAGAACATCAAGCAGTAGCTCCACCGGACGCGCCATGAGCTCGGCTTGCTCGGGCGCCGCGACGGGACCCCAGAGCGTAACGCCCGGCGCCACGCGCATCGATGTGGCTACGATATCCGGCTCGGTGAGCGTGCCCGCCGCCGACGGCTCGATAAGTGCCGCCATATCGCGCGGAGCATCGACGCCTAACAAGTCGTAAAGGTTTCCAAACATCAGGTCCAGGTCGAGCACGGCGGCACGCAAGCCCAACAGCGACGATGTGTGTGCCATGGTGGCAACGATCGTCGACTTGCCGCAACCGCCCGAACCCGAAATAGCGCAGATGACTGGAGCTCGATGCGGCGGAGCGGTAGCGTCTGCCGGCGGCATCGGAGGCGGCGGGGCGGGCGTCGGTGGCAGCGCACCCGTCTCCCCCGCCGCAACCACACGCTGCATCCAAGCCGGCATGGCAGCTTGTTCGGTCTGCGAGGCAGGCTCGTTCTGTACAATCTGCTCATGCTGCATCAGCGACAACTCGCCGCACCCGGCAAAGCCCTCAACTTCGTCGAGTTCATCCGCCAGATTCACGCCGTGCACGTATCCCATATCTACAGCCGGGGAGTCGCCAGCATGCTGCGCCGGCCCTCCAGCGTCATCGTATACAAGGGGGTTCCGGGGGCGCCGACCATGCTCGGCTTCCGCTTTTCCATAATCATCAACACGCGGGCCTCTTGTAGCGCGAGGCGCCCCGGGTTCCCTATCAACAAAAGCATCGGGCTCAATCGTCATGCGCCGATCGGAATCAACCGCTCCCTCGCCCGCGCGCCTGTTGCCGCATATACTGTGCGCAGCGATGACCTCGGTCGCCCCCGCGCGAAACAGCCCCTCGATATCCGACGGATCGAGCGCTTCTATCAACACGACCACGCGACTCACGCGGCCTTCGGCCGTCAGGCGCGCAACAGTCCTGCGCACATCTTCGGTATCAAACAGAGACGCCGCGATGATGGCAGCCCCGCGGCGCGACGGAAACGCCCGCGCCATGGAAACCAGCCCGTCCAGGTCACCCACGCGAAGCACCTGTGCACCCGCGTCACGGCCCTCGACTTCCCGCTGCAACAGCCCGTAATCGCCGCACGCGCAGCACGCAAGCCAGATCGCCTTCATCACTCGTCGCCTCCGCTCTTTTTGCCGCGCGCCGTGGCGGGAATCGTCAAGCTGACCGTTCCCTTGCCCGAGGCGCCCAGCAGTTCCTTGACGTCTTCGGGGTCAGCCGCCAGCGTCACCCATTCGATCTTGCCCTCGCGCGTGGCACCGGAATCCTCACTGGTATCGATCACGTACGCGCCGCACAGCCGATCGGTTACGCCGTCTTTTTGCACATACACATCCACGTAGCTGCCCACGCCCGTGGCGCCGCCGACCGAGTGCTCGGCATCGACCGCCACCGAAACGGCGACCTTGCCTTTAGGCACCTCGAGCTTGTGGCTCTCGGCCTTGGTGTAGACATTGCAAATCACGGCGTTTTTGGGAATGCGCGAGGTCGTCACGTCGCCGCGCACCTGACGCAGCTCGGTCGCCGCATCACGCGGCAGCAGACTCGCCAGCCATTCCTGAGTTATGACATTAGTCTCGTCGAGGGTCTCGCCTGCGTCGATATCGCGCGCCGCGACGCACACCTCAACGCGGTCGCCGCCATATTTTGCCAAAGTCTCGGCCTGGGCCTGCTCGGCTTGCGAGCGGATCGACGAGCCGTAGACCATGCAGAGCGCCGCGGCAAGCACACCCGCGACCAGACTGATGGCGATGCGTTTGCTCTTGTTCACGGCCGCTCCTCTCGAGGTAGCACCGGGCAAATGCCCGTACCACCATTGTCTGGGCGACCAGGGCGCAAAGCGGCGCAATCGCAATCTTGGTTTTACGTGTCAAACCAATTGCTGACCAAAAGCTGACCAGCCCGTCAAGCTCGTGGCAAGGTTTTGGTCAGAACGTCGGCAAAACGCATATTTCGAGGCGCTTTGGCAGCAAAAAAGCCGCCTCCCAAACAGTTGGAAGACGGCTGTCATAGGAAAATTCAATTACAGATGGACATCGGGATCGAGCATTTGAGCGCTCACGCGCATGGATGACGCCAAGTTTTGGAACGTTTCCAGACGCAGACTGTCGATCTGTCCGGCATCTTCGGCCTCGCGAACGGCGCAACCCGGCTCGTGAGTGTGCGTGCAGTCGCCAAACCGGCACGCACGCGACGCCTCGACGATCTCGGGGAAGGCGCGCGCCAGACCCCGCTCATGCCCCACGAGCGGCAGGCTGCGCAGGCCCGGGGCATCGGCGATCACGCCGGCGTCGCCCGGCAGTGCCACCATCACGCGCGCAACCGTGGTGTGGCGACCTTGGTCATCACGCCCGCGCACGCCGCCAGTGGCCAACGTATCGTGGCCCAGCAGCGCATTGAGCAGCGTCGACTTGCCGGCACCCGACTCGCCCAAAATCATGGCGCACGTTCCCGCCGGCACGCAGGCACGAACCTCGTCCAGGCCACGGCCCTCGGCAGAGGACGTCACGATCACGTGCACGTCCGGACCCACCAAGCGGTGCACGCGGTCCAGATCGCGCTCGAGCTCATCGGCGTCGCAGCGGTCAGCCTTGGTGAGTACCACCACCGGCTCTGCATCGCAATCGAGCGCCAACACCAGCGAGCGCGCCACGCGGTCGAGCAGCACCTCGCCGGCGCCGAGCGCCTGCACGATCAGCACGCTATCCACATTGGAGCAGAGTACCTGGCGCTCGCCGCGAGCGCGTCCGCGCCAACGCTCAAAACTCGTGCGGCGCGGCAGCACGCACTCGATCACGCCCATGTCGTGCCCGGGCGCACGGCGCACCGCCACGCGGTCGCCCACGGCGGGCAGCAGAACCTCATCCTCGCCACGCGACTTGGCAAACCCCACGGCATGCTCGGCACGAAAGGTGTCATCGGCAGTCGCCACCAGCGGAAACCCGCGATCCAGGCGCACCACGGCACCAAGTTGCATCTGCTCGGGCTCCTCGGCCTGGACGCAAAAGTCGTCAAATGCCGCTTGCTGAGCACCATCGATCGGCAGGTCGTCGAACGCCGGAACATCCCGCAGCGCGTCGAGTCCCGGCACGCTTGCGAGCAGCTCCTCGGCAGATGCGGGGGCTTCGGTCGCGAGCTTCCGACGACGATCGCGCTTAGCCCGCGCCCCCGTCGTCTTTTTCTTCGCCTTAGCCTTAGCCTTGCCCACAAACGCCTCCCAGCACAAAACCACACAACTGAGCAGGTATTTTAACGCATTGTTCCGTCCGACTTACCAAATGCTGCGGCGTACTCGTCATCATCCATCCAATCGATGATGTCGCCGGGCTTGCAATGAAGCGCCTCGCACATTGCTTGAAGTGTAGAAAAGCGGATCCCCTTGAGTCTTCCCGTTTTAATTCGAGACAGATTAACAGGCGATATTCCAATGATTTCGGCAAGTTCCTGCGACGAGATTTTACGGTCCGCCATCACGCGGTCAAGACGCATAACAATCGGCACCGTGCCACCCCCTAGAGAATCTCGTCTGCATCTTCCTGCAATACCCTACCGTATTCAAAGACCCCCGCCAACGCAAAGAAAACGAGTCCGTAAGAAAGCGATTGAAAATCAAACTCGGGAAACACGGGCTCAGCCGTTCCAAGAACATTGCTGTATGGCAATTGAATCGTCGGCCATATGATGCTGATGACGGCTTTTACCGACATCAGGAGGCCAGCCGCGACCAAAATCCTGGTCTGCCACTTACCAAAAGGACGACCCTCATGCCTGACTTTCGCCGTCAGAATCGTAAACAGAAGAAACGTTGCAGCGTCGCAAAGCGTGCTAACCATAAACAAGAGCAGAAATCCGCCGCTCACCGCAGAGATACCCTCGATGAGCAACAGGTTCGCAAGATGAACGAACAACACCACGCAACATAGCGCTTGAACCGCCAGGGCGATACAGAAGATTGTCAGAAAACTCGTCGTCAACCGCAGATGTATATCGCGATCTTTCATTTCTCCTCCTTTTTTCCTTATTTCCCTGCGTTCATTGTACTTTTCAATCCAACCGCTCTCGCTCAAAACCATTTACCGACAAATCGATACCGTTCATTTTAAAGAATCTTTATTTAATGTTTTATATAAATTAATTTACCTTTATAGAGTTTGGAGGACCCATGAGAAAGCAAACCGTCCTTATCCTTATCTTATCGCTGTCCCTTTTCGCCCTCTTCTCGTCAGTACGAACCAATTCCGATCCAATCAATATCTCATTGCCCGAATTTCGATCGAAATTAAGCAAAGGCGAATCTTTTATCGTGCAAATTGAGCTGGAGGGCTGCCCGGCCTGTGAAGAACTCCGTGCGGCAGAGCGCTCGCTTTCGCCGAGTCTCAAGAACGACATCGAGATCCTCGTTGTCCCTAAGAGCCAAAAGGAAGTTGATAGGGAAACACTTAAGGCGCTTCTGCCGTCATTCGAGTTTTATCCTTCAATTTTTGCCATCTCTGAAGGAAAGATAGCGTCCGAGTTCGACCTTTCCACGCTTGATTCGTTTGAAATGCGTTTCACGGATTGGAGGCTGAATCTGAACAACACAGCAATGTCAAGCTAAATGTCAGGAGGATACACATGCTACGCAACGTTCCCGTAAGCCGTAAGTCATTCATCGCAAGCGCAGTTGCGCTTTGCTCAATTGCCATTTCACCAAAGCAATCTAAGGCGCAACCTCTTGAAGTAGAGTTCCCTTCTGCCGAAGAGTACATTGAAGCTGTCAATGAGTCCGGCACAGGATGGACGACATACGCACTAGATGAAAACGGAGATGTCCAAATTATCGATCGATTCCAGACCCTGTCTTTGGATGATTTAGCAACTGCCACACGCGGCGCTAAAGAATGGATCGTCAAAATTGCCATTTTTATTGGAAAAGAACTCATCGGCTATGTAACGGGGCTTGTAATCGACGGACTGATTAAGAAGATCATAAGCAAAACCGGAGGTACTTGGCCTGAGTATGCAGCAAAGCAACTCCTTGGACACCCCGTACCCGCTGGCAACGCGTACCGTCTACCTTGCAGCGTCTATCCCCCCAACTCCGGAGAATACATTCGTTGTATAAATAGTTAGGATACGGCTATGTTGCCAGTCATCATTGCCCCCGTAATTGGTGTATGGGGCATCCAGTATTTCCTCAACAAGAAGTGGCTCTGGGGCATTGGGTGCATAGCGATAACATTAATATGCTATTTCCTTAGCCTCATTGTCAAAGCATGCTGGCCGAGCGCCATCTCTTTTGGAATTGCTCTTCTCAGCTCGGTCCAGCTATATGGAAGCAAAAAGGGTTTGTCCTTCTTTAATGCCCTGATATCGGCTCCGCTACCTCTGCAAATCTACTGGGGAATTATGGCCGTCATCGTTCTCTTTATGCCTCAAATCCCCTTCAGCGACGTTCCCGGCTTCTCCTAACGCGTCGCCGATTCAACCCCATACAATCCAGTTCACAAAAAGAGTCGGTCGAGCAAATGCTCTAAAAAAGAGCTGGCCGGGCAAAGCCCGACCAGCTCACATACTTTCCCTCGGCCCTTTTCATCCGCACGGGAGAAAAGCCAGCAAGGATACCGCAGGGCCCGCCCGCCGGGAGGGGTTTCCTAAGGGCACATCCCTTAATCAAAAAAGAGCGGTCGAGCAATTGCTCGACCGCTCACCGTCTTTCCTTCAGCCCTTTTCATCCGCATGGGAGAGAAGCCAGCAAGGATAGCGCAGGGCCCGCCCCGGAAGCCCTTACTCCCGAACGATCCCGCAGCGCGAAGCGCGAGGACCAGTGAGGGAGAAAGGGCGTGGGGCGGGCCCGGACAAGTACGTTACTCCTTCTCGACCGCGCGCATGATCGCCTTGTAGATCTCCATCAGCGGGATGATTAGGAAGGCCAGGCCCAGCGCGGCAAGAACGCCCTTGAGCTCAAGCGTCACAGGACCAAAGAACATCTCGGCAAGCGTCGGCTGCACGGTCACGATCACCGTCAGCACCAGTGCCAGCGCGGCGGAAGCCCACAGCCACTTGTTCTGCTTCTTCATGGTGAACAGCGACGCACGACGGCTGCGCATATTGAAGCAGTGGAAAATCTCGACCATGTTGAGCGTGATGAACGCCATCATTACGCCTTCCTCGTCGGCATTGCCGGCGATCATATCGGCGATGTGGATGTAGCCCATGTCAAAGTACACGCCCACAAAGAAGCTCGCCAGCACCAGCACGGTGATGATTAGGCCCTGGACCACGCAGTCCAGACCCATATGTCCGGCAAAGACGCCGTCCTTGGCGTTGCGCGGCTTGCGCTTCATGATGTCGCCCTCGGCATCCTCCATGCCAAGCGCGAGCGCGGGGAAGCAGTCGGTGACCAGGTTCACCCACAGCAGCTGCACCGGCTGGAAGATGGTAAAGCCGATGAGCGTGGCGATAAACACCGAGAACACCTCGGCAAGGTTGGCCGAAAGCAGGAACTGGATGACCTTGCGGATGTTGTCATAGATGCGACGACCCTCTTCGCAGGCACCGATGATGGTGGCGAAGTTGTCGTCGGCAAGCACCATGTCGGCAACGTTCTTGGTGACGTCGGTACCGGTGATGCCCATGCCCACGCCGATGTCGGCGCGCTTGATGGACGGGGCGTCGTTGACGCCGTCGCCCGTCATGGCCACGATCTGATCGCGCGACTTCCAGGCCTCGACGATGCGGGTCTTGTGCTCGGGCTGGACGCGGGCGTACACGCCGTAGTCCTCGATGTGCGCGTCGAGCTCCTCGTCGCTCATGCGATCGAGGTCGGCACCGGTGATGGCATGGCTGCGATCGGTGACGATTCCCAGCTGCTTGGCAATGGCCACGGCGGTGTCGATATGGTCACCCGTGATCATGACGGTGCGGATACCGGCGTCGTGGGCCTCGCGGATGGCGTCGGCGACCTCGGGGCGGACAGGGTCAATCATGCCGGACAGGCCGCAGAAGACCAGGTCGTGCTCGAGCGCAGCGGGGCTGCAGTCGCTCGGGACCTCGGTGTAAGTGCGGCTTGCCAGCGCCAGCACGCGCAGAGCCTCGTCGGCCATGGCCTTATTGGCGGCCACGAGCTCGGCGCGGCGCTCCTCGGTCAGGGGGACGACCTTATCGCCCTCGTAGATGTGGGTGCACAGGCCGATCACCACGTCAGGCGCGCCCTTGGTGTACTGCTCGTACTCGCCGTCCAGGGTCTCGACGACCACGGACATCATCTTGCGCCCCGAGTCAAACGGGGCCTCGCCCACGCGCGGATGCTCGGCAGTCAGGCCGGTGAGGCCTGCCTTGCCGGCGTCGTTGACAAGCGCACACTCAGTCGGCTCGCCCACGGCCTCGCCCAGCTCCTCGTCCCACTGGGCATCGGAGCACAGGGCCATACCGGCCAGGAACTTCTCCTTGGGCGCGGCGAGCTCGTGCTTGACGACGGTCATCTTATTCTGGGTAAGGGTGCCGGTCTTGTCGGAGCAGATAGTCTGCGTGCAGCCGAGGGTCTCGACGGCAGAGAGCTTGCGGATAATCGCCTGGCGCTTGGCCATCTTGGTCACGCCGAGCGAAAGCACGATAGTCACGACGGCGACCAGGCCCTCGGGAATGGCGGCGACGGCGAGCGAGACCGCGACCATAAAGGTGTCGAGCAAGGCGGTCGGATCGGTAAGGACGTTGCCCACGCCGTGGCGGAGGATGTCAACGCCAAAGATGACGACGCAGATGACGATCACCATAATGGTGAGGATGCGGCTGAGCTCGGCGAGCTTCACCTGCAGCGGCGTGAGCTCTTCCTTGGCCTCGGCCAGGGCGCCGGCGATCTTGCCCATCTCGGTATCCATGCCGGTGCCGACCACGACGGCGCGACCACGGCCGTACACGACGGTGGAGCCCATGTAGCACATGTTCTTGCGGTCGCCGAGCGGCACGTCATCGGTGCCCGCAGCAAGCTCGATCACGTTGGCGTGCTTCTCTACGGGCACAGACTCGCCGGTGAGTGCGGCCTCTTCGATCTTCATCGTGGCGCTCTCGAGCACGCGGCAGTCAGCCGGGACGGAGTCGCCCGCCTCGAGCATGATCACGTCGCCGGGCACGAGCTCGGCGCTCGGCAGGTGCACGAGCTTGCCGTCGCGCAGCACCTTGGACTGCGCCGCGCTCATCTCCTGCAGGGCCTCGAGGGCCTCCTCGCTCTTGGCTTCCTGGACCACGCCCAGCACCGAGTTGACGATAACGACGAACATGATGATGGCGACATCGGCAAAGTCGGGCTCGCCCTTGACCATGCCCGTGAGGGCGCTGATGACGGCGGCAACGATCAGCATGATGACCATGGGGTCGGCCATCTGCTCAAAGAAACGCTTCCACAGCGGCGTCTTCTCGGCTTCCTCGAGCTTGTTAGGGCCTGTCTTGGCGAGGCGCGACGACGCCTCGTCGTTGCTCAGGCCGAGGTTCTCATCGACGCCTTGGTCGCTGAGCACCTCCGCCGCGGCGGACAGGTATTCCTTTTGCATATAGAGTCCCCTCCTGGGATTCGGGCCACTCAGCAGATTGATGCCCGATCATAATTCCCAGGAGAAGGGCAAGGGCTCATCAAGGCTGCCGTGCTGAGCGGCAGTTGATAGTGGAGCTATGGTACCCCAAAGCGACGCGTCTAGCCAAAACAATCGGTTTGGAAATATGGTCCGCACGCAACGGTGCAGACCGTGTGATGCTCAACATTGGTAAAACGTTTTTTCTTCGGCACATCGCCAAACTGACATATCGCCCAGATAGCAGCGCTTGGAGTGGTTGGTAAAGATTTTTCATATACCGTTTTTCCCGCAAAAAATGAACTTCCATTTCGGCATACGGTCGATTTTTTGGGGTATTCGGTCGGCATTTCGTTATAATCATCTCGGTTTTATTTCTTATGGTTTATCTATCAGCGCAAGACGATGTCAGATGGAGGTCTGAATGTACAAGCGCACTAAGATTGTATGCACCATGGGTCCCGCCTGCGATAGCGACGAGACCATCCGCGAGATGATCAAGGCGGGCATGAACGTCGCCCGTTTTAACTTCTCGCACGGCTCCTACGACGAGCACCACGGTCGCATCGAGCGCGTCCGCCGTATTTCCAAGGAGCTCGGTCTGCCTGTCGGCATCCTGCTCGACACCAAGGGCCCCGAGGTCCGCACCGGCCTTCTGGTCGACGGCAAGAAGGTTGCCGTCAAGACCGGCGATAAGATCGTCGTCACCGCTCAGCCCACGTCCGAGGATTTCCACGGCACCGCTGAGCACATCTCCCTCGACTACCTGGCTCTGCCTTCCGAGGTCGAGAAGGGCTCCCTCATCCTGATCGATGACGGCCTGGTTGCCCTCGAGGTCGAGTCCGTCAGTGGCCAGGACATGACCTGCGTCGTTAAGAACGACGGCCTGATCGGCGAGCGCAAGGGCGTCAACATGCCCAACGTCAACATCTCGCTGCCCGCCATCACCGAGCGCGATCGTCAGGACATCCTCTTTGGCCTGACCGAGAACATCGACTACATCGCCGCTTCCTTCATCCGTGACGGCGAGTCCGTCCGCGGCATCCGCGAGCTTTGCCGCGAGAACGGCGGCGAGCACGTGACGATCTTCCCGAAGATCGAGTGCGCCTTGGGCGTCGAGAACTTCGACGAGATTCTCGAGGCTTCCGACGGCATCATGGTCGCCCGTGGCGACCTGGGCATCGAGATCAAGCCCGAGCTCGTTCCGCACATCCAGAAGGAGATCATCGCCAAGTGCAACGCGGCCTACAAGCCCGTTATCACCGCTACGCAGATGCTCGACTCCATGCAGCAGAACCCGCGCCCGACGCGCGCCGAGGTTGCCGACGTTGCTAACGCCATTTATGACGGCACCGACGCCGTCATGCTGTCCGGCGAGTCCGCTGCCGGTAAGTACCCGGTCGAGGCCGTCAAGATGCAGGCCAGCATTGCTCTCGAGACCGAGAAGTACCTCCCGGCCCACGCTCCGCTCGAGGTTCCGGCCGATGCTCACGGCACCCGCGTCGTCAACAACGTTGTGGGTATGTCCGCTGTGAACATGGCCACCACCGTTGGCGCCAAGTGCATCACCGTGCCGACGACCACCGGTCGTACCGCTCGCCTGATCTCGCACTTCCGTCCCAACATGCCGATCTGCGCGTTCTCCCGCCACGAGTGGGCCGTCCAGCAGATGATCATGTACTGGGGCGTTATCCCGCACCAAGCCGAGATTACCCAGGGTACCGTCAACGGCACGATCGTCAAGGCGATTGAGACCGCTAAGGAGCTCGGCTACGTCGAGGCCGGCGACCTGACCGTCGCCACCGCCGGCGATCCCCGCATGAGCGTCCAGCTCGAGGACAAGGTCTCCTCGACCAACGTCGCTTACGTCGCTCAGGTGCGCTAAATCGCACTTGCAAGCAGATTTGCATTGCAAAGGGCCCGGAAGGCATTGCCTTCCGGGCCCTTTTTTAGACCTTCTTCGTATGCCGCATCATCGATTTGTGTTCAGTCGCGAACCTTTCCGATGTCGAGCGTACCACCGAATATGCCCTGCGACGGGAGCTGTTGGTCAATTGGGATGAACTGTTCACCGTTAAGCCGGCCGGCTAGCAGCTAGCGATCAGGGGGACTGCGGGAACGTCAGAAGCAGCAACGCGAACCGCAAATCCCGCCTCGGTTAGCTCGATGACCTCGGTAAACGTTGCATCGAAAAACTCCTCGGTTAGCAGGCGATACGGCGGATGATCGGGCTCGCCGGGGTTTTCGCGTACAATCTCGTGCATGACGCCGATAGTCTTGAGCACATATTCTTTATGGATGGGATACTGCCCAAAACGCGTCGCAGCGGTATAGAGGCGATCGGTCGCACGCGGAATGGAAACGATGCCCAGCGTCTTGCCAAACCAGTCAAAGTCGCCTTGCTTTTTAATGCGGAATTCCTCGCACGGCTTGCCGCCGTGCGCCTCCAGGTACTGATTCACGCGCGTATTCCATACGGTATCCGCCACCAGATGCGACCAGACGCCCAGCGTCAAATCGAGCAGCGACTGCGCCACGTCACCGGGCGCGAGCGAAAGCTCGCTAGCACCGGGACCAGCAACCGGCTCGGCGTCCTTGTAGCGTTGGGGATAATGCACCCGATTGAGTCGCTCGCGCTCCTCGGCGATCGAGGTCGCGGCAGCCGGCGTACCAACAGACGCCCCTTTGAGCAGCGGCGCCACATAGGTATCCCAGAACTCGTGCTCGCGCGGCTTAGGGATAGGCTCGGGGTTTGCAAAGTGCGTAATGCGATACGGAATGGGATCAGCGATACCAGGGACCATATAGCCCACGAAGATATCCGGAACCACGCAGCCAAACAAAAAGGCATTGCGGTCGCGCACGCTATTGGCAAGCGCGCCGGTGCACTCCAGCAAACGCTCCGTCTGAGCGATATGAATGTTCCAGCTTGGCATAGCCACCCCCATAAAAACCTGGATAACTATACCATCACGGCAAAGCCGCGCGGGCCGCTACGCACGCTCTACGCAGCAACTATTCCGCAGCGCCGCTCTCGGTTCCATACGACGGCGAAGGTGCCTCGACCACATGGTGATATCGATCGATATAGATTGCACGGGCACCCAGGCGTCGCACCAAATCCTGGTGATGCGTGCTCATCAAGACCGTCTTACCCGCCGCGACGTAGGCCAGCAAGAAGTTGACCACGATGTCGCATGAATCCTCGTCGAGTCCATTGGTAGGCTCGTCGAGGACCAAGATATCCGGGTTCATCGACACGACGGCAGCCAGCGCCACGCGCTTCTTTTGCCCGCCCGAAAGCTGATAGGGCGAGGCATCGACCAGATCGGCAACCTGGAACAGCTCCATGGCATCGCGCACGCGGCGCTCGAGCTCGTCTGCCGGCAGCCCCATCTGCGCGGGACCAAAAGCAACTTCCTCGCCCACCGTAGCGCAGAACAGCTGGGCGTCGGCATTTTGGAATACGAAGCCCACGCGCTGGTGGAACTTCTGAGCAGCAGCAGAATCCTTCAGATACGCCGCATCGATCACGTGCCCGTCAAACAGGTATGCCCCTGCGTCCGCGAGCTCAAGGCCGTTAATAAGGCGCATGATCGTCGTCTTGCCACAACCGTTGGGACCGAGCAGGGCAACGAGTTCACCACGATCGACCTGCAGCGAAACGCCATCGACAACCGTATGACCCGTATAGGAAAACACCACGTCGCGCAGCTCAATGAGCGGCGTGGTCTCGGCGCCAGCAGCACCGCTCACGCCCATCGCGCCATTCGTATCGTTTGCCAAAACGTCGCCCTTCCCTATCCACATCGACGGCTCGACCGCCCGCGCTACAGCACTGCGCACAACACGGCGAGCAGAACCACAACGGCTGCGTAAACGGCATCGCGCCAGCCAAACCCGGCGCGCGCGGGCGCCGGATACGCACCGGCAAAGCCGCGGCAAAGCATAGCCTCGTCCATCGCGCGACTGCATTCCATCGCCTTGATAAAGGTCATGCCCATGATACCCGCGATCGAATCGGTACGCGAAAATCCCTCAGGCGCACGGCCAACGCTGCGCAGCATGACCGATTCGCACAGATCGTGCGCCGTGCGTCCCAGCACCTCGATATGCTTGAGTGCCATATCAAAGGTAAAGATGACCTCGTCGGGCAGGTGCAGCATTTTGAGCGCCGCCGACATGCGGCTCCAGGTAAGCGTCCACGAAACGCCCAGCACCAGCGACACATTAATGAAGGTCTTGAGCGCAATCTTGAGCATGGCGCCCGTGGCAGACGCGCCCAGCAGCAGGGCAGGCAATGCCAGAACCACCGCAAGCCCCGTGGCGCCGAGCGCCGGTACAATGGTCGCACGCAGCCCGCGTGCGGGGCGCACCGCGACCAGCACCAGCGCGATAGCCGCCATCAACATGAGGTACAGCGGGCTCTGCGTCAGACACACGCACAGGACGCAGACGAACATCCCCACCAGGCGCACCGGAGCCGAAACGCAAGAAAGGGCGCGGTCGACCATCGACCCGCCCTCGTGCGCGCCTCCACCCAGGCGAACCCGCTCAAGCAGGCTCGCCAGGTGCAAGACGTTCTTTTGCATCACACGATGCCGAGCCCCCGCGGGCTCGTATCGCTCCTCGGCCGCAAGCCAGCTAGGCAGCTCGACCATCTGCATGCGCTCAGTTTTCCTTGACCGTAAGCGAGATCAAGCGGAATGCGATGGTGAGCACCGCCACGCCAATTACGCCCGAGAGGATATACATGGCAGCCTGGCCGGCAAAGCCAAGACCCTGCTCCTCGGAATAGGCCTGCAGGTAATCACCCGTAGGCAGAGCGTCAGCAAAGGTCGGGGTATCAAGGCCGACCGAAGCCTGCAGGCTGTCGTCGCCAGCCTCCTGAACGGCGGTCGCGGCGCCCTCGGCGTCCCACTCACCCCAGGCGTCACCCGTGGCCAGCAGGCCCAGCGGCGTGGCCACGACAAGCACGGCGATCAGGATGAGCGTGGGGACCAGCGAGGTCTTCTTAGCAGCAGCGCCCTCGGCAGCAAGCTGGCCATCGACGGCCTCGGGCCCGACGATAATGCTCGGCGCCGTCTTCTTAATGAAACCGTAGATGGCGACCGTCGCCACGCCCTCGATCACGCCGGCAACCAGCATATGCGGGATCAACATGGCCGGAATAGCCACGGACAGCGGGAAGGGGCAGTACAGCGGCGCGCCCGAAGCGTTGGTAAAGAGCATCGGCTGAATACCAAACTCGATTGCCGCGCACAGGGCCGCCAGGCACAGGCCGACCCAACCGCTCACGATGGCAGAAACCGAGGTGCCCCAGCTCTTGTCGTGCAGACGGCTGTTGAGCGCACGGAACACGATAGCAGCGACAAACGGCAGCACAAAGGCCATGTTAAAGCAGTTGGCGCCAAACGACAGAACGCCGCCGTCGCCAAACAGCAGCGCCTGCAATGCCAGCGCGACCGAAACCGCAATGGCAGCAGCCTCGGGGCCCAGCAGCAGCGCGATGAGCGCGCCGCCGACGGCGTGACCCGTGGTGCCGCCAGGTAGCGGCACGTTGAACATCATGAGCAAGAAGGAGAACGCGGCGCAGATGCCCAGGAAAGCCATGTGCTCGCGATCGAGCGTGGCGCGTACCTTTTTGATGCAATGGACCCAAACGGGCACCATCGCCACCGCCATGACAGCATCGGTCTGCGGGGACAGATAATTATCTGGAATGTGCATATACGCCTCCCGGTTGTCGGCGCACAGAATTGCAACGCCGCTTGAATCACCTTGCCAGTGTTACGTATTGCCAGATTCGTAACACGCCGTTGGCTATCATAGCAAAACGGCGCGCTGCCGACAAAGCAGCACGCCGTCATGTAATGCGCGTGTCATATATGCAGGCTCAACGGTGCCTTATACCGGGCATAGCAGTCACGTAGGACTCGGCAGCAGCCACCGCTGACCCATACCCCAGCGCAGGACCTAGCCGCGGACCTCGCCGTTCACACCCTTGCACACCTTGGTGACGATCTTCTGGTGCGCCTTCTCGACCTCTTCGCTGGTGAGCGTGTGGTCGTCGGAGCGATACGTAAGCGCAAAGGCCATGGACTTCTTGCCCGCACCGATGCGGATGGGATCGCGGTAGACATCGAACAGGCGCACGCCCTCGAGCAGCTTGCCGCCGGCACTCGTAATACGACGCTCAAGATCCTCGCAGGTCACAGTGTTGTCGACCACGATAGCGAGGTCGTGCTCAACGGCCGGGTACTGCGAGAACTCACGGTAGTTCTCCTGGTTACGGGCGCCCTTGATCAGCTTGTCCAGGTCGAGCTCAAAGGCGACGACGACCTCGTCAATGCCCATAGCCTCGCGCGCCTCGGGGTGGATCTCGCCAACCCAGCCCAGCACGGTACCGCCCGAGAGCACCTCGGCAGCACGACCCGGCTGCAGGAAGGCATAGCTCTCGCCCTCGACGGGACGGAAGCGAACCTTCTCAATGCGCAGCTGGGCGAGCAGCTCCTCGACGATGCCCTTGCCAAAGAAGAAACGCAGCTTGCGGTACTTCATGTTCCAAGACTGCTCGCTCCACTGACCCGAGAGCACGCCCGCGACGGACTTGGTCTCCTTGGGCAGGCTGGCGTTCTCGCGACCGTGGAACAGACTGCCGACCTCGTACAGGTGCACGTTGGGCGTGCCGTGGGCCTCGTTATAGGCAACGGACTGCAGTAAGCCCGGCAGCAACGAGCGGCGCATCTCGGTCTGCTCGGCGACCAACGGGTTCATGAGCACCACGGGGCAGCCGCGGCCTTCGGTGGACATGCCGATCTTCTCCAGGTCGCCCGGGGCAGCAAAGCCAAAAGTCGTGGTCTCGTTGAGGCCGCAGGCGCGCAGGATCTCGCCGACCTTGCGGGTAAGCTTCTGCTCGCGCGTCAGACCGCCGATGTGGTTCTTGGCAGCCGGGATGGTCGCCGTCACACGGCCCATGCCCCACAGGCGCAGGACCTCCTCGATCAGGTCGATCTCACGCGGCAGGTCGGGACGGAAGCTCGGCGGCGTGACCATAAAGTCCTCGCCATCGCGCTCGACGGTGCAGCCCAGGCGGGTAAGCGAGCGCTCGATAAAGTCGGGCTCGATGTCGGCGCCGCAGATGGCGTGCACGCGGGCCAAACGCAGCTTAATGCTGTCGATGGTCTTGGGCGCGGGGAACACGTCCACATAGCCGGGGGCGACCTCGCCGCCGGCGATCTCCTCGATGAGCGCGCACGTCACATTGGCGACGTCCACGCAGCCGGTCTCGTCGACCTGGCGCTCAAAGCGGATGGAGGCGTCGGAGATCAGCGATAGGTCACGGCTGGTGTGCGAGGTGCGGCCGGCGTTGAAGCAGGCGCTCTCGACCATCACGTCAACGGTATCGTCCTCGATCTCGGAATCCATGCCGCCCATGACACCGGCCAGCGCCACGGGACGCTCGCCGTCGGTGATGAGGCCCATGCCGGCGTCGAGCACGCGCTCCTCGCCGTCGAGCGTCGTGAACTTCTCGCCCTGCTGGGCGGCGCGAACCACCACGCGACGCCTGCCCTCGCGCGCGGCAAAGGTGTCCAGGTCAAAGGCGTGCAGCGGCTGACCGGTGAGCATCATCACATAGTTGGTGATGTCGACGATGTTGTTGTGCGGGCGCACGCCCAGGGCGTTAAGGCGCTTGACCATCCAGTCGGGCGACGGGCCGACCTTGACGTTGCGCACGATGCGGGCAACGTAGCGGTCGCACAGGCCCTCGTCGGCAATCTCGACGGAAAGCTCGTCGTCGGTCGCGCGGCCAGTCTCGGCCTTGATGGCAGGCAGCTCAACGTGGAAATCGCGGTCGAAGATGGCGCCGGTCTCGCGGGCCATGCCGATCATGGACAGGCAGTCGGGGCGGTTGGGCGTGATCTCGCAGTCGAGCACGGTGTCGCTCGAACCCACGTACTCGGCAAACGGCATGCCGCAGGGCGTGTCCTCGGGCAGGATCATGATGCCGGAGTGGTCGCCGCCCAGGCCGAGCTCGCGCGCGGAGCAGTTCATGCCCATGGACACGACGCCGCGAAGCTTGCTCTTCTTGATCTTGACGTCGCCAGGAAGCACGGCGCCGATCATGGCCGTGACGATGTGGTCGCCGGCCTCGAAGTTCTGCGCGCCGCAGACGATCTGCAGCGGAGCGGGGTTGCCGTCGGCGTCGAGGTTCTTGTCGCCCACGTCGACCGAGCACACATACATATGGTCGCTATCGGGGTGCGGGGTCTTGGTGAGCACCTTGGCGGTCACCACGTGGTCGAAGGACTCGCCCACGGTGTCGATCGCCTCGACCTCGGTGCCGGTACGGATATATTCGTCCGAAAGGGTCTTGGGATCCTCCGGAATATCGATCATGGTCTTGAGCCAGTCGTAAGAAACACGCATCTAGCTCTCCTTTCATACTGAAAGCCTGCGAAGAGATGCAGGTGGAAACTTCAACTTTGTAAACATTCCTTACAAAGCGAGGCTTGTCCAAGTGCGGCGGATCGGCCCGAAAGAGGAGCGCCGCGTACTTTGGTACGCAAGCGACGAATGAGCGCCGAGGTGCCGCACTTGGGCAAGCCGCAGCCTAGAACTGATTCAGGAAACGCATATCGCCAGTCATGAGCGTTCTGAGGTCGGGGAGGTCGTAGCGCAGTGCCGCGACGCGCTCGGCGCCAATACCAAAGGCGAAGCCGGTGTACTTCTCGGGGTCGATGCCGCAGTTGATCAGGACGTTGGGGTCGACCATGCCGCAGCCCAGGATCTCGATCCATCCGCTGTGCTTGCAGAAGTTGCAGCCCTTGCCGCCGCAGACGTGGCAGCTCACGTCCACCTCGCAGCTGGGCTCGGTGAAGGGGAAGAAGTGCGGGCGATAGCGCGTCTTGCGATCCTCGCCAAACATGCACTTAACAAAGTAGTCGAGCGTGCCCTTAAGATCGCCAAAGGTGATGCCCTCGTCGACGACCAGGCCTTCGATCTGGTTGAACTGCGGCAGGTGGCAGGCGTCGGCCGTGTCGGGACGATAGACGGTGCCCGGGCAGATCATGTAGATGGGCGGCTTTTGCGACTCCATGGTGTGGATCTGCACGCCCGAGGTCTGGGTGCGCAGCAGCACGTCGGACTCGCCGTGAGCGTGAGCCTCGGGATGCGCAACGCTGCCGGGGTTGTTGTCGACCACATAGAACGTGTCGCGAGCCGAGCGGCTCGGGTGATCCATGGGCGCGTTGAGCGCGGTGAAGTTGTAGTAGGAGGTATCGACCATGGGGCCGGACTCGACGGTGTAGCCGATGCCGCAGAAGATGTCCTCGGCCTCCTCGATGATCTGCTTGATCAGGTGCTGGTGACCGATCTGCGGACGGATGCCCGGCAGCGTGATGTCGACGGCCTCGTGCTCGAGTGCGTGTTTGAGGGCGGCGGCCTTCATCTCGGTGGTGCGCTCGTCGAGCATGCCCTCGATCAGCTGGCGCATCTCGTTGGCGCGCTTGCCCATCATGGGGCGATCCTCGGGGGCGAGTTTGCCCATCATGCGCATCAGGCCGGTGATACGGCCCTTGCGGCCGAGCAGCTCAACGCGCGCGGCCTCGAGCTTGGCGGCGTCGTCGGCGCCGGCGACGAGCTCCTTGGCCTCTTCCTCGAGTTTGACCAGATCATCAATCAGACTCATGTCTTCCCTTTCGTCTCTCGCGCATTCGCTTGCCGGGGCGACCGATGCCGCTTGGCGCTGCGAAAACGCGGCCCGGTTCGGTAACAAAAAACCGTCCTCGGGCATGTGCATTGCCCAAGGACGGTTGAATTCCGCGGTACCACCTTGTTTGACCCGACGGATGTCTGGCCCGCCGCGCCCACTCTTTGCCCCTTGTCGCGAGGCTCACGGCTTCCCTACTGGGGACATCGCCGCCACTGGCCGCACGCCCGTTGAGGTCGCTGCTCGGGAGTGAACGCTTAGCCCTTGCCACCGCAGGAAGGCTTGCAGCCCATGACCTTCCCTCTCTTGCCGGCGACGCGACGGGCAAAACCCTCTCCGTCAACGCATTGGGCTATAGGATAACACATTCTGCGAGCATATCGCCGCGTTCCGTTTTGTTCGTGCTGGGTACAAGGCAGGTAGCTGTGCAAACTGGCCGCGCAGCCGCTTACGGCGCTCGGCCTGCGAGATTAAGGATACGGTATGGGAAAGAAACTCGATAAGAAGGCCAAGGCCGCCGTGGCAAAGGCCGCCAAGGGCGTCAAGGCCGCTAAAGTCGACAAGGCCGTCAAAAAGTTCCGCAAACTCGAGGGCAAGCTGTGGACTCGCGAGTACCTGCTCAAGATTGCCGAGTTCGATGGAGCGACGATTGCTCCTGCCAACGGCGCCGCAGCGCGCGCCGACGCCATGGGAACCCTTGCCGGCGAGCATCACAAGCTACTGACCAGCGAGAAGTCCGTTGAGCTCGTACGCTCGTTAGCACGCGAGACGGTTGCAGGCGGACATGTAGACGACCCGCAGCTGCTCGACGAGATCCGCGTGCTCGGCCGCGACCAGCGCGAGGCAAGCGTTATTCCTACCGAGGAGGCCGAAGCCTGGACCAGGCTCACCTGCGAGGCCGACGCCGTGTGGCACAAGGCCAAGACGGCCAATGACTGGGCGAGCTTTGAGCCCTATGTGGATAGAATCGTCGCCCAGCTTAAGCATCAGGCCGAGCTCATGGACCCCAAGCGCGACCCATACGACGTTTGGCTCGACCAGTACGAGCGCGGCCTTTCCACCAAGAGCTTCGATGCGTTTTGCGACGAGGTCAAGGCGACGGTCGTGCCGCTCGTGCATGCCATCGGCGAGCGCGGCCAGCAGCCCGCTGCCGACTTTTTGCACGCCCGCGTGCCCGAGGCCGCCCAGCGCGCCATGAGCTTCGACCTTATGAAGCTCGTCGGCCTGAACCTGAACGACACCACGCTTGCCTTTACCGAGCACCCGTTTAGCGAGGGCTTTGCCGTGGGTGACGCGCGCATCGCGACACACATCTACGAGGACGATTGCATCTCCAACGTCTACAGCATCATCCACGAGGCGGGGCACGCCATGTACAAGCTGGGCGTGAACCCCGCCTATGCGCGCACGTGCCTGGAGGGCGGCACCTCCATGGGCATCCACGAGAGCCAGAGCCGCTTCTTTGAGAACACCGTGGGTCGCAGCCGCGCCTTTATGGGACCGCTGCTCGAGGTGCTGCGCCGCCACGCGCCCGAGGTCTACGGCGACGTTGACGAGGACACGCTCTACCGCGCCGTGAACATCGCGCAGCCGTCGTTGATCCGCACCGAGGCCGACGAGCTCACCTATCCGCTGCACGTTATGGTGCGCTACGAGATCGAGCGCATGCTGTTTGCCGGCGAGGCCACAGCCAAGGACATCCCCGCGCTTTGGAACCGCTTCATGGATGAGTACCTGGGCATTCCCGTTCCCGACGACACGCACGGCTGCCTACAGGATACGCACTGGAGCGGCGGCTCGTTTGGCTACTTCCCCACCTATGCGCTGGGCAGCGCCTACGACGCCATGTTTGTGCCGGCCATGTGCCGCGACGGCGTCGACCTTACCGGCGCCTGCGCGAGCGGCGACCTGACACCCGTCCGCGCTTGGCTGGGCGAGCACATTTGGCAGTGGGGCCGCGCCAAGGACGCGCCGGAGCTCATCAAGGGCGCCTGCGGCATGGCGTTCGATGCCCGCTACTACTGCAGCTACCTCCAAGACAAGTTCACCACGCTCTACGAGCTGTAAGGCATAACCGACACGCCAACGCAAAGGGGACGCCGCGGAACCAATCCGCAGCGTCCCCTTTTTTCACCTAGTCGTTTAAGAACGTCCATTACAGTCGAAATTGTCAGCCCGGGACCGTCTCGGGCTACG
>CAJMLY010000006.1 GCA_905214425.1 uncultured bacterium
CCGGGCTCGAACAAACACGCCTATTGACAATGGCTTTCTCATATTAAAGGGGTCGACGCCGTTAAGGCATTGACCCCTTGAACTAAGTAACGGCGCTGCCCAGCTATCACCCTTGGGCTGCCGTCGACTTTATTCTACCCACGGTTGCCAGGTTTAACAAATGAATTTTCAGTAATGAAGCCTCGGAGCTCGCTCAACCACCTGGCCATCGGATTAGCCGGATTCTGGGACACGCCTTCCGTCCCAGGCCTCTACCGGAAAATGCGTCCCACCCTGAAGCTCGATTCCGGGACACGGTTTCCGTTTGAAGCCCCGATGGGAAAGCGTGTCCCGTTCCGAGAGCTCATTCCGGGATGCAGTTTCCGCTAGAGATGCCACCGGGAAAGCATATCCCGTTTTGGAGCCAAATTCCGGGTCGCAGTCTCCGCCTGAGTGCCGATCCGGAAACGGCATCCCATTCTGAAGCCGAAATCTGGAACGCACTTTCCGCCAAAGGTCGCAAAAGGAAAGCGCATCCCATTCCCAGCATCAAATCAGGACGCGCTTCATTATCCCCGCTCACACATCTCGGCAAACGAGATCAGCTTGACGTCTCCCCTACTCTCTGCGGCATCTCGACATCCCTGCGTAAAGCCGCTTTTTGAGAAAAGTGCATAGCTTTTTCGTTGCCGTCTAAAGAGCTCGCTTCGATGCACGAGCTTTTGCAGCACGTCTTCGCCCGCCGGCTCATTGCGCCATTTGCACTCCGCAAACAGCGCAGCGCCCTCGCCATCGTCAACAATCAAGTCGATTTCTTCCTGCGTATGCGTGCGATTATCCGTCCCCCACCAGCGCCCGACGCTCGCCGGCACCACATCGAGCTGGCCCGCGCGCGCGAGTTCATACACATACTGCCTGCATATAAGCTCAAAGACCATACCCATGTAATCCGATACGTGCGGCTCAATGCGCTTATACGCCATCTCGGCCATATCGTTTTGAATCAGCCCGATGTTCTGCGGCACAAACTTGTACCAGAACCTAAACATCTGGTCGCTCAGCAGATACACGGCCCGCTTATTGCTCGTCTCGTTTAGGGGCAGCTCGCGCTCGACAATCCCAAGCGACGCCAGCTTATCCACATAGCTCTTTACGTTACTCGCAGGGATTCCCGTAGAGCTCGCAATCTCCGAGATTCTCGAACGCCCCTGGGCAATTGCTTGCACGATCGCATCATATTGTTCGGGATTGCGGCACTCTTGCAACAGCAGGTTACTCGGTTCCTCAAAGAGATAGCCCGTAGGAGTAAGAAAAAGACGTTTGATGTTGTCCTTGAGCGGTGCGGCAGGATCGATTTTCTCGATATATGCAGGAACGCCGCCCGTCATGCCATAGCAAACCGCTGCGTCTTCGCGACCCATGCTCTGCCACAGGCCGAGGGTCGTCGTAAAATCGAGCGGCATGATCTTAAACTGGGCCGTACGCCTACCGTATAGTGGGCTCTCGTAGCCCAATACCTGTTCCTCCATAAACGAAAGAGACGAGCCGCACAGGATAAGCATGAGCCTGGTCTCTTTGTACAGGTGATCAATCTTGTCTTGCAGCAACGAGCTGATCTCGGGATTCGATTGGGCGAGATAGGGATACTCGTCAATCACGACAATCAAACGTTCCGCGCGAGCCATGGTGGCCAATGCATCGAACGCTTCGTCAAAACTACGAAACGACACGCCTGCAGCACCAACCGAGCCTGCAAGTATCGCCTGGCTAAAGCCGTGCAGGTTTGCCTCCGCATTGGTACGACGAGCTTGAAAGTAAATAGCCTTCTTGCCTTGGATGAACTCTGTGATAAGGCGCGTTTTACCCACGCGACGGCGGCCGTAAATCACAGGCATCTCAAAGGAGCCCGTGCCATACAGCCGATTGAGCTCGGACATTTCCGCTGTTCTTCCGATAAACATAGGGCCATCCTTCCTTCACGTTATAGCTAGCTATATTATACCTTCCTATAATATGTCTAGCTATAACGTAATTCGACAAGCGGAGCACGAAAAGGGGCGGTACACCACCGCACGTGGACCGTTCCGGAAAATGTATCCCGTTCTGGAGCCAAAAACTGGGTCGTAGTTTCCGCCAAGCATGCCATCCGGAAAGCGCGTCCCGTTCTGAGTGGCAATTCCGGGACACAGTTTCCGCATGCGGCCCGTTGGGAAAGTTCATCCCGCTCTGAGCGCTCATTCCGGGATGCAATTTCCGGTTGAGGCCCGATCCGGAAACGGCATCCCACTCTGAGGCCGAAATCTGGGACACAGTTTCCGCTTGAAGGGCGATCCGGGAAGCACGTCCCATTCCGAGCGGCAATTCCGGGTCACAGTTTCCGCAGATACAAGGCGACAGTCCGCCGCCCTTATCACATGCCTTCAAATATGCGATCCAGAAACACAAAACAGCAGATAGAATGCTCTTTTTCAAAAAGTACACGTCCCGAAACTTACCCAGTCTTCATAACTCATCACCGTTCACGGTCGCCGATTACCGCCCACCGATTCGGATATAAAAATGTCGCCGAAAATAGGCCATCTACCTGCATGGTTAGATTTTGGTCAGCTTTTGGTCAGCTGAGCGGCAAGTTCCGGCTGATACGTTTTTGCCACCCCAAAAAGGAGGCGGTAGCCCATGGCGCATTGCAACGACCAAATCATCGACCAGCTGTTGAACCAAGCCGAACAGGAGGGACGGTGCCTTATTCCCCCGAATGCGGCGATCCGCAAAGCGCTCCTTCGGCGCATCGGCGACACGGTCGTCTCCCCCATGCCGGGCATGTTCGCGCGCAAGCCACGCTGGAAAGAGCTCAACCGGGCGCAACGTCATTGTGAGATTATTCGCGCCCTTGCGATCATCCACCCCGATTGGACGTTCTGCTCGTTTTCGGCAGCTTGCCTGCTGGGACTCGAGGTCTCGTGGCGACACCTGAATGTCGTGCATGTCTGCAGCGCCACCAAGCCGTCGGCTCGCCCTGGCGCACGAATCCAGCGACACCAGATTGATCCGGCCGGTGCGGTGAATCAAAATGGCATATCGGTAACGCCGCCTATCCAAACGGCCACGAATTGCCTGCTGCAAACTGGTTTTGCCGACGGCATGCCCATTGCCGATTCGGCGATCTCAAAGCTTGGTCTAACGCGAGAGCAGCTGATGGAAGCAGTCGAAAAACGAGCGGGCGCTCGCAACGGTCGCGCGGTGCGCACTGCGCTCACCACGCTCCAATATGCTGACGCGCGTGCCGAGAGCGGCGGGGAATCGGTCGCTCGAGCCGTCATGATCGAGACCGGTTTTGCGCCCGATCAGCTCCAGTATGAGCTGACGGACCCCTTCGATTCGACCGAGACCATGCGAACGGATTTTGCCTGGGAACGTCAAGCCAGGGAGCTCACACTGGGCGAACTCGACGGGCTTGTCAAATATACCGACCAGGCCATGCTTGCGGGACGCACTACGGCCCAGACGCTCGTTGCCGAGCGCCAGCGCGAGGCACACCTATCGCTCTACGGCCATCCTCTCATCCGCTTTACCATGAACGAAGTCCGTTCGGCAGGCATGCTCGCGAAAAAGCTGCAGACGGCAGGCATCCGGCAGACCGCACTGCCGACATGGCTCAACGACGTGGAGCTGTAGGGGCTGCTGAGCTTATGCCCGCCTGCCTGCCAAACTGGGACACACTTTCCGGTTGGCAGCACCCGCGGAAACCATGTCCCAGGCTGAGTGCTCAAAACGGGATGCGCTTTCCAGATGGCATGCCTAGCGGAAACCGTGTCCCGGAATCAAGGCCTAGAACGGGACAGACTTTCCGGTTGAAGCGCCCAGCGGAAACTGCATCCCGGAATAGACGCTCAAACTGGGACGCAGTTTCCGCTGAGGTTCCATCCGGAAACCGTATCCCACTCCGAGCGTCAATTCTGGGATGAACTTTCCGCCAGAGGGTTCAGCCGGAAACGGTATCCCATTCTGAAGCGAAATTCTGGGACGCAGTTTCCGGTTGAGGGCTGTTCCGGAAAGTGCATCCCATTCCAGGCGCGGATTCCGGGATGCACTTTCCGTTTGAAGCTCCAACCGGAAAGTGCATCCCACTCTGGAGCCAAATTCCGGGACACGCTTTCCGCTAGAGGCTCAAAAGGAAAGCGCATCCCATTCTGAGCGCCAAATCCGGGACGCAGCTTCCGCATGCGGAGGCGCTCCAAACAAAAGGCCCCGGCTCTCGATGGAGCTGGGGCCAAAGGCGCAGCATATGCAGTTGATGTTGAGCGCGAACAGCCCGTCAACAATGGCTGTCCGCACCCCGCCCTACCCGCGGTTGCGGACGCGGCTGTAGGGCGTATCCACCATGGGCAGATTTGGACGCAGCTTGCCGTCAAACGCGCGATAGGCGTTCTGCACGGCGGGCGCCGTGGGGATCGTTGCGATCTCGCCGATGCCCTTGCCGCCGTATGCCACGGGCAACAGTTCGTCCTTCTCCACGTAGATGGCGTGGATATCCGGAATCTCGGGCGCGCGGAACAGCCCGAGCGTGCCGTACCTCGCCTGGGGCACGCAGTCCTTGAGCGGCCAATCCTCGGTAAGCGCATAGCCCATACCCATGAGCACGCCGCCTTCGATCTGACCCTGGATGGAGATGGGATTGACCACCTTGCCGGAATCGTGCGCGGCATAGACCTCGCTCACGCGGCCGTCGTCGTCCAAAATGACCACATGCGTGGCAAAGCCGTAGCAGATGTGACTCTTGGGGTTGGGAACATCCGCACCCAGCTTGTCGGTCGGCTCCAGGTACACGTAGCCAAACTCGCATCCCTCGAGTGCCTTGATAGCAGCCGCGGGATCTTGAGGATACATACCCTGGCCGGCGACGAGTTCCTGCGTGCGCAGCTGATAGGCGCGACCGTCGTCGTACTCGATCTTGACGCCATCACCATGCGCACTCACGGGAGCATCGGGCGCGGGCTTGCCGGCCTCGATGTCAAGCATGGCGTCGCGCAGCAGGAAGGCGGCGCCGCGCACGGCCTCGCCAGTCACGACCGTCTGACGCGAGCCAGACGTGGTGCCGGAGTCGGGAGCGTTCTCGGTGGAGCACTCGCCATTGGCAATGCAGCTCAGCGGCAGACCGCAGGCCTCGGCAACGTCCTGCAAAAAGACCGTGTTGCAGCCCTGGCCGATGTCGGACGTAGCGGCGTAGACCACGGCGCGGCCATCCTCGACGCGAATCTTGCAGCGGCCGGCGTCGGGCAGGCCAACGCCCACGCCAGCGTTCTTCATAGCGCAGGCAATGCCGGCGTGGCCGGGATGCGCATAGTAGGCATCCTTGACCTCGAGCAGCGTCTCCTTAAGCGCCGTGGAGCAGTCGGCAATCTGGCCGTTGGGCAGAACCTCACCCGGCTCGATGGCGTTTCTGTAACGAATCTCCCACGGATCCAGGCCGACCTTCTCGGCCAGCAGGTCGATCAGGCTCTCGAGCGCAAACTCGGACTGGCAAACGCCAAAGCCTCGGTACGCACCGGCGGGCGGGTTGTTGGTGTAGTAGCCAAAACCGCGAATGTCGGTGTTCTGGTACTTGTAGGGGCCGACGGCATGCGTGCAGGCGCGCTCGAGCACCGGGCCGCACAGCGACGCGTAGGCGCCGGTATCAAAATTGATCTCGCAATCCAGACCGGTAAAGTTGCCCTCGACGTCGCAACCCAGTGTAAAGGTACCGTCCATGGCGTGGCGCTTGGGATGGAATGCAAGCGACTCGGCGCGCGTGAGCTTGCACTTCACAGGACGCTGGAACTTATATGCGGCGAGCGCGGCCAGGTGCTGGATCGAAACGTCCTCCTTACCGCCAAAGCCGCCGCCCACGAGCATGGTCTCGACGACCACGCGCTCGGGCTCGTTGTCCCAGCCAAACATGTGGGCACACTCTTTGCGCGTGTCGTAGGCACCCTGGTCGGTCGACTGCACCTTGACGCCGTTCTTGTGCGGAAATGCCACGGCGCACTCGGGCTCCAAGAAGGCATGCTCGGTAAAGGGCGTGGTAAAGCGCTGCGTCACGGTAAACGCGCTCTCCGTCAGCGCCTTGGCGGCGTCGCCGCGCGTCACGTGACGGCTCTGACACACGTTGTCCTTGAGCTCCACTGTGTTGCCAAAGGCAAAGAAGCTGTCGTGCAGGCGCGGGGCGTCGGCAGCCCTGGCCTCGACAATGTTACGCACGGGCTCCAGCGGCTCGTAATCGATCTTTACGAGCTTCTTGGCCTTCTCGAGCGTCGCCTCGTCCTCGGCGACCACCAGCACGATGGCATCGCCCACGCAGCGGGTGATATCGCCCGCCGCGATCATGACGTCCCAGTCCTGGATAAGGTGGCCGACCTGGTTGACCGGCACGTCCTCGGCGCGCAGGATGCCCACCACGCCGGGCAGGGCCTCGGCTTTGGAGGTGTCGATGGAGAGCACACGGGCGCGCGGATACTTGGAGCGCACGGCGCTGGCATAGGTCAGGCCCGGCTGATCGAGCTCGTCGATGTCGTCGGGATACTTGCCCTCGCCGAGCACCTTCTTGCGCACGTCGATACGGAAGGCGCGCTTGCCCACGCCGTAGTCATCGCCGCGCTCCAGATCCTCGTCGATCTGCTTTTCGCCGCGGAGCACCGCAGCGGCCAGCGAGATACCCTCGATAATCTTTTTGTAGCCGGTGCAGCGGCAGACGTTACCGCGAATGGCGTACTTGATCTGCTCCTCGGTGGGCTCGGGGTCCTCGGCGATGAGCGCTGCACCCGCCATGACCATGCCGGGGATGCAAAAACCGCACTGCACGGCGCCCACGGCGCCAAAGGCGTACACAAAGGCCTCGCGCACGTCCTGGGGCAGGCCCTCAACAGTCACGATGTTGCGACCGGCGGCAAGAGCAGTGGTCAGAACGCACGCCTTCACAGCCGCACCGTCCACATGGATGGTGCAGGTACCGCAGGCGCCCTCGGAGCAGCCATCCTTGGCGGAGTGAATGTGCAGGTCGTCGCGCAGGTAGCGCAGCAGCGGTTTATTCTCCGTCGTTGTGCGCTCGACACCGTTAACGGTAAAAGTGAATTCCTGTGCCATGGTGATTCCCTTCTACACGCCAGCGGCGATGCCGGTGCGGTCGTGGATGGCGCCATGCGGGCAGACGACGGCGCACATGCCGCACGACAGGCAATCCGCACCGTCGATATGGGCGCAGTTGTCCTCGATGCGGATAGCGCCGGCAGGGCACTTTTTGGCGCACATACCGCAACCGATGCAGCTCGTGTCGCAGACCTTGCGCGCAATGGCACCCTTATCGGTGTTGTTGCAGCGCACCAGAATGTTCTGGTAGCCGGGGACGAAGGCAATCACGCGCTGCGGGCACGCCATGCCGCACAGGCCACAGCCCGTGCACTTGGAGCGGTCCACGCGGGCGATGCCATCGACCAGCGCAATGGCGCCGTGGGGGCAGGCCGTGACGCAGGCGCCACAGCCAATGCAGCCTTCGCTGCAGCGGGCGTCGCCGCCTGCGGAGGCACAACCACTTCCGCAGGCAACGTAGGCCACGTTATGTTGAATGGATTTGGCCATAAGAGACTCGCCTATTTCTTAAGAAGGTACGAATAGTTGTCGCGCACAGCCCTGATGGTCAGGCGGACGGCCTCGGGAAGACCGGTGTTGACGGCATCGACCGAGACGGTGCGGACCGTGCCGGCGACGCGAACCTTAAAGTGGTCCTCGTCCACGGCCAGGAAGCCCTCGTTCTCGGAGTTCTCCATGTCCTCCTCGCTCCAGAACAGGGTGAGCTTGTCCTTGTAGGGACGACCCTCCTGGTAAGGGCAGAACACGGCGCAGTTGCCGCACTCGTTGCACATGCCGTCGACATGGACGACCTGATGCTTGGCCAGGCCCGGCACCTTAATTGCCACGTTGGCGCGGTTGGGGCACACGTCGCAGCAGACCTCGCACACCGAGCCGCAGCCCAGGCAGCGGGTCTTGGTGCAGTTGCGCTTGTCGCGGCACAGCGACCCCTTGCGCTCGTAGCAGGTGTCCTCGCGGCCGGCCTGAGCATTCTGGTCGGCGTACTTGTTAAAGTCCACGCCGGCGATGGCACGGGCAACCTCGGCGGCATCGGCGATGGCCTCGACCACGGTGGCAGGACCGCGACGGCAGTCGCCCGCAGCCCAGACGCCCTCGACGCCGGTGGAGGTGGCGGCAAGGCGGCCGCGACGGTCGTGCTCGACGCCCGCGGCATCGTACAGGCTGGCGTCGATGCCCTCGCCCACGGCGCAGATCACCGTGGTGGCGGGAAGCTCGACGGTCTCGCCCGTGGCGACGGGGCTGCGACGGCCGCTTGCATCCGGCTCGCCAAGCTCCATAACATCGCAGGTCAGCACGGCGCCGTTGAACGCCTTGGGCGCCAGCAACTCGCAGAACTCAACGCCGTCGGTAAGAGCAAGATCGAGCTCTTCCTCGTCAGCGGGCATCTGCTTCTTGGTGCGGCGATACACCAGGCGCACGTTCTTCACGCCAGCCAGACGCTTGGCCACGCGGGCCGCGTCCATGGCGGTGTTACCGGCGCCAATGACCACGACGTCCTCGCCCAGCTCGAGTTTCTCGCCCTTCTTGGCGGCCTCGAGGAACTCCAGCACGTCGAGCTCGGCACCCTCGCCTAGGCCCGCAGAGCCGGGCATCCAGGCACCGGTGGCCACGGCCACGTCGGTAAAGCCCTGGGCCTTGAGCTCGTCAATGGAATCAACGCGAGCGTTGAGCTGCACCTTGGCGCCAAAGGCCAGGCAGAGCTCGGCATCGTGGGAGATATCGTCGCTCGCGATGCGGAACTCGGGAATCACGTGACGGACCACGCCACCGAGCGAATCGCGGGCCTCAAAGATGGTGACGGGCACGCCGGCGCGCGTCAGGAAAAACGCCGTCGCCAGGCCGGCCGGGCCGCCGCCGATAACGGCAACGTTGCGCTCACCGTCGTTGGCGATGGCCTGGGCGCGCAGCTTGGGCAGCACGGCGGTCATGGCCTCACGGGCGGCCTTGAGCTTGCTGGCGCGAATCTGGGCACCCTCGGGCTCGTAGAACGCACGCTCGCAGGCACGACCGCAGGGATGCGGGCAGATGGTGCCGGTAATAAACGGCAGGGCGTTGCGCTCGATGATGATGTTGAGTGCGTCCTCGTAGCGGCCCTCGTCAACAGCCGCCAGATAGGCGGGAATATCCTGCTGGATGGGGCAGCTCGTGCGGCACGGCGTGGTAAAGCAGTCGGAAAGCGGGCTCTTGCCGGCGACCTTGCGGTCGGGCAGCGGACGCAGCGGCTTCTTGTAGAGCGGGTTGGTGAGCGAGTCAGCCTGAATCGCGGTCACAGCCTTGAGAGAGATGCCCGCGAACGGCTTGCCGTTCAGATCGCCAAATTCGCCGGCCATCTGACTAAAGCGCTCGTAGCCACCAGGCTTGAGTACGTCGGTCGCCAGGGTGACGGGCCAAATGCCGGCATCGTACAGGGCGCGGATGTTGTAGACCGTGGCACCGCCGGAGTAACTGATGCGCAGCTTGCCATCGAACTGCTCGGTAATGCGACGGGCGGCCTCGATGGTCAGCGAGAACAGCGAACGGCCCGACATGTACATCTCGGTGGAGGGCAGCTCGTTCCTCGTCACATCGACAGGGAAGGTATTGGTGAGCTTGACGCCAAACTCCAGGCCGCGCTCGGCGCACAGGGCAATCAGGCGCTCGAACATGGGCACGGCGTCGGCCCACTGCAGGTCCTCGCGGAAGTGCGTGTCATCGAAGACGATGTAGTCAAAGCCCAGCTCGTTCAGACGCTGGCGGGCAAACTCATAGCCCAGCAGCGTGGGGTTGCACTTGATGTAGGTGTTGAGACCCTTCTCGGTAATCAGATAGGTCGCGATGCGCTCGATCTCCGCCGGCGGGCAGCCATGCAGCGTGGACTCGGTAATGGAGTTGGAGACGCGCGCCGGGATGGACTCGACAAACGCAGCATCGACATGCTCAAACTTGTCCAGGTTAGCGAGCGCCCACGTGCGGCACTCGTTCCAAACCTCGGAGCCGCTGGCGTCCTTCATGCCCTCGATGTAGGCGTCGACCTTGGGGCTCTTGATGCCCTCGAGGTCATAACCCACCGACATGTTAAAGACAAAGCCGTCCGGGCTGCCCAGGCCGTACTCGCGAGCGATCAGGTGGCAGGCGAACCATGCCTTCACGTACTCGGCAAAGGCCTGCGGAACCTCGAGCTCGGTCGACCACTCGCAGTTGTAGCACTCGTCCTGCGCCACGATGCAGGGCTTGTTCACACACTTGGAGAGCTCCTCGCCGTCCATAACCTGAACGGTCTTGAGCTCAAAGAAGCGGGAACCGGCCACGTAGGATGCCACGATGTTCTGGGCCAGCTGCGTGTTGGGGCCGGCGGCCGGGCCAAACGGAGTCTCGATGCGCTCGTCAAAAATGGGAAGCGCGCCCTCCTGGTTGGTCGTGACCATCTTGCGCACGCCAAAGATGGCGTCCTGGGTCTTGTGCTCCTCGATGATCCAGTTCATCAGCTGCGAAAACGGGATCGGCCTCATGATGTCGCTCATAATGAGCTCCTCTCTGTAACGCCCGGCGAGACCGCGCGGCGGGCGCAAATACGGTGTAGCGCTAGCACAGCGCCGGCGACCCCGCGGAGGCCGCCTATACGCGCGTCGGATGTGGCGAAACATCCGACGTGCGTGAATCTACTTGTAATTAGTAGGCGCGATCGTTGAGCGTGCTCCAGAGCTTCTTGGACTCAGCCATGGTCCACGCGTTGATCTTGTCCTCATCAATGCCAACGAACTCGCGATCCTTGTACAGGACGCGGCCGTTGATGATGGTAGTGCGGCAGTTTTTGCCCATCATGCCAAAGAGCATGTGGCCGTCGATGTTCTCCTCGCTCAGCGGCGTAAAGGGCTTGTAGTCCATGACGATGACGTCGGCGGCAGCGCCGGCCTCGAGCACACCGAGCTTGCGATCGAAGTACTTGCTCGCCATCTTGGCGTTGTTCTCGAACAGCATGGTCATGGCCTCGCACCAGCCCACGTTGGGCATGGCGGCGTTGTGGCGCTGAATGATCAGGAAGACCTTAAGGCTCTCGAGCATATCGTGGGTGTAGGCATCGGTGCCCATGCACACGGGAATGCCGCGGCGGAAGAACTCGAGCACGGGGGCGCAGCCCACGGCGTTGCCCATATTGGATTCGGGGTTGTTGACGAGCCAGGTGCCGGACTCCTTGACGATATCCATCTCGGCAGGCGTCACGTGGATGCAGTGGCCCAGCATGGTGTCGGGACCAAGCAGGTTGTGCTGCAGCAGGCGCTCGACGGGGCTGACGCCGCCGCGGTTGAGGCGGGAATCCCACACGTCGTTCATGCCCTCGCACACGTGGATGTGGAAACCGGTCAGGCCATTGTTGGCCTCGGCCATCTTGTCCATGGTCTCGTCCGAAAGCGTAAAGGTGGCGTGACCGCCAAACATGGCGGCGATCATGTGGTTGTCGTTATCGCGACGCTCCTTGGCGGCCCACTGGGCAAACTCGGCGTTCTCGGCAATGGCCTGGTCGCATTTTTCCTGGCCGCGGCGATCGGAGACCTCGTAGCACAGACACGAACGCATGCCCAGCTCCTGAGCGGCGTCCTTAATGGTAAAGAGGCTGCCCGGGATCTCGCAGAAGCTCGCATGGTGATCGAAGATCGTGGTGACGCCATCGCGGATGGAATCCAGAATCGTGGCATAGGCGCTTGCCTTGGTGCCGTCGAGTGTCAGGTTGTCGTCGATCTTCCACCACTGCTGCTCAAGATTCTCCAGGAAGTTGGTGGGGTTGCAGCCCTTAATGGCAAGGCCGCGGGCCAAACCCGAGTAGATGTGGGTGTGGCAGTTGATGAGTCCAGGCATGATGAGGTTGCCCTGGGCATCGACGTACTCGGCATCCGGGTACTTGGCCTTGAGCTCGCGCTCGGGGCCCACTTCGACGATCGTATCTCCGTCAATGGCGACCGCACCGTTTGGAATGAACGGGGCCTGAGCGTTGCGGGTAAAGACGGAACCGTTAGCGACCAGAAGCATGAATGCTCCCTTCAACATCAGGGGCGGGGTTTGACACCTCTGACATGGCGGAGTGCGAAGCGCCGGCCTACACCGGAAACGGGCCCTCTCCCGTCAACGCTTCACCAAAGGGACAACCCTTTGAAGTGCGGCTTGGCGCCGCATGACGTCGGCGGACGAGGCGATGCGTCCGCCGACAAATAGCACCGAATTGGTTACTTCTTGCTCTCGGGCAAGACCAGATCCACGGCAGCGTCCTTGGCAGCATCGATGTGCTGAGCCACGACCGGCGTCTGCGGAAGGATCAGGTTAAGGACAATGGCCATGATGGCGGTGGGGGTTACGGCATTGGAGCCGATGACGGTGGACACCCAGGCGGGCATACCCTCGCCGGCAAGGCAACCGCTGGCCATCCAGATACCCAGGCCAAAGACGACGGAGGTGCCGACGATAGTGGTAGTGCGCTGCGTGAGGCCCTCGCGGGTGAACATGCGCACGCCGTTCATGGTGATGGTGCCAAAGACGCCGACGGTCGCGCCGCCGATGACGGGCTGCGGGATAGCGGAAAGGACGGCAGAGAGCTGCGGGAACAGACCGGCGATGGCAAAGACGGCCGCGATGATCACAAAGACCCACTTGTTGACGACCTTGTTGGAGCAGATGATGCCCACGTTCTGGCCAAGGGCGCTGGTGGGAAGACCGCCCAGCAGGCCGCCGACCATAGAGGTGAGGCCCTGGGACACGATAGCACCGGAGAGCTCGCGCTCGGTGGGCATACGGTCGATGGAGCCCAGGCAGGCGGCGGAGACGTCACCGATAACCTGAATAGCAACCATGGGGAACACGACAGCGAGGGTAATGCAGACCTCGGGATCAAACTCGAGCGCGTAGGGCATGAGCTTGGGAAGGGCGAAGACCTGAGCGGTGGCGACGCTGGAGAAGTCGATCATGCCAAAGGGGATGGAGACGATCATGCCAACGATCATGCCAAAGAACACGGATCCCAGCTTGAGCGTGCCCTTGCCAAAGTTGGCGAGCGCAAAGACCACGGCGAAGGTGATAAGAGCGACGCACCAGGCCTGCGGGGTGCCCCACAGCGGCGTACCCATACCGCCGGCCATATACTTGACGGCCGTGGGATACAGCGAAACGCCGATGGAGAAGATGACCGTACCGGTCACGACGGGCGGGAACAGCCACTTGATCTTGCTGTAGGCCAGGCCAAAGAGGACCGCGACGGCGCCGCCGACGATCTCGCCACCCAGCAGCGCACCAAAGCTAAAGCCCGAGGCGCCCATGGCCTGCAGGGCCGGCAGGAACGCGAACGAAACGCCCATGACGATGGGCAGGCCGCCGCCGATGCGACGGAAGGGAGCGAAGGCCTGAAGGGCTGTGTCGATTGCCGAAAGAATGAGTGCAACCTGAATGATGTCGGTGCTCTGCTGGCTATTAAAGCCGTAGACGCCGGCCATGATGACCGCCGGGGTAATGATGCCGGCAAACGATGCCAGTACGTGCTGAAGGGCACACGGGATCATTTCCTTAACGGGCGGCATGCCTTCGCGAATGAACAGGGCTTCAGTGCCGTTCGTAACCGTCTCCTGGGTCATTTGACCACCAATCCTCGAAATAGTTGTTTTCGCATCTAACGCTCTATTGTGACGCAGTGCGGGGTTGAGGTTGTGCCTTCGTTGCATATCGTATTAAAGATGATTCTCATTCTCAATAATAATTTTTTGTTATCAGACTATTCTTCAGCTGAGATAACGCATTTCCGCAGGTCAGGAATGTGTCTGTTCAAAATAACATCTAACTTTTCTTTTGGTCGACCGTTTACCGCCAAATTTCTACCGTTCGTCTGTATTACGCAATGTACCTGCGGATATACGAGATGATGGGCAGCGTGTTACCATGATAAAAAATTGTTATGAACACTTCGATAGAACCCAAAGGAGTTGCCCGTGAACGAGACCGTACGTCGCTTTTTGCCGATGGTCGATTTCCTGGAGCAGGTACTCGGTAAGAACAGCGAGATCGTCCTGCACGATTTCTCGGATCCCGACCACGCCATCGTCGATATCCGCAACGGTATCGTGAGCGGCCGCAAGGTCGGCGGTCCCGCTACCGATCTGGCACTCAAGATCATGCACGACGCCAAGTATCGCGACCTGCCGTTTATAACGGGCTACGAGGGACGCGGTGCCGGTGGCAAGACGTTGGAGTCGGCGACGTACTTTATCCGTGAGGACAACGAGATCGTCGGCATGCTTTGCGTCAACACCGATCTTTCCACGATACGCTCCATCAACGCCATGACTCAGCAGCTCATGGCCTGCTTCGACGCTGTGCCAAGGCAGGCGGAGCCCGCGTCTATCGAGGTCGAAAGTCTTTCGGAGTCTACGCAGGAGCTCATCGACCGCAGTATTTCCGAGTTGCTGAGCGCGCGCGGGCTGGATGTAGCGTCGCTTGGTCAGAGCGACCGCGTGGACGTCATTCGCCACCTCAACGGCAACGGGGTGTTCATGCTCAAGGGCGCCGTGGCCTGCGCCGCCACCGCGCTGGGCATCTCGGAGCCCAGCGTCTACCGCTACCTGCAAAAAGTTCGCAAGGAGGGCTAACGAGCAAAATGGAGCGCGGCTCCACAAGCGATCCGTCACTTAACAAAAGACCCTGCAGCTCGCACGCGCTGCAGGGTCTTTTTGCATGTCATGTTTAGTTGTTGCCAACGCCTTAGAGAGCGGCGACGACCTCGATCTCGACCAGACCGCCAGCCGGAAGGGCGGCAACCTGGAAAGCGCTGCGCGCGGGGAACGGGGCCTCGAACTTGCAGGCGTAGATCTCGTTCACGGCGGCGAAGTCGGCGATGTCGGCCAGGTAGACCGTGGTCTTGACGACATCGGCAAAGGTGGCGCCGGCAGCGGTCAGCAGGGCCTCGACGTTGGCGAGGGACTGCTTGGCCTGGGCCTCGACGCCCTCGGGCATCTTGCCAGTTGCGGGATCGATGCCCAGCTGGCCGGACAGGAACACCATGTTGCCGGCCTGGATACCGGGGGAATACGGGCCGATGGCGGCCGGTGCGTTATCGGAAGACACGACGGTCTTGCTCATGTTTTTCTCCTTACGATCAGATAGAGAGCGTGAGCGCGGCGTTCGCACCGGGAGGCACAATTCGGTCTGAACACCGCGCTTGATTGGGATAGTACTCAAGGTTTCTGTTTGATGCAAGAATATTATCAGCTTGCGAGAATATTTTATCGCCCAACGGTTTCCCCGAACCGCTGAACGGTTCTTCACGGGGTCAGCCAGCCCAAGCTGCTGAAGACTTTATCCCGCTTGGAGCACGGGCATCGCCTGCCGCAACGGCACCACTATACTTTTGAATATCTGAGCATTTTGAAAGGCAGGATATGACCGCAACCGCCAGTCGAACCACCAACCGCAGACCCGAGCTTTTGGCGCCCGCCGGAGGGCCCGAGCCCTTTGCCGCCGCACTCGCCGCGGGGGCAGACGCCATCTATTGCGGCATGGGCAGCTTCAACGCCCGCCGCAAGGCCACCAACTTTACCGACGAGGCCTTTGAGCAAGCCTGCCGCGCCGCACATCTAGCCGGATCGCGCGTCTACGTCACGGTCAACATCGTCATCAAGCAGTCCGAGATGGGCGATGCGCTGCAACTCATCCATCGCTGCTCCACGCTGGGCGCCGACGCCTTCATCATCCAGGACTGGGGCCTGTTCTTTGAGGTCAAGCGCACGATGCCCGGCATCGAGACGCACATCTCGACCCAGGCGAACATCCATGATGACCGCGGAACGCTTTGGTGCCGCGAGCAGGGCGCCGACCGCGTGACTCTCTCGCGCGAGCTCTCCATCGACGAGATCGCCGCCATCCACGACGCCGCGCCCGACGTTGACCTGGAGGTCTTTAGCCACGGTGCCATCTGCTTTTGCTACTCGGGTCTGTGCCTGCTGTCGAGCTTTGCCATGGCGGGCCGCTCGGCCAACCGCGGCATGTGCGCTCAGCCCTGTCGTCTGCCTTACGAGCTGATCGACGAGAACGGCCGCTCGCTCTCCCCTGCCGGTCGCGAGCGCGCGCTGTGCCCGCGCGACACCAACACGTCGCAGCTTGTTCGCCGTCTGTATGACGCCGGCGCCGCATCGCTCAAGCTCGAGGGCCGCATGAAGGCCCCCGATTACGTGTATTCCATCGTCGACGTGTATCGTCATCAGATTGATGACATGCTGGCCGATGTTTCGACCTCCAAGGATGAGGATGCAGCCCGCCAGCGCCAGCTCAAGCGCTGCTTTAATCGCGACTTTACGCACGCCTACCAGGATGGCACCTCGGGCGACGAGATGATGAGCTACGAGCGTTCCAACAACCGCGGCCAGATTGTGGGCACGGTGCTGGGCAGCCGTCTGACCAACCGCGACGTGCGCGGGCTCAAACCCGACGACCGTCGTCGCCGCGCCGCCATCGCCCGCATTGAGTTGTTTGAGCCCGTGGGCAAGGGCGACCTGCTGGAGCTTCGTCACGACGATGAGTTCGACCAATTCCTGACCACCATCGCCGCCGATGATGCCGCCGCAGGCGACATCATCGAATGTCGCGTGCCCCGTAGCATGCCTGAGGGCTGCCGCGTGCGCGTGATTCGAAGCCAGAGCGCCATTGACGCCGCCGGCGCCGCGCTCAAGCGCGATGTGCTCCACCGCCGCGCCGTAGACGTGTCCGTTGTGGCACGTCTGGGCGAGCCGTTTACTGTCACACTCACCTGCTGTGACAACCCCATGCTCACCGCCACCGCCACGGGCTTCATCGTCGAGGCCGCCAAGACCCGCGCCGTCGAGGCATCCGATCTGGTTGAGCACGTCGGGCGCATGGGCTCCTCTCCCTTTGAGGCCGCAAGCTTTAACGTTTCGCTCGACGCCGGCTGCGGTATGGGCTTCTCCGCCGTGCACAAGGTGCGCGCCGCCGCTTGTAAGGCGCTGGAAGAGGCCATTCTGGCACCGTACGAGGAGCGCGCGAAAACGCTCGAGCTGCCGGCGATTGTAACCAGTGATTCCCGCCCCGCGCCCGAGCACTACCGCGATGAGCCGCAGATCTGCGCCACCGTCACCTCGCTCGAGGCCGCCGAGGCCGCTCGCGCCGAGGGTGTAACGCGCATCTACATGACCACCGACGCGCTCGATGCGGCCGAGCTCTCCCCCGCCGATGCATTTGAGCAGGGCATCGTACCCGTGCTCGACGAGGTCTGCCGCGCCGTTGACCACGAGCGCGTCGATCCTTGGATCAATGCCGGAGCCACCGTCGCCGTCGGCAATATCTCCGAGCTCGCCGTAGCCGCTCATGCCGGCGCCACGGCCGAGATTCGCTCTTGCCTGCCGGTGCACAACACGCCCTGCATGGAGGCGCTTGCCGGGCGCGGAGCCGGTGCGTTTTGGCTCTCGCCCGAGATCACGCTCGACGAGATTGTCTCGCTCGGCGCCGCCGCGCCCGCGGCTCTGGGCATCACCGTCTTTGGCCGCCCGCGCGTCATGACAAGCGAGCATTGCATTCTGCAGGTTGCCAACGGCTGCATCCGCGATTGCGCCAACTGCCGCCTGCGTGCCCGCAAGCTCTCGCTCAAGAATATCGACGGAAAGGTCATGCCGGTGCGTACCGACATCCACGGCCGCTCACGCCTGTACGACGCCTACTCCATCGACCTCACGCCTCAGGTTCCTCAGCTGCTCGATGCCGGCGTGCGTCGTCTCATGGTGGACGGAACGCTGCTCGAGACGGATGAGATCGCCCGTGCCGTCGCTCGCGTCCGTCGCGCCGTCGAGGCAGCTCAAGCCGGCCGCAAGCCCGCCGCCCGCCTGCGCGGCGCTACCTCGGGCTGCATGTTTGTGGGAATTAGCTAACCGAAAGGCTTACACGTGAACGAAGAACCTCAAGTCCTCTACTGCGACGCCTGGCTTATGGCCATCGACAAGCCCGCCGGCATGATCGTCCACGGCGACGGCACCGGCGAGCGCACGCTCACCGACTACGCCAGCGACCTGCTGCTGGCGATGGGCGACGGCTTTGCCGCGACCGACATGCAGCCGCTCAATCGCCTGGACCGTGACACCACCGGCGTGGTGCTGTTCTCGCTCGACAAGCAGACGCAGCCCGCCTTTGACCAGATGATTATCGACCACGCTTTCGAAAAGCACTACCTAGCGCTCGCCGAGGGCAAGATCGACTGGAACGAGAAGCTCATCGACAAGCCCATCGCCCGCGACCGTCACGACAGCCGAAAGATGCGCGTCGGCGCCAGCGGCAAGCCGTCTCAAACGCGCGTGAAGGTGCTCAAACGCCTTAAGAGCCGTCGTGGCCTGCCCACGCGCTCGTATATCGATGTCGAGCTGCTCACCGGCCGTAAGCATCAGATCCGCGTGCACCTGGCAAGCGAGCGCCATCCCCTGGTTGGCGACGACCTGTACGGCACACCGCGTCCTTGCGGCCTCATGCTCCATGCCCACAGCGTGTCCTTCACGCATCCCGTAACCGGTGAGCATATCTATATCGAATCCCCCTGCCCCTGGGAGCCCTAAAGTCTCCCGAAAAGGGACGGGTTTATTTTGGCAGGCTTTATCTGGACAAACGTCAAAACCACCACGAAGGTTCCTGCCCCTTCGCGGTGGTTTTGGCCTTAGCCCGTCCCCTGCTGTTAGACCGTGATGACGTTGTCCATTGCCCGGTACTTGGTGGGGACCTCGCCTGCGGTAATAATCGTTGCGTCTCGGAAGTCCGCGAACTTGATGGGCGCCACCATACCAAATTTACTGGCGTCCGAGATTACGAAGCGTTTGGCGGTATGGCGCATCGAGATACGTTTGACCTGCGCTTCCTCGATATCCGGTGTGGTGAGACCTTGCTCGGCGGCGATGCCATTGGAACCCCAAAAGCCGCAGTTGAAGTTATAGCGGTCCAGGGTTGCCAAGGCATCGGGTCCGACGAGCGCCTCGGTCTCTGGTTTGAGCTCGCCGCCCAGCACCACGGTGCGCATGCCGCGCAAAGCGAGGTGCTGAGCGTGGAGCACGGAATCAGTCACATAGGTGACGCCCTCAAGGCGCGGAAGATGCTCGATGAGCTTGAGGGTCGTGGAGCCCGAATCGATATACACAAAGCTATCGGGCTCCACAAGCGCCGCCGCACGGGCGCAGATACGCTCCTTGTCGTCGTTATGGAGATCGCTGCGCTCGCTGATCGTTAGGTCGCGCGTCACGTGCGCGCGCTCAAGACTCGTCGCCCCACCGTGGACCTTGGCGATGCGGTGTGCGCGGTCGAGCGCCTGCAGGTCGCGCCGAATGGTAGACGCCGTCACGCCCAGGGCCTCAGCAAGCTCCTGCACGGTAACCGAGCCGGCTCGCTGCACCATCGACACGATCGCGTTGAGCCTATCTTCCGCAAGCATCGCTTACTCCTCCTCGGGGTACACGACTCCCCAGTCGGCGCGGAGCTTGGTCATCAGCTCCATAACATCAGAAGCATAGTCCAGAAGCTCGCGCTTCGAATCATCGCCGGCAACGGCCTTCTCAAGATCGGCCATCTCGTAGCACAGAGCGTATGCCTCGGTGCCAGCGTGGACCTCTTCACGGTGACCGTCTGCAGTCCACACGATGGTCGCGTGATCGGCACGCGGATAATCGTTGACCTCGATGTAGCACTTATCGAAGCTGAGAACCGAGCGCTTGGGCTGCTTGGAGTGGAGCGTAAGGCTCACAACACCCAGCTGCTGGTCTGCATTACGGCAGACGATGCCGCCCGCAACGTCGACACCGGTCTCACAGGTGTTGCCCAGCGAAACGACCTCAGCGGGCTGGCTTGCCATAAAGAGGCGCATGACGGACAGGGCGTAGACGCCAATGTCGAGCATAGCACCGCCAGCAAGGTTACGATTGTAGAAGCGGTTGGTCAGGTCGCCGTACTCCTTGTAGCTGCCAAAGTTGAGCTGAGCGAGGTTCATGTGGCCAAACTCGCCGGCATCCATGCGGCGGCGCAGCTCTTGATACAAGGGCATGTGGAGCACCGTGGTGGCGTCCATAAGGACAACGTTGTGCTCGTTGGCAATGGCGCGGGCCTCGTCGAGCTCGGCAGAATTGAGGGTGATGGCCTTTTCACAGAGCACGTGCTTGCCAGCTGCCAGAGCGGCTCGCAGGTAGGTGATATGCGTGTTGTGCGGCGTGGTGATATAGACTGCGTCAATGTTCGGATCGGCATAGAGGTCCTCGGCCGTGTCATAGACCTTCTCGATGCCATACTGCTCGGCAAAGGCCTGAGCCTTGGACAGCGTACGGTTGGCGACGCCCGCAAGTTTGCGGCCGGCCAAAGCGAGAGACTGAGCCATCTGGTTGGCGATAACGCCGCACCCGATCACAGCCCAGCGGAGCTCGGGGGCCGTAAAAATATCGTTGGGGAACGGCTGATCCTGGACCGAGGCAAACGCCGCCTTAGCGGCTGCTTCGGCGTCGAGCGGAGCCTGTTTGGAATCTGCCATTATGTGCCTCCTGCGGTATCGGAAGTCCTTCATTTCTAACAACCCTATATTCGCACAATTGCGCGCGTATCTGCTCGTGTTTGCGTGTTTATTTGCTTATCGGTCATTATTTAGCCATAGTTGGAAGATGTTTGCGCGGTTATGCGCATTATCGCGCAAGCCTATGCGCATAAATGCGCATGCGACGATCCTTAATAAACATAAAGGGGCGGAACTCCAAAGCCCTAAAAAAACAGAACCGGCTGTATTACTTCACCCCTCTGGGGACACCAGGCATCAAAGGACCGTCCCAAACTGCCGGCACATAGAGACTGTCCCCCATCGACTGGCCATTTAAGTCTGTCCCCTATAACAACCAAACAACGGCCACTCATTTAAGTCTGTCCCCAATGAGTGGGGATAGAAAAAGGCCCGGGTGCCGTGGGGCATCCGGGCCTTTGCTGGCAACTTAAATGTTGCGGGCAGCTTAGAACTTGTGGCCGCACTTCTTGCAGACGCGCAGCTTGTTCTTGCCGTCCTTCTCGTGACCGACGCGGGTAACCTTACCGCACTCGGGGCAGACGAGATTGACGTTGGAGGCGTCGATGGGAGCCTCCTGCGAAACGATGCCGCCCTGCTGGTTGGCAGCGTTGGGCTTGACGGCCTTCTTGACGACCGAAACGCCCTCGACAACGACCTTGTTCTCGGCGGGGAGAGCACGCAGGACAACGCCCTGCTTGCCGCGATCCTTACCAGAGAGAACCTGGACCTTATCGCCCTTCTTGATATACATATATCTCCCCTAACTACAGGGTCTCGGGAGCGAGCGAGACGATCTTCATGTACTTCTTGTCACGAAGCTCGCGAGCGACAGGCCCGAAGATACGGGTGCCGACGGGCGAACCATCGTTGTTGATGACAACGCAGGCGTTCTCATCAAAGCGAATGTAGGAGCCATCCTTGCGGCGGATCTCCTTAACGGTGCGAACGACGACGCAACGGACAACGTCCTTCTTCTTGACGTTGGCGCCAGGGGTAGCCTCCTGGACAGCACCGATGAACACATCGCCGATGCCTGCATAACGACGCTTGGAACCGCCAAGCACCTTGATGCAGCGAATCTTGCGAGCGCCGGAGTTGTCGGCGACGTTCAGCATGGTTTGCATCTGAATCATGGTAGATGTTCCTCCGAACTAAGAACCGAAGAGAGGTGCGCAGCCTTTATACGGCCCGTGGTATGCAAGCCAGGCATACGCACATCTTCGGAAACGTACAAGTCGTAAGAGCGACTGCTTATTTAGCGCGCTCGACGACCTCGATGAGGCGCCAACGCTTCATCTTGGACATAGGACGGGTCTCCATAACGCGGACGGTGTCGCCCACGCCAGCCGTGCACTCCTCGTCGTGAGCGTGCAGCTTCTTGGAGCTGGTCATCATCTTGCCGTACTTGGGGTGACGCTTGCGCTCGGTGATGGTGACGACAATGGTCTTGGCACCGGAGACGGAGGTAACGACACCCGTACGGACCTTACGCGAGTTACGCGAATCAGTCATGTTCTCTCCTTAGGTCCTACTCGGCGACAGCGGACTTCTCCGCTGCGATCTCGCGGGCGCGCTGCTCCGTGAGGACGCGAGCGATGTCCTTCTTCACGGTGTTGACGCGAGCGGTGTTGTCCAGCTGGCTGGTGGCCATCTGGAAACGAAGGTTAAAGAGCTCGGCGCGCATTTCCTTCAGCTTCTCAACGAGCTGAGCGTCCGAGAGCTCACGAATCTCTGCGGGCTTCATTAGTTCTCCTCCTTGGCGGCGGCGGCGTCCTCAGCAGCCCACTTGGCCTCGAGAGCGGCCTCCTCAGCCATCTCCTTCTCGATGCGCTGCTCAGCGTTCTTGGCAGCAACAATCTTGGTCTTGATGGGAAGCTTGTGCTGTGCAAGACGCAGAGCCTCGCGAGCGACCTCCTCGGGCACGCCCTTGACCTCGAACATGATGCGGCCGGGCTTGACGACGGCCACCCACTCCTCGGGGTTACCCTTACCAGAACCCATGCGAGTCTCGGCAGGCTTCTTGGTGATGGGCTTATCGGGGAAGATCGTGATGTAGACACGACCGCCACGCTTCATGTAGCGGGTCATGGCAATACGAGCGGCCTCGATCTGACGGTTGGTGATCCAATGGGCCTCGAGAGCCTGGATACCAAACTCGCCGAAATGCAGCTCGGTATTACCCTTGGCCTGGCCCTTCATGGAGCCACGCTGCACCTTGCGGTGAAGAATACGCTTAGGGGCAAGCACTACTGACCCCTCCTCTCGGAGTTACGACGACGAGGACGGGAAGAGCCCTCGAGTGCAGGGTTGGGAACAGGCTGGCCCGGGAGCTTCTCGCCCAGGTAAATCCAGACCTTCACGCCGCAAGCGCCCATGGTGGTGCTGGCGACAGCCGTGCCGTAGTCGATCTTGGCACGGAGGGTGTGCAGAGGCACGCGACCCTCGCGGTACCACTCACGACGGCCCATCTCGGCACCGCCGAGACGACCGGAGCACTGGATACGGATGCCCTTAGCGCCGGCCTTGCGGGCGGACTGGACAGCCTTGCGCATAGCGCGACGGAAGGCAACGCGGCCCTCGAGCTGCTCGGCGATAGACTGAGCAACGAGGTTGGCGTCGAGCTCGGGGCGCTTGATCTCGACAACGTCGACGGAGAGCTGGCCCTTGGAGACGCCAGCGACCTTCTCGAGCTCGGTGCGGAGGGTATCGATCTCGGCACCCTTCTTACCGATGACAACGCCGGGGCGAGCGGTGAGGATAATGACCTTCACCTTATCGCCAGCGCGCTCGATCTCGACGCGGGAGACAGCTGCGCGGGAAAGACGCTTCTCGAGGTACTTGCGGATCTCGAGATCGTTACCGAGGGTCTTAGCGTAATCCTTCTCTGCGAACCAGCGGGAGCGCCAGTTCTCGGTGATGCCAAGACGGAAGCCGGTGGGGTAGACTTTCTGACCCATACAGCTTTACGCCTCCTTTCGAGGAGCAACGACGACGGTGATGTGGGAAGTACGCTTCAGAATGCGAGAAGCGGAACCCTTGGCGCGGGGACGGATGCGCTTAAGCGTCGGACCCTCGTCAACATAGGCAGCGGCGACAACCAGGTTGTCGGCACGCAGACCGTTGTTGTTCTCGGCGTTCGCAACGGCGGAACGGAGAACCTTCTCGACATCCACGGCGACAGCGCGGTCGCAGAAGTGGAGGATGTCGAAGGCCTGAGCGACAGGCTTGCGGCGGATCAGATCGACCACCAGGCGGGCCTTGCTGGGGGAAACACGCACGTACTTAGCGACGGCGCGAACCTCGGTGGCCTCAGTTTCAATAGACTTAGTTGCCATTTACGGTTAACCCCCTATTTGGCCTTGTGGCCACGGAACGTACGAGTCGGCGCGAACTCGCCGAGCTTGTGACCAACCATGGACTCGGTAACATACACGGGCACATGCTTGCGGCCGTCGTGGACGGCGATGGTGTGACCAACCATCTCGGGGAAGATGGTGGACGCGCGGGACCAGGTCTTCACGACGTCCTTCTTGCCAGCCTCGTTCATCGCGGTGATACGCGAGAGAAGGCGAGTCTCCACGAACGGGCCCTTTTTGAGACTTCTGCTCATAAGTGCTTTCTCCTAAAACTCGGTATCCGAAATTACTTCTTACGGCGACGAATGATGTGCTGGTTCGAGACCTTCTTCTTCTTGCGCGTACGAAGGCCCTTCGTCGGCTTACCCCAGGGGGTAACGGAGGGACGACCAGAGGTGTGGTTCTTGCCCTCGCCACCGCCGTGCGGGTGGTCGACAGGGTTCATGACGGTACCGCGGACGGTCGGGCGCACGTTCATGTGACGCTTACGGCCGGCCTTGCCGATGACGATGTTGGAGTGATCGGCGTTGCCGACCTCACCGACGGTGGCGCGGCAGGTAACGAGGATGCGGCGCATCTCGGAGGAAGGCATACGGACGATAGCGTACTTGCCCTCCTTACCCATCAGCTGGCAGGAGTTACCGGCGGAACGGGCGATAGCAGCGCCCTTGCCCGGCTGGAACTCGACGGCGTGGATGAGCGTACCGACGGGGATGTCGGCGAGGGGCAGAGCGTTGCCCGGCTTGATGTCGGCGTCAGAACCGGACATGATGGTCTGACCGACCTCGAGGCCCTTGGGGGCCAGGATGTAGCGCTTCTCACCGTCAGCGTAGTGCAGCAGAGCGATGCGAGCGGAACGGTTCGGATCGTACTCGATCGTGGCAACCTTGGCGGGCACGCCGTCCTTGTTGCGCTTGAAGTCGATCACGCGGTAACGACGCTTCACGCCGCCGCCCTGGTGGCGGGTGGTGATGCGGCCGTTGTTGTTACGACCGGCCTTCTTGGGCAGGGGCTCGAGAAGAGACTTCTCGGGCTTGGTGCAGGTGATCTCGGAGAAGTCGGAGATCGTCTGCCAACGCCTACCAGCGGAGGTCGGCTTAAGGTGCTTTACAGCCATTACAATCCCTTTCAATAGGAATCCGTTAGCCATCGCAGACAGGGATTCGAGGTTCTGCCTCGGGTGCGATGACACCGGACGTATACACGGTTCCGGGCGTGTCCATTTTATACGCCCAAAACCTTGAGCTCCCGCCTCCCCTATTTGGGAGGCATGAGCTCACTCAACAGCAGCGAGTCTTAGGCCTGGTTGCCAAAGACCTCGATGGTGTCGCCCTCGGCCAGCGTGACGATGGCCTTCTTCCAAGAACGGGTCTTGCCGGCGACATAGCGCACGCGCTTGGTCTTGGGCTTGACCGTCAGGGTGTTCACGCGAACGACCTTGACGCCGAAGATCTCCTCGACAGCGTCCTTGATCTGATACTTGTTAGCATCCTTGGCGACCTCGAACGTGTACTTGTTCAGCTCCATGCCGGAGAAGGAACGCTCGGACACGATCGGACGGATGATGATCTCGTGGGCGGTCATTTATGCAAGCACCTCCCCGAAGTGAGCGGCGATGTCGGCGGGCATCAGCACAGCGTTGTTGTTGACGAGATCGTAGGTGTTGGCCTCGTCGGCAGTGATGATGAACGTCTTGGGAATGTTGCGGAACGACAGGTAGGCGTTGACGTCCTCATCGCGAACGATGATGGTCAGACGCTTGCCCTCAAGGCCGAGAGCCTTGAGCATGGCGACGGCAGCCTTGGTGGAAGGCTTCTCGAAGCCGTAGTCGTCGACGAGCACGAGCTCGCCATCGGCCAGCTTGGCGGACAGCGCGGAGCGCATAGCCAGCTTGACCTCCTTGTTGTTCATACGCTTAGCGTAGGAACGGGGCTTGGGGGCGAAGACAACGCCACCGTGACGCCACTGGGCAGCACGGATGGAACCCTGGCGGGCACGGCCGGTGCCCTTCTGACGCCAAGGCTTCTTGCCGCCACCGGAAACCTCAGAGCGACCCTTAGCAGACTGGGTGCCCTGACGCCAAGAGGCCATCTGGCACTTGACGATGTGGTGCATAACGTGGATGTTCGGCTCGATGCCGTACACCTCAGCGGCGAGCTCGGCCTCGGCGACCTTCTTGCCCTCGCTGTTCTTTACTTCAAACTTTGCCATTTAAGTGTTCTCCTTGGTATGACGCTGGGCTAAATGGGCTGGGCCCTTAGGCCATACGGATGGCGACGAGACCATTCTTGGCACCCGGGACAGCGCCCTTGACCAAGATGAGGTTCTGCTCGGCATCGATGCGGACAACGGAAAGGTTCTTGACGGTAACGCGCTCGTTACCCATGTGACCGGCCATCTTGACGCCCTTGAGGACGCGCGCAGGATAGGCGCACTGACCGATAGAACCGGGGTGACGCTGGAAGTGAGAACCATGCGTCATAGGACCGCGGCGCTGACCCCAGCGCTTGATGCGACCCTGGAAGCCCTTACCCTTGGAGGTACCGATGACGTCGACCTTCTCGACATCAGCGAAATCAGCGACGGTGACGACCTCGCCGACCTTGTGCTCCTCGCCGTTCTCGACGCGAACCTCACGAAGGAAGCGGACAGGCTCGACGCCAGCCTTAGCGAAGTGACCAGCCATGGGCTTGTTCACGTTCTTGGCCTTGATGTCGCCGAAACCGATCTGGACGGCATCGTAGCCGTCGGTTGCCTGAGTTTTAACCTGCGAGACAGCGCAGGGGCCAGCCTGGATGACCGTGACGGGAACGACGTTGTCGTCCTCGTCCCAAACCTGGGTCATGCCAATCTTGCGGCCGAGAATCATGCTGATCAAGATATGATCCCAACTCTCGCGTGGTCTTGGGACAATGCGTACACCACCGAGCGTACGCCCCTAGAGGACCACTACTTACACGACGTGCTCCCCAGCCTTGTATTTCGCCCGGACTACCTGACAACCCTATTAAGCAGGCATTTTGTCCAGCCAGAATACTCCCCTGGTTACACACAGCTGTTTAGTATACACGGCTGCGGGCGTATCCATCGAGATTCATATTTCACTCACATTGTTTACGCAGGTAAAGTGCGTGGCACGTTCCCAGTGTGCTGCGGAGGGGGCGGGCCTGAGACATATTAAGGTTGCTGCTCTACAGTCCTGCTCACGACGGAGAGCACATTAAGTGCTCTCCTGTTCGTGCGGAACTCGCGACAACCTTAATATGTCTCAGGCCCGCCCCCTCCGCCGCACACTGGGAACGCCACGTTGATGTCTGCTAAACCTTGCTCGCTCAGGCTAATGACTTTGTTGGGGGTCCACTATTTGCTGGAGGGTGAACTTGCATTGGGACGGTTCGCCTTCTGCTTGTGGCTTTGCCTCATCGAAATCGAAGATCATGATGGCGCAGTTGGGGAGTTTTGTTGGGAGCTCGAAGCCCTCTGGGGCTGCGGCCTTGATAAATTGGCGGCTGGCGCTGCCGTGGCTTACTGCTAGAAGGGTTTCGATGCCCTCGGAGCCCATGATATTGGTAAGCGCATCCACCATACGTTCTTGCAGCGCCTGGCTTCCTTCTCCTCCGAAGGGGACCAGATCCTCGCCCGGATCCCAGACGTCGGTGGGCAACGCGTCATGTGGACCCTCTTCGAAGGAGCCATAGCAGCGCTCGATGATGCCTTCGCAGGACTCAACTGCTGCGTCCGGGCCAAGGAGTTCGGTTGCGACGAGCTGAGCTGTGTCCATGGCTCGGCCTAAGGGCGAAGAGACCACTTTGTCGGGGACAACGTCGTGGCTCTCGAGCCATGCGGCTGCCATTCCCGCTTGTTTGCGGCCAAGGTCGGTCAGCGGTGAATCGCAGCGGCCCTGGACCAGCTTTTTGACGTTGAACTCCGTCTGACCGTGGCGGAGTAGATACAGCTTCTTCATGCTCTCCCCTTCTGCATAACCTGCTTTGCCGGCACAGCCTCACTCGTGGGCATGCCCTACGTAGTCTTCGTCGATCGTAATCTTGGCAATCGACTTGGGATATTCCGATTCGACCCGTTGTGCCAGCGCGTGCTTTACGTCTTCGGCACTCATCTGCAGATCCGAGGGACGCACGCAGTCAAAGATCACGTTGGTGTGCGTGGGACCCGGCACGCAGCGAAGGTCGTGAATCGAGAGGCGGTTATCGATCTCCTGAGCCATTGCGTTGATACGCAGGCGCATGCTCGCCACCTTTGGATCGTCGGTCACGATGGGATCGTAATGGAGCGTGACGATCATACCGTCTTCGTTCCTAAATGCTTGCTCAATATTGTCGAGCGTGTCGTGACTTTCCAGCGGGCTGGCCTCGGCCGCCATCTCGGCATGCGCACTTGCAAACTTCCTGCCCGGGCCGTAATCGTGAACCATCAGATCGTGAACGCCCAAAACGCCGGGATAGCTCATGATCTTGTCTCGAATGTGCTTGACCAGCTTAGGATCGGGCGACTGACCCAAAAGCGGGCTCACCGTATCTTGAATAAGTTCAAAGCCGCTCCAGCCAATATAGGCGCCAACGGCAAGGCCAACCCATGCGTCAAGATTGATGTGCGTCACCTGCGAAACAATTGCACATGCCAGCACGGCGCCTGTGGCAAGAACATCGTTCTTGGAATCCTGCGCGGTCGCATGCAGCGTCTCGGACTCAATGCGGTCACCGAGCTTTTGGTTGAGGGCCGCCATCCACAGCTTTACAACCATCGAAAGCGCCAGGACTGTCACCAGGGCAAGCGAGAACTCGACAGGTTCGGGGTGGACGATGCGCTCAAACGAGGACTTCACCAGTTCGAGTCCGATCAGCAGCACGAGCGCCGCCACGACCAGACCCGAGAGATACTCGTAGCGACCGTGGCCGTAAGGATGCTCGGGGTCGGCCGGCTTGCTCGCCAGCTTAAAGCCCAGCACGCTCACGATATTCGAGCTGGCATCGGACAGGTTGTTCATGGCATCCGCCACAATCGAAACCGATCCCGAAGCCACACCAATTGCGCCCTTCGCAGCACAAAGCGCAACATTGGCGACAATACACACCATGCCAGCTAACGTGCCCACACGCGCACGATCGCCCTGTGCGCGCTTAACAATCCACTCGACCATCTACATCCGCCCCCACGGTTCTACTTATATATCTATTGCTCAAACGGATTGTAGTGTAGCCACTTTGTCCTCCAGATACAAAAAGGCCGCGACCCACACGGGCCACGGCCTTGGAGCATGGCAAAGGAATCCCCCTTTAGTCGCACAGGTTTATGCGCTTGCTTCAGCAGCGCTCGCCACTGTTTCGGACAAATCGGCTTCGTCTTCTGCCGCCTGCCCCTTCGTCGGCACCACGCCAAAGCAGTAGCTCAGCGCCGCAGACACCGCAAATGCCGTGCCGCCGGCAGCACAGCACCACAGCAGGTTCGAGATGCCGCCCGTGGCAAAGCCAATGACCATGAGGACATTCGTCATGCCGATGGTATAGGCCGTAACGTGGCCCACGGCCGCAACAAGGCCTCCGACGGCGCCGCCAATGGCCATGCACGTCAGGCACCTGCCATATTTAAAGCCGCAACCGTACAGCGCCGGCTCGCTTACGCCACCAAGCACGCCCGAGATCGAATAGCCCAGCATGAGCGCCTTCTCGTCCTTATCCGCAACGCGAAGCGACGCGCCAAAGGGCATGCCCCAAACGGCGAACGTTGCCATCGTCGCGGCGATCAGGATGCACGAATCCGTTCCCACACTCATAAACTGCGCGTAGGCGAGCGATAGGACGACGTTGCTGACGCCCGCGATCTTTAGGAACTCCCAGCCCGCGGCAAGCCCCATGAGCGTGAGCAGCGACACGATGCCACCGGAATTGCCAAGCATAAACATAAGCTGGCCCAACAGCATGCCCAGATAGCTGCCCGCCGGCGCTGTGATACACAGCGAAACCGGAACCATGACAAGCATGGTTGCAAACGGAACGAACGAAAACGCCACGGCCTTAGGGATAACGCGCTGAAAGAAACACTCCACTCGCCATAGCACGGGCACCGAGATGAGAACCGGAATAACAGTCGTCGTGTAATCGTTGACTGGCGCGGGAAGCAGGCCATACACGGAGGTCATCGATGCCCCCGTCGTCGATGCGGCATGGACGAGCTTAAGCAGATCGGGCGCAATCAATACGCCGCCCAGCATCATGCCCAGCTGCTCCGAGCAACCGAGCTGGCGGGCGGCCGCCCAACCAAGATAAATGGGCAAAAAGTAGTAGCCGGCGTTATAGAGCCAACTGTAGAACAGGCGATAGATTTCGGAATCGGCAGACCACAGGCCCAGCATGCCTTCGCCCATAATGACGGCGACGGTGCGGAACAACGCCGCGCAGACAATAAAGGGCAGCGCCGACATCATGCTTTTGGACAGATAGTCCACCACGGCCATGGCGTTTGATGAAGCCGTCGTTGTAAACGAGGTGTTAGAAACTTGTGACACAGGAACCCTTTCCCAATGTGACATGCGGACTGCCCCTTTGTCACATCGTGCGGTACCGACCGATTGCGCGGTACTTTTCGTAGCGGAGGTTTGTGAGGGTCGCTTCGTCGAGACGCCCAAGCGTATCGAAGGCATCAAATGCCGAGGACATGACGGCGCCGGCGATCTCCTCATGCGACAGGCCCCTATCGTCGACAATGCCGTCGATGATGCCGAGCCCCAACAGATCGGGAGCCGTGAGCTTAAGCGCCTCGGCGGCCTCATTCGCGCGCTCGGTATCCTTCCACAGGATCGACGCACAGGCCTCGGGGCTCACGACCGAATAGGCCGAGCTCGAGAGCATCAGGATGCGGTCGGCCACGGACAGCGCCAGCGCGCCACCAGAGCCGCCCTCGCCTGTCACCACCGAGACAATCGGCGTCTTAAGGCCGCTCATCTCCATGAGATTCTGGGCAATCGCCTCGCCCTGGCCGCGCTCCTCGGCACCGATGCCACAAAACGCGCCCGAAGTATCGACCAGGCACAGGACCGGTCGACCGAACTTTTCGGCCTGGCGCATCAGACGTCGCGCCTTGCGGTAGCCCTCGGGATGCGCCATGCCAAAGTTGCGGCGCATACGCTCTTTGGTCGTGGTGCCGCGCTCGATGGCGATGACCGTTACGGGACGTCCGTCTTTCCAGCCAATGCCAGCCACCACGGCGGCGTCGTCGCCAAAGTAACGGTCGCCGTGCAGCTCCACAAATCCATCCAGGCCCAGCGAGATCATCTCACCCGCCGTGGCGCGGTCTGCCGAGCGGGTCTGCTTGACGATCTCGAGCGCGGTTTTTGGTGCCGCCGAGCGCTTAAACAAGTGTCCCAGCTTTTTGCCGCGGCGACCCGTATGCACGATTTCATGCGGAGCCCCCAGGCCGGGCGCGTGCCCTTCGTGCAGTGCCAGCAGCTCGCCTACCGTGAGCGCAATCTCGCCACGCGGAACAACGGCATCGCAAAAGCCGTGCTCCAGCAAAAACTCGGAGCGCTGGAATCCCTTGGGCAGGCGCTTGTGCATGTTCTGCTCGATCACGCGCGGGCCGGCAAATGCCGTCAGGGCATCGGGCTCGGCCAGGATAATATCGCCCTCCATGGCAAAGCTCGCGGTTACGCCTCCGGTCGTGGGGTCGGTGAGCACCGTGATATACAGGCCGCCCGCCTCGCTATGGCGCCTAACCGCCGCAGAAATCTTGGCCATCTGCATAAGCGATGTCACGCCCTCTTGCATGCGCGCACCGCCCGAAACGGTAAAGCCGACAACTGGCAATCCAAGCTCGGTCGCTCGCTCAAATGTGCGACAGATCTTCTCGCCCACCACGGAACCCATCGAGCCCATCATAAAGTTGGCGTCCATAAAGAAGAGCGCCGTATCGCAACCGCAGATTTTGCCCTTGCCGCACACAACGGCATCGCGCTCGCCCGAACGTTCGCTCACGCTCTTGAGCTTGTCGGCATAGCCGGGAAACGAAAGGAAGTCCTCCGGCGCCAGACTGGCATCCCATTCCTCAAACGTGCCCTCGTCAATCGTCATGCGCATGCGGTCGCGCCCGCTCACGCGAAAGTGTTTGCCGCAGCGAGGGCAGACCTCGAGGTTGTCGTGCAGGCGCGCCTCATCGATCACGCGGCGGCACTCCGGGCACTTGATAAACACGTGGCGCGCGGGAAACTCGGCGCACGACTCGGTCATCGGTCCCTCGAGGACGTTGACCGTCTTCGCTTTTCTATTCATCAGCATAGAGATGCCCCATCAGATCGGTGTGATACATGCCCGACAAGAACTCGTCGTTTGCCAGCACGTCGAGCTGAAGCTCGCTGTTTTCGCTCACGCCCTCAATCACGAGCTCGCCCAGGGCCGAGCGCATCTTGCGAATGGCGCCGTCACGCGTGGGCGCACACACGATGAGCTTGCCAAGCATGGAGTCGTAGTACGGCGGAACTTTCGCACCGGCAAACATGGCGGAATCCCAGCGCACGCGCGGGCCACCCGGCACACGCAACGCGGTGACCGTTCCGCATGACGGCAGAAAGTCCGGCGTTTCGGCATTGATGCGGCACTCCATGGCGTGGTTGCGGACCGGCATGTCCTCCTGCTCAAAGGGCAGAGGCTGGCCGGCTGCCACGCGCAGCTGCCACTTGACCAAGTCGGTATCGGTCACAAACTCCGTAACCGGATGCTCCACCTGCAAGCGCGTGTTCATTTCCATAAAGTAGAAATTGCCGTCGTCCGAATACAGGAACTCGATGGTACCGGCTCCTTCGTAGCCGACGGCACGAGCCAGGTCACGCGCTGCCTTGTGCATGCGAGCACGAATGTCGTCGTGTCCGTCGAGGCACGGCGCGGGGCTCTCCTCGATTAGCTTTTGGTTGCGCCGCTGCACCGAGCACTCGCGCTCGCCGAGCGAAAACACATGGCCCTGCTTATCGGCCATAATCTGCACCTCGACATGGTGCGCCGGCGCAACGAACTTCTCCATGTAGCACTCGCCGTCGCCAAAAACGGCCTCGCCCTCGGCGCGTGCTTCAATAAAGGCCTTTGCCGCATCTTCCACGCGCTCGACCTTGCGAATGCCGCGACCGCCACCACCTGCACGCGCCTTAATAAGCACGGGGCAGCCAATGCGCTCGGCCTCGGCCGTCGCCTCCTCGGGGCTTTTGAGCAAATCGCAGCCGGGCACGATGGGCACGCCCGCCGCGGCAGCCGTTCGGCGCGCGGCGTCCTTGTCGCCCATGCTGTCGATCACCTCGGCCGAAGGACCGACAAACGCCAGGCCATACTTGTCGCAGTCACGCACAAAGCTCGCCTTCTCGGAGAAAAAGCCATAGCCTGGATGAATTGCCTTAGCTCCCGACTTTACGGCACAGGTGAGCACGGCATCGTCGTTGAGGTAGCTCTCGGCAAGACGCGGGCCGCCGATGCAATACGCCTCGTCGGCAAGTTGCACGTGCAGCGCGTCCGCATCGGCCGTGGAATAGACGGCGACGGTTTTGATGCCCATATCGCGGCACGCGCGGATAACACGGACCGCGACCTCGCCGCGGTTGGCGATGAGCACTTTGTCGAACATGAAGCCTTCCTTAACTTTCGTGCATGAGTGCAAAAGACATGTCGGCGCGGCAACAGACCTCACCGTTGACGCTCGCGGTGCCCGTCGCAAAGCGGAACGGCCCGCGCGCACGCGTGATGGAGCACACCAGATCCACCGTGTCGCCCGGTCGCACCGGACGCTTAAAGCGCACCTTGTCCAGGCTCGTGTAGAACGGCGTCGCGCCGCGCGCTTCCTCATCGCCCATCAGCAGCACGCAGCAGTTTTGGGCGAGCATCTCACACTGAATCACGCCGGGGACCACCGGGTTTCCCGGAAAATGCCCCTGCAAAAAGTACTCGTCACCCGTAATCGTGATCTTGCCGTGGGCCTCGTCGCCCACCAGCTCGGCCTCGTCAAGCAAAAGCATCGGTTCGCGATGCGGCAACAGTTCTTTAAGCTCTTCTTTGTTCATGGATATCACCTATCCGATCCTCATGAGGCAACTGCCGAACTCCACGAGATCGCCGTCGGCCACGCAGATCTCGAGCACCTCGCCGTCTGCCTCGGCCGTCACCTCGTTGAGAACCTTCATGGCCTCGATGATGCAGAGGGTCTCACCGGCCTTGACCTTGGAGCCCACGTGCACAAACGGCTCGTCGCCCGGCGCCGGGGCAGCATAGAAAACGCCGACCATGGGAGCGGTCACCTCGGTGCCCTTGGGCTCCGGTGCGGTGGCAGGCGCCTGCGCGGCGGGCTCCGGTGCGGCGGCAGGCATGGCGACAGGAGCCACCGCCGGAGCAGTCACGGCACCCGGCATAGGCATGGGCACGGCAACCGGCTGTGCGGCGCTCGCGCGCTCGAGTTCGACCGCGGTGCCATCGGGCTCCTCAACGCGTACGCGCGTGAGGCCGCGGTCCTCCATAACATCGGCTATCTCGGCAAGTCTTTTGGAATCCATGCTCTAGCTCCTCGTATATCTACGCAGCGCGATGGCGGCGTTGTGCCCGCCAAAGCCTAGGTTGGTCGAAAGCGCCCAGGTAAGGTCGGCGCGAACTGCGCGATTGGGCGTGTAGTCAAGATCGCAGGCGGGATCGGGCGTGCGGTAGTTAATGGTCGGCGGCACCACGCCCTGCTCGAGCGCCATGGCGCAGGCCATGACCTCGATGGCGCCCGTGGCACCGATCATGTGGCCGGTCATCGACTTAGTCGACGAGACGTGCGCGGCGCGCGCCGCGTCCTCGCCGAGCGCACGCTTAATGCCCGCCGTCTCGGACGAATCGTTGAGCTTGGTCGAGGTGCCGTGGGCATTGATGTAGAGACCCTCGGAAGGCCTGACGTCGCCCTCGGTCACCGCCAGCGATATCGCGCGGGCAATGCCGGCAGCCTCGGGATCAGGGCTCGTGATGTGATAGGCATCATCGGTGTTGCCGTAGCCCACGACCTCGGCATAAATGTGCGCACCGCGCGCCTGTGCATGCTCCATGCTCTCGAGTACGAGCACGCAGGCACCCTCGCCCATCACAAAGCCGTCGCGGTCTGCATCGAACGGGCGACAAGCCGTCGCGGGATCGGGGTTGGTGGTCAATGCGCGACAGGACGTAAAGCCTGCAACGGCATCGGGGATAATTGCGGCCTCGGTGCCGCCCGCGAGGATCGCGTCGGCATAGCCATGCTTGATGGCGCGGAACGCCTCGCCCACCGCATGGGCCGAGGTTGCGCACGCGGTCACCACGGGCAGGGTCGGGCCCTTTGCCTTGTGGCGGATTGCGATATTGCCCGATGCCATGTTGGGGATCATCATCGCGATCATATAGGGCGATGCGCGGCGGGGCCCACGTTCGGCAATCGTATGGACGTTGTCGACGAGCGTCGTCATGCCGCCCACGCCCGAACCCACGTAGACGCCCAGGCGCTCGCGATCGATGGCGCCTTCGACATCAAAGCCCGCATCGTGCATGGCTTCGTCCGAAGCCGCCATCGCAAACTGAACGCAGGGGTCGAGATGCTTGGCGTCACGCTTGCCAAAGTACTCGTTGCCGTCAAAGCCCTTGACCTCGGCTGCCACCTTGACGGCAAACGCATCGGTATCGAAGTGCGTGATCGGGCCGATGCCGCACGTGCCGGCGCACATGGCCGCCCAGGTGGCAAGCGCGGTGTTGCCGAGCGGCGACACGGCACCGATACCGGTGATTGCAACTCTCTGTTCCATCATGGTCTCCTCATCCAAGCCGTTCTTCGGCCCTGGTTTCTACATCGCCATTCCGCCGTCGACGCGTACGACCTCGCCCGTAATGTAGGCAGCCGCATCGCTCGCCAAAAAGCGCACCACGCCGGCCACTTCCTCGGGGCGCGCCATGCGCTTTAGGGGAATCTGCTCCTCGCACGCCGCACGCACCTTATCCGATAGCTTTGCCGTCATATCGGTCTCGACAAACCCGGGTGCGACCGCGTTCACTCGTACGCCGCGGGGCGCAAGCTCGCGCGCCACCGCCTTGGTCAGGCCGATCACGCCCGCCTTGGAGGCAGCGTAGTTGGCCTGCCCGGTATTGCCCATCAGGCCCACAACCGAGCTCATGTTGATGACGCAACCGCCGCGCTGGCGCATAAAGGTTTTGGTGAGTGCGCGCGTCGTGTTAAACGTTCCTTTAAGATTGACATCGAGCACGCGATCGAAGGCGTCATCGCCCATGCGCATGAGCAGGCCATCGCGGGTGATGCCAGCGTTGTTGACGAGCGCCCAAATGGAGCCAAAGTCGTTGAGGACCGCTTCCACGCACGCGTTGACGGCAGCGGGGTCGGCCACGTCGCATTGATATGCGCGTGCCGCGGCGCCAGCCGCCTCGCAGGCTTCGCACGTCTCGCGCGCCGCATCGACGCTGCCGACATAGACGACGGCGATATCAAAGCCGTCCTCCGCCAGACCGACAGCGCAGGCGCGGCCGATACCGCGCGAGCCGCCCGTGACCAGTGCCACGCGACGTGAGTCGTTGCGCTCGAGCGTGCCGTTGTTCAAGTTGCCCATGTCATTCCTTTCGGGTTACAGCCCTGTGGACTATGCGAGCTCATCGGCAATAGCTGCGACCTGCTCGGCCGTCTCGCACGAATACACACGAACGTCGCTCAACGTACGCTTGATCAGGCCGGACAGCGTTTTGCCGGGGCCGACCTCAATAAACGTGTCGATGCCCTGATCCTGCAGAGTATGCAGCGTGTCGACCCAGCGCACGGGATGGCTCACCTGGTTGGCCAAGACATCCGATGCTGCTCGCGGGTCCGCCGGATAGGGCGCCGCCGTCATGTTTGCCATGACCGGAATCAGCAGCGGAGACGGCGCGTGGCCGGCTTGGATATACGTCGCCAGTCCCTCAGTCGCCTCGGCCATATAGGGGCTATGGAATGCACCCGACACCGCGACCTTCATGGCCCGGCCGCCAGCCTCTTTTACTAGGACGTCGAGCTCCTGCAGCGCCTCGGGCGCTCCGGCAACAACCGTCTGCTGCGGACTGTTGTAGTTGACCGGCCAGCAATCCTCGCCGGCCTGTTTTGCCAAGCCCTCGACTTGCGCCGCATCGAGCTTGATGACGGCGCGCATGCCGCCCGGATGGCGCTCGGCAGCCGCGGCCATCAGCGCCGCGCGCTCGCACACGAGCTCAAAGCCCGCTCGCGTATCGAACGCCCCCGCAAAGGTGAGCGCGGCGACCTCGCCTAGCGAGAATCCCGCACAGGCGGCAGGTACCACGCCGCGCTCGCGCAGGGCGACGGCGACAGCCAAGTCGTGCACGAACACGCAAGGCTGCGTGTTCTCGGTCTGCGAGAGCTCCTCCTTGGAGGCGCTCCGGCACTGCTCGCTCGTCCCCGGGCGCACCTCATCGGCAATGGCGAACACCTCGGCGGCCGCCGGCGATGTCTCGATCAAGTCGACGCCCATCGCGGGGTGCTGGGCACCCTGGCCGGCAAACAAAAACGCTACGCCACCCATGCGCACGCACCCTTCAGGACGTGCTCGGCGCCATCGACCAGGTCGTCAACGATTTCGCGTGCGCTCTGGCGCTCGTTGACCATGCCGGCAATCTGTCCACACAAAAACGAACCCTCTTCGTAGTTGCCGTCCTTGGCGGCCTTACGCAGCGCACCGGTTCCCATAGCACCGAGCTCCTCGGCACTCGCACCGGAACCCTCGCTCTTGGCATAGGCGTTGGTGAAGGGGCTCTTGAGGGCGCGCACTGGATGTCCCGTCGAGCGACCGGTCGCACGCGTCGAAGTGTCGTTGGCCTTCAGGACCATCTCTTTGTACTGCTCCGAGACGGTGCACTCGTCTGCGACCAGAAAGCGCGTACCCACCTGCACGCCGGCGGCGCCCAGCATAAAGGCGGCCGCCACGCCGCGGCCGTCGGCAATACCGCCGGCAGCCACGACGGGAATGTCGACCGCATCGACGACCTGCGGCACCAGTGCCATCGTCGAGGTCTCGCCAATATGTCCACCCGATTCGGTGCCTTCGGCAACCACGGCGGTGGCTCCACGACGTGCCATGAGGCGCGCCAGCGCCACCGAGGCAACGACCGGGATGACCTTGATGCCCGCCTCGTTCCACGCCTTCATGTACTTGGCGGGATTGCCGGCACCCGTCACGACGACCGGCACCCGCTCGTCAATCACAACCTGCGCGACCTCGTCGGCAAACGGGCTCATGAGCATGACGTTGACGCCAAAGGGCTTATCCGTCCTGGCGCGCAGCTCGTGAATCTGGTCGCGCAGCCAGTTGGCGTCGGCGTTCATGGCCGCGATAATCCCCAAGCCGCCCGCCTCGGACACTGCGGACGCCAGCGAGGCGTCGGCAATCCAGGCCATACCGCCCTGGAACACGGGCTTTTCGATGCCGAGCAGATCGCAGAGAGGAGTCTTGAGCATCTCTACTTCTCCAATGCCGCCTCGACCGTATCGGCGAACTCGCCGACCGTCTTGGGGTTCTCCTCGGTATCGAGCTGGATACCAAACTCGTCCTCGACGGCGACGAGGATCTCGACGGTGCCCAGACTGTCGAGACCAATCTCCTCGAGCGTGGACTCGGGCTTCATCTCGACGTCGTCAAGGCCAGCGGTCTCGCGGATAACGTCGCAAACGCGCTCGAAGGTCTTCTGATCTGCCATGGTAGTTCTCCTTTGTTTGTGCCCTAGGGGCGTTTTTATTTCCTATGTGCGACTACTTCCAACGAAGCAGATAGCCACCTATATCCAGACCGGCGCCAAATCCAACGAGGGCGATGGTGTCGCCCGTATTCAGTGCGTCGGTGCGTGCCAGCCGGTCAAGCGCAAAGGGAATGCAGGCGCTCGAAATGTTGCCGGTCTGGCGCAGCGTTCGAACCACGCGCTCGTCTGGCACGCCGAGGCGCTTGACCGCCCGACTCAGGATTCGTTCGTTAGCCTGATGGAATACAAAATGATCGATGTCTTCGACCGAAATGCCCGCATCGCTCACAAGCTTATGAACCGTGTCGCAGATGGCGTTGACGCCGAACTTGAACACGCGGCGGCCATTCATGGAAAGCACACTCTGGCGGTCCGAGGGAACCTTGAATGGCGAGGTGCCATCCAGCCCGGGAACGCGCAACGTCTCGACATCGGGTGCGGTCGAAAGCTCAACGGCAAGGGGATTCTCTCCCCCGGCCTCCATGACTGCAGCTCCCGCCCCATCGCCAAAGAGCACGCAGGTGGCGCGGTCGGTCCAGTCGAGCGCGCGCGTCATCTGCTCGGCAGCAACGACAAGCACATGTTTGGCTCTTCCTCGGGCGATATAGCCCTCGGCGACATCGAGCGCAAATACGAAGCCGGCGCAGGCCGCCGAGACATCGAAGGCAGGGCACGTCGCGCCAAGTCGCTCAGCAACGGCACACGCCTCGGCGGGAACAAGGTGGTCACCCGTCGTCGTCGAGCAGACGATTAGATCCAGCTGGCTCGCGTCGATTCCGGACACCTGGAGTGCCCGCTCGCTCGCCGCTATGGCAAGGGCGTCAAGTGACTCGGTGGTGCAGACGTGGCGGCTCTTGATACCGGTGCGGGTAAAAATCCACTCATCCGAGGTATCGAGGAACTCAGACAGCTCGTCATTGGAAACGCTACGCTCAGGAAGCGCCGAGCCTGTTCCAAGAATCGTGAAACCCATCATTAGCCTCCTTTGAGTTGTTGACGTGTTTACATCGACCAAGAGAGGATAACGCATTTCAGTCTTTGTTGACGTGTTAACATTAAATTGTCCAAATGCGACAAAGGCTTCACATTGTGTCTATCTCTCGACACCATTGCGTCATTCACTTATTCAATAAGGAGGTAGCAGCCGCTATGGATGCCCAATTAACGATTGTCGACGTAACCGGATCGACCAACGATGACCTGCTCGAGGCAGGAAAACAGGGTGCGCCGCACGGCACAGGACTTGCCGCCCGCGCGCAAACGGCAGGACGCGGCCGGCGCGGCCACAAGTGGGATTCAACCGCCGGCAACCTATTGCTTTCGATTGTCCTGCGTCCATGCGTTAATCCCGCAAAGTACTCTGGTCTTGCCGCCGTCAGCGGCCTAGCGGTGCTCGAAGCACTCGAAAAGCAGGGTCTTGCAAACGAGATTCGCCTTAAATGGCCCAACGACCTGGTCGCGCGAGGACGCAAGCTCGGCGGCATTCTGGTCGAGGCCGCACGCGATAACGAAGGCAAACCTTTCGCCGTCTGCGGCATTGGTGTCAACGTAAACTACACGCCCCAAGAGGTGCCCGATGGCGGCCTGGCGGCAATTGGCCTCTCGGACCTCAACGAGAGCGTTCCCGCCGTCGACATGCTCCTCGATGAGGTCTATCACGCAGTTATAGACGCTGTAGATACCTGGGCAGAACGCCTCAACGCCATGGAAGAAGACGCCGGACCGCTCGCGCCCGTCCGCGATGACTATGTCGGTCACCTCAATTGGATCGGGGAGCACGTTATCGCCCGCTCCCCCGCTGGAGACGAGCTGGCACGAGGCATATTTAGAACGGTCGACGATTGCGGCCGCGCATGCATTGAGACCGAGAGCGGCTTGTGCGTCTTCCACTTCGAAGAAGCATCCTTGCGCCCCCTGAGCGAATAGGGCGCCGCAGCCGTCGGCTCGGCAGACGAATTCGCTATCCCAAAATCTAAACTCAAAACAAAAGGGCCCCGCTACCGTAACGGCAGCGGGGCCCTTTAAGCTATGAGCGATATCGCTTAAAGCTTGATGTCGATGTCGACGCCAGCGGGGAGGTCGAGACGCATGAGCGAATCAACGGTGCCCGAGGTGGGGTCGAGGATGTCGATGAGGCGCTTGTGGGTGCGCATCTCGAACTGCTCACGGGAGTCCTTGTTCACGTGCGGCGAGCGGATAACCGTGTACAGGTTGCGCTCGGTGGGCAGGGGGACAGGACCGGAGACGCGAGCGCCGGTCTTCTGAGCGGTCTCGACGATGAGCTTCGCGGACTGATCGACGACCTCGTGATCATAGCCCTTGAGGCGAATGCGGATCTTTTGGGTAGCCAACTTAAACCTCCAAAGAGTGCGAGAGATGTTCTCGCGGATTACGTAACAGGGAGCTCGAACTTAGGCGTTCTTGCTCATGACCTCGTCCACGATGGACTTGGGCGCGGGCTCATAAGAGTCGAACTGCATCGTGTAGGATGCACGGCCCTGGGTCTGGGAGCGAAGGTCGGTAGCGTAACCGAACATCTCGCCCAGCGGCACCTTGGCACGGATGAGCTTGCTGTTCTTGCGATCCTCCATGCCCTCGATCTTGCCGCGGCGACCGGAGAGGTTGCCCATAACGTCGCCCATGTACTGCTCGGGGGTCTCGACCTCGACAGCCATGATCGGCTCGAGCAGCTGCGGATCGGACTTCTTGAGGGCGTCCTTGATAGCCATGGAACCGGCGATCTTGAAGGCGGCCTCGGAGGAGTCGACCTCGTGGTAAGAACCGTCGAACAGGGTGACCTTAACGTCGAGGACCGGGAAGCCGGCGATAACACCGGTGTTCAGGGCCTCCTGGATGCCCTTGTCGATGGACGGGATGTACTCCTTGGGCACGACGCCGCCGACGATAGCGTTGACGAACTCGTAGCCGAAGCCCTCCTCCATCTTCTCGAGCTTGATGACGGCGTGGCCGTACTGACCGCGACCGCCGGACTGACGGACGAACTTACCCTCAGCCTTCTCGACGTCGTGACCAGCGGTCTCGCGGTAGGCAACCTGGGGCTTACCGACGTTAGCGTCAACCTTGAACTCGCGGAGCAGACGGTCGACGATGATCTCGAGGTGCAGCTCGCCCATGCCGGCGATGATGGTCTGGCCGGTCTCGTGGTTGGTGGACACCTGGAAGGTCGGGTCCTCCTCGGCGAGCTTGGTCAGAGCCAGGGACATCTTGTCCTGCTCGGCCTTGGTCTTGGGCTCGATGGCAACGTCGATAACGGGCTTAGCGAACTCGATCTTCTCGAGGACGATCTCCTTGCCCTCTTCGCACAGGGTGTCACCGGTGGTGGAGTTCTTGAAGCCGACGCAAGCGACGATGTCGCCGGCGGCAGCGTCGTCACGGTCGATACGCTCGGCGGCGTTCATCTCGAGGATGCGGCCGAGGCGCTCGCGCTGACCGTTGGAAGCGTTGACCACGTAGGAGCCGGACTCGGCGCGGCCGGAGTAAACGCGGACATAGGTGAGCTTACCGACGAACGGGTCGGTCATGATCTTGAAGACCAGGCCGGAGAAGGGCTCGTCGAAGGAAGGATGACGCTGGATCTCCTCGCCGGTGTCCGGATCGGTACCGGTAACGGCCTCAACGTCGAGCGGGCTGGGCAGGTAGTCGACGACAGCGTCGAGCAGCTCCTGAACGCCCTTGTTCTTGTAGGCGGAGCCCACGAAGACGAGGTTGAGCTCGTTGGCCAGAACGCCCTTGCGCAGAGCGGCCTTGAGCTCCTCGACGGTGAAGTCCTCCTCCATGAGGATCTTCTCCATGAGCTCATCGTCAAAGCTGGCAGCAGCGTCGAGGAGCTCCTCGCGCTTGGTGGCAGCGATGTCGGCGAACTCAGCCGGGATCTCGTCCATCGGCTCGGGGTAGGTCATACCCTTCTCGTCGGCCTTGAAGTCCCATGCAGTCATGGTGACCAGGTCGATGACGCCCCAGAAGTTGTCCTCGGCGCCCATCGGGACCTGAGCGGCCACGGCGTTAGCGTCGAGACGATCCTTCATGGTCTCGATAGCGTTGAAGAAGTCAGCGCCCACGCGGTCATACTTGTTGATGAAGGCGATGCGGGGAACGTTGAAGGTAGAAGCCTGACGCCAAACGGTCTCAGACTGGGGCTGAACGCCGGCAACGGCGTCGAAGACGGCGACAGCGCCATCGAGGACGCGCAGGCAGCGCTCGACCTCGGCGGTGAAGTCAACGTGGCCCGGGGTGTCGATGATCTGGATGCGGTAGTCCTTACCGTCCTTGTTCCAGAAGCACGTGGTAGCAGCGGAGGTAATGGTTACGCCGCGCTCCTGCTCCTGAACCATCCAGTCCATGGTGGCAGCGCCCTCATGGACCTCACCGATCTTGTGGGTCTTACCGGTGTAGTAAAGAATACGCTCGGTCGTGGTGGTCTTACCGGCATCGATGTGGGCCATGATGCCGATGTTACGGGTATCGGAAAGCTTGTACTTAGGCTTAGCCATGTTAGTTCCTTACCTTAACTTACCAACGATAGTGAGAGAACGCGCGGTTGGCCTCGGCCATCTTAAAGACGTCCTCACGCTTCTTGACGGAAGCGCCCAGGCCGTTGGAAGCGTCAAGGATCTCGTTGGCGAGACGCTCGGCCATGGTCTTCTCCTTGCGAGCGCGGGAGAAGTTGACGATCCAGCGGATACCCAGAGCGGTGGAACGACGGGAGTTGACCTCCATCGGGACCTGATAGGTAGCGCCACCGACACGCTTGGGCTTAACCTCGAGCGTGGGCTTGACGTTGTCCATAGCCTTCTTGAAGGTAGCGAGAGCGTCGCCACCCTCGGACTTCTCGGCAACGATCTCGAAAGCGGTGTAAACGATGCGCTCAGCGGTGGCCTTCTTGCCGTCAAGAAGGACCTTGTTGATGAGCTGAGTCACCAGGCGGTTGTTGTAAACGGCGTCAGGCTGAACCTCACGACGATTAGCTGCTGCACGACGCGGCATGTGAAATCTCCTTAAGTGTCTACCGTGCGGCGCTTAGGCGGCACACGGCGAAAGTATCAAAACGTTATCTGGCTTATTTAGCCTTGGGGCGCTTAGCACCGTACTTGGAACGGGCCTGCATACGGTTCTGGACCGGAGCAGCGTCGTAGGCGCCACGGATGACGTGATAACGGACACCAGGGAGGTCACGGACACGACCGCCGCGGACGAGCACGATGGAGTGCTCCTGCAGGTTGTGGCCCTCACCCGGGATGTAAGCAGTAACTTCGATGCCGTTGACAAGGCGAACACGGGCAACCTTACGAAGAGCCGAGTTCGGCTTCTTGGGGCTCGTGGTGAAGACGCGGGTGCACACGCCGCGCTTCTGGGAGTTGTGCTGCAGAGCAGCGTTCTTGGACTTCTTGGGCACGGAACGACGGCCCTGGCGAACCAGCTGGTTAATAGTAGGCAAAGCGTACTCCTTCTCGAATGATTCCAGCTTTCTGTAAAGTGCAACGGCTTGAATCGAGGGGTCAGCATCCCCCTACGAAACACGCAGTTCGATAGGATACGTGGCGTTAGCTGTGCCGTCAACAGACCACGCCGCCGGGCGTATCCAAAAATTGGTACATTTCCGCAAAGCCTACACAAAAGGAATCCCCTCCTGTGCGCTTGGGAGGATTCCCGGATCGGGCGGCCCAGGTTTTAAGTTTGCTGCTCTACAGTCCTGCGCAAGACGGAAAGCACATTAAGTGCTTTCCTTTGCGTGCGGAACTCGCGACAAACTTAAAACCTGGGCCGCCCGGTCCGGGAATCCGACGTGCTCGTTGGGGCAACGCCACCTGCCAAAAAGGGACAGGTTTATTTTGGTCGGTTTTATCTGGGGAAACGTCGCGCTCCGGCGGTGATCTGCTTTCGTCTTTCGCATGGAAATCGGCGGCGTTTTCGGAAGTATATCGCTCGGTCTAACCGTCCATTTAATGCAAAATGGGCCGCCTCCCCTAGTAGGAAGCGGCCCCAAATCTTACGAATAGATGATGGTAAAGGGTACTTCTGTTTCGGTCTCTCCTGTTGATGTGTATCTCGTGCCCTCAAGCGTTACTGAGACCACTTGATCGACATTGATCAGTTTTGTCGGCACCCAAATGTTCTCTCCGCTATTGCGTGCCATCGAAACATAGAAATTGTACGCCCCTGCGTCGTCATCTTCGATAATCTGCTCCGATCCATCCTTGTAGCTGACGGTCAGTTTATGATCAACTGCTTCATAGCCCAGATCATCGATGTGCGTCTGGATGGAAAACGGGCTAATCTCGAGAGGCGAGTCATCAGAGCGGAGTTCCTTTGTATCGACGTGCGCTCCGACGTTAAACTCTGGCGTCGATACCTCGATCACCTTCGCATCCTCACCTTTGCCCTCCGTCCAGCTGATATTCCAGGTGACCGCATGTCCCAAATCTCGCTCGCGATTCCACGAGGCAAAGTACATCGTGCCATTAATGACCGTGTCGCTTGATGTGTCCTTATCAATTGTGCAGCGTGTGTCAGCCCATTCCTCGCCGAAGTTCATGCTGGGTGTACCGATGCCTTGTTCTTCTTCACCATAGAGAACAAGTTCGCCTGTCTCTGCTGCCGGCTTGTAGTAGTTAACGCCATTTGGATTGGACAACGTAAACGTCACGGCTCCGCAGCCGTTTTGGTCAATAGCCATCTCATGGATATCAAGCGTATAGCCGTTACCCTCGACGGACAGATTAACCTCCTGGACTGCACCCTCCAGGCTTTGGGGCGCGATGCCATCACCAAACTCTCTGGTGTAGGTATATTTAGTTCCCGATGAGCCTCCGTTGGTCCAGGTAATGGAATCCCCATTGCCGTGGTTTCCCCAGGCTGAGGCAAAATAGCTGGAATTGACGACGGCGTAGGCGACCCCTCCGGTCGCCAACACTCCGGCAAGACATCCGATTACGGCAACATACAGAGGTTTCGCGTGACCCTTTCGACGAAGCGGCTTTCCAGCCGCAGCATCAATAACACGGTCGGCAAGATCGCTATCGGCTTGGATGGACTCGAAGGCCTGCTTGATTTGATTGGATTTCACGGTCGCCCTCCTCTAGGATGAATTTGAGCTTCGATCGACCACGAGCTAAACGCGTTCGAGCGGTCGCGGCTGGCACATGCAGTAACTCGGCAATCTCTGAGGTCGAAAAGCCCAGATAGTAATAGAGCACGATGGGAACGCGGAATCGCTCCGGAAGTCGCATAACGTCTGACAGGACCGCCTTGGACTCCTCCTGCGCCGTCGAAAGCGAATCGGCCAGGTTCTCAATATCCTCTACACGCCTCCATGGCTTTCGAAAGAGCGATTTGCATTCATTGATCGTGACCCGGATAAGCCAGCGGCGAAGATGCTCCCGACTTTCAAAGTGTCCATCGCTTTTGAGCAACTTAAGAAAGACGTCTTGTGCAACATCGTCGGCATCGGCGCGATCGCGCAGGTACGTCAATGCGATTCGAAACACGACATCCCGGTGATCTTCGACCGCCTGTCTAAAAGCTTGTTCTTCCATAATCACCTCCCGGTGATGCTGATATTTCTTGCTGAGGCCCTCACCATAGATACGCTCTGGCCGGACGAAATGTTTCAAATTCAAGCAGGAATAACCTACCAAAATAAACCTATCCCCTTTTGGCAGGTTTTCTTCAACAAAAAAGACCCGCTTCCCTGTTGGGAAACGGGTCTTTGGAAGGGCGGTTAACGTACTTGGAAGTTACTCCTCGTCGTTGTCCTTGGCCTCTTCGGCGTCGTCGGTGTCCACGAGCTGGTTGAGCAGCTCATCGAGAGAAGCCATGTCCTCGTTGATGGCACCGTTGGCGGGAGCCTTCTTGTCGTCGATCGGGGCGCCCAGGAGCTCCTCGTCGGCGTCGGCGTGATGCGTCGGAGCGGAGGTACCCAACAGGATATCGTCCGGACCGTCGGGGCTAAAGACCATCTGCAGCAGCTGCGAGAGGTCTTCCTCGTCGGCAACGTCGTCGTTGTTCTCGAGGATGTAGAGCAAGTCGTGGGCCTCCAGGCCGTCACGGAGCTCCTCGATCGCCTTGGCACCGATGCCGTCGATGCGCAGCAGATCCTCCTCGGACTTGCCGACCAGGTCGCCGACCGTCTCGATGCCGACTTCGCTGAACTTGTTGGTCCAGCGCTGCGACACGCCCAGGTCGTCGAACAGGTACAGACGAGCCTTCTCGGCGGAGATGGTGTGGCCGTTGCGGGTGAACGAGCCGTCAGCACCACCGAACTCGTCGTAGCCGGCCCAGTCGAGCTGCTGCGGGAGCTGCTCGTCCAGGTCCTTGAGCTCCACAGGAGCCCACTCGGGCAGCGACTTGGCGTTGGGCGAAGCCGGGCCGTCGATGTCCACGTAGCCGTCGGCCGTGCGATACGTCAGCTTGGCGTTGGCGTACGGCTTGAGGCCGGTACCGGCAGGAATCTTCTTACCGACGATGACGTTGGACTTAAGGTCGAGCAGGTGGTCGACCTTGCCCTCAATGGCAGCCTCGGTAAGGACGCCGGCGGTACGGATGAACGAAGCGCTCGACAGCCAGGAGTCGATGTTGGACGCGACCTTGAGCGTACCCAGGATGACGGGCTCGGCCACGGGAGCCTGACCGCCCAGACGGGCAACGCGCTCGACCTCGTCGGCGAACTCGTAGCGGTCGACGTACTGACCAAGCAGGTACTTGGAGTCGCCGGGGTTGGTGATCTGAACGCGACGCAGCATCTGACGTGCGAGCACCTCGATGTGCTTGTCGTTCAGGTCGACGCCCTGGCTGGTGTAGACGTCCTTGACGCTCTCGACGAAGGTGTGCATCGTCGACTCGATGTCGGTCAGCTTGCGCAGGTTGCGGAAGTTGACGAAGCCCTTGGTGATCTGGTCGCCGGCGCGAACCTCGCAGCCGTCCTCGATCTCGGGCATAAAGCGAACCGAAGCGGGGACGCGACGCTCGTCGAGGACACGGGTGTGGTCCTCGGAGTCGGTGAGCGTCAGCACGTACTCGGACTTCTCGGGCTTAATCGAGAGGTGGCCGGAGTACGGAGCCAGCTCGGCCTCGCGACCCAGAATCTTCTCGTTGACGTTGCCGACGATATCGAACATACGGCTGACCGTAGGCAGACCCTGCGTAATATCGTCGACGCCAGCGACGCCGCCGGAGTGAATGGTACGCATCGTAAGCTGCGTACCGGGCTCACCGATGGACTGGGCGGCAATAATGCCGACCGCGGTACCGATGGCGACCGGACGACGGGTGGAAAGATCCCAGCCGTAGCACTTCTGGCACACGCCGTACTTGGAGCGGCAAGTGAGCAGCGCGCGGAGCTTGACCTTCTTAAGGCCGGCATCGACCATCTTCTGAATGTCGGCAACCTTCTCGATGTAGCCGTCCTGCTCAAAGAGCACGGTGCCATCGGGAGCCACGACGTCCTCGATGAAGCAACGGCCGACGAGGTCGGTGTTGAGGTCGGTGGTGCCGGGGATGATGAGGTTGTAGGTGACGCCCTCGTGCGTGCCGCAGTCCTCCTCGCGGACGATGACGTCCTGGGCCACGTCGACCAGACGACGGGTCAGGTAACCAGAGTCCGAGGTGTGGGATGCGGTATCGACCAGGCCCTTACGGGCGCCGTAGGTCGAAATGAAGTACTCGAGCGGCAGCAGGCCCTCGCGGAAGTTCGCCTTAATGGGAAGGTCGATCGTCTCGCCGGACATGTCTGCCATCAGGCCACGCATGCCGCCGAGCTGACGCAGCTGGGTCTTAGAACCACGGGCGCCGGAGTCGGCCATCATGTACAGCGGGTTCTCCTCGTCGAACATGTCGAGCATGAGCGCTGCGACCTTGTCGGTACAAGCGGTCCACTCGTTAACGACTTCGATGTGGCGCTCCGTCTCGTTGATGAAGCCCTCCTCGAAGTACTCGTTGATCTGGTCGACGTTGGCCTGGGCGTGGTCGAGCAGCTCCTGCTTCTCGGCAGGGATGAGAGCGTCCCACACCGAGATGGTGAGGCCGGCGCGGGTAGCGTAGTGGAAGCCGGAGTACTTGATGGCGTCGAGGATCGGGCCGACCTTGGCCTCGGGGTAACGATCGCAGCAGTCCGCAACCAGCTTGGCCACGTCACCCTTGACCATCTTGTAGTTCATGAACTCATAGTCTTCGGGCAGGCACTGGCGGTTGAAGATGATGCGGCCGATAGAGGTCTCGAAACGCGCGGTCTTGTTGCCGGTGACGTCGTAGTCGACAAACTCGTTCTTGCCGTTCTTGACGCGGAAGATACGGGTGCCGTCCTCGTTGATGACGTTGGCGTTCTCGGCGGACACGCGGACCTGAATCTTGGCCTGCATGTCGACCTCGGAGCGGCAGTCATAGGCGTGCAGCGCGTCATCGAAGCTCGAGAACACGTGGTTCTCGCCCGGCAGACCGTCGCGGACCTGGGTCAGGTAGTACACACCGATGATCATGTCCTGCGAGGGGATGTTGACCGGCTTGCCGGATGCCGGCGAGCGCAGGTTGTTCGCAGAGAGCATGAGCACGCGGGCCTCGGCCTGAGCCTGGCTGGACAGCGGCACGTGGACAGACATCTGGTCGCCGTCGAAGTCGGCGTTGAAGGGCGAGCAAACCAGCGGATGCAGGTGGATAGCCTTGCCCTCGACCAGCACCGGCTCAAAGGCCTGGATGGACAGACGGTGCAGGGTCGGTGCACGGTTGAGCAGCACGACGCGGCCGTCGATGACCTCTTCGAGGATGTCCCACACAAAGGTGGCACCGCGATCGATAGCGCGCTTGGCGCCCTTGATGTTCTCGACCTTGCCAAGCTCGACCAGGCGCTTCATGACGAAGGGCTTGAAGAGCTCCAGCGCCATGGTCTTGGGCAGACCGCACTGGTGCAGCAGCAGCTTGGGGTCGGTAACGATAACCGAACGGCCGGAGTAGTCGACACGCTTACCCAGCAGGTTCTGACGGAAACGGCCCTGCTTGCCCTTGAGGGCCTCGGCGAGCGACTTGAGCGGGCGACCGCCACGGCCAGAGACCGGGCGACCACGACGGCCGTTGTCGAACAGGGCGTCCACGGACTCCTGGAGCATGCGCTTCTCGTTGTTCACGATGATCGCAGGGGCGTCCAGGTCGAGCAGGCGCTTGAGTCGGTTGTTACGGTTGATCACGCGACGGTACAGGTCGTTGAGGTCGGACGCGGCGAAGCGGCCGCCGTCGAGCTGGACCATCGGGCGCAGATCGGGCGGAATGACCGGGATGACGTCCAGGATCATGTTCGCGGGGCTGTTGCCACCCTTCAGGAAGGCGTCAACGACCTCGAGGCGCTTGACGGCCTTCTCGCGCTTCTGCTTCTGGGAGTCCTCGTCGGCGATGATGGCCTTGAGCTTCTCGGCCTCGGAGGGGAGGTCGATGGCAGCGAGCAGGTCGCGGACGGCCTCGGCACCCATACCACCCTTGAAGTACATGGAGTAGTAACGGGTCATCTCGCGGAACAGCGGCTCATCGGAGATGAGGTCGCGCTCGGTAAGCTTCATGAAGGCGTTGAAGGCGTCCGTGCGGAGCTGCTTCTCGTCCTTGCACTCTTCCTCGATGTCGACGATGCCAGAGGCGATCTCCTCGGGGGTCAGCGGCTCCTCGTCGGAGAACTCGTCGAAGTTCTCGGGGTTGCCCTGCTCCTTGAGGGACTCGATCTGGCGGGCGCACTCGGCATCGATCTCTTCCAGATCGGCGGCGAGCTCCTCGCGCAGGTCGTCAGCGTCGGCCTCGCGAGCCTCGTAGTCGACCTCGGTGATGATGTAGCTGGCAAAGTACAGAACCTTCTCGAGGTCCTTGGACTTGATGTCGAGCATACGGCTCATCGGGAAGCTCGTGGGGCTCTTGAAGTACCAGATGTGGGACACGGGAGCGGCGAGCTCGATGTGGCCCATGCGGTCGCGACGCACCTTGGCCGAGGTGACCTCGACGCCGCAGCGCTCGCAGACGATGCCCTTAAAGCGGATGCCCTTGTACTTGCCGCAGGAGCACTCCCAGTCCTTGGCGGGACCGAAGATCTTCTCGCAGAACAGGCCGTCCTTCTCGGGCTTGAGGGTACGGTAATTAATGGTCTCCGGCTTCTTGACCTCACCGTGCGACCAGGAACGGATCTGGTCGGCGGAGGCAAGGGAGATCTTTACCGAGTCAAAATCAGTAGCTTCGAAATCTGCCACAGTCAACTACTCCTTATCAGTGGTCGTGGCGGCGACAGCCTCGGGTGCCTCGACGGTCTCGGCATCCTCGGCCTCGACGTCGGCGTCAACGCCGGCGAGCGCAGCCAGGTCGTCGAGAGCAGAGGTCTCCTCGGCGGTCACAGGGGCGGAGGCGTCCTCGTCAGCATCGTGCATGGGCTCGATGTCCAGCGCGAGGGAACGGATCTCCTTGACGAGAACCTTGAAGGACTCGGGGATACCCGGAACAGGAACGTTCTCGCCCTTGACGATGGACTCGTAGGTCTTGACGCGGCCCACGGTATCGTCGGACTTGACGGTCAGAATCTCCTGCAGGACGTTGGAAGCACCGTATGCGTACAGTGCCCAAACTTCCATCTCGCCGAAGCGCTGGCCGCCGAACTGGGCCTTGCCGCCCAGAGGCTGCTGGGTAACCAAGCTGTAAGGGCCGGTCGAACGGGCGTGGATCTTGTCGTCGACCATGTGGCCGAGCTTGAGGATGTAGGACGTACCCACGGTAATGGGCTCGCGGAACTCCTCGCCGGTGCGGCCGTCGAACAGGCGGGTCTTGCCGCGCTCGTCAAGCTGGGTGACGAACTCGGGACGCATGTGATCGCCAAAGGCAGCGGTGGCCTTGTTGAGCATGTTCTTGTTGGCACGACGAATGACCTCGGCGATCTCGTCCTCCTTGGCGCCGTCGAAGACGGGCGTCGCGGTGAAGAACGGACCGGGGACGTACTTGTCGGAGTCGGCCTTCTCGGTATCCCAACCGCAGGCAGCGGCCCAGCCAAGGTGGCACTCGAGCAGCTGGCCGACGTTCATACGCGAGGGAACGCCCAGCGGGTTGAGGATAACGTCGATCGGGGTACCGTCAGCCATGTAGGGCATGTCCTCGACCGGCAGAACGTTACAGATAACACCCTTGTTGCCGTGGCGGCCGGCGATCTTATCGCCCTGCTGGATCTTACGACGCTGGGCGACGTAGACGCGCACCTGCTCGTTGACGCCGGGGGCCAGATCGTCGCCGTTCTCGCGGCTAAAGCGGACGACGTCGATGACGCGACCGTAAGCGCCGTGAGGCATCTTAAGGGAGGTGTCGCGGACGTCGTGGGCCTTGGCACCGAAGATGGCGCGCAGCAGGCGCTCCTCGGCGGTCAGAGCGCTCTCGCCCTTAGGCGTGACCTTGCCGACCAGGATGTCGCCAGGGCCGACCTCGGCGCCGATGCGGATAATGCCGTCCTCGTCGAGGTTGGCAAGCATATCCTCAGAGAGGTTCGGGATCTCGCGGGTGATCTCCTCGGGGCCGAGCTTGGTGTCGCGGGCATCGATCTCGTGACGGGTGATGTTGATGGTCGTCAGCAGGTCCTCGGCCACCAGACGCTCGGACACGACGATACCGTCCTCGTAGTTGAAGCCTTCCCACGGCATGTATGCCACGGTGAGGTTCTGACCCAGTGCGAGCTCGCCATGATCGGTCGAAGGACCGTCAGCCAGGGGCTCGCCCTGCTCAACGGTGTCACCGACGCGCACGAGCGGACGGTGGTTGATGCAGGTGGACTGGTTGGAGCGCTGGTACTTGGCCAGGTGATACTCGTCCATGCCGCCGGCATGCTTGACGATGATCTTGGCAGCGTCGGCAAAGATGACCTCGCCGGCGTTCTTGGCCAGGGTGACCTCGCCGGAGTCCAGAGCGGCGCGACGCTCCATGCCGGTACCGACATAGGGAGCGGCAGGGTGAACCAGCGGCACGGCCTGGCGCTGCATGTTAGCGCCCATCAGCGTACGCTTGGCGTCGTCGTGCTCGAGGAACGGGATCAGCGTGGCTGCGACGGAGAGCATCTGACGCGGCGAGACGTCCATGTAGTCGACGTCCTCGACAGGCACGTCGGCGGGAGCGCCGAAGGAGCCGTCGAAGTCGCGGGTACGGGCGATCACGGTGTGCGGGCGGACAAGCTTGCCCTCGGCATCGGTCGTGATGAACTCGTTGGTCTTGGGATCGAGCGGCGTGTTGGCCGGCGCGATGACGTGCTTCTCTTCCTCGTCAGCGGTCATCCAGTCGATCTGGTCGGTGGCAACGCCGTTCTCGACGCGACGGAACGGAGCCTCGATGAAGCCGTACTCGTTGACGCGGGCGTAGAGAGCGAGCGAGCCGATCAGGCCGATGTTGGGGCCTTCGGGGGTCTCGATCGGGCACATGCGGCTGTAGTGCGAGTTGTGAACGTCGCGGACGGCCGTCGGCACGTTGGTGCGGCGGCTGGAGCCGGACTTGTGGCCGGCAAGACCGCCAGGGCCGAGTGCGGACAGACGGCGCTTGTGGGTCAGACCGGTCAGGGGGTTCGCCTGGTCCATGAACTGCGAGAGCTGCGAGGAACCGAAGAACTCCTTGATGGAGGCCACGATCGGACGGATGTTGATGAGCGACTGCGGGGTAATCTCGTCGATGTCCTGGGAGCTCATGCGCTCACGGACGACGCGCTCCATACGGCTCATGCCGATACGGAACTGGTTGGCGACGAGCTCGCCGACGGTGCGGATGCGGCGGTTGCCAAAGTGGTCGATGTCGTCGACCTTGAAGCCCTGCTCGCCGGCAGCGAGGGACAGCAGGTAGCGCAGCGTCGCGACGATATCCTCGTCGGTGAGCACCGTGACCTCTTCCTCGGTGGTGAGGTTGAGCTTCTTGTTGACCTTGTAACGACCGACGCGGGCCAGATCGTAGCGCTGCGGGTTAAAGAGCAGGCCCTCGAGCAGGCTGCGGGAAGCGTCCACGGTGGGAGGCTCGCCCGGGCGCAGGCGACGGTAGATCTCGATAAGGGCGTCCTCGCGGGTGAGGGCGGTGTCGCGCTCCAGGGTGCGCTTGATCACATCGGAGTTGCCGAGCAGCTCGATGATGTCGTCGTTGGTGACGGCGATGCCAAGGGCGCGCAGGAACATCGTGGCGCTCTGCTTACGCTTACGGTCGATGGAGACCATGAGCTGATCGCGCTTGTCGACCTCAAACTCGAGCCAAGCACCGCGGGACGGGATGATCTGGGCCTTGTAGATCTGCTTGCCCGAATCCATCTCGGAGCTGTAGTACACACCCGGGGAACGGACGAGCTGCGAAACGACGATACGCTCGGTACCGTTGATGATGAAGGTGCCCTGATCGGTCATCATGGGGAAGTCGCCCATAAAGACGAGCTGCTCCTTGATCTCGCCGGTCTCCTTGTTGGTGAGACGGACGTCGGTCAGAAGCGGAGCCTGATAGGTCATATCCTTCTCGCGGCACTCCTCGACGGTGTGCGCGGGGTCGCCGAACTGATGCTCGCCGAAGGTAACCTCGAGAACATGGTTCTGACTCTGGATGGGGCTGGATTCCTTGAACGCCTCACGAAGGCCCTCGTCCTTAAAACGCTCAAAGGATTCCCTTTGAACAGAGATAAGGTTGGGGAGCTCCATGGCCTCCGGGATTTTCCCGAAGCTGACGCGCTTGCGCTCAGTGGCAGTGTATGCGTAGGTCACCAGGTTTTTCCTCCTTCACGGAAATGCTCGGTGGGTTGGCGAGGCATAGCTTCGCCAGTTATCGCAACCTAATAGTTTATCAGGTACCGACCGTTGGGCAAGAAAAGCCTTGACGCGATTGAGTTTTTGGAGTAGCAAAGTTTTTCGGCAGAAAACACGCAGGTAGATGTATGTGTATCGAACATCTGTTCATATATTTTCTGTGAACGAGACCGTTGATGCGGGACGCTGAACGGCGGAATGGCGACGAGGGTTGGCCGGGCGGAAACTACGTCCCGTTTTGAGGCCTCAAACTGGGTCGCAGTTTCCGGTTGAGCCCTGTCTGGGAAACTGCATCCCGTTCTGAGCCGATATTCTGGGTCGTAGTTTCCGCTAGGGGCCCCAACCGGAAAGCGCATCCCAGAATTCAGTCAAATTGTGGGACGCACTTTCCGGAGCCAAGCCGTGGCGCGCATAAAAAACGGGCGCAGACCGAAGTCCGCACCCGTAAATGTCGATGCCCGAAGGCTTATTTGCGCATCAAGCCGCCGCGCTCGTCGATGGCGTCCCAGAAGGCGCTGGCAAAGCGAGGATCGCTTGCGGCCATGAGGGCGTTGGTGGCCATCCAGCCAGACGGGGTGCCGGTGTCGTAGCCCGAGAGCGGGTCGATGACGACAGCGTACATGGCCTCGCGATCGAGCGAGCGGGCCATGGCGTCGGTGAGCTGGATCTCGCCACCCTTGCCGGCCTGCTGATCGGCGAGCAGGTCCATGACCAGCGGGCTCAGCAGGTAGCGACCGACGATGTACAGGTTGGACGGAGCCGCCTCGGGGGCAGGCTTCTCGACCAGACCGCCGATACGCCAGACAGCGCCCGGCTCTGCATCGGCAACGTCCTCGGCACCCTCGAGCGAACCGACGCGCTCGCCGGCGATAACGCCGTAGCGGCTGACTTCCTCGGGCGAGCAAGCAGCGACGGCGATAACCGAAGCGCCACCGTGCTCCTTGGAAACGGCGAGCATCTTGTCGCAGATGTCGCGGTTAGGCACAACGTAGTCGCCCAGAAGAACCAGGAAGTTCTCCCCTGCCACGGCGTCGGCAGCAGAGCGGATAGCATGGCCGAGGCCCTTGGGCTCGTACTGATAACGGAAGTCGACCGGCATACCACCAGCGTGGGCGACGGCATCGGCATAGGCGTTCTTGCCGCGCTCGCGCAGCAGGTTCTCGAGCGAACGATCGGGCTGGAAGTAGTTCAGTAGCTCGGGCTTACCGGGAGAAGTAACGATGATGGCATCGTCGACCTCCTCGGGGTCGAGCGCCTCCTCAACGACATACTGGATGACCGGCTTGTCGAGAACCGGCAGCATCTCTTTGGGGGTGCACTTGGTGCCAGGCAGAAAACGCGTGCCAAGACCGGCGGCGGGGATGATTGCCTTCATGTTATTCAAGGATCCTTTCGCAGGCGCAGGATGCGCCCTGTGCGTGCGGCACGGCGGCCGCAGACCAAATTGCGATACCGAAGTATCTTACCGCTGGAGCTATATGTCGCTACAAGGCAGAGACAATTCTTCAGCAGGTCAACGCAAATTATTGCTCGAATGGTGCAATTTTATTGCCCAACGGTAAGGCACCCGATACGACGCAAATCACAGAACACGGCAGTTTAAGCAACCGATGTCGAGGGACTGAAAAACAAAAAAGACGGGGCTCGCAATGCGAACCCCGTCTGCAAAGAAATCTGGCGAGAAAGCCTGATTACTTGAGGGTGACAGCAGCGCCAGCAGCCTCGAGCTTCTCCTTGGCAGCCTCGGCGTCCTCCTTCTTGGCACCCTCGAGAACAGCCTTGGGAGCGCCCTCGACGACCTCCTTGGCCTCCTTCAGGCCAAGGTTGGTGAGCTCACGGACGGCCTTGATGACCTGGATCTTGTTGTCGCCGAAGCCCTCGAGCACGACGTCAAACTCGGTCTTCTCCTCGGCCTCAGCAGCGCCAGCAGCGGGAGCGGCGACAACAGCGGCAGGAGCAGCGGCGGAAACGCCGAAGGTGTCCTCGATAGCCTTAACGAGCTCGGAAGCCTCGAGAAGGGTCATTTCCTTAAGAGCATCGATGATCTCATCGGTGGTAAGCTTAGCCATTTCTAAGTCCTTTCGGTTTCCGTGTCTGTGCACGGAGATCAGTTAAAACACGGCGCGAATACGCCAGGGGTGCGGCGTTGCCGCCGCGGGTGAAAACAGCGACTAGGCTGCCTTCTGCTCGGAGACCTGCTGGATCGAACGAGCGAGACCAGAGGAAACGCCGTTGACGCAGACAGCGATGTCGCGAGCGAAACCGGAGATGAGACCGGCGATCTGGCCGAGAAGCTGATCCTTGGTGGGCAGCTCGGCGATAGCCTTAACATCATCAGCGGAAACGGCCTTGCCGTCGGAGATACCGCCCTTGATCTCAAGGACGCCCTTGGACTTAGCGGAGAAGTCCTTAAGGGCCTTAGCGGCCTCGACCGGCTCGGTCTCGTAGAACACATAAGCAACGGGGCCGGCGAGAATCTCGTCGATCTCGGGCTGCTCCTGGTTCTTGAGGGCGATCTTGACCAGGTTGTTCTTGTAGACCTTCATCTCGGCGCCGCACTCGCGAAGCTGATGACGCAGCTCCTGAGCCTGCTTAACCGTCAGACCGTTGTAGTTGACGACGAACAGACCGGCGTTCTCGGCGATACGGGACTCGATCTCTGCAACCTTGTCGATTTTGTACTGCTGGGGCATGAATTACACCTCCTCGAATTCTTTCCGGGCACGGTCCGCCACAAGGACGTGACGGGGGCATGTCCAAAAAGAAAGCCCCCGCGCTGCATGAGCGACGGGGGCGAGAAGACATATCTACTCGACCACCTCGGCTGGCGGGATGTCCCATTAAGCTCGCGGGTAAGACCCGTTTGCGCCGGCTGTCTCTGGCAGCGGATTCGTGCGTGAACCGAAAGTATTATGGCGGGGACCCCGGCGTCGGTCAACGGCAACCCTGGCTGCACACAATTCCACCATCTCGGTCGCGCCGCCAAAGGCCAGGCGCAAGCTTTTCGCTCGGTCAGGTCCTGGGCTCGCACGAAGAGCACATTTAGTGCTCTTCGGCTCGTGCGGAATCTACGAAAAGCTTGCGCCTGGCCTTTGGCGGCGCGACCTGTGTTGACTTTGGGGCAGCCAGGGTTGCCGTTGGCCGGCGCGCCCCACGCATAACCCTTATGTCGGTGGGCTGATGTGTTGCGTCCCTGAGGGCTACAAGGTTGAAATGAAGGTGGACAGGCGGCGGAGGCCTTCGTCCAGGTTTTCGTCGGAGACGCAGTAGCTTAGGCGGATGTGGCCTTCGGTTCCGAAGCAGTTTCCGGGGACTAGGGCTACGTTTGCCTCTTTGATAGCTTTGATGCAGAAGTCTTCGCTTGTTAGGCCGAATTGTTTGATGCTGGGGAAGGCGTAGAAGGCGCCTGCCGGTTCCACTACGTCGAGGCCCATGGCGTTTAAGGCTACGAGCACGCGTTCGCGGCGGGCTCGGTAGACTTCGAGCATGGGGGTTGGGTCGACGGTGAGGGCTCGCGTTGCGGCATCCATCTCAAAGGAGACGGCGCTCGATACTAGGTATTGGTGGGCCTTTGCGATCTCGGCGATGACGGGGGCTGCGGCTGCGAGCCAGCCCAGGCGCCAGCCGGTCATAGCCCAGGGCTTGGAGAAGCTCTCGATGACGACCGTCTGCTCGCGTAGCTCCGGGTGGCGCTGGGCAAATCGCTCGTAGCCATCCACGTAGACCAGGCGGTTGTATACGTCGTCGCAGACCACGTAGATGCCCGCCTGGTCTGCCACGCGCGCCACGGCGTCGAGCGATGCCGCGTTAAGGATGCAGCCCGTGGGATTGTTGGGCGAGCAGATGACGATGGCTTTGGTCGCCGGTGTCACGCAAGCACGAAGTGCGTCCTCGTCAATCTGAAATTGTGCAGGCTCCGTATCCAAAAAGACAGCTTTGGCGTGATTGGCCACGACGATGCTCTCGTACAGGCCAAAGGCCGGTGTGGGGATGATGACCTCGTCGCCGGGGTTGAGCATAGCCATGAATGTTGCCGACAGTGCCTCGGTCGCGCCGTCGGTCAGGATGACCTCATCGGCGGAAAACGTAAGGCCCGCGTCCCCCATGTAAGCAGACAACGCCTCACGCAGGGCGGGGCGACCGTTGTTGGGCGGATAGTGCGTATCGCCGCGGCCCAGCGCGGCGGTCACCTCGGCGCTAATCACATCGGGCGTGGGAAAATCGGGCTCGCCGAGCGCGAGCGCGATGCACCCCGAGTGCTGGGCGGCGAGCGCATTGATCCGGCGGATACCGGAGGGCCTGAGCGTGGCAAGCGAGGTATTCATGGGCAGTCGCATGGCGTTCCTTTCGTAAGGGTTGCACTAGGATAGCGCGGCGGGGCGCCGCCAGACGGTGTAACCTAAACGGAAACGAGCCGGAAAGGAGATGGCATGGAGACGACCGCGCGCGGCGACGTACCAAAAACACTGCACACCATTGCGTATATCAGTATTCCCAATAGCGCCGATCTTGGTTTTTTGCTCTGGGACCTGCAGGATGCCATCGCCGCCTATGCCCGGTTTTCCGGCACCGCACTCCCCCGCCCGGTCGACTTGAAGGCAAATGACACCGGCAGCGTTGCCGATGGCATCGTGCTGGCCATTGAAGATGTGGCTGACGATGAGACGTTGACTGCTATCGAGCAGGCGCTTGAGCGCTTTGGCGGTACGGGAACACGTGTCTATGCCGTGATTCGAGCCGCACAAGAGGGCACTGAGCAGGCGCGTGAGACCGCCGTTCGCCTGCACAAGGCATGTGAGCGCCATGACCAATTGTGGTGTGGCGGCGTTGCCATCTGCGCCGGCAGCGGCATTGCGGCGCTTCGTCGCTCTCCGCGCATGGGACTCTTGCGCCGACCTTTTTCGGAAGCGATGGATAAGCTTGTGGGCGCTGTGCGCATGGGCTGCTCCGTCGAGCATGCACAGCGACTTGGCGGCGGCAATGCCGCCAACGTCGGCACCGACGGCATGGTTTGCGCCGAGCCAGCCGTGCCCGCGCCGATCTGGCGAGGCGTTCTGAAACGTCTGGGCGCCCACGCTCAAACAAAAATCTAAATTAAATAACAGCCCAGTCAACGGCTTCGTGCCAACGCTCAACAAGACGTTCCAGGCGCCAGGCGGCATTGGCAGGACTTGTCGAGGGCAGGACGATGGCGGGCAGCCCCGTCCGATCTTGCAAGTAGCGTTTGTAGAGTCGCCCTGCCGTACCGCCGTTACAGACAACGACCTCGATCGGCGCGGCATCGGTAATGCACTCGATATGTGCCGGCACAACGCTGCGAATGCTCGCGTCGCTCGAGCCCTTAATGTCGCAGCTCTCAATCACATCCCACAGGGCCACGCCACCGTTCAACAGCATGGATCGCTTGGCGGCAATGGAGGCATCAAGCGTCGCGGGCTCACCGCTTGCCAAAGGATCGCCCTCGTTGGGCGGCACAGGCATACCGAGGCACGTGGCCATCACACGCCAAAAGCGATTCTGAGGGTTGCCGTAATAAAAGGCATTGGCGCGCGAAAGCACCGAGGGAAACGACCCGAGCACCAAAACGCGCGAGCGCTGGTCGAACACGGGCTCAAACCCATGCTCAATATGTTGATAGCCCTCGTCCGGCGCTGTCATGATCTAGGCCCTCAACAGATAGCGCACCTCGTAGGGCGCAAGCTCAAGGGTACCCGTCAGCTCGACCGTGGGCGCATCGTCGGCAAGCAGGTCGACGAAGGAGCCGTTGAGTTCGCCAGCGCCAAAGGCGTAAGGCTCACCCACGGCATTCACCGCCACGAGTACCGTCGCGCCGTCACAGGCGCGCTCGAACAGCAGCTGCTTGTTCTGGATCACCACGTTGCGATAGGCACCGTAGTTGAGAGCACGGGCAGCCGCGTCGTCGGCCGAGCGAAGGTGTGCGAGTTGCGTGATGAACGCCGTCAGCTCGTTGGGCGCAGGCTCATCGAGCGCAGGGCGCAGCGCCCAGTCGCCATCGGGGCCGCCCTTTTCGCCAGCAATTCCCCACTCGCTGCTATAGTAGACGCACGGGATGCCCGGCATGCCAAAGAGCATGCCGTAGGCGGGACGCAGACAGGACTTGTCGGTGAGGATGCTCGCCAGGCGCGGCACATCGTGGTTGTCGACAAACGACAGCAGATGTTTGCCGCGGTAGATGCACCAGGGGTCGCCGCCAAACTGACGGTGCAGCGAATGGGCGATCTCGAACATGTTGACCGAGTTAAAGCTGGAGTACAGGCCCTTGTAGCACTCGTAGTTGGTGCAGGAGTCGAGCATCTCGTCGTTGACGATTTGGCTGTAGTCGCCGTGGAGAGTCTCGCCGATCAGCACAAAGTCGGGCTTGAGCTCACGGGTAAAAGCGTGCAGGCGGCGCATAAAGTCGCGGTCGAGCATATAGGCAACGTCCAGGCGCAGGCCGTCGACGCCAAAGACCTCGGCCCAGCGGCGCACGGACTCGAGCAGGTAATCGACCACGGCGGGGTTTTGCAGGTTGAGCTTCACGAGCTCAAAATGGCCTTCCCAGCCCTCGTACCAAAAGCCGTCGCCGTAGCACGAGTCGCCATCAAAGCTGATGTGGAACCAGTCCTTGTAGGGCGAGTCCCACTTGCGCTCCTGCACATCGCGGAAGGCCCAAAAGCCACGGCCCACATGGTTGAAGACGGCGTCGAGCACCACGCGGATGCCGTGGGCATGCAGCGTCTCGCACACGGCGGCAAAGTCGGCATCCCCACCCAAGCGACGGTCGATGTGGCGCAGGCTGCGCGTGTCGTAGCCATGACTATCGGACTCGAGCGGCGGATTGATGAGCACAGCGCCAATACCGAGTTTTTGCAGGTAGTCGGCCCATTGGGCGATTTTCATGATAGGAGCATCGGGGTTGGGCACGGCGTTAGCAGCCTGGGCGAGCTCATCCTCGGCAACGGGCGCGGCGTTTTCGCGCGGAGCTCCACAGAAGCCCAGCGGATAGATCTGGTAGAACGTCGTCTCGTATGCCCACATAGCAACCTCCCGGTAAGCTCAACACAACGACATCCATTGTATGCCCGGCTTGTATCCTCTTCCCCAAAATAAGTTGCGGTGGAATAGTTCCTGCTTGGGCCTTCAGAGGCCTTAAACAGGAACTATTCCACCGCAACTGATGAGGGGACGTGGTTAGGCGACAGGCTTTGCGCGACGAATGGCCGGGAACATCACCGTGATAGCGAGGATGACGCCCACGGCAGCGATCGCACCGCCCGCGTAGCCGATCAAGGCGATACCGGGGCCCGAAACCACGGCTCCGCCGATCGCGGTACCCGTGCCAATGCCCAGATTGAACAGGCCCGAGAAGATCGACATGGCGACGGCCGACGAGTCCGCCGGCGTGTACTTGATGAGCTCGGCCTGAAACGCCACGTTAAAGGCCGTGGCGCAGCAACCCCACAGTGCGCAAACAGCGAGAACCGCAGCGAGCGACGATGCGGCCGGACCCATGAGCAGCAGGGCCGCTGGCACGCCGGAAAGCGTGATAGCCAAGAACGGGAAGCGGTGCCCATCGAACAGGCGGCCGAACAGCCAGCTTCCGAGCAGACCAGAGCAGCCGAACGCCGTCAGCGTCATAGTGATAGCGCTTGCGTCGACATGCGCGACCTGAGCCAGGAAAGGCTCGATATAGCTATAGCTCGCGTAATAGCCAGTTGCCATGAACACCGTGACCACATAGAGCGCGATGAGGAACGGGTTCTTGAGCAGCTCGGGCAGCTGCTTGAGCGTAAAACGCTCGCCCGCTGGCATGGCAGGAAACACCGTGGCCTGGTAGACGACCGCGACAGCAGACAGCGCTCCGACCACAGCAAACGTCATGCGCCAGCCCACGGCCAGGCCAATGGCGCGGCCGAGCGGCAGGCCGAAGATCTGTGCGATGGAAGAGCCCGTGGCGATCATGCTGATGGCGAGCGCCCCATGGCGCGTGTCAACCAGGCGCGAGGCCATAATCGAGGCGACCGACCAGAACACGGCATGTGCGCAAGCGACCACCAGGCGCGCGCAGACCAGGATGGGATAAGTCGGCGCCACGGCCGACAGAAACTGGCCGAGCGAGAACACGGCGAGCACGCCCAACAGCATCCGCTTGAACTCAAAACGCGAGGCAAACACCATAAGCGGCAGCGACAGCAGCATGACGCCCCAGGCATAGACCGAGATCATGATGCCGGCCTGGGCCTCGGTGAGTGAGAACGACGCGGCAATATCAGTCAGAAGGCCGATGGGCATAAACTCCGACGTGTTGAACACGAACGCGCAGCAGGTGAGCCCGACGAGCGGGAGCCACTGCCTGAGTGCGATACCACCTTGCTTTGTTTGAGCCATATAGGAAAACCTCTCCGATTATCTTGAGCGGTGGGCGATTATAGCAATGAGAAGTCTATAAATGAGCAACAAAAGAATTCTTGGAAAACGATCGTTAACAGACGGCGCGCCAATTCTACTTAGAAAGCAAGGTACGCAGGAACTCAATGTCGAAAACGCGGCTTCATCTTCGGGCTATCGCGCCTGCTCGGATACGCACAAGGACACCCCCATGAGCACGTCAATTTCGAGCCAACTCGCAACCGCACAATGAACTAGCAAAAGAAGGATATAAGCAAACGCCCCATAATAAAGTCCCTCATGTACAAGCGCCGTCACTGAAAGTGCCGACGGCAGCGCCGCACTCGAAACTACCCATCCAACAAGAACCTGGATAGCGCAACTTGCAACCAGGTTCCATGCCACTAGCAGCGTTGCGGGACGCGCGATTTCTCTGCAGGAGGAACGAAGCGCCGTGACCGAACGCATGATGTAGCGTGGTGCAAACCGAATGCCTCGTAGCCCCCTCTGCTCCACGCCCGCATCTTCAATTAACACGAATACGAACGACGCGGAAAGAAGCGTCACGATTACTGCCACCACAAGCGAGCACAACACCCCGAGCTGACTGCTCACAAGCGAGGCAAAGACTACAATTGCCGATAAAATCAAGTGAACCAAATAAAGTAGTAGCGCCCCAGAAATCTGGAGGGGAACCGTCGAGGCCAAGAGATAAACCGGAGGGGTTCGAGCAGGTTGCACCGTCTCTTTGGACCGGTCGACGGCAAATAATGAAAAAGCCACATTCGATAGAAGCAGGTTTAAAAAGGCCGCGACCACAGTGCAAATAAGCGTAATGGACGGATTGATATAGGCGAGCTCAGTTGCAACGTTTGATACACCAAGTTGAAGCGCGCTCATAACAAACAAGGGGATATATAACGCCATCGTGCAGCCACTCCGGCATCCCTTCGCCCGATCGCCCGATTCCAGAAAGACATTGAAGTTCTCTCGCAAGTTCACTCTATACCCGTTTTCTTACTAGGCAGGGCGAACGGGCGCCAATATAAACGCCGGTCCGCCCATCCATAATTTTTAGTTTTAACGTCCAGACTAGTCTGTCCAGCCGTCGATGTAGTCGCGGTTAAGCTCAAAGTACTGCGCGGCGATATCTTTCGCCAAGGAGTACGAATTAACGAGCGGGTGCATCGCGAGGCTCTCGACAATGTCGCGCTTCGATCGGTTAACGATGCCACGCGCCACGGTGCGCTCGTAGTACTTGACGCGACGAATCAATTCGAGGTTTCCCGCGGGCACAGAATCGGCTTCGACGCGATGCGGTACACAGCCATCGGTGGAGATATCGCACGTTGACTCGATGACATCTGTATCGAGAAGGCCGGGGATGGCGCCATTGTTGGGGGTGCACAGGATCATCTGCTGCGTCTTGCCAGAGCGAGCAATATCCATGAAACGAAGCGCGACACCTGCGTATCCGCCAGCATCTTTACCGTACACGTCAAACGTCCACGGCTTGTCGCGGTGAATACCCGTCTCGGCCGCCATGTAGTTGTTTTCGCGCATTCCGTACCACTTCTCAAAGCACGCGAGACCCTTTTCGAAGTCGTTCTCAATATCGATAGATGCAAGCTCGCTCGTCATTTCTCGATTAATTTCTTCGATTAGTTCGCCGCGCGTCTGGGGCGAAGAGAGAACGTTGGCAACGGCGCGCTCGCGATAGTAGAAATAGTATAGGTATTCATTTGGCACGCATCCGCGATTTAGAACGAGATCCTTCTCGAAGAACCTAAGATCCGTATGAGCATATGCCCCGTCGTCGTGGATCAAGTCGGGCATGATGTCCTCGCCGTCAACCGTCACATTGCGGAAGAACGAGAGGTGGTTGAGTCCATAGCACTCGCCCTGAACCGATGCGGGATCAACGCCTTTATACTCGGCAAACTGATGCAACATGCCCGAGGGGGCATCGCAAATGCCATAAGTAAAATCGTAGCCCATATCGCGTAAGGCCTGAGATACGACGCCAGCGGGATTAGTAAAGTTAAACACCTTGACGCCCGGCTTTGCGTACTTCTTGATTAACTCGCAATACGAAGCAAGCGCAGGGACGGAGCGCATGGCAAAAGACACGCCGGCTGCGCCAGTCGTCTCTTGGCCAAGAACCCCATGTGAGAGAGCAATGCGCTCATCGCGAACGCGCATATGGTCCCCACCGACGCGAATCGTCGTGATCACGTAATCGGCGTCCTTAACGGCCTCGACCGCATCGCCCGTCAGTGAAAAATTAAGCGTGGGGCAAAGCATGCCCGAGACATGGGCGGCAAGGCCACCGTAGATGCGCAGCTTCTCGGGATCATTGTCCATAAACACAAGTTCATCGATTCCAAGCGATGACGCCTGCTGGGCTATGCTCTTTGCCAAAAACATGGAGCGGACGCCACCGCCGCCTATGACCGTAAGTTTCATATCGAAACCCCCAATTAGCACATTCAATATTGCATGGTTCGCCTGTGTATGGATATTGTATCCAGCATGGAGGGCCGCTTCCCGCCCCGGCTGCAAGGCGGGAAAGGAATTCCCCAAGAAGTTATTATTTACGCAACGGAAGCGGCCACACACGTCCGGCGGGAAGGGAGCACCGATGGTTGATAAAAAGCAGATTTCCAAGCTCTACTCAGCCGCAAAGCTATCCGAAACCGAGCAAAGCGTACTCGAATACCTACTCAACAATATCGACACCCTCGATGATATTGGCATAAAACCCGTCGCCATGGCATGCTTTACCAGCATGACGACAGTCATCAGGCTTTCGAAAAAGCTCGGCTACCGTGGCTATCGCGAAATGATGTACGATCTCAAGCACCTTCAGCATGTCTCCCGCGAAATGAATCAATCACTCAAAGACAGTAGCGTCCACTTCGTATGCCACACCGGAGATGTAGACGTATTCATCGCCGCCCTGCATCGCAACAGAATGATCGGAGTAAACGGAGAGGGTTTCTCACGCATCGTTGCGCAGTACATGGCGACTAAGCTCGTTGGACTTGGCTTTTTGGCCGTCATACAGGATTTCCTAGAAACCGATCAGTTTGTCGAATCCAACCGAAATACGCTCAGCTGCATGATGCTCATATCCAAATCGGGCCAGACAGAAGCCATCCTGGAAACCGCAAGGGCATGCCACGACGCGGGCATTACGACCCTCGCGTTTACCGGCAACGAAGACAGCGAGCTCGCCAAGACGGCAGACGCGATCTTTACGATACATGACGATCACCCAATGGATCTTAAGAACGTTAAGCCTAACTGCTTTACCGGAAGTTGTATTCTCGCATTCGAAGAACTATTGAGTATCTGCCTTGACAATCTAAAACAAGAAGGCTTGGCCCCCTAAATCATGCGATAGGAAGCCAAGCCCTGGAATTGCGCTATGCAATTGAAAGCCACTTGCGCGTTTTACTCGTCACCGAGAACTTCGTGCACCTCAGAAGCGACTTCGCCGACACGAGGACCGTAAATGACCTGGATTGCCTTGTCGCTCAGGCGGATAACGCCCATAGCTTCAAGATTCTTGGTGAACACCTCGTCGTCTGCAACCTTAGAACCATCCTTGACAATCACGCGAAGACGTGAGATGCAGTTGTCAAGATCATCAATGTTGTCGGCTCCACCAAGCGCTTCGACAATGCCAACAGCAAGCGCGCTGTCCTTGGTCGCACGGCCCTGGACTGCCTTCTCGGGAGTGCTATCAGACTCGCCCTTTGCCTCAGCGGCCTTTGCCTCGAACTCAGCTCTGCTGTTGATCAACTCAATATCGTCACCATCGTCTCGACCGGGCGTCTTGATATCGAACTTAGTAATAAAGAACCGGAAGAGGAAGAAAGCTGCCAGGAAAAAGGCGGGGAGCAGAATAAGGTACGGAAGCAGATTAAGCTTCTCGGGGCGGAATAAGAATGGGATCAGGTCCTTGATATTTCCCTGGTACACCGAAACGCCCATTGCCTCCGAGAGAACTTCACCCAGTCCGGAAAGCGGAGCGTAAACGCCAAAGTAGAGCCAGGGGGCGGCGAACAGGAACGTAAAGAGAATAGGCTCCGTAACGCCAAAGAAAACAGTCGAAATCACTGTGGGGATTAAAAGACCAGCAACCTTCTTGCGGTTCTGGGGCTTGGCACAAGACCACATAGCAAGGGCGATGCCCGGGAACAACGCGTAATCGTTAATGCCATAGCCAGCCATGAAAGCCCTAACCAAGAGCTTGTCACTGCTGGGAGAAGCGAGCTGTGCAAGCTGAATGGCGCTATTGCCCACCACGCGCGTTCCATCGACGACCATGGAGCCGCCAAGCTCAGTCCAATACATGGGCGTCTCGAGCAGCGGATGCAAGCCAAACGGCACAAGGCTCTCGAGCACCCAGCGATAGACAAACGTACCGACCAGACCGGAGCCTTTCACGAACGTCGCAATACCCGAGAAGCATCCACCGATGACGGGCCAGACGAAGTACATGATGCCGCCCAGGATGCCACCGGCGACCAGCGATACAATGGGGACCGTTCGACTGCCCGCAAAAAACGCCAGCGCCGTTGGAAGCTTGGTCTTGTAAAAACGGCCGGTGATCCAGGCGACCAGGCAGCCCACGATAATGCCGCCAAAGACACCAGAGCTGTAGCCAAAAAAGCCGAGCGAGGTAGTGTAGAGTGCGGACTGCTCACTCGCCTGAATGGACGTAAGGCCGACCTTCTGAAGAGCTTCCACCGTTGTATTGTCGGCAGCCAAGCCAGCTGCTCCAAGCAGAATCTCAACCGTCTTGAGCATGGTGAGATAGCAGACAAGGGCAGAAAAGGCAGCCCAGCCCTTCTCTTTGCGAGACAAGGAGAAGGCGCAGCTGACGGCAAACAAAACACCGAGGTTTCCAATGATTACCTCGCCGAGACCCTTAAATACCGAGAAGAACGTAAAGAGCGGCGAAGCGGCATACCAGTCCCAATTAACGCCAAGGGACACAAGGGTCAGTTCGGTCGTAAAAACGCTACCGATACCCAAAAAGAGACCGGAAATGGCAATGAGCGTAATCGGAACGAGCATTGCCTTTCCGAACGATTGGAATTTTTCTTTCATCAATTCCCTCCTCAATGAGCCTCTATAAACGACTATTGCAGCCCACGTCCCCACACAGGCGAAACGGAAGACATGTTCGGCAATAGACACAAAGTGATTGTAGAAAGGGGCACACAAAATGCGCATCGGCATCGCGTAATGCGGTTAAATCGACCGACGATTGCAAGTATTTACGAATCCGTAAACGGCAGCAAATAGGCAGCGAACGGCAATCTGCAGCGTAGGACAGTCCCCGCAGTTCAACAATTGTCGGTATTTTTACTCATATTTATTGAATTCTTGCTCGCCCAAAAGTGCGGAGCATCAACGCGCCCTTAAGCCAACCCCAGCAATATGCCCGCCGAATGCACGACAAACGCCACGATCCAGGCGACCGTCACTTGAAACGCGAACACGGCAACGGCGTAGCGCGCGCCCAGCTCGCTCTTGACAGCGCCGATGGACGCCACGCAAGGCGGGTACAGCAGCGTAAAGACCAAGAACACGTAGGCGGTAAACGGCGAAAACATGGTCGACAGTGCCGCGGGCGAGGTCGCGCCCAAAAGTACCGTGAGGGTCGAGATGACACTCTCCTTGGCGATAAGTCCGGTGACGAGCGCCGTGGATGCACGCCAGTCGCCAAACCCAAGCGGCGTCAGCACCGGCGCGATGATGCTGCCGAGGCCCGCAAGCAGGCTTTGCGACTGGTCGGCGACCACGTTAAAGCGGATATCGAACGTCTGCAGGAACCAGATGACCACCGTAGCGGCAAAGATAATGGTAAAGGCCTTGGTGATGAAGTCCTTGGCCTTATCCCATGCCAGCATCACCGTCGTCTTGACGCTCGGCAGGCGGTAATTGGGAAGCTCCATGATAAACGGAACCGGGTCGCCCTTAAATGCCGTGCGGTTGAGCACCAAAGCCGCGATGCAGCCGACCACGATACCGATCAGATAGAGCGAGACCATGGCGGGGACCGTCGCCTGCGGGAAGAATGCTCCGCACAGCAAGCCGTAAACCGGCAGCTTGGCCGAGCAACTCATAAACGGCGTGAGCATGACGGTCATCTTACGGTCGTGCTCGGACGGCAGCGTGCGCGTCGACATGATGGCCGGCACGGTGCAGCCAAAACCGACGAGCATGGGCACAAAGCTTCGACCAGACAAACCAAAGCGGCGCAACACCTTATCCATGACAAAGGCGACGCGCGCCATGTAGCCCGAGTCCTCCAGAATGGAGAGGAACAAGAAGAGCACGACGATAATCGGCAGGAAGGTCAACACGCTGCCCACACCCGTAAGCACGCCGTCGACAGCCAGCGAGCGCACCACATCGTTGGTTCCGAACGCCTTGAGGCCCGCATCGGCCGAGGCGATGATGACCGCGATACCGTCCTCCATGAGTCCCTGCAACGCCGCGCCGATCACGCCAAACGTCAGCCAAAAGACGAGGCCCATGATCACCAGAAACGCCGGAATGGCTGTGTAACGACCTGTCAGGATGCGGTCAATCTTGACGGAGCGCACGTGCTCGCGGCTCTCGTGCGGCTTGACGACGCAACGCCCGCACACGTCGCCGATAAAGCTAAAACGCATATCGGCCAGCGCAGATAGGCGGTCGGTGCCGGCCTCGCCCTCCATCTGGGTGATGATGTGCTCGATAGCGTCGAGCTCGTTGCGATCCAGGTGAAGCGCCTCGGTTACCAGCTCATCGCCCTCGACCAGCTTGGTCGCCGCAAAGCGCACCGGGATGTGCGCCGTCACGGCATGGTCCTCGATCAGGTTAGCAATACCGTGGATGCAGCGATGCAGCGCACCGCCGTCCGGACCGTCGGGCGCGCAAAAGTCCAGGCGACCAGGGCGCTCGCGGAACCGCGCCACGTGCAGGGCGTGGTCCACCAGCTCGCCGATGCCCTCGTTGCGGGCAGCGCTAATGGGGACAACGGGCACGCCCAACAGGCTCTCGAGCAAGTTGACGTCTACGGCGCCGCCGTTGGCGGTCACCTCGTCCATCATGTTGAGCGCGATGACCATAGGACGGTCAAGCTCCATGAGCTGCAGTGTCAGGTACAGGTTGCGCTCGATGTTGGTGGCGTCAATGATGTCGATGATGGCGTCCGGACGCTCGTCGAGGATGAACTGACGGCTCACGACCTCCTCGCCTGTGTACGGCGACAGGGAGTAAATGCCGGGCAGGTCGGTAACGCTCGCCTCGGGATGGTTACGGATGGTGCCATCTTTGCGGTCGACCGTCACGCCGGGAAAGTTACCGACGTGCTGGTTGGAGCCCGTCAGCTGGTTGAATAACGTGGTCTTGCCGCAGTTTTGGTTTCCGGCGAGGGCAAAGTGCAGCGGCGCGCCCTCTGGCACGGCCGTCTTTGCCGCACGGGGCGAATACGTCCCCTCGCCCAGGGCCGGATGCTCCGTCGTGCCGATTGCGGCGTTAGCGCGCGGACCCGTATCGGTGTCGTGAATACCCACGAGCTCGATGCGAGCGGCATCGTCCTTACGCAGTGTCAACTCGTAGCCACGCAGGCGGATCTCGAGCGGGTCACCCATGGGGGCGTACTTCATCATGGTGACTTCGGTGCCCGGCGTTAGACCCATGTCCAAAATATGCTGTCGGAGTGCCTGATCGTCCGATGCCACCGATGCGACAACGGCGTCCTTTCCAATCTCGAGTGTATCGAGCTTCACGTCCGTGTTCCTCCCCCGGCGCCCACAGGGCGTTGTATTTTTGTTCACCAAGGCTAACCGTTTGCCATGGCTAACCAATTTTAACCATGCATGATAGCGCGAACATGCAACGATGTTCAATCAGCAAATTGGCGCAATGGGGACAGGCAGGAGAGTTCAGGGCCATAGTTTCCCGATGAGGCCTCTCGGGGAAACTACATCCCAGAATTCCGGCTCGAAACGGGATATGGTTTCCCAAACAGGCCTCTTACGGAAAATGCATCCCGGAATCCCCGCTCGAAACGGGACGCGCTTTCCCAGTCGAGGCCCTATGGGAAACTGCGTCCCACCTTGAAAGGCAAAACTGGGGCGCAGTTTCCGGGCGGGGCATCAAAAACGAAGTTGCGGTGGAATAGTTCCTGGATGGGCTGGTTGATGCCCCAGATAGGAACTATTTCACCGCAAGTTATTGAAGGGCTTGGATGCCGGGACTCTTACAGATGGCGCTCCAGGAAGCGGAAGGCTAGGCGGATCCAGGGACGGACCGCCACCTGCTTGTCCTCGTTGTCGACCGCGGTGTTGGCGTTGCCGAGCGAAAGGCCGTGACCACCCTGGTCGAAGACGTGCATCTCGCATGCAACGCCCTCCTCGGCCATGCGCTGCGCAAACGGGTAGACCTGCGCGATCGGCGCCGTCTTGTCGTCGGACACGCCCCACACAAAGGTCGGTGGCATCTGACGCGAAACATGCGTGGTGGGGCAGATGTCGGCCAGATGCTCGTCAGTTGCCTCGCCGCCCGTCACCATCGACAGGTAGTCGTTGAGCAAATCGCGCCCCGTCTTGCCGCCCGTCTTGGGCACACGCAAGTCAATGCGCGGATCGCGCGTCTGCATGTCGCGCACATAGGCAAAGTCGAGCAATGGATAGCCCAGCACCACGGCATCGGGACGAATGTCGTCCGGACGCGCCCCGGCAAGTGCCGCAAAGGGGCCGGTCTTCCACTGTGTTGCCAGCGAGGCGCAAATCATGCCGCCAGCAGAAAAGCCCACGACGCACACGCGCTTAGGATCGACATGCCACTCGTCGGCGTTGGCGCGCACCGTGGCGACCATCTTGGCAAGATCCGCCTGGGGGTACGGAAAGCTCACGTCACCCGTAGAACTCGTGACATAGTTGAGCACAAAGGCCTGGTAACCGTGATCCAAAAATGCAAACGCCACAGGATCCTGCTCATGCGGAGCGATATGCGTAAACGCACCTCCGCCACAGATAATCACCGCGGGGCGGCGGCCATTCGGTTTATCGGGCAACGGCTCGGCACCCAAATACGTAAACGTCGCCGGATAATCCTCGGTCGGCTCCTCGCCCCACAGCGCATGGTTCTCGACAATCATATGTGCTCCCTTCGCGCAAATTATGCGCCCTTGTTTTTCTCCTTCAAGCGTACCCCACTTGAACCCGTGGCGCAGAAACACTCCGGCAATAAGTTTCCCTTCAACTGATATATCACATAATCCCAGTTCAGAGGTATCGTTGAGCAGCGTAGAATAGGGGCGTTGACCAAGCCGCGAAACACATGTGAAACGTTTCCGGCAAACCAAACGCGCGATATGCGCCTATTTAAGTTGGAGGCAACTATGGGTCTGCTCGATTCGCTTAAGTCCACCTTCACCTCGACCGGCGAGGCGTCCGTTCCGCCCGCAGCAAGCTTCGCTACCCGCGAAGGCGTCATCTATGCCCCCGTCAACGGCGTGCTCATCAACCTGGACGAGGTTCCCGACGAGACGATCGCCTCGGGCATGCTTGGCCAGGGCTATGGCATCGAGCCCATTACCGGCACCATCTATGCGCCCGCCAACGGCCGCATCGGCGCCACCACTGTCACCAACCACTCCATTGGCATGATCACCGAGGACGGTCTTCGCGTGTTCATCCATGTTGGCCTGGGCACCGTGGAAATGAACGGCAAGGGTTTTGCCCGCTTTGTCGAGATGGGCGATGTGGTCAAGGCAGGCCAGCCGCTCATCAGCTTCGACCGCGAGGCCATTAAGGCCGCTGGTCACGAGGACATCGTGACCGTCATTGTCTCCGAGCTCGATCGTCTTAAGAGCATCGACCATGTCGGCGAGTCTGGAACGCTTATCGGCGGCAACCCGCTCGTCAAGCTTGGCGACCCGCTGCTGGTTGCCAAGACCAAGTAGCCAGGCCCCACGCCACACAGCCAAAAGGCACCACGCCAAGCGCCCGCGACCATTTGGCCGCGGGCGCTTGGCGTTTGAAAAACCATCCCGCCAATGCCTTATCTGTATAGCCCAAATGAGCCGAGCTGCTAGAATATCGAACTGTATGGATAACTATCATTCAACCGTTATGGGAGGATACGTGAACCGCACCAAAATCGCGCAGCTCTATGCCGATGCCGAGTCGCTCGGCGGCCAGACCGTCACCGTCGCCGGCTGGGTCAAGTCCGTCCGCGACATGAAGAACTTTGGCTTTGTTACGCTCAACGACGGCAGCTGCTTCCGCGACCTGCAGGTCGTCATGAACCGCGAGGCACTCGACAACTACGACGAGATCGCCCATCAAAACGTCTCGGCCGCACTCATTTGCACCGGCACCGTCAAGCTGACCCCCGATGCGCCCCAGCCGTTCGAGCTTTCTGCCACCTCCATCGAGGTCGAGGGCACGAGCGCCCCGGATTACCCGCTGCAGAAGAAGCGCGCAACCGTCGAGTTCCTGCGCACCCAGCAGCACCTGCGTCCGCGCACCAACCTGTTCCGCGCCGTGTTCCGCATCCGCTCTGTCGCGGCTGCCGCCATCCACCGCTTCTTCCAGGAGCAGGGCTTTGTCTACGTCAACACCCCCATCATCACCACGAGTGACTGCGAGGGCGCCGGCGAGATGTTCCGCGTGACCACGCTCGACCCCAAAAATCCGCCCCTCACCGAGTCCGGCGAGGTCGACTGGAGCCAGGACTTCTTTGGCAAGCATGCGAGCCTCACCGTGTCCGGCCAGCTCAATGCCGAGAACTTTGCCATGGCCTTTGGCGACGTGTACACCTTTGGCCCCACCTTCCGTGCCGAGAACTCCAACACCACGCGCCACGCCGCCGAGTTTTGGATGATCGAGCCCGAGATGGCCTTCGCCGACCTTAACGACTACATGGATAACGCCGAGGCCATGCTCAAGTACGTCCTCAAGGACGTTATGGCAACCTGCCCCGACGAGCTCAATATGCTCAACAAGTTTGTGGACAAGGGTCTGCTCGAGCGCCTGGACCATGTCGCCAACTCCGACTTCGCCCGCGTCACCTATACCGAGGCCGTCGAAATCCTGGAGCAGGCAGTCGCTGCTGGCCACCAGTTTGATTACCCCGTCAGCTGGGGCATCGACCTGCAGACCGAGCACGAGCGCTTCCTGACCGAGGAGCACTTTAAGCGACCGACTTTTGTGACCGACTACCCGGCCGAGATCAAGGCGTTCTACATGCGCATGAACGAGGACGGCAAGACCGTCGCCGCCGCCGACTGCCTGGTTCCCGGTATCGGCGAGATTATCGGCGGCTCCCAGCGCGAGGAGCGCCTGGATCTGCTCGAGGCCCGCATCAAGGACCTGGGCATGAATCCCGAGCAGTACAAGTACTACCTTGACCTGCGCCGCTACGGTTCCTGCAAGCACGCCGGCTACGGTCTGGGCTTCGAGCGCTTGGTCATGTATCTGACCGGCGTGGGCAACATCCGCGACGTCCTGCCGCACCCGCGCACCGTGGGCAACGCCGACTTCTAATCGTCGGACGCCAGCTCGCGTCGCCACACGCCAACGCTCATCGCATAAGCGTCTCTCGACATCGGTCGAGAGACGCTTTTTTCAACAGCATCCGTCAAGCTTTTGGCAAGTTTTTGGTCAGTTGAGCAGGGCTGTTGAAAACTCGACCCGCCGTTTGCCGACGACTACCGACCGCCCAGAGCGCCCTGCGCCCCTGGGAAAGCCCCACGTCCTAGGCTCCATACCGTCGCCACCCAAAACGGAAAGGACGTGGGCACGATGACCGAAGCCGCTGTTGAAACCTACGACACCACGACGAGGGGCGCCGCCTCGATGGCAGCCTATCGCGCCGTTCGCATCCTGCAACTATTAAGCGAAAACACCGGCGAGGACAAGGCCATGCTTTCCGATGAGTTGATCCGGCGCCTCGCCCATCCCGACGACCCCGCTCGCATGCCCATCTCGGCGGCGCGGCGCAGCATCTACACCGCCATCTCCGCGCTTCGCCATGCCGGATACGAAATTGAGTACAAACGCGGCGTGGGCTACAAACTTCTTACCCGCCCGCTCACCGATGAAGAGATCATCCGGCTCCACGGTATGGTCATGCGCAACCGCTCCACGCCTATCGCTATCCGCAAGAGCATGGCGCAGCACTTAGTTGCCATGGCGAGTGCCGACGTTCGCGGCTACCTCGATACACCCGAACCCGCTCCAAGCGCAGGCAGCAAGGCTACCAAGGCAACACGCACGCCCATCAAGCGCATCGACACGTGCGAGCTCGTCGAGCAGGCCATCGACCACGGAACCACGGTGAGTTTTGATATTTCGAGCGTCACGACACGCGGCGAAACCGAAGCAGCACGGATGACACTCCGTCCCTTTGCCATCAGGCAGCGCGACGGCATCTCGTATCTGCTGGGAACGGTCTACGACGCCCGAGGCACCGACGATACACTGCGCACTGTCGAGATCGCCCGTATGAGAAACGTCAGCACGCGCCTGCTCGACGGCAAGAAGCTCTTCGCCGCCCTAGACGAGGACGACGCCTCCTCCGCCGCATAAGACCCTCCGCCGCCCATTCGACTACCCGTACCGCCCATCCGATTCTGTATTAAAAAACCCGCCAGGCTGTTGTAAAAATGGACATCAGCGCTACTATAGTTCCACTTGCACTTTGTCCAAGTGCAGTGTTTCCAGCCATTTTTATACTGGGGGTAATGATATGAAGGACATCACCATCAGCCGCAGGAGCCTTCTGGTCTCCGCCGGCCTGCTCGCGCTCGCCCCGCTCGCCGGATGCGGCGGCAACTCTGGTTCCGGCTCCGCTGCCGCCGGTTCCGACTACACCATCGGCGTTCTGCAGCTCACCGAGCACTCCGCACTCGATGCCGCCAACGACGGCTTTGTCAAGGCCATCAAGGAGAGCGGCCTTAAGGTCAAGATCGACCAGAAGAACGCCCAGAACGACCAGTCCACGTGTAAGTCCATCGCCGACAAGTTCGTGGGCGATGGCGTCGACCTGATCTACGCCATCGCCACGCCCGCCGCACAGGCTGCTGCCGGTGGCACGGCCGATATTCCCATCGTGGGTTGCGCCATCACCGACTACGCCGCCTCCGGCCTGGTCCAGGACAACGACAAGCCCGGCACCAACGTCACGGGCGCCTCCGACCTTACCCCGGTCGCCGAGCAACTCGAGATGATGCAGAAGGTCCTGCCCGACGTAAAGAAGGTCGGCCTGCTCTACTGCACCGCCGAGTCCAACTCCGACGTCCAGATCAAGGCCGCCAAGAAGGAGCTCGACAAGCTGGGCCTCCAGTACACTGACTTCACCGTCTCGAGCTCCAACGAGATTCAGTCCGTCGTCGAGTCTGCCGTGGGCAAGGTCGATGCGCTGTACTCCCCCACCGACAACACCATCGCCGCGGGTGCCTCGCAGGTCGGCCAGATCTGCAAGGAGAACAAGCTCCCCTTCGTGACCGGCGAGGAGGGCATGTGCAAGGCCGGCGGCTTGTTCACCCTCTCCATCAACTACGAGGATCTGGGCTACGCCGCAGGCGAGATGGCCGTCAAGATCCTGAAGGGCGAAGCCAAGCCCGAGGACATGGCGATCAAGCACCTCTCAAGCAAAGACCTGGTCGTCGTCAAGAACGACGAGATGGCCGAGGCTCTGGGCATCGACCTTTCCGCCCTGGACGCGTAATGCCATACGCGGCATGCGTCTAGAGCCCGTGCTCGCGCTTTAGCCGCGTTATTCAATATCTGAGCCACAGGGGCGGGCGCTGTAGACCGGCGTCCGCCCTGCTTGTTTCAGGTAAAACAAAACGTCTGTCCGTAACTCTTCTATGCATTGTTACCGCTATTATGGTGAATCACGTGTCCACCCTATCCTAGGAGGTATGAAGCATGCTCATTGCATTGCAGGGCGCCGTTTCGCAGGGCGTCCTCTGGGGCATTATGGTGCTTGGCGTGTTTATCACGTTCCGCCTGCTCGACATTCCCGATATGACCTGCGACGGCAGCTTTGCCCTCGGCGGCTGCGTCTGCGCTGTGCTCATCGTCAATAACAACGTCGACCCGCTGCTCGCCGTGCTGGCCGGCATGTGCGCCGGCGCCATCGCGGGCGCCGTCACGGGCATTTTGACCACCGTCTTCGAGATTCCCGCGATCCTCGCCGGAATCCTCACCCAGATCAGCCTGTGGTCCATCAACCTGCGCATCATGGGCAAGTCCAATACGCCCATTCTTGCCAAGGGCACCGTGTTCTCGGCCGTCAGCAATATGACCGGTCTGCCGCAGTCCACCGTTGCCATCATCTTGGGCATCCTGCTCGCCGTGGCTATCGTTGCCATCCTGTATTGGTTCTTTGGCACCGAGATCGGCTCGGCACTGCGCGCCACCGGCAACAACGAGTACATGATCCGCGCTCTGGGCGTCAACACCAACTCCACCAAGATGATCGCTCTCGTGCTCTCCAACGCCCTCATCGGCCTTTCGGGCGCGCTCATCTGCCAGAGCCAAAAGTATGCCGACATTGGTATGGGCACCGGCGCCATCGTTATCGGTCTTGCCGCCATTGTTATCGGTGAGGTGCTCGGCCGTCTGCTGCCCGGCGGCCTCACGCAGTTTAGCGTCCGTCTTGCCTCCGCCGTCTTTGGCTCCGTGGTGTACTTCCTTATCCGCGCCATCGTGCTGCAGTTGGGCATGGACGCCAACGACATGAAGTTGCTCTCCGCCGTGATTGTCGCCGTGGCCCTGTGCGTGCCCGTGGTTTGGGAGCGCTATAAGCTCCGCAGCTCCTACACGAAGGGGGATGAGGCAGATGCTTAAGCTCTCGCACGTCAAAAAGACCTTTAACAAGGGCACTGTCACCGAGAAGCGCGCGCTCACCGGCGTCGACCTCACCCTTAACGACGGCGACTTTGTAACCGTGATTGGCGGCAACGGCGCCGGCAAGTCCACGCTGCTCAACATGATCGCCGGCGTGTATCCGCTCGATTCGGGTATTATCGAGCTCGACGGCACCGACATCTCGCGTCTGAGCGAGTCGCAGCGCGCCAAGTACCTGGGCCGTGTGTTCCAGGACCCCATGCGCGGCACCGCAGCCGACATGCAGATCGCCGAGAACCTGGCCCTCGCCAAGCGCCGTGGCCAGCATCGCGGCCTTTCATGGGGTGTCACCAAGGCCGAGAAGGATGAGTACGTTGAGCTGCTCAAGCGCCTGGACCTTGGCCTGGATACACGTCTCAACGCTAAGGTCGGCCTGCTCTCGGGCGGCCAGCGCCAGGCACTCACCCTGCTGATGGCCACGCTCACCAAGCCGCGCCTGCTGCTGCTCGACGAGCACACGGCGGCCCTCGACCCCAAGACGGCATCGAAGGTGCTCAACCTGACCGAGGAGATCGTCGACGAGAACCACCTGACCACGCTCATGGTCACGCACAACATGAACGACGCCATACGTCTGGGCAATCGCCTGATCATGATGCACGAGGGCCACGTGATCTACGACGTGGCGGGCGATGAGAAGAAGTCGCTCACCGTCGCCGACCTACTGCAGAAGTTTGAAGAGGTCTCGGGCGGCGAGCTCGCCAACGACCGCATGCTGCTAAGCTAAAACCTGCCAAAAAGGGACAGGTTTATTTTGGCAGGTTTTATCTGCGCAAACGTCAAAACCGCCGCAAAGGGACAGACGCCCTTGCGGCGGTTTTCGCATATTATGTCGATAATCCGATATTCAACCAGACATTCTGGCTAAGGACTAAGGAAACTGCCATGAAAAGACTCCCCCGCCTTGCGTTAGCCGCCGCGTTGTTTGCCGGCGCGCTCGCAGGCATCCCAAGCCTCGCTTTCGCGGGGAACCTGCCCGCCGCTATTGACGGCTCCGTGGCCGTCATGCACACCAACGACATCCACGGCAGCTACAAGTACAGCTACAACGAAAGCAAGGGCACTGGCACTGTGGGCTTTGACGGACTGGCGGTTCTCTATAGCGCCCAGGGCAACGCCCCCGATCTTTTGCTCGATGCGGGCGACACCTTCCACGGACAGTCCTTCGCCACCATGAGTGAGGGCAAGAGCATCGCCGAGCTCATGGACACCTTCTATGCCGACGGCTACGACGCGACCACGCCAGGTAACCACGACTGGAGCTACGGCGCGGACAAACTCCGCACCATGACCAGCTACAGCACCACTGGCACGCCCTTCGCCATGCTCTGCGCGAACGCAAAGTCTACGAGCGGCGTATGGAGCTCGAGCATCACGAAGACGCTCGATCGCACCTGGGAGGATAGCGAAGATCACTCCACATTCGACTACAAAATCAAGGTCGGCGTCGTGGGCGCCATGGATGAGTCGCTGGAATCCTCGCTGCGCGCGGACCTGGTCGCGGGTACGTCGTTCTCGAGTGCCGCGAACGCCATCAATACCGAGGCAGAGCAGCTGCGCAGGGAGGGCTGCGATGTTGTTGTGTGTATCGCGCATACACTCAACGCCAAGACCTTTGCCACGCGGCTCCGTGGCGTCGATGCCCTTATCGCAGGCCACGAGCACATCAACCTTAACGAGAAGGTGACGGGAGCCGACGGCAAGACGATCCACGTTGTTGAGGCAGGCAGCGCCTTTGCCGAGGTGGGGCTGCTTTCCATTCCGTACAAGTACGACACGAATGGCACCGAGACGACCGACGATGACACGGTCACGGTCCCTGCAGACGGCAGCGACGAGAAGCTCTACACCGCCAAGAACGTCAACGACCTTTTGGCAGACCCCGACAAGGGCTCCGACTACCAAAGCCGCCTTGAAGACGTCCGCAACAAGATCAAGCCGCTCGACGAGGCCTTTGAAAACGAATCGAACAAGGTGCTCGGCACATCCACCACCAACTATTTCTACGGCGAGGACGCCGCAGGCACGCATGGTTGGGAAATGGTGCGCACCACCGATTTCCGCCCCAGCAAGGAGGACGACACCACCAAAGCCCAGACCATCGGCCACGTGATTTGCGGCTCCTATCTTGCCTTGACGGGCGCAGACCTCGCTATCGAAAACGCTGGCGGCATCCGCGGCGGCATCGCGGCGGGCAACGTGACCGCCGGCAACGTGACCGCCATCTCGCCCTACGGCAACACCGTGGAGACCTGGACCATGACCGGTGCGGACTTCCTCGCAGCGCTCGAGCACTCGCTGCAGATCAGCGACGAGTGCAATCACAGTTATGAGCTTCAGCAAGCCTACGTGGCAGCCGGTCATACCGAGCAGGAGGCGCAAGACAAGTACAAGTGGCGCGATGACTCTGGCAGCGTTCTCTCCTTTGGCGGCATCAACGTGACGATTGATTGGACGCAGCCCGAAGGCAAGCGCATTGTGAGTGCCACACTCACCAAGGACGGCAGCACGCTCGATCCCACCAAGACCTATACCGTCGCCACCAACAACTACATCATTACCAACACGACCGACTTCCCCACCTTCGCACACGCCACCAAGCGCACCGAGTGGGGCACGTGTGAGGCGGCGCTGAGGGCGCTGATTGGGCAAAACGGCTGGGAGAGCAAGATGGTTGGACTCGCCGGCACCATCAGCTTTGGCTCCGTTGCCGTGGACCCCACGCCCACACCGGCCCCGACGCCTAAGCCCTCGCCTAAGACGGACACGACGACCACGAAGGTCATCACCAAGAAGACGACCGGTAAGCTCGCCGCAACGGGAGACCGCACGCTGGCAGTAGTTGGCGCGTGCCTTATCGGCGGCATCATCGTCATCATCCTCGGCATTATCTGGAAGCGTCGACGCTAAGCTACACCGCCGGGCCTTGCAGCCCCGCCGCGTAAACCTTATATCGAGCACAGAAGCCCGTCCGAATTTGAACTGCGCCCCAAATCTTGGACGCCCTAAATAGCGACTAGTGCCTCCCATTTCTCATGTCCAAGAAATGGGAGGCAGTTCAATTTGATCGGACGGGCTTCTTGGTGGGTATCATGGTTGGACGATCATTAGGAGGTTTTCCCTACATGGAATTGTTTGAGCCGATTCTTCATTTCTTTGAGCAACGGTGGGTCCACAACATCATCTGGGCCGTCATCTTGGCGATAGGCACCGCCGTCGCCGCCAAGGTCGTATCCAAGACTCTGAACCATCTGCTTAACCGAGACGATAACCCGCTTCCGGCATCGAGTATCTTCATCAACATCGCGCGTGCCGTCATCTGGATGATCGGCGGCAGCTTTATCCTCGACAACTGCTTTGGCATTAACGCAAACGCCCTCGTCGCCGCTCTTGGCGTCGGCGGCATCGCCATCTCGCTGGGCTTTCAGGACACGCTGTCAAACCTTATCGGCGGCATGCAGGTGACGTTTATGGGCATCATCAAGCCCGGCGATAATATCGAGGTCGGCGGCGTATCCGGCGTGGTCCAAGACATCACTTGGCGCCACACGACCATCGAAGATGCCTGCGGGCAGACCATCATCGTCCCCAACTCCAACATTTCCAAGAACACACTCGTGCATTTGATGCCCTTTGGGCGCGTGGCCGTCCCCGTCGCGGTGAAAGACCCCTCCAAATGGGCGTCTCTCGATGTGCTAGCAGACGAGCTCGTCAGCGCCACCAAAACGGCCGTTTCGCCAATCTCGGGCTTTGACAAGGAGCCCTACGTACTCTTTAGCGAAATCGGCGACTTTGGCATCAAAGGAAAGATCATCTTTATCGTCAGCGACGACAGCACTACTTTCACGGCAGCCGACGCCTGCATCCGCGCCATCGCCCCCATCATCGCCTAACCCGCCAAAAAGGGACAGGCACCTTTGTGGTGGTTTTCATTCGTGGTACCATGGTTCATATAGTTGTTTAAACGACTAAGGGAGCAACATCATGGAAGAGGCCTATCGTCAAGCACGCAAGCGCGGCGAGCAAGGACGTCGACGCGCCATTAGCCAAAGCGAGCATCCATACCTTACGGACCTCGACAGTTTGGTTGCTCAGCTCCCCTTAGGTCAGCGAGAGAATGTCGGCCTGCGGGATATTCCGCTCGAAATGGTCGTCGGCACGGTCACCAAAGGCCGTCAGTCCGCCTTTTCATGCAACTTTATGCCCCTGCTGCCGTTTAACACCGAGTTCGCCCGCAAGTGGTCCAACCTCTACGACATCCAGGTAACCGAGGGCTATCGCGACCCCATCATCGTCACCGAGTTCATGCATCGGTTCTATGTCCAGGAAGGCAACAAACGCGTCAGTGTCCTCAAATTCCTAGACGCCCCGACGGTTTCGGCCAAGGTCACCCGTCTTTACCCCGGCACATGGGATTCCGTCGAAAGCCGCCTGTACGGTGAATTCTGCGCGTTTTGGCGCGTCTGCCCCCTATACGAGATCGAGTTCTCGCGTGAGGGAAGCTACGAGACGCTCGCCAAGATGCTCGGTCAGAACCTTATCGAAAGATGGCCGCAGAAAAAGGTCGACTACCTGCGCCACACCTTCCTGCTCTTTAAGCGCGCCTACCTTCGCGCAGGCGGCGACCACCTGGACATTACGCCCGCCGACGCCATGCTCGTCTACCTCAATGTGTACAACCAGGACCGCCTGCTGGATACGCCGACGGATATCGTCGTAAACCGCCTGTGCAAGATTTGGCGCGAGCTGGTCATTGCCGGCAAAAATGACGAGGACAAGGTTGATCTTGTCGAAGCGCCGAGCGTCGATGAGGAGGAATCGCCCGCCAAGTCCACCTCCGGCGTGCTCAACTTCTTTATGGGCAAGACTGTCTATTCGGCGGCCAACCCCCTGCGTATCGCCTTTATCCATGAGTTCCCCTGTGCGGCGTCGAGCTGGGACAGTCTGCACGACCAAGGACGTCAGTATCTCGATGAGCACTTTGACGGTATCGTGCGCACCGAGGCGTTCGAGGACTGTCACGATCCGGACGTGTTCTACGCCGCCGTGGAAACGGCTGTCAAACATGGAGACAACGTCATCTTCTCGACCTCGCACCGCCTGATGGAATACACGCTCAGAGCTGCCGTTGAGTATCCCCAGGTTCGGTTCCTTAACTGCTCTATCGGCCTTCCCCACCAAAGCGTCCGTTCGTACTTTGGCAAGATGTACGAGGCCAAGTTCCTCCTGGGCGCCCTTGCCGCCAGCATGGCGGACAACCATCGCATCGGCTATCACGCGTCGGTCTTCGCATCCGGCGCGCTCAGCGAGATCAATGCCTTTGCCATCGGTGCCTCGCTGCTCGACCCCCGCGCGCAAATTATCCTCACCTGGGGCGATGTGCCCGCCGGCGGTCTTGCCGAGGCCATGTGCCGCGAAGGCGTGAGCGTCATGACCGGCGCTGACATGTCAAAGTCGCTCGAAGACCCCACGGCCTACGGACTCCACCGCCTGGTCGATGGCAAGGTTTCCGGCATCGCCATGCCGGTATGGAACTGGGGCCGTTACTACGAGCTCATCGTTCGCAGCCTTCTGCACGGCACGTGGGACGAGACCAGCGATGACAACCAAGTGCGCGCCGTCAACTACTGGTACGGCATGAGTTCCGGCGTTATCGACATCCGTTACGCTCCGGGCCTACCCTACCAGACGCGCAAACTCGTGCAGTTGCTCCGCAACGGCATTGTCGAGGGATCCATCAACCCCTTTGGCGGCGAGCTCCACAGCCAGAACGGCGTGGTACAGATCGAAGGCTTCCCTCCGCTGCCGAGCACGCAGATTGTCGAGATGAATTGGCTGGCGGATAACGTGGTAGGCACCATTCCGCAGCTCGACGATGAGCCGAAAGTCCCTGCCCTATGAAAATCCTTGCCATAGCCGATACCGAAGAACGATGCCTTTGGGAGTGCTTTCGCAAGGAACGCTTTGAGGGAGTCGACCTGATTTTGTCCGCCGGCGATCTGGACCCGGACTATCTTGAGTTTTTGGTTACGGTCATCAACAAACCGCTCATCTACGTGCGTGGCAATCACGATGATCGCTACGCACGTCATGCACCGGGCGGATGTATCTGCGTGGAAGACAGCGTGTACACGTACCGAGGGATTCGCATTGCGGGACTTGGCGGGTCCATGCGTTATCGCGACGGCGCCAACATGTACACCGAGCGCGAGATGGCCAAGCGCATGCGCAAGCTGTCGCGTAAGGTTAGGATGGTCGGCGGGTGCGACATTCTGCTTACCCATGCACCCGCCGCCGGTATGGGTGATCTGGACGATCTGCCGCATCGAGGGTTTGAGTGCTTTAACACGGCGCTTGAGTCCTGGGGGGCCGACTACATGGTGCATGGGCATGTACACCAAAGCTACGGTTACGATTTTCAGCGCGAGCGGCAGCATGTGTGTGGAACGACGATCATCAACGCCTGCGGCTATACGCAGTTTGAGCTCGATCAGACGCGCTACCCCATCCGTGGCTGGCAGGCGGCCTGGCTCAATTCGCAAACCATGCGCCGTGAGCTCAAGCGCCACGATGCCATCGAGTCCTCAACAGCCAGAACACCCTGGTAACCACCACAAAGGGGACACTGTCCCCTTTGTGGTGGTTTTAACGCGATAGCAAGAAACCCGGTCCTGCGCAGGGCAGAACCGGGTTTCTTTAGCAATGCTTGCTTTGCTCAGGCAGTAACTAGCAGTTACTCAGCCAGGAAGTCACGCTGGACAGCGGGATCGACCTTGACGCCAGGGCCCATGGTGGAAGACACGGAGATGGACTTGACGTACTTGCCCTTAGCAGAAGAGGGCTTGACGCGCAGGATCTCGGTGTACAGGGCAGCGTAGTTCTCAACGAGCTGCTGCTCAGAGAAGGACTTCTTGCCCAGGGGCACGTGGCAGATGCCGTAGCGGTCGGCGCGGTACTCAACGCGGCCAGCCTTGAGCTCGGAGACCATCTTGGCGACATCCATGGTCACGGTGCCGAGCTTGGGGTTCGGCATGAGGCCACGGGGACCAAGGATCTTACCGATGCGGCCAACCTTGGCCATCATGTTCGGCGTAGCGATAGCGGCGTCGAAGTTGATCTCGCCCTTCTGGATCTGGGCGACGAGCTCGTCGGAACCGATGATGTCGGCGCCGGCAGCCTCGGCCTCGCGGGCCTTCTCACCCTCGGCGAAGACGGCAACACGAACGGTCTTGCCGGTGCCGTGAGGCAGGGAGATGGAACCACGGATGTTCTGGTCAGCCTTACGAGTATCGATGCCCAGACGGAAGTGGGCCTCGACGGTCTCGTCGAACTTGGCGGTGTCGAGCTCCTTGATGAGCTTGGCAGCCTGAAGGGGGGTGTAGAGCGTGGCGCGGTCGATCTTCTCGGTAGCGGCGTTATAGCTCTTACCATGCTTAGCCATGTGCATTACCTCCTGTGGTTAAACGGGCGTGAGCCCTCCCACATCGTATCGTGTGCCCTATTGCACACATTTAACGGGCGCCCCGGTCGGAGCACCCGTCGTTACCATAAGAAATCGCTACTCAGCGATGGTGACGCCCATGGAACGGGCGGTACCGGCGATGATCTTCTTGGCGGCGTCAATGTCGTTGGCATTGAGGTCCGGCATCTTGATCTCGGCAATCTTGGTGAGCTGCTCCTGGGAGAGCTGACCAACCTTATCGGCCTGGGGCTTAGCGGAACCAGACTTGAGGTTCAGCTCCTTCTTGATGAGGTGAGCCGCCGGCGGGGTCTTGGTGATGAAGGAGAAGGACTTATCCTCGTAGACAGAGATCTCAACGGGGATGATGTCGCCCTTCTTGTCCTGCGTCTCGGCGTTAAAGGCCTGGCAGAACTGCATGATGTTCACGCCAGCAGCGCCCAGGGCGGGGCCGACGGGAGGAGCGGGGTTAGCTGCACCAGCAGGAATCTGGAGCTTAATGACGTTGGCAACCTTCTTCTCAGCCATGGTCATTCCTTTCGAATCACGAGTGTGAAGTACTTGCTATATCGTAAGCACGCACGTGTTAGAAGCACTCCTGAGATGAGCAGTCACAGAAGAAGCACGCTCGCGCGAACGGACGAAAACTTAAGCGATGACAGCGACCTGGTTAAAGTCGAGCTCGACCGGCGTCTCGCGGCCAAAGATCATCAGCGTGACCTTGAGCTTGCCAGCCTCGGTGTTAACCTCGGAGACCTTGCCATCAAAGTCGGTAAGCGGGCCATCGGTGACGCGGACGGACGTGCCGACCTGAATATCAACCGAGGTGCGCTTGGGCGAATCGCCCTTACCGGCACGACGAGTCATCTTGTTGTACTCGTCGCGGGAAAGCGGAGCGGGCTTGCCGTTGCCGCCTAGGAAACCGGTGACGCCGGGCGTGTTGCGAACACACGTCCAAGCATCGTCATCCATCTCCATGCGGACCAGGACATAACCCGGGAAGATCTTGGAATCCTTGGTCTCGCGCTTGCCACCCTCTTTGATCTCGGTGACGCGCTCCATAGGAATCTCGATATCAAAGATACGGTCCTGCATGCCCATGGTCTCGATACGATGCTCGAGATCGGACTTTACGCGGTTCTCGTATCCGGAGTAAGTGTGAACGACGTACCAACGCTTAGACATGGTTTAGCCCCTCAATCCAGAGAACAGAGCAAGAGCCTCGCCAAAGCCAGCATCGAGCAGAGCGATGACGACGCCGACGACGACCAGAGAAGCGCAAACGACGACCGAGTAGTTCACGAGCTCCTTCTTATCGGGCCACGTGACACGCTTCATCTCGGACTTGACCGAAGCGAAATACTTCTTGGTGCGGGCGAAGAAACCAGGCTTCTCGTTCTTCTTGGACTTCGCAGCCTTCTCGTTCTTCTTGGCAACGGCCTTCTTGGCCTCAACCTTGGAGTTGGCGGCAGCGCTGTTGGCAGGTGCCGGCTGCTGAGCCTTCTTCTTGTTCTTCTTGTTGGCCATTTGGGTTACCTCCGCGCAATGCGCTTATACATGAGTAAACCGTAAGCCCCCAAGTGGGAGCTTACGGAATAATGACTGGCACGCCAGGAAGGACTCGAACCCTCAACACTCGGTTTTGGAGACCGATGCTCTACCAATTGAACTACTGGCGTATGTGACTAGAGACTAGCGAGTCTCTTTGTGCAGCGTATGGTGACGGCACCAGGGGCAATACTTCTTGATCTCCATACGATCAGGCATGGTCGACTTGTTCTTGGTGGTCGTATAGTTGCGGCGCTTGCACTCAGTGCACGCAAGAGTAACTAGAGTACGCATGTATCCTGAACCTTTCATTTCCGCCCCGTACGGGCACGAGTTGTTACTTTATCAGCTCTATGTAAGTGCTGTCAATGAAAACCTCGAGTCAATTGGTTCTCGGTGGATCCATTCATATTTGGAACACATCAATGAAGCCATCGAGAGCTAATCGACGGTGCATCCAGGACCATTATCGATCCTCTCGACACCAGCAACGGCTCAATATCCATTGCAGAAAAGAACCCGGCACCCATATAAGTGCCGGGTTCTCTAAGTCAGCTATATCAAAGAGCTAATTTACTCAATGATCGTGGAGACGATGCCCGAACCGACGGTGTGGCCACCCTCGCGGATAGCGAAGCGCAGGCCCTCCTCCATGGCGATCGGGTGGATGAGGTCGCCCTCGATGGTGATGTGGTCACCAGGCATAGCCATCTCGGTGCCCTCGGGGAGCTTGACCGTACCGGTAACGTCGGTGGTACGGAAGTAGAACTGAGGACGATAACCATCGAAGAACGGGGTGTGACGGCCGCCCTCCTCCTTGGTCAGAACGTAGATCTCACCGGTGAACTTGGTGTGCGGGGTAACCGAACCGGGCTTGCAGAGAACCTGGCCGCGCTCGATGTCCTCACGCTTGATGCCGCGGAGCAGCAGACCGACGTTGTCGCCAGCCTCGCAGAAGTCCATGGACTTACGGAACATCTCGATACCGGTAACAACGGTGTTCTGGGTATCCTTGATGCCGACGATCTCGACGGGCTCGTTGAGCTTGAGCTCACCGCGCTCGACACGGCCGGTAGCAACGGTACCACGGCCGGAGATGGTCATAACGTCCTCAACGGCCATCAGGAAGGGGAGGTCGTTGTTACGAGCAGGCGTCGGGATGTACTCGTCGACGGCCTTCATGAGCTCGCGGATAGCGTCCATCCACTTGGCGTCGCCCTCGAGAGCGCCCAGAGCGGAACCACGGATGACGGGGATGTCGTCGCCGGGGAAATCGTACTCGGAGAGGAGCTCACGGGTCTCCATCTCGACGAGGTCGATGAGCTCGTCATCGTCGACCATGTCGCACTTGTTCAGGAAGACGACGATGTAAGGAACGCCGACCTGACGGGCGAGCAGGATGTGCTCGCGGGTCTGAGCCATGGGGCCGTCGGTAGCGGCGATGACCAGGATAGCGCCGTCCATCTGAGCAGCACCGGAGATCATGTTCTTGACGTAGTCAGCGTGGCCCGGGCAGTCAACGTGAGCGTAGTGACGGGCAGCAGTCTCGTACTCGACGTGGGAGACGGAGATCGTAATGCCGCGCTCGCGCTCCTCGGGAGCCTTGTCGATGTTCTCGAACGCAGTGAAGTCAGCCTTGCAGCCCTCGGTCTCGGAGAGAACCTTGGTGATGGCAGCGGTCAGCGTGGTCTTGCCGTGGTCGACGTGACCAATGGTGCCGATGTTAACATGCGGCTTAGTGCGCTCAAACTTCTCTTTGGCCATAAAGCCCTCCTCTAAACAGGTCGTCCCCGGACGGGACTTTGCCTTTATACCATAGTGGCCTCTCAACATACTATTGAGAAGCCACCGTGTTACCTATGGTAGCGGTGACTGGATTCGAACCAGTGACGCCACGGGTATGAACCGTGTGCTCTAACCAACTGAGCTACACCGCCGGATGGAGCCTGCAACCAGACTTGAACTGGTGACCTCTTCGTTACCAACGAAGTGCTCTACCGACTGAGCTATACAGGCACTTGACGGGTGGGAGCTATAGGATTCGAACCTATGTAGGCAGAGCCAACGGGTTTACAGCCCGTCCCCATTAACCACTCGGGCAAACTCCCAATCGTTCAAGTATCCGCAGGTTCTTTGGTCTTTTGGACCGCCGCCCCCGCGAACGAAAAAAATAATACGATGCAACCTTGGGGGCTGTCAACGAAAACCTCTAGATACACGGTTCCGGGCGTATCTATATAGTCGTGACCTGCGGTTTTGTTGAGTTTGGATATGAAGGACGGTGGTTTTGGATACTGAGGTGACGTTTCCCGAGGTAACACTTTGGTGTAGTAGAGTACACCTTCAGAATAGAACTTCGATAACAGCCTATTTGCACCTATATATAGGTCGAGATCGGGGCTTCCCGGACAGAAGATTGCTCTTCCCAGGCAAAATCGAGCGTGGATTTTCTTCCGTCTGAAATCGAGCGTGGATAATCTCCCACTTTGCCGCGTCATCGAATCAAAAGTGGCAGATTATCCACGCTCATTCACTAGGCAGGAGATTTTCCACGCTCGTACGTCCGAAAATCCACGCCCGATGAGGACGATCAGCCCCACCCCGGCTTCCGTCTCGATCTGTAACAGTAAGAGGGTTATTCCTCCCCTATCTGTTACAGATCGAGATGTTTCCCGCTCAACCCGTCTTAACGTCTCAATCCGTATCAGCTAGAACGGTTTTCAGCCTCTTCGTGTTACAAATCGAGATGTTATCGGCCGTCCCTTGGCAATGTCTCGATCTGTAACTATAAGGAGGGTCTTCAGCCCACTCGTGTTACAGATCGAGACAAACCTGAAGCTAGGTTGCGCCAAACACGCTGACTTATCGACATAAATAGAAACGGGCCCTGTCCCACAGGGGAACAGAGCCCGAAACTCTCATGGAGCCAGTGACAGGAATCGAACCTGCAACCCACTGATTACAAATCAGTTGCGCTACCGTTGCGCCACACTGGCACACTTGGCGCTTTCGCGCGAAGCCAGTTAAGAATAAAGGAATTGCGGACGGGGTGCAACAGACCCTTTGACCGACCACATCTCAAAACCCTTCGTCAGAACGAATAGTTTTATCCGTTCGCCAAAACCAAAAACTATTCGTTTTGGCGACGACAACCCACAGTCCATTGATTACAAATCAACGGGCCGGCCAATTGGGAAACGGGTCTCTATGGATAATCCCCTACCGTCCGCGCAGGGCCTTGAGCTTGGCCAAGGCCTCGGGGCTCAGACGGCTGCCCAGAGTCATCTTGATCTGCGGAGCTTCCTCTGCCTCGTGAACGTCGTTATCGATCTGTTTGATCTCGTCTACCAGCATACGGCTCGAGATGCGCGTAACGCCCTTGCCCATGACGACGGCCTGGATCGTGCCGTCGCTCGATACCACGGAGCACGCGCGGCCTTCCTCACGTGCCTCGATGCAGAGCTTTTGCACCACGGTATCGGCAGAGACGCCCGTCGGCGAAAACTCGATGCGCACACCGCGGGCCGGCAGGTTGGGGCGCTCGTTGGAGATATTGCCCGCGCCGTCGAACACGATCACGGCCTCGTAGCGGCCCTGGGCAAAGGCGGCGACGTCGTTGATGAGGGCGGTGCGCGCCATATCGTGAACGTCGCTGGAATACGGATCGTCGGAATGGTCGTACACGAGCTTTTCGTAGCGCGGCGTGCAGTGGATCACGTTGTAACCGTCGACCACCAGCAGCTCGGGCTTATTGGAGTGCACCGTCGAGACCGGGTCGGCGATGGCCTGCGCAAACGCATTGCCGCCCACGCCATAGGTCGCGGCCGAAACAATCGGCTTGGCCGAGCCCTCGCCAAAGCGCTTGGCCTTGGACTTGGCACGGTTCTTTTTGGACATGCGCTACTCCTCCCCCATGAGCTCGCCGGCGTTGCGGCGCAGCCACTCAAAGCACAGCGCCGTGGTCGCCTGGGCAACATTGAGGCTCTCGGTCATGCCGCGCTGGGGAAGCTTGGTCAAAAAGTCGCATTTCTCGAGCACCAGGCGCGAGATGCCGTCGCCCTCGGAGCCCATGACGAGCGCCACGCGGCCCTCGAAGGGAGCATCCCAGCAACTGCCTTCGGCGTGCTCGGAGGCACCGCCCACCCAAAAGCCAGCGGCCTTAAGATCGTCGAGCGCACGGGCGATGTTGGGCACCTGCGCGATAGGCAGATGCATGACGGCGCCAGCTGAAGTCTTGTAGCTGCCCACGGTCACGCCGGCGGCACGCTTGTTGGCGATGATGACGCCGGCCGCGCCCACAACCTCAGCGGAGCGCACGATGGCACCAAAGTTGCCGTCGTCAGTCACATGGTCGAGCACCACGACAAGTGCTGGGCCCTCGCCTGCGCGGTCGAGAATATCGACGACATCGGCATAGGGGAAGTTGCCAACCTCGAGCGCGATGCCCTGGTGAGCGCCATGGCTCGACAGTGCGTCGAGCTGCGCGCGCGGCACATACTTAATGCGGACACCCGCGGCGTTGAGGTCGTCGACCAGGCGCGACAAGGCGGCGTCGCGCTCCCCGCCCTCGGCAATGAGCGCGCACTTGATGGGAAAACCGGTGCGTAGCGCCTCGGCGGCAGCACGGCGACCTTCGATAAACTCGCCCTTGGGGACCTGAACGTTGTCGCGGTTGCGATCTCGCTGCGGACGCGCAGCCTGGGCTTGGGAGCGCTCGCGCTGGCCCTTGGGAGTGGCAGCGCGGTCGTTGCGGCGAATCGGACGCGAGCCAGAAGCAGCCTGCTTGCCTCCACGCGGTGCGCGCTTGCGATTGTCGGCCATAAAGCGACCTCCTAAATACAACTATCAAACGAAACAAATAGATCGACCGCCCGAGGTGCGGCAGATTGCCTTGAAAGAGAAGGGCATAGACCTTGAGGTCATGCCCGACGATTGAAAGGCAAGGTGCCGTGGCTCGGGCGGTCGGTACGGGTTTTCCAAGTGCCCGAGATTGCCGTGAAAGAGGAGCGACGCGTACTTGAGTACGCGAGCGACGGCTTGAACGGCAAGGTCGGGTGCTTGGGAAACCCGCGGGGATTAGAGAGATTTGATACGGGTGCCGGCGGCAGTATCCTCAATCGTCAGTCCCAGGTCCTTGAGCTGGTCGCGGATGGCGTCGGCCAGATCCCAGTTCTTGGCGGCACGGGCCTCGGCGCGGGCTTCGAGAATCTTGGCAGCAGCCTCGTCCACGTCGTCGCCCGTATAGGCAACCAGACCGGCGGCAACACCCAGCAGACCCAGCGGCAGCTCGACCTTGGGCTCGGGGAGCTCAACACCAAACGTATCGAGCAGCTCGGCCAGCGTGTCGGCGGCGGCAAGCGCGGCGGCCTTGTCGGCAGCGTCGCCCGCCTGCTCCAGGTACTGGTTGCACTCGGTCACAAAGCCAAAGACGGCACCCATGGCGCCGGCGGTGTTAAAGTCGTCGTCCATGCACTCCTTAAAGGTGGCACGGGTCTCGGCGGCCTTGGCGGCAAACGCCTCGGATGCTGCCTCATCGGCATCGGCCGTCGCATGGTTCGCGGCCCAGCGCAGGTTCTCGACCGTACCGGCGATACGCGCGAGCGAGTTCTCGGCACCCTCCAGGCGCTCCCAAGAAAAGTCGAGCGGCGAGCGATAGCTCGTCTGCAGCATCAAAAGGCGCAGAGCGGCAGCGGAGTGCTGCTCGAGGACCTCGGCCAGCGTAAAGAAGTTGCCGAGCGACTTGGACATCTTCTCGCCGTCAACCAGTAGCATGCCCGTGTGCATCCAGGTGTTGGAGAAACCCTGGTGCCAGGCGCAGGTGGCCTGGGCGCACTCGTTCTCGTGATGCGGGAAGGCAAGGTCGGAGCCGCCGCCGTGGATGTCGATCGGAGTGCCCAGGTAGCGATGCACCATAGCGGCGCACTCGGTGTGCCAACCGGGACGGCCCTCGCCCCAGGGACTCGGCCAGCTGGGCTCGCCGGGCTTGGCGGCCTTCCACAGGGCAAAGTCGAGCGGGTCGTTCTTGTCCTCGTTCTCCTCGATGCGTGCGCCAACCATAAGGTCGTCGATGTTGCGGCCCGAGACCTGACCATAGTTGGGATCGCTGCGCACGGCAAAGTACACGTCGCCGTTATCGGCGGCGTAAGCGTGGCCCTGTTCAATGAGCGTCTTGATCATGGCGATCATGGGGCCGATCTCCTTGGTGGCGCGGGGGCGCACATCGGGATCGAGCACGTTGGCGGCGCGCATGACGCCGATGAACTTGTCCGAGAACTCCGTCGCGACCTCGGCGGCAGTGCGGCCCTGCTCGTTGGCGCGCTTGATGATCTTGTCATCGACATCGGTGAGGTTCTGGGCGAACGTGACCTCGTAGCCGCTCGCGATGAGCCAGCGACGAATCACGTCAAAGCTGATGAACGTGCGGGCATTGCCGATGTGGATGTTGTCGTAGACCGTGGGGCCGCACACGTACATGCGGACCTTGCCGGACTCGATGGGCTGGAACTCTTCCTTTTTATGGGTAGCGCTGTTGTAGATACGCATTCGTTACTCCTTAACGGTTTTCTGTAGCAGGCAGACGGCCCAGGCGCCGATTCCCTCGCCCTGGCCTTCCCAACCGAGCTTTTCGGTCGTAGTGGCGGCGACGCCCACGTTTTCGACGTCAACGCCCAGGGCATGGGCAAGGTTGGCGCGCATGGCATCGCGGTGCGGGGTGATCTTGGGTTGCTGACAGGCAATGGTGCAATCGGCATCGACAAACTCAAAGCCCAGCTCGCGCGCATAGTCCATCACGCGAGTGAGCAGCACCATCGAGTCGGCACCCTCATAGGCGGGATCGGTGTCGGGGAATAGCTTGCCGATGTCTCCCCCGCGGCAGGCGCCCAGAATGGCGTCGGCCAAGGCGTGCGCGAGCACATCGGCATCCGAGTGGCCCAGCAGGCCGCGCTCGTAGGGGATGTCGACCCCGCCGATGATACATCGACGCCCCTCCACCAAACGGTGGACGTCGTAGCCATGGCCAATGCGCAGGTTACTGAACATGGGGAAGGTCCTCTCCCTCGGCCATGCGACCGAGCAGAATCGCGGTTACAGGACGCAGGTCCTCGGGCACCGTCACCTTAAGGTTGTCGCGCGGGCTCTGAACGCAGCGGACGCGTCCGCCCATGCGCTCGACCAGTGACGAATCGTCCGTGCCGATAAAGCCCTCGGCAATCGCCGCGGCATGGGCGCGCTTCATGGCGTCGACACTAAAGATCTGCGGCGTCTGCGCAGCCCAATACAGCTCGCGCGGCGGCGTCTCGACGATGTTATCGCCGTCAACGATCTTGAGCGTGTCGATCGCGGGTTGACCGCACACGACACCGTCGAGCGAGCGGTCGCCCACAAGCACGTCGATCGCATGATCGATGGCCTCGGTCGTGATGAGCGGACGAGCGCCATCGTGAATGGCGACGTATTCAAAGCCCGCCGGCACCGCGTGCACGCCGGCACGGGTGGAGTCCTGGCGGGTATCGCCGGCATCGGCAAAACTGATGGGCGTGTCATAGTCAAACGGGTCGATGGCCAGGCGGCGCATCTCGGCACGGCGCTCGGCAGGACACACCACCACAACGTGGCCGACCTTATCGCTACGGTCAAACGCGCGGATGGACCAGCTCATAAGCGGACGGCCCGCTACATTGACGAGCTGCTTGCCACCGGGGTTACCAAAGCGCTGGCCGCTGCCACCGGCAACGACCACGGCGCATACGGGCGCCATTATGCGTTCCCCTGTTTGGTGCCCTTCATGCGGTACAGGGAGTCCGCAAGAATGGCAGGGTTGTTAACGCCAAAGTCGCCCAGGCGCTCCGGATCCTCGCTGATGTCGTCCATGAGCTCCTGCAGCGAGCCATACTCGTCGACGATCTTCTCGGCCACGCCGTCGCGCACGACGGACACGCGAGAAAGCGTGCGCAGGCCCAGCGGTGTCATGACGGAGTCCTCGTCCAGGTCGTCGTAACCCAGAACCGCCGCCACGTGCTGCGGGTCGGACAGGTCCTTAGGCGTCATGCGGCTCAGCTCGGCGCGGATCTTCTCGGCGTTGGCCTCAGAGGAATCGCTTGCGTAGTCGCGGATCATCAAGTCGTATTCGGTATCCATGCTGGAGCCCGCGAGCTGCTCGAGCTGCATCTGCACGAGCTTGCCCTGATTACCCAGCTTGACGATGCAATCCTTAAGCTCGGTCTTTGCCTGCTGCATGATCTCGAAGCTCGAGAAAATACCGGTAATGTCGGCGAGCGTAACGTAGTCGTCGAGCTCGAGGGCCGTCAGGCGCAGCAGGGAGCGGTCGAGCGACTGACGGGTAGTCTGGAGCGTAGCGACGAGCTGGTTAACCGAACTCATGATGGTGGTGACGGGCTGGATCTCGTAGCTCTTACCGTGGACGTACACGTTGACGACGGCACGACGGGCCGAGACCGAGATCACGATGGCATCGGTGAGCACCGACATACGAGCGGCGGTGCGGTGACGCATGCCCGTTTCGCTCGTGGCGAGCGAGGGATCGGGATTGAGGTGAAAGTTGGCGCGCAGAATCTGGGTGAGGTCGCCGTCGATGACGATGGCACCGTCCATCTTGGAGAGCTCGAACAGACGGTTCGAGGTAAACGAAATGTTGAGCGGAAAGCCGTCGTTACCGGCGGCGAGCACGTTTTCGGTGTCGCCGACGCAGATAAGGGCACCCAGGTGACCGGCAATGATCATGTCGAGGGCGGTGCGGATCGGCTGACCAGGTGCCGTCAGGCGAATGGCCTGTTCCATACGCTTTTGCAGCTCGTTCTTATCCAAGGCATCGCTCCCATCGTATACGCTCCATAAACGCCAATAAGTTTCTCACGGTTTGCCCCTGTGACGCCCGCAAAATCCGATGCTTACAGAATGAGCGAACACAGCTGAGAGCCCCAATCCAAATGAGCTGCTTATGTGGTAGCATCGGGATTCGCATAAATGAGGGAGTAGTCGCGTGATCGGGTTCGCCTCCGGTGGCGCGGCAAGTCAACACACTGGCCGATGCGGCCTGGCTTGCCTTAATGAACGAGACTCGTGGCTGTGCGCGCAACGCGTACGCCACGGGTCTTTTTTGTTACTCCCTCAAGAGGTACACGCGGGCCCGCCCGCAGAGAGGGAGCCAGACTATGGGACTCGCAGAGCTTGCGTTGCTCGCCGTTGGCCTTTCGATGGACGCCTTTGCCGTTTCCATCTGCAAGGGCCTCGGCATGAAAAAGATCAATCTTAAAGTCGCCGTGGTGCTCGGCCTGTTCTTTGGCGGCTTTCAGGCCGGCATGCCCGTAATCGGATGGGCGCTCGGCAGTCAATTCATGGGCATCATCGGGCCCATCGACCATTGGATCGCCTTTATCCTTTTGGCCTTCATCGGCGGCAAGATGCTGTGGGAAGCCTTTACCGAAGACGAGGATGAGGGCGACAACAAGAATGCCGAGAAGATTGACCTGGTAGAATACCTGATCCTCGCCATTGCCACCTCGATTGACGCCCTAGCCGTAGGCATCTCGTTTGCGGCGCTCTCGGTTGACATCGTGCCCGCTGTATCGCTTATCGGCGTCACAACGTTTATCTTCTCCGTCGCCGGCGTAGCGATCGGCCACACCTTTGGCGCGCGCTACGAAAAACCCGCCACCATCGTGGGCGGCGTCGTGCTCATCCTCATCGGGCTTAAGATCTTGCTTGAGCA
>CAJMLY010000007.1 GCA_905214425.1 uncultured bacterium
GTGATGATGGTGTTGAACATGGCCGCCCCCTAGTCGCGCAGCTCGCGGCCGGTGATCTCGAGGAACACGTCGTTGAGGGTCGGCGGCTCACTCCACACGCGGCCGAGCGCCACGTCGGCGGCGCGCAGCGTGTCGAGGATGTCGACCAAATTGTGCGGGCTCGCTTCGCAGGTGCAGATGAGCTCGCCGCCGGAAAGCTCAACCGAAAGCACGTGCTCGAGGGCGCGCAGCCGCTCGACCGTGGCGGTCTCGACGGCGCCGACCTCGACAGTCACGCGCTCGCCCATTTGAATCATGCGTTTGAGCTCGTCATTGGTGCCCTGCGCCAGCACACGTCCGCCGTCCATGATCATGATGCGGCTGCAAATCTGCTCGACTTCCTCCATGTAATGGCTGGTATACACCACCGTGGCGCCCTCGTCGCGCAAGCGGCAGATGCCCTCCAGGATGGCGTTGCGACTCTGCGGGTCGACTGCCACCGTGGGCTCGTCAAAGAAGATGAGCTCGGGCTTGTGCGCAATGCCGCAGGCGATGTTGAGGCGACGCGCCAGGCCGCCCGAAAGCTTGCCGGGGCGAAACTTGGTAAAGTCGTCCAGACCGACAAAGTCGATCGCCTCGTCGACCAGCGCGCGGCGGCGCTTGCGGTCGCTAACGTAGAGGCTGCAGAAATAGTCGATGTTCTCGCGCACCGTGAGCTCGTCGAATACCGCCACCTGCTGCGGCACCACGCCGATGCGGCGCTTGAGGTCGTAGCGGGCGGGCGTCATGGGCTCGCCGAACAGCTCGATGGTGCCTTTGTCGTAGGCAAGCAGCTGCAAAATACAGTTGATGGACGTGGTCTTGCCCGAGCCGTTGGGGCCCAGCAGGCCAAAGATCTCGCCGGGGGCGATGCTCAGGTTAAAGTGGTCGAGCGCAATAAGGTCGTCATAGCGCTTGACGAGGTTTTCGACGTGGACGATGTCTGTCATGAGGCGGCCCTTCCGTTGATTGCGGCCCGGTACGATTGCATCATCGCAGGAGCCGCCGGCGCGCACCAGTGAGCTTTGTCACGAGTGCGGGGCTTGGTCGTGCGGCCTACCGACGCCCCCGATTTGCCGCGCGGGAGGAATGTCACGGTTGCGCAGGCGGCTCCTCCACCACGCGCGGCTTCGCGTACAATACCCGTATGAACAGGCTTTTCGACAAATCGATCGTTCTGGCGTGCTGCATCGCGGCCGCCACGGGTCTTGCTGTGGACGCTCGCCTGGTCGCGGCGTTTTGCCTTGGCGTTATTGCCGCCTCACTGACCGAGCTCACACAGAAGGAACGCACGCGCCGCATAAGCGAGGCCGCGAGCTGCGCTTACATCATCGTGGCTGTCTTCGTGCCGCCGTTTGTGCCGTTTGCGCCCCTCGCCCTCTATGACATTGCGCGGCGGGTGCGCCGTGAGCACGCCTGGGTCGCGCTGGGCATTGGCTCCGCTTTTGCCTTTGCGCTCGTCGCGGACCTTCGCACCGACGCGCTCACTGCCCGAACGCTTCTGCTGACCGCGATCCTTTCGGTTGCCGCCACCTTGCTATCGCTACGTACCGCCCAGTTGGAGCGCGAGCAGCAGCGCATGCGCCGCACCCGCGACGAGCTGCAGGAACGAGCCCTCGTGCTCGAAGCGCGCAACCGCGATCTTGCCGACCGCCAGGACTACGAAGTCGAGCTCGCGACACTCGCCGAGCGAGCCCGTATCGCACGCGAGATTCACGATAACGTCGGCCACCAGCTCACGCGCGCCTCGCTGCAGACCGAGGCCCTGCGCATCGTGCACGCCGACGATCCCAGGGTTGCCGCCGATTTCGCCGACGTCAAACGCACGGTTGACGAGGCGCTCCAGCTTGTGCGCACCAGCGTCCACGCGCTCAACGACAACGCCGTCGACCTTTCCGTGCAGCTCGAACGCATTGTTGAAGGCGCGCGCTCGGACGGCGGCCCGCAGATTGAGCTTGAAGTTTTGGCCGAGCATGCGCCCGCAAATGTCGCCAACTGCTTTGCAGCGGTCCTGCGCGAGGCGCTCTCCAATACCATGCGCCACGCTTGCGCCCAGACCGTCACCGTACGATGCATGGAACATCCGTCGTTTTACCAGCTTGTCGTTACCGACGATGGCGCGGGCGGGGTCCAAGCAAGCGGCCGCGGCGCTGCGGAGGGCATGGGGCTCGCCTCCATGCGCGAGCGCATCGAGGCGCTTGGCGGCACCTTCACCGCCGGCCCGCGTGCCAGCGCCGGCGGCTGGCGCGTGTTTGCCACCGTTCCCAAACAGCAAGGAAATGAGGACCGATGAGGCTCATCGTTGTCGACGACGACCGCTTAGTGGTCGATTCGCTCAAGATTATCCTGGGCGCCCAGCCGCAGATCAAAGTGGTGGGCACCGGCGCCAATGGCGACGAGGCGGTCGCGCTCTACAGCGAGCACGCGCCCGACATCGCGCTGCTCGACATTCAGATGCCGGGACGCGACGGCCTTTCGGCGGCACGCGAAATCCTTGAGCGCGACCCCACGGCGCGCGTGGTATTTCTGACGACATTCTCGGATGACGAGTACATTGTGTCGGCGCTTAAACTGGGCGCCCGCGGCTACCTGATCAAGACCGATGTCGCCGCCATTCCGCCGGCGTTGGCACAGGTCATGGATGGCAAACGCGTGCTCGAGGGCAAGGCGATCGAGGATGTCGACTTTGATGGAGCGAACGCTGAAGCCGGTGCGACCCACCGGCCCGCAGCCTTTGCCGGCCTGACCGACCGCGAGTTCGAAGTCGCCGAGCTCATCGCCCACGGCCTCGACAACAAGGAGATCGCTGCCACCGCCTATATGGGCGAAGGCACCGTGCGCAACCACATCAGCTCAATCCTAGCCAAAATGGGGCTACGCAACCGCACCCAAATCGCCATCGCCTATCTGCGAGGCTAGCCGCTGGCTGCCGCCAATTTGATGCCATTTCAAAACTATGCCGGTTTACTACGATGAACCGCATATCTCCGACCACGGCAAATTGCGCACTTACAAAACCGCAGGTAGAACACTTGCGATATTTGCAAAAATGCGGGTGTGGTCAGGAATCTCGGATTCATCGTAGTAAACCGGCATAGTTTTGTTCGGGCGGCCCTGCACGAGTGCCTCCGCCAGCCTCGCGGGACCAAAATGGTCCGTTTTCCTTCGCCCCCAAGGGATCAGCAGGAACCGCTCGCCACGAAACTGGCCCATCTACTACGTTTGACCCGATACCCCCGACCACAACCGCGTTTTATGAAAAACCGCAGGCGTTCTACCTGCGGTTTTGTTTTCGCGTTTTTAGCATGGTTGGGGGTAAGGGACTAAACGTAGTAGATGGGCCGGTTTCGTGGCGAACCCTTCTCGCCTACGCACAAAAGCGCCGCCACGGAGGAGGGAGATACCTCCGTGGCGGCTGGGGGTGGGGGTGGGGGCTATGTTCTGGCTCCCCGCCGGCCGCCCGGGGCCTTTTGACCCCGGGCGCCACCAGCATGCCTAGCGCTTACGGATACCCCAGACCAGGGCTCCGACGCCGGCCATGGCGATGACAAATGCCATAAGCAGAGCGGTAGCCTGCTGGTCGCCTGTGGTGGGCAGGAAACCCTTGACCGTCTTGACGATGTTCGTCACGGTCTTGGGCGTGCCGGGATCGGGCGTCGGCACGGGCGTCTCGGGCTTTTTGTACGTGTTGTTGAACACGATACCCTCAACGCTCTTGTCGCCCTTGGTAAAGGCGACGTTCGCCTTGAGGTTGCCCTCGCCGTCATCGACCACGTTGACGGTCACGGTAAAGACGGACTTGTCGTAGGTCATACCGACCTCGTTGCCCTTGACCTCGCTGATGGTGTAGGCGTGCGTACCGGGCTCGTCGTACTCGAACTTGTCGAAGTTGATCTTGCCGTCGGCATCGTTGGTAACCGTAGACTCGATGCCCTCGCCAACGAGCTTAAAGCTAAACTCGTCCTTCTTGAGTTCGCGTCCCTCGAGCACCTTGATAGCGCCGATGGAAACCTGCGTAGGCATGGCGTGATACTTGTTGGTAAAGCCAGCCGACTCGGTGGTTCCCTCGAGCTTGTGCGTCGCGGTCAGCGTGCCGTCGCCGTTGTCGGAGACGGTGGTCACGACGGTGTAGGTCGTGCCGTCATAGGTGACGCCCTTGTACAGGCCGAGCGCGTTGGGGCAAGCCTCGCGCAGCGTGTACGTGTGCGTGCCGGGTGCCTCGTAGCGAATCGGGCTCAGCGTCACGGTGCCGTTAGCGTCGTTGGTGCCGTTAGCGACAACCACGTCGTCCTCGAGCAGCTCAAACGTGAACTCGCACGCTGCAAGGTCGCGTCCAGTCAGGCGCTTGACTGTCTTGACCTGATCGGTCACGGACGAATCGGTAGGTGCCACGCCGTAGGTGTTGGTAAACGTGAAGGCAGCACCGTCGTCGCCTTCGCGCTTGACGCTCAGATGTCCGGCGCCGTCGTCAGACACGGTGTAGGAAACCTTGCGCGTGGCGTTGGTGTCATTGGTCACGCCAGGGGCACTACCGGACTCGGTCACCGTGTAAGTAAAGGTGTGCGAGCGCGGAGCGGTGGGGGCTGCGGGCTCGGGCTCGTCGCTGGGCTCGTCGGCGTTGGCATCGGTGTCGGCCTCTTCAGCCTCTGCCTCGTCGGCCTCTGCCTCGTCGGCCTCTGCCTCGTCGGCCTCTGCCTCGTCGGCGTTGGCCTCGGCATCGCTCGATGCGTCGTCAGAAGCATCGTCCGTCACGCCCAGAGCGCGGTTGAGGTCCTCGAGCGTAAAGTGGATCTTGCCAAAGTCCACGTTGCCAGCCGCGTCGTTGGCTGCGGTCGTGCGCTCGGGCATCGGGGCACCAGACTCGTCGGCGGTCACGGTAAAGGTGAACTTGCCCGTGATGTCAGCCGGGGTCAGGCCCTCGGCAGCTTGGAGCTTCTTAATGCCGGTGAGCGCGGCATCGACGGCTTCGGCGCCGTAGACGTTCTCGAACAAGGGCTCGACGCCGCCGTAGTCGACCGTTGCCGTCAGGGTACCGTCACCGTTGTCGACGACGATAACCTTAAAGCCAAAGCTCCACGTTGTAGCGGAAACGCCATTCGGCAGCCCGAATAAATCTTCGTAGGCCGTGTAGTTAATGGTCCAGGCAAGCTTACCGTCCTTATCGGTACGATAAGCAAGCCCAGCAGCCTCAAGATTAGCAAGCATCTTAGTGTCGTAGTGCAGCGTATCAAAGCTCACGTGCCCGCCGATATTGGGCTTGAGGTTTTCGTATGCCACAAGCTCACCCTGATAGGCGATGCCGAACCAGAACTCGCCGTCGGCCATCGGGCGGCCGGTCAGAGTCTTGGTGGCAACGACCTGAGCGGCGGTGCCGCCAGGCGTGTTGGTCGTAGCGCTGTAACTGTTGTGGAACGGGACCAGGGCACTCTCGACCTTGTTCTCACCGCTCTTGTGGACCGTCGTATGCGTACCCTCGGGACCGCCGGAAACGGTCGTGGTAGCGGTAAGCGTACCGGCGCCGTCATCGGCGATAACGATCATCACCGTGCGCTCGGCGTTGTCGTAGGTGTAACCGGGCTTGCCGTCGTTCTTCTCGGCCACGGTATATTTGAAGGTCTTGCCGGCGTCAGCCTGCGTAAACTTGACCTCATGGCCCGCCAGAATATCAATCAGACCGACCGTCGCCTCTGCCGTTGCAGGGGACTGGAAGTTGTTGGCGCCGGGCAGCAGGCCGAGCGCATTGGCCGAAGCCTCGTCGGCGGGCTTCACGGTAAAGGTGAACTGGCCCTCGGTCATGGGACGTCCGGAGAGGCTCTTGCTGAGCTTGAGGCCGCCGGCCGCGGCGTAATCGAGCTCAGTGCGGTACGTGTTGGTAAAACGTCCGCTTTCCTTCTTGGTGACGTTGGCGGTCAGGACGCCCTCGCCGTTCTCGGTCACGGTCACTTCGGCGGTCGCGACATGTCCGTCATACGTCATGCCTGCCGCATTGCCCGCGTTCTCGCGGATCTCGTACTTGTAGGTTCCGGCAGCCGTGTAGCGGATCTTGCCGAAGTTGATGGCGGCGATGCCGTCCTTCGCGTCCTTCTTGCTCACGGTCATGGTTGCGGGGTCGGGCAGCGGGGTGCCCTCGGCGGCGGTAATGGTAAAGCTGAACTCGTCGGAGTCCGTCCAAGCGCGACCATCGACAGCCTTGCTCAGGCCAAAGTCGAGGTCTGCATCGGTCGGGGTCACGCTGTAGGTGTTCTTGAAGATCGCAGCCGTGAGGTCCTTCAGGACATGCTCGGCCTTGAGGGTGCCGTCGCCGTTGTCCGTTATGGTGGTCTCGATGGTGTACTTGGCGTCACTGTAGGTGATGCCCTTGCTGGTGGTTCCGCCCTTGACCTCGCGCAGCGTGTAGGTGTGCTTGCCGGCCTCGGTGTACTTCACGGCGTTCATCGTGATCTTGCCGTCGGCGTCGTTGATGCCGGTGGCGACGACCTTGTCGCCCTCGACGAGCTCGAAGGAGAACTCACCGTCCTTGAGGTCGCGGCCGTCCAGGACCTTGGTCGCGGTGATTTGGTCGCTGACGCTGAACTCGTCAGGATTCGGCTTGTAGCCGTTGTTGAACTTCACCTCGTCGGCGCCCTTCAGCTCATGCTTTACCACGAGCTCGCCCTTACCGTTGTCGGTGACGGTCGTCTCGATGGTGTAGGTCTTGCCGTCGTAAGTGATGCCGTTGTTGGCGTCGCCCGGGACCTCGCGCAGCGTGTAGGTATGCTTGCCGGCAGCGGTGTACTCGATGGGGCTCATCTTGATCTTGCCGCGGGCGTCGTTCTTGCCGGTGGCGACAACATCGTTGCCCTCGACGAGCTCGAAGGAGAACTCGCCTTCCTTGAGATCGCGCCCGGTCAGGACCTTGGTCGCCGTGACCTGATCAGTAACACTGAAGCTCTTGGGAGTTACGGTGTAGGCGTTCTCGAAGGTCGCCTTCTTAGCGTTCTGCAGCTTGTGCTCCACGCTGAGGGTGCCATCGCCGTTGTCCTGGACGGTGGTCACAATAGTGTACTCAGCGGTGCTGTAAGTAATGCCGTTTTCGGTGGTGCCGGCCTTGGTCTCGCGCAGCATGTAGGTGTGCTCGCCAGTCGCGGTGTAGGTGACGGGATCCATCACGATCTTGCCGTCGGCATTGTTGGTGCCGGTGGAGACTACGTTATTGCCCTCAACGAGCTCGAAACGGAACTCGCCAGCCTTGAGGTCGCGCCCGTCCAGGACCTTGTCCGCGGTGATCTGCTCGGTGACGCTGGAGCTCTTGGGGGTCACGTTGTAGGAGTTCTTGAACTCGGCAGCCTTGACGTCCTTCAGAACATGCGTGGCGCTGAGCGTACCGTCGCCGTTGTCCGTGATGGTGGTCTCGATGGTGAACTTGGCATCGCTGTAGGTGATACCGCCGGCGTTGCCCTTGACCTCGCGCAGCGTATAGGTGTGCGTTCCGGCCTTGGTGTACTCGATGGTGCTCATCGTGATCTTGCCATCGGCGGCGTTCTTGCCGGTGGCGACGACCTTGGCGTCCTTGCCCTCGCCCTCGACGAGCTCGAAGGAGAACTCGCCCTCAGCCATGTCGCGGCCGGTCAGGACCTTGGTCGCGGTAATCTGGTCGGTGACGCGCGTCTCAACAGGCGCCACGCTATAGGTATTGGTGAACGTAAAGGCTGCGTTGCCATCCGGGTTGCGGGACACGCTCAGTTTGCCCTTGCTGTCATCGGTCACGGTGAAGGAAACCTCGCGCGACAGCTTGGCGTCGTTGGTCACGCCAGCGACCTCGCCGGACTCGGTCACGGTGTAGGTAAAGGTATGTTCGCGCTTCTCGGGCTTCTCGCCCAGGGCCTTGTTAAGGTCGTCGAGCGTAAAGGTAATCTTGCCAAAGTCGACCTTGCCCTTGGCATCATTGGTCACGCTCGCGTTCGCGGGCATGGGTGCGCCCTCTTCACCGGTCACGGTAAAGGTGAACTTGCCGGTAATGTCAGCCGGGGTCAGGCCATCAGGAACCTGCAGATTCTTCTTGCCAACAAGCGATGCCTCGGCAGGCGCGGCAGTGTAGGCGTTCACGAACTCGTTGCCGGCGTCGCCGTAGTCAGCCGTCGCCGTCAGGGTACCATCGCCGTTGTCGACAACGGTTACATATGCGTCAATTGCCGACACGGCAGCGCTCACGCCCGCAGGCAGCTTGCCGGTCTGCTCGGCAGCAGTGTAGCGAATGGTCCACGTGGGCTTGTCTGAGCTATCGTCAAACGACGCCTTCTCTTCCTCGACCAGCTTGGCAAGCGACTCGGTCGTATACGTCAGCGGACCGAACTCAACCTTGCCGCCCTTGTTGGTTGCATCCAGCAGAACCTCGTCGTGCCCCGCATAGCTCAGCGCAAACTTAAATTCGTCATCGGCCATCGGGCGCCCCGTGAGCTTCTTGGTTGCCTCAAGAGTCAGCGGGGTTTCCGTCTTGGCGCTATAGGTGTTCGTGAACTTAGTCTCACCCGAGGTCTTTTCAACGTCGGCCTTAAGCTCGCCCTTGGCGTTAACCGTCACAGTCACCTTGAACGTGGCAACGTTCTTGCTGTAGGTAATGCCACCGGCGTCGCCCTTGACCTCGCGGACCTCATAGGTGTACTCGCCCGGCTCGGCATAAGTAATCTTGCCAAAGTTAATGGCTGCCTTGCCCTTGTCGAGATCGGCATTGGTCACAGTTACGGTCGCGGATGCGGGCATCGGGGCGTCATTCTCGGACGTCGCGGAGAGCTCAAACTTAAACTCGTCCGTATCCGTCCAGCCGCGGCCCTCGAGCACCTTGGTCAGGCCAAAGCCGGCCTTGGTATCCACCGTTGTCGGCGTCATGTCGTACTTATAGCTAATCTTGCCGTTGTTGCCCAGATGGACGTCAACCTCTGTGGCGTTCGCCTTTGCAGACATGTTGTTCCACTTGGGGTTGAGCACGTCGATCACGGTGCCGGTGAGGTTACCGCCCACGCTCTCCTTGGTTGTGTGGAGCTCATCAATAAAGGCCAGGCGTGCGGTTCCCTTGCTAAACGACAGGTTTCCACTCGCGTCGCGCACGACGGCGCCCTCAAAGTTCGCAGCGTGTTCACCGGCAAACTCAATAACAGCAGTACGGGATTCGGCCTTTCCGTCTGCGCCCAGCGCCTCAAACTCATCCTTGTAGTAATACTTGCTGCCGACAGCCAGCGAACCCGTTGCGGGCGTCGTGCAGTTCTTATCCGTGTAAATGGGAGTCTGCTTCTGGAAATAGTAATAGCGGTTGGTGTCGGCAGGCTCAAAGTTCGCGATCGTGTCGCCCAGCGCGCCAGCGTTCCACTTGTTCGCGTAGAAGTTAACGGTCTTGGAACCGTTCTCCGCGGTGGTCGTATTGCTCTTGATGTAGTCCTCGAGCCCCTTTACGTTCTTGGGCGTAAACAGGTTATCGAGCGCTTCTTTCTTAACGCTTGAGGTGTAGTTCACCTGAATGGGCTCAGTATTGTCGACCGTAAGCACGCCGTCGGTGATCTTAAAGTGGCGCAGCGGAATCAGCGACGCAGGAATCTTAACCGTTACGATATCGCCGGTCTGAGGCTTGCCCTCTTCGGCATGCTGAACGGTGATAACCAAGTTCGCGGCGGCACCAGTAAATGTATAGGTGTCGACATTGCCCTCGGTCTTTATTGCCGGTTTGGCAAACGTTTCGCCGTTGTACACGACAGACGTAAAGTTGTCGACCTGCATAAAGTCGCCCAGCTCGTCAGTAAACGTAATGTAGCCAGACTTATGCTCGCCATAACCGCCGTGAACTTCGGTCGGGTAACCAGTTTGGACAATGCTTCCCGAGATCTCTTCGAAGATTTTCTCGAGCTCAGAGGCGCTGGTTGCCGACTTGTAGTAATCGGAGTTTTCTGCACGTGCACCATAGTCGATGGTCCATTCGCCCCAGAGGAAAGAAATGCTGGATGAGGCGGCAGGATAGTTGCTCGACACGGCATGCATGAACTTATTCTCTTTGCTTGTGCCATCAACCGTGGGTTCGGCACTGGGGTTTACGCCGCTAAAGATACCGATCGTATAAATGTCGGCACCTTTATCCTTGATCTTCTTGGCGCTGTTGATAGCGTCATTGGCAACCTCGTTCTCGAATTCTCTTTGACTCGTGGGGGAGCCATCGGTGAAGAAGACGACGACCTTCTTGGCGTCGGCGCGATCAGACGAAATGCCCTCAGCCAGCTGTAAGCCATAATCGGCTCGCGTGGCGCCAGCGGGACTGATGGAGTCGACCGTACCCTTAAGGCTCTCCGCGTCCTCGCCCTTGCAGAGCGTCAGCTTCTTCATGGTCTGCGAGTAGTTGTACTCATGTCTCGAATCGTAATACGTGTCGTTGCCGATCCAGCCAGCCTCCTTCCCCGCAAACTTTACGATGGCAACCTGATGCTGCTTGGATTCATCTGTGATGCTTTGGTTTTGCGCGGCGATGGTGTCAATAAAGCGATTGGCAGCCGTCTTCAGCGCGTCAATACGCTTGGTACGGTCGCTTCTACTCATCTCATCATCCATCGAGCCTGAAGCGTCCAACACCATCACGATATCGAGCGGCTTGCCGGAAATCGTCGTATCGGATGTCGAAGAGATGGCCGACAACGTGGTCAGGAAATCCGAATCCCCGCTCTCGACTGCCTTGACCGTCTTGTCGGTCCAAATTCGGCCGACGTTTTGAGTTGTTACTTCTTTGCCATCGTAGCCGCCGGCCCAGAACTTCCAGTGGTTGCTGGTGTCGTAGTCGACTACCTTTGTCGCTTTCGGTCCGTCCATTCCGGTGCTGGACCTGGCGTTGGCCTCGGGCAGCATGGCAAATGCTGCAGCCGGCAACACCAGCACTACGGCCAGTATCACCGCCAAGAGACCCCTCGTGTACTTACTCATCGCGTCTCCCTTCTCGCGGTCTCAGACCTTGCAACAGCCTAAAGTTACGAAATGAGACACAATTTGGGCAGGTGACACATGTTCCAGATTCTGTTTTGGGCGTGAGACAAATGTCTCACCAAAGTTGAGACACGGCGTTTTCGCAGGAAAACAGGTGCGACTCGGAGCCATCAGGCAAAAATGATCCGTTTTCCTCCGTCCATGGGAGATCAAGGGCTGTCACCGGTATGGTGGCATTTCAAAAGTATGCCGGATTACGGGGCCAAAGTCAGGAACCTCATCCATGCCCCCTATTTTTGAAAAACAACAAGCTATCTACCTGCGGTTTTGTTTTTGCGATTTTCTGTATGGTCGGAGGTTCGCTATCCAGCCCCGTAATCCGGCATAGTTTTGTTCGCGACGGCACAACCGCGCGTTTAAGCGCGGGGCCGGTGGGGCATTTTTGCCCCACCGGCCCCTATTCCAGCGCTATTCCGGCTTGGTTTCTACTGTGGGAGTCTTGTCCGCTGCGACTGGGGTGCGGGCGGTGTCCATAGTCAGGCAGCGCTTGGGGCAGCTCTCGATGCACTCGCCGCACACCACGCAGGCATACGGGTCAATCGACCACGTTCCGCCCTTGCGATCGACCGCGAGCGCGCCCGCCGGGCAGCGACGCGCGCACATGCCGCAGCAAATGCACACGTCCATGTCGTTGACGATATGCCCGCGCAGGCGCTCGGGCGCCGCGAGCTTCTCCTGCGGATAGCACACCGTGACCGGTTGCTTGACCATAGAACCCAAGGCCGTCTTGGCAAATGTCAGTAAACTCATGCCGTGCCTACCTTTCCGTGCAGCTAATGCAGGGGTCGATGGTCAAGATAATCATGGGCACGTTGGCAAGGAGCACGCCCTGCAGCGCATGTGTCAGACCCGCCAGGTTTTGCGACGTCGGCGTGCGCACGCGGAAACGGTCCAGGTTCTTGGTGCCGTTACCGCGCACATAGTAATACGCCTCGCCGCGCGGCTGCTCAATCACAACCTCACCGCGCGCGCCGTCGGCCGGCGTGAGCTTGGTGCGCCCGCCGATTCCGTCGTGCGGAATCTTGCCGACAAGCTCCTTGATGATGTCCATGGCCTGTGTGACCTCGGCACAACGCACCTGGCAGCGGGCATAGCAGTCGCCATCGCTAGCAACGATAGGCTCAAACGCGGCCAGATCCGCATAGGCACCGTCGCCAAACATGCGCACGTCGTAGTCCACGCCCGAGGCGCGACCGAACGGGCCAACCATCGACAGATCAAGCGCGTCCTTCTTGCTGATCACGCCCACGCCATGCAGGCGCTCGCCGCAGCTGGCGTCGTCCAAAAACGTATGCACCAGGGCCTCGTAGTCGGGGCGCATGGCATCGAGCGTCTGGACAATGCCGGCCAGCTCGGAGTCCTCAATATCGTGCTTAAGGCCGCCAATCTCGTTGATCGACAGAATCACGCGACCGCCGCACGTGCTCTCGAAGATCTTGAGAATCTGCTCGCGCAGGGTCCACGAACGATAGAACAGCGCCTCGAAACCAAAGGCGTCGGCGAGCAGGCCCAGCCACAGCAGATGCGAGTGGATGCGCGAAAGCTCGTGCAAAATGGTGCGGATATACTGCACGCGGCCGGGCACCTCGATGTCGAGCATGCGCTCGCAGGCGCTGGCATAGCCGCAGCTGTGGCCCACGGCGCAAATGCCGCAGATGCGCTCGGCGATGTAGCCAAACTGGTGCATGTCGCGCTTTTCGGTGAGCTTCTCGAGTCCGCGGTGCACAAAACCGATCTGCGGAATTGCCTCGATGACGCGGTCGTCCTCGATCACCAGGTCCAGATGAAGCGGCTCGGGCAGCACCGGGTGCTGCGGGCCAAACGGAATGACGGAGCGATGTGCCATGGGCCTTACGCCTCCTTTTTCTGCTTGTCGCGGGCGGCCTTGGCGGCAAGCGCCGCGCGGACCTTGGCCGCTTTCTCGGGATCCATGGCGGCGAGCTTTGCCTCCATCTCGGCGGCCTTGAGCGCGGCCTTCGCAGCGGCATCGTCATGCTGGGCATCGGAGCCGGCAGCCGCAGCGGGCTGAGCGACGGCAGCGCCCGCAGCGCCCTCCCCTGCAGCAGCCGCAGCGGCGGCCTTTTCGGCCGCGGCCTTGCGCGCCTTGGCCTCGGCAGCGGCACGGACCTTCATGGCTTTCTCGCGCGCGGCCTTCACCTCGGGCGTGATGACGCTCATGGGCTCGGCAGTCGAAACCTGGTAGAAAAAGCCCTTAAAGTCGATCTGCATATCGGCGATGGCAAGACCAAACAGGTCGTGCGCTTCGTTTTCAAACGGGAATACTGCCGGATAGTACGAGCTGATGGACGGAATCTCCTGGTACTGATTAATTCCCTCAATCACCAGGTTCTCGATCGCATAGCTGCCGTCCTGCGCGATATGCTCCTGAGCAGCACGAACGTTGATAAACGTATAGACCAAGCGATACGTGCCGTCGTCGACGTTGCGCTCGGCGTGCATTTGCACAAAGCGCGCGCCGACGCCCTTGAGCGCCTGAACATGCGGCAACAGCTCGTCGATCCCGACGGTGGTATAGATAGCCTTTTGCATTACTCGGCCTCCTTTGCAGCGGCGGTCGCGTCGCCGGCCTCAGCCGCAGCCACAAACCCGTCCTCACCCAGCTCAACGCCACCGTCCCAGGTAGCGGCACCGCCCACGGTAAGCGGGTCACCGCCGGCGCGCATCACGGCCTCCTTCTGGTCCAGGATGCCGCACGCCTCCACAATGGCATCGATCACCGTCTCGGGGCGAATGGCGCACCCGGGCGCGTACACGTCCACGGGAATCGCGCGGTCCACGCCGCCGATCACGTTGTAGGCATCGCGGAATACGCCGCCCGAGCACGCGCAAATGCCGCACGCCACCACGCACTTGGGCTCGAGCATCTGGTTGTAGATCTGGCGCACGACGGGCAGGTTCTGGGCATTGACCGACCCCGTCACCAAAAAGATATCCGCATGCTTGGGGTTGCCGGTGTTGACCACGCCAAAGCGCTCCGCATCGAACAGCGGCGTGAGCGAGGCCAGCACCTCGATATCGCATCCGTTGCAGCTCGAGCCGTCGTAATGAATGACCCACGGCGAGCGCGACATTTTATGATCCATGGATGCCGCCTCCTAAATAAACACGTCAACGAGGATGGGCATAAGGTTGAGCAGGCCAAACACCAGCGCCACGCCCCATCCGAGCCTAAAGCAGCTGCGCCAGGTGCTGCGTGCGAAGGTGTTGTCGATCAGGACCTCGACAAAATACGTCGCGGCCATCACGACCAGGGCTACAACCCAGCTCACGGGGTTGTCCCAAACAAAGAACATGCCCACCCACATCAAAAACAGCACGGTCTCGCACCAGTGCATAAGGGTCATCTTGGCCAGCGTGCCGCCGCTCATCTCGGTGGCGACGCCCTGGACGATCTCCTGATGCGCGTGATGCGAGTACGAAAGGTCAAACGGCGACTTGCGCAGCTTGATGGTAAGCACCGCGAGCAGCGCCAGGAAAATGGGCGCGCTGTACACGATGATGGGGGCCGACTGCCCCGTCACGGCGATGGAATCAAAGCTGTCGGTGGCAAGGTACAGGCCCACGCTCATCAGCAAAACGGCGGGCTCGTAACTCATAACCTGCAGTAACTCACGATCGGCGCCAACCTGGGCAAACGGGCTTTGCGTCGAGGCGGACGCCAACACCACAAAGATCGCGGCGAGCGTCACCATAAAGGCGCACAGCAGCGTGTTGGAGCCCGACACAAAGATGCCGCCGCCCACGACGGTAAAGATGAGCGCGCACGCCATATAGGTATCATCCATGGTGTTTACGCTGGCGGGGGCCTTGCGCAGGAGCTTGGCCACATCGTAGAAGGGCTGCAGCAGACGCGGGCCCACACGGCCCTGCATACGGGCCGAAAGCTTGCGGTCAAGACCGTCAATCAAACCGCCCACAAGCGGCGCAATCAAGGCAAACGCCACGGTACCAATAAAGATGCCCACGACGCCCGAACCTTCAAAATACTTGCCGCGCAACACCGAGGGCGCGCTCATGGCAAGTCTCTCGGGCCCAATCCACGCGCAACACAGCAGCGCAAACAAGATAATGCTGCAGCACACGACGCTACCCACGGGGCCAATACGCTTCTCGCCAAGGGCGTCCTCCGAGTACCAATTGCGCTTTTCGGCCTTCACCTCGTGTCCCATCGAGCCGCGGAAATGGCGATATTTGTCGGTTCCCACGCCCGAAAGGTACACGTTGACGTGCGGCTTATTGCTCACGCGGAACGACGTCAGCAGCACCACGGCGATAAAAGCCACGATAACCACCATCAGATACATGGCGTCCTTGCCGATAACGTACGGCACGCGTCCAAACACCATGGCGAGATAGGGCGACACCAGACCGCTCGAGATGAGCGGGAACGCCACGCAGCACAGAATCAGCAGCGCGGCGATGGTGTTAAGCGCCATCCATTCGGTCTTATGGACATTGACCTCAACGTTTTGAGCCGTGGGGTCGACGCCCGAAAGCTTGGCAAGCCACTTGCCCCAAAAATAGAACGTCGCGGCCGAGCCAAAGGCAAGCACCATGATCATTAGCACGTTGCCGGTCTGCGCAAACGCCACCAGGGCGCCCCACTTGGACACGAGCATGCCAAACGGCGCCACAAACATGCCCATGATGCCCAGCATCATCAAGCGCGTCAGGTGCGGCATGCGGCTGAACATACCGTCCATGTCCTCGATATTGCGGCTGCCGATATGATGCTCGGCCGTGCCCACGCACAGGAACAGCAGCGACTTGGCCACCGTGTGGAACAGGATCAGGAAGATGGCCGCCCATACGGCCTCGGGCGCGCCGACACCCAAGCAGGCACTGATGAGGCCCAAGTTGGAAATGGTGGAGTACGCGAGCACGCGTTTGGCATTGCTCTGCGAGATGGCCATGAGGGCAGCGAGCAAAAACGTGATGGCACCCACACTCGTGACCATAAAGCCGGTCACAGGATAGATGGCATAGAGCGGGCTCAGCTTGACCATCAGGAACACACCGGCTTTGACCATGGTTGACGAGTGCAGCAGGGCGCTCGTGGGCGTGGGGGCGACCATGGCACCCAGCAGCCAAGTGTGGAACGGCATCTGTGCGGCCTTGGTGAGTGCGGCGAGCGACAGCAGGATGACCGGCATCACCAGCAGCGCGGATTGCGCGGTTCCGGCGCCGGAAAGCTCGATCATACCCGAGATGGTCAGCGGCATGCCGTTAACGTGCAGATACATGAGTCCGGCCAAAAACGCGATGCCGCCCAGCATGTTGAGGACGATCTGGGTGAAGGCGTTCTTGATGGCCTCGGGCGTGCGCGTGTAGCCAATCATGAGGAACGAGCACACGGTGGTGATTTCCCAGCCGCAGAACAGCCACTCAAGGTTATCGCTCGTCACGATGACGAACATGGCCGAGAGGAACAGGAACATAAGCGCCAGGAACTGCGGGCGACGGTCGGGCGCGGTCTGCCCGCGCAGCGCGGCCTCGTTCTCGTCATGGGCCTGGAAGTCCTTCATGTAACCCAGGGCATACACGCAGATCAGGCTGCCGACGATACCGACGGCGAGGACCATGATCACGCTCATGTAGTCCAGGTAGAGCGGCGTCGCCGTGACGGCTTCGGCCGCGGGCAGCGTCATGGTCGCAAAGGCAACCGAACCCACCAGCTGCACCACGCCGAGCACCGTGGTGAGCGCGTTCCTATATTTGTACGCGTTGTACAGGATGACGGCGCACAGGATGACATCGATGGCGGAGCTGATGATCGAGAGCACATGCGAGGTGCCGGGGGCAACCTCAAAGCTCTGCGGACCCGTGCCAAAAAACATGACGGCGACTACAACTGTCACCGCCATAATAATGCCGGAACCTATGAGCCCCACCGCATCGCGGGCGCGGTCACCGCGCGCGAGCAGCATGCCCAGCGCCGGTACCAGCGGAAACAGGGTAAGGAAATACAGTAGCGTCATACCATCACTCCCCCATGCAAAAACGCTGCAATTGTTTAACGTTATAGCTCAATTGAGGAGCAGCGGCGGCAGGTTTTCGGTCAACTGGGGAGTTTTAGGCGTACGGGGTAAGGGCACGTCCGCTTTGGAGCAGTGGGGCGACGCTCCCCTATCGCAGCGACAGGCGCGCGGGCCACTGCGCGCGGTTTATTGGCCACTTTGGAGGATGTCCCGACAGGCTCGCGCCGGTCCAAAAAGTTGGCGCGGCAAGAAAAATGCGCCCCTATGGGCGCACCATCCCGTTTGCTATTCCGCCTTTTTAACGCGCGGCTTGCGACCGCGCGGCTTATCGACCAGTGCGGCCTCACCGCTCTCGCGGTACTGACGGCACCAAGCCTTGACCGAAGACTCGCTGGGAATCTTGTGCTTGATCATGGCCTCGCGAACCGTCAAGCCGTTTTCCAGACGGTCCTTAACCACAGCGAGCTTTACGTCGTACGAATAGGTGTGATGATGCGAACCGGCATTGAGAACGGCGTCGGCACCGCCCACGGCATACGCGCGGGCCCACTGACGAGCCGTGGCCTGGGGAATGCCAAGCTCCGCGGCGAGGGCGCGATGACCGACCCCCTCTTGGAGGATCTCGACGGCGCGCTGCCTAACCTCAGGCGCATGCGTGCGAGTCCTAGTTGCTTCCGACATACCTGCCACTTCTTAGCCTTAACCGTTAATCTGCTTTCTTACGTGCAAGTTAGATAGTAGCATTTTACTGTTTGCTCAAAGCAGTTAATTAAAATAGACGCGGCGTTATCTGGGCATTTGGCACCAAATTACGACATTTCTTTATCGATTATTTACGCTGGTAGCTGACTCGCAGCTAATCGTCATTCGCTTGTCAACAAAATTGACATCCCTTTATGTCCTTTGGTATAGAGGATATAGTTATTAACCCCTCCCCCAATAATTTTGAGTGATCTGCAAGGCAGTAGACGTCCTCACTCCTCATGATTACCGCGCATTGCCATCCACCGGAGCAAAACAAAAAGGGCGGGACCTGCTGCGCTTGCAGGCCCCGCACCGGTTGACACCCGACGGGACACAGCCGGGCGAGACGGATCCGTGCTACCGCCCCGCCTGGCCGCGATGTTCAACTACAGCTCGTTGGCCGCGTGATATGCCGTGCGAATGGCGCTCGCAATGTCGGCGGTGTGCTCGCCCGAGCAGTCGCCCACGCAGGTCACGGGCACCGTCACGCCATCCAGGTCAAACGCGTTGGCCTTGGAGCCCACGGCCATCACCACGTAATCGCAGGCGATCTTCACCGGCTCCTCGGCGCTGTCCTCGGTGGTGCGAACAGCCTCCACGCCCTCGTCGGTAATGGCGGTCAGGCGGGTCTTCACGTGCTGCTCCACGTTGTGCTCTGCAAAGTCGCTCATAATCAGCGGCAGAATGGTCTCGGACTCGCCTGCGGCAATCTTGTCGAGCATCTCCACGATCGCTACCTCGCAGCCGTGCTGCAGCAGGTACTCGGCAGTCTCGGTGCCCACCAGGCCACCGCCAATGACGGCGACGCGGCCCGTAAGCTCCACCTTGCCGGCCAGCACGTCCCAGCTCGAGACGACCTTGTCCGAATCGGCACCCGGAACGGGAATGACCACGTCGTGCGCGCCCACGGCCACAATCGCGGCGTCGGCGGCGTTGAGGTCCTCGGCGGTAGCGGCATGGTTGAGCTCAACCTTCACGCCCAGGCCAGGCAGAATCTTCTCGTAGTACTCGACCGAGCGCATGATCTCGTCCTTGCGCGGAGGCGCAGCCGCCAGCACAATCTGGCCGCCCAGATGATCGCTCGCCTCGTAGACGGTCACATCGTAGCCGCGCTTGGCCGCCACGCGTGCGGCCTCCAGGCCGGCGATACCGCCGCCCACCACGGCGATCTTCTTGTCGCCCTCGCCCGGCTTAATGGCGATGGTCGCCTCGTCGCCGTTCTCGGCATTGAGCACGCACGAGATGTACTTGCGGTTTTGAATCGCATCGACGCAGCCCTTGTTGCAGTTGAGGCACTCGCGGATAGGCTCACCCGTGGCGGCCTTCAGCGCAATGTCGGGGTCGCACATGAGCGAGCGGCCATAGGCGATGATGTCGGCCGCGCCGTCTTCCAGAATCTTCTCGCCGGCCTCGACCGAGACAACACGGCCGACGGTTGCCACCGGCACGGAGACCAGGGCCTTAACGCGCTCGGCCACGGGCAGCGTCCAGTTGTAGGGCATGGCGCCCATGGGCGGAATGGTGTCGCCCATGTTGCCGGTGTGGTTGGCCTGCGCGACCTGGATCATGTCGATGCCCGCGCCCTCAAGCAGCTTGGCAAACTCGCAGGCCTCGTCGGGCTGCAGGCCACCCTTGCCGCGCGGCGTGCCGTCGGGGTTCTCCATGATCACGGGGAGCTTGTACTCCACCATCAGCTGCGGCGCGGCTTCCTTAATGGCAGCGACGACCTCCAGCGCGTAGCGGACGCGGTTCTCGAACGAGCCGCCGTACTCGTCGGTGCGCTGGTTGAGGATGGCCGAGCACAGCGAACCCACCAGGCGGTCGCCGTGGACCTCGATGGCGTCGATGCCGGCCTGCTGCGCGCGGGCGGCCGAGGCAGCGATGGCCTCCTTAATCTGGGTGAGCTGCTCTACGCTCGCCTCGTTCACAAAGTGCCGCATGTCGTGGTGCAGCTTGGCGTATGCCTGATTGCGGATCTCGTTGGACTCGGCCATCTTGGCGGCAAAGGTCTCCTCGTCGCCGGCGGCCTTGGCCTCCTGCGCGGCCTTGGCGACAGCCATGGAGCCCATGACCATGCGGCCAACACCGGGCACGTCGTACTCGGGGTGGAACAGCTGCAGCGCAACCTTGGCGCCGTGCTTGTGGACGGTATCGGCCAGGGCCTTAAACGTGGGGATCTGGGCGTCGGTTGCCAGCTTGGGCGTGGGGCTTGCGGTCATGACGGGAGCGACGTCGCCGATGACGATGTAGCTCACGCCGCCGCGGGCCAGGCGCTCGTAAAAAGCCAGGCTGCGCTCGCCAATGGAGCCGTCGCGCTCCTCGTAGCCGGTGGTCAGCGGCGGGAACATAATGCGGTTTTTGAGCTCAAGGGGGCCAACCGTAATGGGCTGGAGCAGCTTGGATGCAGGTGCGGTCATGGATATTCCTCTCTTGTAGGCGCGGCGGCGATTATGCCGCGTAGTTGTCTAGAGGATATGGCATGGGGGCACAGCGGCACAACGAAAATCGGCGAATATCAGGTGGCGGCAGGTGGATGGGGCGGGACGGCCCGTCGGTTTGTCTCAATCTGTAACAGTTACGCGGCAAAACTGGGTCTTACTGTTACAGATCGAGACAAACCAAACCCGCCTGCTAGAAAATCTCAATCTATAACAACAACTCGGCAAAATCCGTCCCTCGTGTTACAGATTTAGACAAACACGACCCAATCCACCGGTATATCTCGGTCTGTAACACCTAGCCGCCCAAATCGGGTCTAGATGTTACAGATCGAGATTTTGTTTGAGAGGCCGAGAATTGGACCGAAAACACGGTCCCGAAATAACAAAAAAGCTCGCCGGCTAGGCCGACGAGCTGCAAGTTCTTGGTCGCGGGGGCAGGATTTGAACCTACGACCTCCGGGTTATGAGCCCGGCGAGCTACCAGACTGCTCCACCCCGCAATGTCTGGGCGCCTCATGTGCGCAAGAAAGAATATTACGCGGGAGTTCGGTAAACGGCAAGGAAAATCTCGTGGAGCATAATTCCTTCATATTTAAACCCCTCAGCCCCTATCACCGTAAACGAATCGCAGCCGAGCGCCGTCGACGGCACGTATACAATGGTGCGCGTCCTTTTATGCCAACACCGGGAGTAGACATGCTGCTCGCTATCGATATGGGAAATACGCAGACGGCCATGGGCCTGTTTGACGGAGACGAGCTGGTGCAGTCGTGGCGCATGCCCACCGACCGCTCCTATACCGCCGACGAGATCCATGTGCGCCTGATGGGTTTCTTTAAGATGTACGGCCTTTCGCTCGACGCGGTCGACGCGATCGCCTTTGCGGGCGTGGTGCCGCAGCTCTCGCGCGAGTGGCACGCCGTGGCCGACCGCATCGCGGCGGATGCCATCGTCATCGGGCCGCAGACGGCAGCCGTAACCAAACTGCGCGCGGCGCGTCCCCAGGCCGTGGGTGCCGACCGCATCGCCAACGCCGTCGCAGCCGAGACCTTCTACGGCGCGCCGGCGATCGTGGTGGACTTTGGCACCGCAACCAATATCGACGTCATCGATGAGGACGGTTATTACATTGGTGGAGCGATTGCGCCGGGCATCCGCATTTCGATGGACGCGCTCGCCGCCCGAGCCGCCAAGCTCGCCAGCGTTCCGCTCGAGGCGCCCGAGCACGCCATCGGCCGCGATACCGAGGAGTGCATCAAGGTCGGCGCCGTAACGGGCGCCGCCGCCATGGCTGAGGGCCTGGTCGCGCGCATGAAGCGCGAGCTGGGCCGCGAGGATGCCACCGTTATCGCCACGGGCGGCCTCGCCAGCATCGTCGCCGGTTCGACCGACGCCTTCGACGTGGTAGACGGACAGCTCACCATCAAGGGTATCTGCGAAATCTACCGCCGCATGCAGGAGCAGAGGTAGGGCAGGGGCTTAAGTCGAGCACGAGCGCGAGCGGCGAACTAGGCAATGCATCGGTCCTATTCCTCAAAAACGATAATTTTTCAGTTTTGAGGAATAGGCTTTCTGCTAGGCCTCGCCGCAAAGCCACCTCGCCAGGTCCACTATCTGCACCCCATCGCGATCCGTAGTCTCGTGATGCGTGCGGGCGAGAATCATCTTGGGATACGCGTCGGCAATGCTCAAGAGCGGCGAGATTTCCCGCTCAAACGTCTTGTCCGAGCTAATGTCATCGCTCACCTGGATATAGAGCTTCTCGCTTCGCCTGATAGCTACAAAGTCAATTTCCTTTTTATAAAGCACGCCGACGTACACTTCGTATCCGCGCCGCAGCAGCTCGATTGCCACCATGTTCTCGTATACGCGTCCCCAATCCATATCGCGCGTACCAAGCAGCGCATATTTAAACGCATGGTCCGCCAGATAGTACTTCTCGCCGCTCTTGAGGTATTTCTTGCCGCGAATGTCATACCGTCGAACCTTATAGAAGGCAAATGCGTCGCACAGATACCCCATATATGTGCCCACCGTCTTGTTCGTGATCTTTAGCCCATCTGCATTCAGGCTATCCGTTATATTGCGAGCCGACGTAATGTTGGAGACGTTGTCCATCATGTAGTCAGCAATACGCAGCAGCGCCGATTCGTTTCTGACGTTATGCCGCTGCACGATATCCCTCACGATCAACGTTTTAAAAACGTTGGAGAGATATTGATAGCGTTGCTCCTGCGTTCGGTAAGGATACGAACCGGACATGCCGCCGGCATGTGCGTATTCATCAAAATCATGGTCGACCTCGCCCTTACCGTCGTAAGAGCGATACTCCTCAAACGAGAACGGGAACACCTCGATTTCGAACGTGCGCCCCGTAAAGAGCGTCGATAGGTCGCTCGATAACAAAAATGCATTTGACCCCGTAATAAAGATGTCATACCGCTCGGATGCGTGAAGGCTGTTGATTGCGCGCTCAAAGCCGCTACACATCTGAACCTCATCGATAAGCAGAAAGTTTTGCGTGCCGGACACCCGACGCTCTTTTACATAAGCAAGCAAAGCGTGATATTCGAGCAGGTCCTCGAACTCATCGAGGTTGTAGTTGATATGAATGACATTTGAATCAGGCAGGTTGGTCTCCACGTAATCGCGGAGGGCCTCGAGCAATTTTGACTTACCGCTACGGCGAATGCCCGTTATGACCTTGATGTCCGGTACGCCAATAAGGCTCGTCAACGTGTCCATATATGACGTTCTATTGATGAGTTTCATTGGGCCCCCTCGCGGTCTTTTATCGCTATTCCTCAAAACTGAAAAATTTTCAGTTTTGAGGAATAGGCTCTGTAACGAATATACCTCGCGAAAGGCCGAGCTGGCTTAATCCTATTCCTCAAAAACGAAAATTATTCAGTTTTGAGGAATAGGATCGAGATGCCGCCCTGCAGTCACGCAGAAGCCCTCCCCGGTGCAAGCCGAGGAGGGCTTCTGTCGTCATCGTTATCTTTGAACGCGAGTGCCTCGCGCTACAGACCGCGAATCCGTACGGCCTCGGGCGGAAACTCCTGCTCGCCGGCATCGGTCTTGATGGTCGCGCGGCCCCAGATGTCCAGGCCCGCAAACACACCGACCGCAAGCGGCAGGCCGTTGGGCGACACCGCTGCAACTTGGCGACCCAGCAGCGGCACCATATCGAAATACTCGCCCAGCACGGGAGCCAGCGGGCCGGCAGCGCCCTGCGGGGTGTTCGCGACGGCAGCCCAGGCATCCACGCGGACAAGCACGGCGGCGGCCAATGCCTCGACCAGCACTTCGTCGGCCATATCCACGCCAAGCTCGCTCAGCGCCGCGCGCTCAATATCCACCGTTACGGCACCGAACATGCCCGCGGCGCCGGCACCGCCGTTGACGGCGACGCGCGCGAACGACGTCTCAAACGCGGGCGCGCCGTACACGATATTGCTCGGCCACTCAATGCCCACCTTGCCGGCAAGGCCCAGACCCGGCGTCGACGCTGTGCCCACAAGCGCATCCATCATACCCATCGCCGCCACAAACGGCAGGCCGTGGAAGGCATGCATGCTCACGTCCGGGCGCACGATCAGCGAAAACGTCAACGACGCCTCACCCGCACTCCAAGCGCACCAGCCCGCGGACGCACCCTCGCGGCCCGCGTCACGCGCCGCGTCGAGCTCGGTACCGGCGGCAACAGCATTCATCTCGATCATCTACATACGCCCCAATTCGCCCACGATATGGCCCACGCGATCCTCGGGCTCCTTGACCTCAACGCCGTTGTAGCGGAAGAACCGAGCCGGGTCGTGCATCAGGTCCTCGAGTGGCACCAGCACAAAGTCGCGCTCGCCGATCAGCGGATGCGGCAGGCGCAGCTTCTTGCCGCCGTGGGTCTCGCCGTCCATCCACAGCAGGTCCAGGTCGATGGTGCGCGGGCCGTTGACCTTGGCCTTTTTGGAGCGGTCGCGACCCAGCTCGGCCTCGATCTTCATGAGCTCGTCGAGCAGCACCAACGGCGCCAGCTCGGTCTTAATCTCGATGACGGCGTTGGCAAACGCGTCCTGGCGCGTCTCGTAGGCCGGCTCGCTCTCGTAGATCTTGGAGGAGTTGGACACGCAGGTGAGTGGAATCTCGGCGATCATGTCGCGTGCGGCGCGGATGTTGTCACAGCGATGCCCCAGGTTGGAGCCCACGGCCACAAACGCGCGGCGCGGCTGCGGCTTGGCAACCGCCCAGTAGCCGTTCAGGAACTGCGCAAAGCCCGCGGCGTCGTGCACGCGCACGATGTTGGCACCGGCCTGGATGGCGCCCAGGCACACGCCAAACGTAGCGGCATCGCGCTCGGCGGCCTCGGTCACGCCCGAGACGGCGCCCACAAAGCGCTTGCGCGATACGGCGCACATGAGCGGATAGCCCAGTGACGCCATCTTGGCAGTCTCGCGCTGGATGACGATGTCCTCGTTGGCCGTCTTGCCAAAGCCCGGACCGGGATCGATGCAGATGCGGTCGCGCGACACGCCGGCATGGATGAGCGCGCGGGCCTGGTCGGACAGAAAGCCCATGACGCGGCGCATGATGGGCGCCGAATCGGGCAGGGTGAAGCGGCGGAGCTGCGAGGTGGGCACGTAGGCTTCCTCGCGGCGGGCGCTGCGGCGCATCATGGCGGCCAGGCGGTCATTGGGCTCCGATGCGGCCTCGGTGGCCTCGGGCGCGGCCTCGGGCGCGGGCGCGACGGTCTCGGCGGCAGTAGCCTGCTCGGCGGCGGGCGCCTCCTGCTCGCTTGCGGGCTCAGACGTGGGCTCTGGTTCACCAAACGGCAACGAGGGCTGCACCACGCCGCCCGGAAGCTTGGCCTCCGGCTTAGGCTCGCCCAGCAACTTGCCGCGACGGCGACGGGCCGGCTTCTCGGCCTCGCGCGCGGCCTCGGCAGCCGCTTCGCGTGCCTTCTCGGCAACAAACGCCGCTGCCGAGGTATCGAGCTGCACCGTTGCGTGCGTGCGCGCGGGCGCGGCGACCTCGCCGGCATGCATCACGATGACGCCGCAGGTGCTCGTCTTAACAAACTCGACCATCTTGGGGTCGGTGAAGCCGGTCACGTCGTTGACGATCGAGGCGCCGCAGCGCACGGCCGCCTTGGCAACCGCCACGTGACGCGTGTCGATCGAGACGATGGCGCCCTCCTTGGCCAGCGCGCGCACCACGGGCAGCACGCGGCGAGCCTCCTCGTCGGGATTGACCGGGGTAAAGCCGGGGCGCGTGGACTCGCCGCCTACGTCGATGATGTCGGCGCCGGCGTCGAGCATCGTCAGGCCATACTCGATCGCGGCGTCCGGGTCGAAATGCTCCCCGCCATCGCTAAACGAATCGGGCGTCACGTTGAGGACGCCCATGATGCGCGGACGGTCAAAGCTGAGCTCGTACTTTCCGCACCGCCATGTCTTGCTGTCGTTCGCCATGAACATCCTCCTAAAATGCCCACGCCGCCGAGCTTGGGGAGCTGGCGGCGGGGTCGCTTTGCACTCAGTCTTTCTATTGTATCCGCGCGCGCGGGCTAGAACGCAAACGCGGCCGCGATGTCGCAAGAAATCAGCAGGTCGGCATTTGCATCCTGATCGGTGGGAGCAAGATTGCAAATGGCCAGCGTATCGCCGGTAAAGTAACGCGTAAGGCCTGCCGCCGGATACACCACGAGCGAGGTCCCGCCCACAATGAGGGCATCGGCCGCGGCGATGGCGGCAACGGCACCGGTCAACACATGCTCGTCGAGCGGCTCCTCGTAGAGCACTACATCGGGCTTGATGCGGCCGCCGCACGCGGGGCACGCAGGCACGCCCGCGGCATCCTCGTGCTCGCGCGAGCAAATCCACTCGGCGCTATAGACCGCGCCGCACGACTGGCAAATGTTGCGATGGACCGATCCGTGCAGCTCGAACACGCGCTGTGAGCCGGCCATCTGATGCAGGCCGTCGATGTTTTGCGTCACCACGGCGTCGAGCTTGCCGGCGCGCTCCAGCTCGGCCAGCTTGGTGTGGCAGCGGTTGGGCTTAGCGTTAAGCGCGATCATCTTGGTGCGGTAAAAGTCGAAGAACTCGGCCGGATGCGCCTCGTAAAAGCTATGCGACAGCATGGTCTCGGGCGGATAGGCAAACTGCTGGTGATACAGGCCGTCCACGCTGCGAAAATCGGGAATGCCGCTTGCCGTGGAAACACCAGCGCCGCCAAAGAACACCACGCGCTCGTGGGTATTGAACAGCTCCGCCAGCGCGGCGGAGGCCTGCCTGGGATCTGTTATCGCTTGCGTCATGTTTGTCCTCCGTCCATGTTGGTCGGGGCGGCCGCGATTGCGCCGTCGCCCACGGAGCCCACCCCGCCCCCGTTGCGCTAATCTTAAGCCTGCCAACCCCGTCGAAAGGACACCATGCCTCAGACTTACACTTTCGCCTCGTGGAACGTCAACGGCCTGCGCGCCGTGCTAAAAAAGGACCCGAGCTTTATCCAGATCGCGCAAGAACTCGACGTCGATATCCTGGCGCTGCAAGAGACCAAGCTGCAAGAAGGCCAGGTCGATATTGACCTGCCCGGCTATCACCAAACCTGGAGCTACGCCGAGCGCAAGGGCTACTCGGGCACTGCGGTCTTTAGCCGCCAGGAACCGCTGCGCGTGCTGCACGCCGACGCGCTGCTACCCTACGCCGGCGAGGGCGAGGCGGCCGTACTCGTCGCCCAAGCCGCAACCGAGGGCCGCGTCTGCACGCTGGAGTTCGACAAGTTTTGGTTTGTGGATGTCTACACGCCCAACGCGCAAAATGAGCTCGCGCGCATCGATGTGCGCATGGCCTGGGATGATGCCTATCGCGGCTTTTTGAGCGCGCTTGAGCGCGAGACCGGCAAGCCCGTCGTAACCTGCGGCGACTTTAACGTGGCACACGAGGAGATCGACCTTAAGAACCCCAAGTCCAACCGCGACAACGCCGGCTTTTCGGACGAGGAGCGCGGCAAGTTTACCGAGCTGCTCAACGCCGGCTTTACCGATACCTGGCGCACGGCTAATCCAGACGTCGAGGGCGTCTACAGCTGGTGGAGCTATCGCTTTAATGCCCGCAAGAACAACGCCGGCTGGCGCATCGATTACTTCTTGGTAAGTGATTCAATCGCCAATACCGTGCGCGACACCGGTATCCGCGGCGATATCTTCGGCAGCGACCACTGCCCCGTCACCCTCACGCTAGAGCTCTAGCGCCAAGCAATTCCTGGGGGACAGAGGAAAACAGATCATGTGACCCCTCTCCCCCTATAAGTTGCGGTGGAATAGTTCCTGTTTGGGCAGCAAATAGCCAAAAACGAGAACTATTCCACCGCAAGTTCGTGAGGAAACGCGAAATGCCTTACAGCCCGTATTTCACGACGACACGGTTAATGCGACGGCACCAGGGCTTGTACAAGGCGGCCAAAAACACGCAGGTCGCGAGTCCGTGCGTGATATCGAACGGCACGGCGGTGGCAAGACGTGCCACGGCACCTGCCCAAGTAAGCGGCTGTACAAAACCAATGATGTCGTAGGCGTTGATCACAACGCCGTACAGCAAACCCGAAGCAAAGCCGTAGGTCAGCAGCGCCGGCATACGCACGGTGCCATCGGCGCGGTCGAATGCACCCGCATACGCCAGCGCACCGCCAACGTATCCCACGAGCCCCCAGGCATACATCTGCCACGGCGTCCACATGCCCTGCCCAAAAAAGAAATTGCTGGTCAGCGCCGCCAACGCACCGACCATAAAGCCGTTACGACGACCGAGTGTCGCCCCGGCGATAATGGCGATGGCACTCACGGGTTTAAAGTCGGGAATGGGTCCAAACAGGATGCGCCCCGCCGCCGCCAGCGCCGCCAGCACCAGCGTGGGCATAATCTGACGCAGGCCTGGACGCGATGCCTCATAGCCCGCAAAGAACAGCGCAAGCACCAACGCCACCACAACCAGCATGGCCAACGCTGCCTGCTCAACACCCGCCAGCAACGCGGCAGCCATCACCGCCGGCACCGCCAACAACAGCGGGATCTCCAGTTTTGCAAGCAAACGCGAGAAACGACAGTCCGTCATCCCATCACGCCCTATAGAACACGTTGTCGGCAAAGAAGTCGGCCGGGGACTCCATGCAGGCAATCTCGCCGTCAAACATCATGGCGACGTCGTCGGCTACCTGCTCGGCAAAGTCCAAATCGTGCGTAGCCATGATGACGGTGCCGCCAGCCTTCGCATGGTCACGCAGGGCGCGGGCGATGGTGCGGCGACTCTCCAGGTCCAAGCCCTTCGTGGGCTCGTCAAGCAGCAGCAGCTCGGGGCCGATCAGCAGCAGCTTTGCCAGTGCGAGCAGCTGGCGCTGTCCGCCCGAAAGATCGTACGGATGGCGTCCATCCAGACCCGACAACCCCAAGCTCGCCGCACGCTCCCGCGCCAAGTTCTCGTCATATCCGCAGGTCGAGGCCCATTCCATCAGCTCATCGCGAACCGTCTCGGCAACCAGCAATGCTTTGGGATTCTGAGGCAGCAGCGCCGCCGAGGCCGCTCCGCGCACCATGCGGCCGCGCTGCAGCTTGGCGGTCTTCGCCAGCACCGAGAGTATCGTCGACTTACCGCATCCGTTGCCGCCCACGATCGCATGCACCGCACCGGCCGAAAACGACGCATCGAGCCCGCGCAGCACCCAGCCGGACGCTCGATCGTAGCGAAACCAGCCTTCCGACAGGGTGGTAGCCGACCCGCCGTGCATTTTTTGGAGTATTCTGCTTCCATCCGTGCGCGAGAAGGCTTCCAAGCCGTTCTCGAGCGACGTTTGCGCCACAAATTCGGACGATTTGTCCAATTCCAAACTTTTTTTCGCGCTCGATACGTCCCCGGGCGGCTCCAGAGAGCCCAAATTGTCCTCACGCCTGCTGAATACTCCGTTTTTTGCACATCGGATGGCACCCCACCCCAACGTGTCATCGGAAAACAGCGATTCTCGGCATACCAAAGAAGCCATATCCGCCGCCTCGTGCACGCGGCCATCCTCAATCCGGTACGCACACGTCGCGTATTCGAGCATTGGGCGCGGCTGATGCGTCGCCACAACAACCGTGCAGCCCAGCTCGCGATTCACACGAAACAGCGCGTGCAGGAAATTCTTCTCGGCAACGGGATCGAGCTGAGACGTGGGCTCGTCGAGCAGCAGCACGCGCGGGCGCAGCGCCAGGACGGCGGCAAGCGACAGCAGCTGCTTGCGGCCACCCGAAAGCGTATCGGTATCACGATGAAGCCAGTCCTCCAGACCAAAGAAATAGCTGGTCTCGGCAACACGGCGGCGCATCTCGTCGCGCGACACACCCAGATTCTCTAGGCCAAACGCCATCTCGTGCCACACGGTCTCGCACACAATCTGGTTCTCGGGATCCTGAAACACATAACCCACGCGCTCTGCCGATGCCCGCACGTCCATGTCGGCAACGTTCTCGCCCAGCACGCGCGCATCGCCAGTGCGCTCGCCCGCTGGAGCGATCTCGGGCTTGAGCAGCGACAGCAGCGTCGACTTGCCCGAACCGGTACCGCCAACAAGCAGTGCAAACGCACCTTGGGAAACACGCCAATCAAGCCCCTCGAGCACCGGTGCCTTGACCCCGGGATAGGCAAAACTAAGGCCTCGCACCTCAATCGCCGGCGCGGCCGAGCCATATGCCACACCCGCCGCCGAGCTCCTATCAAACCGAGCCATCAGCCAAACCTCTTCTCATCAATCGCGTGCAACGCGCAAGGCAACACCATCCAGGCGGCGTACACGACATAGCCTGGCCACGGTGCCGGCACCGAGAGCTGCGGATAAAACGAATACTGCGTCGTCGCGGTCGCCGCCACGGCCACCGCGGCGGCACCAAACAGCGCGAGCCCGACCAGCGCGGCAACGTCGCTGCGCCCCAGTCGATACCGCGCATACGTCGTACGACGTGTCGCGGCACCCCACCCGCGCGAGCGCATCGCGTCCGCGCGCTCCAGCGAATCTTCCATGCCCCAGCCCATCAACACGCTCGACGCCCGCAGGCGCGATCGCACGGGATCGGTGGGCGCGCGGCCCGGCACATCAATCGCATCCTGCACCGCCAGCACCGTACGACCGCGGCGTAAAAACTGCGGGATAAGCCTCATGCACATCGAGATCATGAGCGCGATCACCGGTGCGGCATTGCCCAGCAGCGCGAGCACCTTGTCGTATTCGAGCATCGACGCCGCGGCCTCAAACCACAGCACGCTCGCCACAAACAGCCCGCCCATGCACAGGCCGTATACCATGCTTTCCAGATACACCGCGCGCATGCCAATACGGAACAGCTCCGTCGAGCCCGAGGCGCTAAACAGCGGATTGACCAGCGCGATAATCAAAATCACCGGCAGCTGCCAGCGGAGTGCGCCCAGCGTGCGGGCAGCCCCACGCGTCACAAATCCATACGCCAGCCCGCCCGCAAGCGACAGCGCAATCAGCACCGGCTGCATCGAGAACATGGCGAGCCCCAGCGTCAGCACTATATAGAGTGCCGGCACAGCCGGATGCGACATCGAGAACGCCGCGACGGGCTCGCCGCCAAACTCCTCTTGTATGTTGTCCACGGGCACCCCCGTCCCCTCGCTCAAACGACAGCTCCGCAGCACCGCCAACGCCGCACGCAAGCAGCGCAAACGCCACGACGGCGGCGCAAGCCCCAACCGCCGCAAACCAATCGCTACGCGCTCAACATATGCCTGCGGTATCATATTGCGCCGTGTATCGTTTCCAAACACACGTCTCTATAACGTAACAGGAGATCACATGGACGCAACCGCAATTATCCTCGCTGCCGGCGAGGGCACCCGCATGAAGTCGAACCACTGCAAGGTTTCGCACAAGATCCTGGGCAAGCCCATGGTCCAGTGGATCGTCGACGCCACCATCAAGGCCGGCTGCAGCCGCGTCGTGGTCGTCATCGGCAGCCACGCCGACGAGATGCGCGCCCTCATCGACGGCGTCTACGCCAGCAGCGCCACCAAGGTCGAGTGCGTCGAGCAGACCGAGCGCCTGGGCACCGGCCACGCCGTAAAGGTCGCGCTCGAGGCCTGCGGCATCACGCAAGGCCCCGTCGTCGTGCTCAACGGCGACCTGCCGCTCATCACCGCCGACACCGTCGCCAAGTTCGCGCAAACCGTCGCCACCGGCGAGCTCGCCTGCACCGTCATGACCATGACCCCGCCCGATCCTTTCGGCTACGGCCGCATCAAGCTGGGCGCCGATGGTCAGATCGAGCGCATCATCGAGCAGAAGGACTGCACGCCCGAGCAGGCCGCCACGCTGCTGGAGTGCAACGCCGGCTGCTACGCATTTGACGGCACGCAGCTCGCCGCCCACATCAACGAGATCGGCAACGACAACGCGCAATCCGAGTACTACCTGCCCGACATGCTCGAGATCCTCAAAGGCCACGGCCAGGCTGTCTCCATCTTCCACTGCGACGACTACCGCGACGGCCTGGGCGTCAACAGCCGCATCCAGCTCGCACAGCTCACCGCCATCGCGCGCGACCGCATCAACGAGCACTGGATGGCCGAGGGCGTTACCTTCATCGACCCCACACAGGCCTGGATCGGCCCCGATGCCGTTATCGGCCGCGATACCGTCGTGTGGCCGCAGACGCACCTGATCGGCCACGTCACCGTGGGCGAGGAGTGCCAGCTCGGTCCCAACAGCCGCCTCACCGACACCACCGTCGGCAGCGGCTGCACCATCGATGAGACCATCGCCATTGAGGCCGTCATCGAGAACGGCGTCGACTGCGGCCCGCGCGCCTACCTGCGCCCGGGCACCCACATGCTCGACGGCTCCAAGGCCGGCACGCACGTGGAGATCAAGAAGTCCACGATCGGCGAGGGTTCCAAGGTGCCCCACCTGTCCTACATCGGCGACACCACCATGGGCTCCGGCGTCAACGTGGGCGCGGGCTCCATCACCTGCAACTACGATGGCGTGCACAAGCACAAGACCGTCATCGGCAAGGACGCCTTCATTGGCTCCGACACCATGATGGTCGCGCCCGCCCAGATCGGCGACGGTGCACTCGTGGCCGCCGGCTCCGTCATCACCGAGCCGGTCCCGGCAGACGCGCTCGGTCTGGGCCGCGCCCGTCAGGTAAATATTGAGGGCTGGGCCGCCGATTACCGCCGCCGCCTGCACGAGGACGACGAGGTATAACGTTTTACCAAGCACAAAAGGAGCTGCTCCATGGGGGCGGCTCCTTTTTCTATCGTGACCTGCGCAACCGGATGAGTGGTCGGTTCGTGTCCGTTGGCGGTAAAGACGTTATCAAGACCCGATAAACCCCGCCGCGCGGTTACAATGCAACAAGGCATCTATATGGCATTCGATGTATAAAGGAGAAGGGTAATGCCGATTAATGATCCCGAGAAGTCGGAGAATATGCGCAAGTCCATCCGCGTGTATTCCGGTTCCTCCAACCGTCCCCTCGCTCAGAAGATTGCTGAGTACCTTGGGGTCGAGCTTTCGGGCCTTACGCTAAAGCAGTTCGCCAATGGTGAGATTTACGCCCGCTACGACGAGACCGTCCGCGGCGCCGACGTCTTCCTGATTCAGTCCGTGGCCGGCGGCAACGTCAACGACATGCTCATGGAGCTGCTCATCGCCACCGACGCTGCCAAGCGCGCATCCGCCCGCTCCATCACCGCCGTTATCACCCACTACGGCTATGCCCGCCAGGACCGCAAGGCCGGCCCGCGCGAGCCCATCACCGCCCGCCTCGTCGCCAACCTGCTCGAGCGTGCCGGCGTCAACCGCATCATCACCCTCGACCTGCACCAGGGCCAGATCCAGGGCTTCTTCGATATCCCGGTTAACCACCTGTCCGCACTGCCGCTATTTGGCCAGTACTACAACGACATGCACTTCGACACCGACAACCTGGTTGTCGTCTCCCCCGACGTGGGTCGCGCCAAGGCCGCCAAGAAGCTGTCCGACATGCTCGGCTGCGACCTGGCCATCGCCCACAAGGGCCGTCCGCGCCACAACGCCGCCGAGGTCATGGGCATCATCGGTGACATCAAGGGCAAGACCTGCATCATCAACGACGACATGATCGACACTGCTGGCACCCTGTGCGCCAACGTCAAGGAGCTCAAGGCTATGGGCGCCGGCGACATCTACGTCTGCGCCACCCACGGCATCTTCTCCGGTCCGGCCATCGAGCGCCTGAACGATGCCCCCATCGTCGAGTGCGTCGTCACCGACGCCATCCCCGTCGAGGTCGGCGGCAAGATCAAGACTATCTCGGTCGCCGAGGAGTTCGCTCAGGCCATCTCCGCCGTTTACCACGAGGAGCCCGTCTCCACGCTCGTCGGCGGCGACTTCGCGCTGTAGTCGCATCGTCCTTGCAACCCGGCGCATCGCCGCCGGAACAGAAGAAACCCCCGCGCTCCCCCTTGCTTCGCAAAGGTCGCGCGGGGGTTTCTTCTGTTCCGGCGGCTCGCTCTGCCGCGGCCGCGCTTTTGTCTGGTGGGATTTCGCTGAAACGAAGTCTCGCCTTCGGCGGGCGTGGTAGCCTTTGTCGTTGAACGAACTACTTATGTAACGAAAGGAAGCCTATGGCAGCTGCACAGCCGCTTAAGATTCGCATGGTTGCCGGACTCGGCAACCCGGGTGAGGAATATGCCGAGACCCGCCACAACGCCGGCTTTAAGGCGATCGATGAGCTGGCCCGTCAGGCCGGCGTCACGTACTGGAAAAACCAGGCCGGCGCCGAGGTCGCGCTCATCAATATCAACGATGCCGAGGAAGAGGGCGGCAAGCGCCAGATTGTGCTGGTCAAGCCGCAGTCATACATGAACACCTCGGGCGGCCCCATCTCCAAGCTCTGTCGCGAGTACAAGATCAAGGCCGAGGAGCTGCTCGTAATCCACGACGAGCTCGATATTCCCGCCGGCGATGTGCGTGTTAAGGTGGGCGGCGGCCACGCCGGCCACAACGGCCTGCGCTCCATCATCGACAAGATGGGCAGCCGCGACTTCAGCCGCATCCGCACCGGTATCGGCAACCCTCCCGGCAAGATGGCTGTCGCCGACTACGTGCTCAAGCAGCTGCGCGCCCGCGAGGCCGAGGACTTCCAGGACACCTGCGCCCGCGCCGCAGACGCCGCCGGCCTGGCAATCGTGCACGGCGTGATCTATGCCCGCGACCACGTCAACGGCTCCGCCTCCGCCAACGGCAAGCACTAAAACCTACCATTTAGGGACAGGTTTATTTCGGCAGGTTTTATCTGCGTAAACGCCGCAGTCGGCACATCGCAATAAACACGCTGCCACCATACATGCATAACGCCCCAAAGGGGGCCGGCCTCACCGATGCGCGAGGCCGGCCCCCTTTGCCGTTTTGCCTGATAAAACCTGCCAAAATAAACCTTTCCCCCTTTGGTAGGCCGAAGTGGATAAACCCTTTTCCCGACCGCCGAAGACACACGTAAGCGACATGTCCATGAGGGTATAATTTGCACCGTATGTCTGCACAACGCCTGTGCGCGTACGGTTTTATTCGGGCTACCGTCCATTTCCGTGGAGGCACGGTTCGGCGGCCCTAACAAGAGAGGGGTTCTATGTATAAGATCCTGGAGAAGACGCAGTTCTCGGAGAAGGTGTTCAAGTTCCGCATCGAGGCGCCCGCAATCGCCAAGCATGCGCACGCTGGACAGTTCCTCATGGTCCGCGCCAACGAGACGGGCGAGCGCGTCCCGTTTACCCTGGCCGGCTGGAACGGTGACGAGGGCTGGGTCGAGTTCATCTTCATGGTGATCGGCAAGACCACCGAGATGCTTTCCACCTACGAGGCCGGCGAGTCGCTGCGCGACGTCGTGGGCCCGTTGGGCGTTCCCACCGAGATGGCCGAGGGCCCCTGCGCCGTCATTGGCGGCGGCGTCGGCCTGGCAATTGCCTTCCCGGTCGCCAAGCACCTGGTCGAGACCGGTCACGAAGTTCACGCCATCATGGGCGCCCGCACCAAGGACCTCCTGCTCATGGAGGACCAGTTCCGCGAGCTCCTCGACGAGGACCACATCCACATCACCACTGACGACGGCTCCTACGGCGAGCAGGGCGTTGTCACCGCTCCGTTGGAGCGCCTGCTGCAGGACAAGGCCGTGAGCCAGGTCTTCTGCGTCGGCCCCGTTCCGATGATGAAGTTCTCGACCCTCACCGCCCAGAAATACGACACCCCCATCACCGCGTCCCTCAACCCCATCATGGTTGACGGCACCGGTATGTGCGGCTGCTGCCGCGTCGAGGTGGGCGGCGTGACCAAGTTCGCTTGCGTCGACGGCCCCGACTTCGATGCCACCCTGGTCGACTGGGATGACCTTCGTGCCCGCCAGGCCGCTTACCGTTCCGAAGAGGGCGAGTCCCTCAAGGCCTATGAGGAAAAGAGCTGCGCATGCCACTAGTTAACGGTCGTTTCGTTGCCGATATGAAGTCGCCCCGCACCCCCGATAACGAGGAGCCGGCTGCCGAGCGCGCCTGCGACTTCCGCCCCGTCGACAAGGGCTTCACCGAGGAGATGGCGCTGGCCGAGGCCGAGCGCTGCCTCAACTGCAAGAAGCCGTTCTGTGTTGAGGGCTGCCCCGTCAACATCAACATCCCCCGCTTTATCGAGCAGATCCGCGCGAAGGACTTCGGCGGCGCTCTCGATACCATCCGCGAGGACTCCATGCTTCCCGCCATCTGCGGCCGTGTCTGCCCGCAGGAGAACCAGTGCGAGGGCAAGTGCATCCGTGGTAAAAAGTCCGAGCCCGTGGCCATCGGCCAGCTCGAGCGCTTCCTGGGTGATCGCCCCGAGCTCGCCTCCACGCCCAAGATGGCCCCCAAGAACGGCAAGAAGGTCGCCGTCGTCGGCTCCGGCCCGTCCGGCATCACCTGCGCCGGCGAGCTCGCCCGTAACGGTTTTGACGTTACCGTCTTTGAGGCCTTCTTCACCGGCGGCGGCGTGCTGGTCTACGGCATCCCCGAGTTCCGTCTGCCCAAGGCAGTCGTCAAGCGCGAGATTGACGGCCTGGAGGACATGGGCGTCAAGTTTGAGTACAACTCCGTCGTGGGCAACATGGCCACGGCCGAGGAGCTGTTCGAGCAGGGCTTCGACGCCATCTACGTGGCGACCGGCGCTGGCCTGCCCAAGTTCCTCAACGTCCCCGGCGAGAACCTGCCCAACGTCTTCTTCGCCAACGAGTACCTCACCCGCGTGAACCTGATGAAGGCCAACAAGTTCCCCGAGTACGACACCCCCACCAAGCACGGCAAGAACGTCGTCGTCTTTGGTGGCGGCAACGTGGCTATGGACGCCGTCCGTACCGCCAAGCGCCTGGGCGCCGAGCACGCCATCATCGCCTACCGTCGTACCGAGGACGAGATGCCCTGCCGTCGCGCCGAGCTGCACCATGCTAAGGCCGAGGGCGTCGAGGTTCTGCCGCTCGTCTCCCCGCTCGAGTTTGTCGCTGGCGAGGACGGCTCCGTGTGCGCCGTCAAGGTCCAGAAGATGGAGCTCGGCGAGCCCGACGAGTCCGGCCGCCGTCGCCCGGTGCCCATCGAGGGCGCCATCGAGGAGATTCCCTGCGACGTCGCGATCTCGGCTATCGGCACCAACGCCAACCCCTTCGCAAAGAAGATCGGCGGCAAGATGGAGCTCAACAAGTGGGGCTACATCGTTGCCGACGAGGAGACCGGCCAGACCACCGATCCCCGCATCTGGGCCGGCGGCGACATCGTCACCGGTGCCGCTACGGTCATTCTGGCGATGGGCGCCGGCAAGAAGGCCGCCGCTTCCATCACCAAGAGCCTGCTGGGCGAGTAATCACCTGCAGTGCTAGCCATCAAACGGCAAAGTCCCCGTCGAGCACACGCCCGGCGGGGACTTTTTTATGCCGGCCGCCCAAACCACCACGATGGGGCAGGCACCTTTGTGGTGGTTTGGGACTTGCCCGGTCGTTTTGTCTCAATCTGTAACAGCTGGAGTCCGTTGAGCCCTGCAGTTGTTACAGATTGAGATATTGTGCCGGCCGGCCACGCTGCATCTCAATCTGTAACAGTTAGAGACCAAATATGCCGCCTGGTGTTACAGATCAAGACGTTGGGCTGACGGCCGAACGGTTCATCTCAATCTGTAACAGTTAGAGCCATTTTCGCTGGCTTGGTGTTACAGATCGAGACTATGCAAAAGCCGAGGATAGGCACTGCCGCCAAGGCCTTCCCCTCAGCCTAAAACAAAAACCACCACAAAGGTGCCTGTCCCCTTTGTGGTGGTTTTGGTCGGCTAGCCTTCGAGCTGCGCCACTTTATAGCGGTAGGCTGCGGCGATGACGTCTTTACAGCCCTCGCGGCCCAACTTGGCGCGGTTGACGACGATGTCCTTGCCGCTCGTCATCTTCCACTTTCCGGCGCTGTAGCGCTTGTAGAACGCCTCGCGCGCCTTCTGCTGCTGCTTGACCAGCTTGGCGCCCTTCTTTTTGTTAAGGCCGCGCTTCTTGCGCACGATCTCGACGCGGTCCTCAAAGGGTGCGGTCACCAACACGGCAATGTGGTTGGGGTTGTTGTGAAGCAGATAATCGGACAGGCGGCCTTCGATAATGCAACTCTCGGTCTCGCCCAGGTCCAAAATCACCTGGCTCATCTTTTGGAACAACTTGTCCGAGTACGAGCGCGCGTCGTAGCGGTCGGGCAGAAACGCCATGTTCTCCACAGCCAGACGCTCGTCGTAGGCGGCCATCTTATCGAGCGACTCGCCCGCACGCAGCGACGCGCGCACCAGCAGCGCGTTGTCGTACAGAGGAATCCCCAACTCGTTGGCGAGGATGCGTCCGATCTCGTGGCCCTCGGCACCAAAGTCGCGCGCGATGGTAATGACCACAGGACTCTTCTTGTTCTCCAGATCGCTCATCGCGATTCCTTTCTAACAAATGAGAAAAGGCAATTCCTGATTCCCATTTTGTCACTTACGACCGTCCTGGTTTCCCAAGTGCGGCAGATTGCCCCGAAAGAGGAGCGCCGCGTACTAAATGTACGCAAGCGACGATTGAGGGGCAAGGTGCCGTGCTTGGGGAAGCAGGACTATGCGGCCACGATGCGGCGTTGATATGCCCTCACCAACAACGAGATACCAAAGTTGAGCATAAAGTACATCGCAAACACCAGGCCGTAGAGCATAAGTACCTGCGACAGATCAATCGCGTGGGCCATCACGACGTTTGCCGTGTACATGAGCTCGGCCACGTTAATGCCCGAAAGATACGAGCTGTCCTTAATGACGGTCGTGCATTGGCTAAACAGCGCCGGAATGATCGTCTTAAACGTCTGCGGCAGAATGATGTAGCGCATGGTGGCAAAAAAGCCGAAGCCTTGGCTCTGCGCTGCCTCAAACTGGCCGCGCGGAATCGAGTTGAGGCCGCCGCGCACAATCTCGGCCATAACAGCGCTGGTAAACAGCGTAAAGGCGATGGTCGAAATCACAATGTCCAAGCCCTGCACCGTAAAGTAGATAAACAGGATCCACAGCAGGTTCGGCGTGCAACGGAACAGCTCGATATAGGCACTCACCAAAATACGGAACGGGCGGGGCGCATAGCTTTTAACAAGCGCCAGCACCGTGCCAAAGATGAGCGAGAAAAAGATCGACAGCGCCGAGATCTCGATCGTCTTAACAAAGCCGCCCCAAATGTAGAGCAGGTTGGTCGCGTTGAAGATTTCCATGCGCTAGGCCTCCTCTACGTTGTCGAGCCCCAGCTCGGCGAGGCTCACGCCGCGCGGACGCTCCTTGGAGCGGCGCTCGAGCCACTGCACCAGCATGGCGAGCGGAAAGCAGATGATGAAGTACATAAGGCAGCAGACGATGTATCCCTGCAGGTAACCGTACAGACTCACAAAGTTGTCGGAACGGTACATAAGGTCGCCGCCGGCCACAAGCGCCAGCACCGACGTGTTCTTGACTAGGTTGAGTGCCTGGTTGCACAGCGGCGGCAGAATGATCTTGAATGTCTGGGGCAGCACGATGTACCAGTACGCCTGCGCACGGGTGAAGCCCTGGCTCTGCGCCGCCTCCATCTGACCGCGCGGAACCGCCTCGATACCGGTGCGGATGACCTCCGAGATGTAGGCCGCGTGATACAGGCCCACGCCCAAGAAGCCCAGCACGAACGGCGCGATGCGCACCGGCTGGTCGGCACCGGTTATGGCCTGCAAAAACTGCGGACCAGCCATGTACATAAAGAGCACCTGCACGGGCAACGGGGTGTTCTGGTAAAACTCCACGTATACGCGGCTTATGGCGCGCAGCACGCGCGAGCGGGTGGTAGAGAACACGCCCAGCAGCGTGCCCAGCACCAGCGACAGCAGCAGACCGGCAACGACCACCTGCAGCGTCACGCCAAAGCCCTCCCAGAAGGGCCCCATGTTTTGAAATGTCGTCGACCAGCGGTCGGCGTCAAACAATCCTTCGAGCATTTGATTCCTTCCTACGCCGAGCGCCTACACAAGACCCCAGGTCTTGACCTCTTGGTCGAGCCAGCCGTCGGCCAGGCGATCGCAGACAACCTGATCGACCACGGCCGAAAGGTCGCAGCCCTTCTTAGTCGCCACGCCGTAGCCCTGCTCGCCAAACTTGACCTCGGGCTGCAGCAGCTCGACGGTCTCGTTCATGTAGCCTGCCAGCGTAGAGCGGTCCATGGCAAAGACGTCGATATTGCCGGCGTCGAGCGAACTCTTGATGATGGGGTAGCCGCTAAAGGCCCTAAACTCGGGCTTGCAGCTAAAACCGTTGTCCTTGATCATCTGCTCGATCAGGCCCTGCGTGGTGGCACCTTGGCTCACGCCAATGACCTTGCCGTCCAGGTCCTCAATCGAGGTAAAGCCCGAACGCTTCTTGACCATGAGCCCCACGTAGTCGGTGCGATACGGCGTCGAGAAATCCCAGCTCTTCTTGCGCTCGTCGGTGATGGTGTAGGTCGCCGCGACCACATCGAGTTGGCCGTTGTCGATCAGCGGGCCGCGCGTCTTGGGCGTTACGTCGGTAAACTCGACCAGCTCCTGGGCGCGAGCATCCTTGTAGCTCACGCCAAAGACGGCGGCCGCGATCTGGTAGCACAAATCGACTTCCATGCCCTCAAAGCGACCCTTGGCGGTGTCGTAATAGCCGTAGCCGGGAACGTCCTTCTTAACGCCGGCATTCAGATGGCCACGCGACTTGATGGCCGCAAGCTTAGACCCCTTGTCGGAGCCCTCGCCGCTGGTGGAGTTGCCGCAACCGGCAAGCACGGTCCCCGTCAGCGCGAGCATGCCGGCGCCAGCCAGCTGCAAAAAGTGACGGCGCGACACGGCCGCCCTCGTCATATCCGTCATGTCCATCACCGCGCCTAGTGCAGAATCTTGGACAGGAACTCGCGGCAGCGCGGGTTCTCGGGGTTATCGAAGAAGTGCTCGGGCGTACCCTCCTCCAGGATGCGGCCGTCCTCCATAAAGATGACGCGGTCGGCCACCTGGCGCGCAAAGCCCATCTCGTGCGTCACGCAGATCATGGTGATGTCCTCCTGCGCGAGCTCAATCATAACGTCCAGGACTTCCTGGACCATCTCGGGGTCGAGCGCCGAAGTCGGCTCGTCAAACAGGATGATGGGCTGCTTGGTGCACAGGGCACGGGCGATGGCGATGCGCTGCTGCTGACCACCCGAGAGATTCTGCGGATACTCGCCGGCCTTATGCGCCATGCCGACGCGCTTGAGTGCGGCGATGGCGATCTCGGTCGCCTCCTCCTTGCTCTTCTTTTGCAGCTTGATGGGCGCGAGCGTCAGGTTGCCGAGCACCGTCATGTTGGGATACAGGTTGAACTGCTGAAACACCATGGAACTATACTTGCGAGCCATCTCCAGGTGGTTCTTTTTGGTGAGCGGCGTACCGTCGATAATGACCTCGCCCGACGTGGGCTCCTCCAGATAATCGACGCAACGGATGAGCGTCGACTTACCCGAACCGGAAGGCCCGATCATTACGAGCTTCTCGCCGCGCTTGACGGTGAGGTTGATATCTTTGAGCACATGCAGGTCGCCAAAGTACTTGTTGAGATGTTTGATCTCGATCATGTCTGCCATGAATGTCCCTTCCCTGCGTTTACACGAGTTGAACTATTGTACGGAAAGAACCACGTTTCCGCAGCCCACACTACATTCCCGTAAAGAACCCGCAATCTTCCACCCACTCATTGGGGACAGACTTAAATGAGTACCCCCCGTGGGTACTCATTTAAGTCTGTCCCCAATGAGCACCGAAAATAATACAACCGCCCTTGTTGAGCATAAGTCAGCGAAAACCCGTACACGCGAGCAAGGTGACGTGAAATGAAAGGGCGCAGACCTTATGGTCGCGCCCTTGAAATTGAACGTCAGATTGCCGTGTGTACGGGTTTGCAGCGTCGAGCCGTTACGCGGTTTGGTAAAACCGCGTAACAAATTACGCGAGTTTGGCGCCGACGATCTTTGCCGCGGCCGGCTTGTCGAAGTTGCCGCCGGTGGCCTTGCCGAGTGCGCCCATAACCTGGCCCATCTGCTTCTTGGACGTGGCGCCCAGCTCGGCGATGACCTGCTCGATCAGGGCCTCGAGCTCCTCGCCCGAAACCTGCGCGGGCAGCAGGCTCTCCAGAATCTTGACCTGCTCGGTCAGGTTGTCGGTACGCTCCTGGTCGGTGCCGGCCTTGATGGACATCTCCAGCGTCTCGCTCGTCTGCTTAATCAGACGCTTGATCATGCTATTGACGTCTTCCTCGGTCACATCGCGGCGCTCGTTAACCTCGATATTCTTCACCTCGGCCTTGACCTGGCGAATGATGGACAGGCGAACCTTGTCCTTGGCCTTCATGGCCGCGATCATTTCCTTCTGCAGCTCTTCGTTGGTCATCTGCAAATCCTCTCTAATAGCGTGGGCGGCACTCGCGCGAGCACCGCCCCATGATTACTCAGTCGTCGACGAATCGTCGGTCGAACTCTTGGTGACGCCCTTCAGGCTCACGTTATAGGGTACGTCCTTGGGCATGGGATTGACGGTGATGTCAGCATCCTTCTTGTACTGCTCTAGCCACTCGCTATACGCAGTGCTGGCCGCCTGCGTCTTCACCACGTTGGAGACGTACTTTTTGATGGCCTTGGGCACCTGGTTGATGTCATCGACCTGATTATCGACATGGAAGTAGTCGGTGCACTTGATGATGTGATAGCCGTACGTCGACTCGACCACGTCGCTCACATCGCCCTTGTTGAGCCCCTCGAGTGCCGTCTGGTAGCTGTCGACAAAGGTGGTGAGCTTGTCCCAGCCCACGTCACCCTTCTTCTCCTTGGAGCCGGTGTCGTCGGAATACTGCTTCACGGCGTCGTCAAAGCTCAGCTCGCCGGAGTTGATCTTGTTCAGGCACTCCTGCGCCTTAGCCTTGGCGGCAGCCTTGTCCTCATCGGACGCATCGGAATCAACCTTGATCAGGATGTTCGACGAGCGGCGGGCATCGTTGTACTTCGACAGGTTCTCGTTGATGTAATCGACGATCTCGCTGTCCTTGGGCTTGCTGGTGGGCGCCACGGCATCTTTGAGCTTTTGCTGCGCCAGGCTCTCCTTGAGCGAGCTCTTATAGGTGTCCTCGGTGTAGCCGTAGGTCTTAAGGGTCTTCTTAAAGGTCTTGGCGCCGCCCGCGCTCTTGCACGCGTCCTTCCAGGCTTTCTCGACCTCCTCGTCCGACACCGTCACGCCGTTCTCCTTCTGTGCCTGTTGGAGCAGAATCTGCTGCGTGTAGGAGTCGATGAGTTGCTTGCGGTACTTCTTGGGCGTGAGGTCGTTGTCGACCAGATACTGCGCCCAGTCCTTGTCCTTGGTGTAGCCGTAAGACGTGCGCATGCTCATGATCTGCTTTGTCACGGTGTCCTCGGTGAGGTTGGTGCCGTTGATAGTGGCAGCCACACCGCCGGTAAGCTTGTAGCCCGAGGTATCCTCTGCCTGCGACATAAGGCCGGAGCATGCCATGGCCGAGACGGAAAGCAGCATCGCCAGCACGCCGATGACCACCAGAACGATCTTGACGGTCTTAGACACGTACGTCTTGCGCTGCTTCTTACGAGAGCTCGACGCGGCGCGGGCCTGCTGCTCGGGCGTCGGTGCGGCCTCGGAGTTCTTTTTCTTGTTTGCCATAGTTGGCCTTTCGCATCACGAATCGAACAAACGCCATTGTGTCACAACGCAGCCCCCGCGACAAAGGGGCAACCCTGGCACTTGGGGACGTTCCTTTTCTGCCGGCAGTTAGGGACAGTCCCCAAGTGCCGGCTTTAAAAGTGGCGGCGGATGGCGTCGACCATGCCTTGGGGCGTGGTCTGGCCGAGCACATCGGCTGCGACGTCCGCGTCCATAAAGATATTCATGAGCGCTTGCAGGGCCTCGACCTGGCCGCCCGGCTCGGCAATACCCAAATTGATGACGATCTGCGCCGGCACGGGGGCACCCATGCCGGCCATAGCATTGAACGTCACGGGCGCGGCGGGCTTTACCACCGCGATATAGGGCTTGGCCACAAACCCCGGGTCGGTGTGTGGGATGGCGATGTTGGCCGCCGGCATGGCAAGGCCCGTGGGATAGGCATCCTCGCGCGTGCGGACGGCGTCGAGCCAACCGGTGCAGATGTAGCCGCGTGGGGCAAGTTCGCCTTCGAGTCGCGCAAACACCTCGGCGGGCGTCGCACACTCCCAATCAAAAAACACCAGCTCAGGCGTAAACAGTGCTTCGTTATCCGCCATACCGTCCTCCAAAGTTGCATGAGGGCCACAATGCTCAATATGATAGCGAAACGGGGTATGCAAGGTTAGCCGAGGATCCCGATGAGCTCGAGTGCGCGCGCGGGCGTCAAGCATACCTCGGGCATCGTCTCCAACATGCGTCGGTCGCTCGTGACTACGTAGTCAACATCCGCCGTATCGCCCGAGGCGATAATGAGATTGTCCTCGAGGTCCGGCATGCGCTTGCCAAGCATGCGCGCCATCTCGCACTCCGCCATCGAAAGCGGGGAAGCCGTTGCCACCTGCATCATATGCTCGACGCATGCCCATGCAGCCGGACCGAACGAAGCGTTAATCCCATTCACATTCCGTCGAGCTAGACGCCGAGGCAAGATGTAGAACACGTCCTTTGCCGTCGTTGGCGCGTACAGAAGGTCGATCTTTCCCGCTTCGGCCAGTTCAACCAATCTTCTCACGTTGTCGAATGCGCCCTCTTGCAGGTAGTAATCAAGCCAAACATTCGTGTCCACCAAGAGCCGCTTTGCCTCGATCATCGGCAATTCGCCTCGATGTCGGCAATCATCGCGTCATACATATCATCTCGTACGGCATCCCAGTCTTCCGCAGATGATCCACCTGGCGCAAAATCCGAAGCGCTTAGCCCCAACGAGGAAAAAGCTAGGCCACACCCCTGCTCGGCCAGGCTCTCCGCACGGGGCGCCTCGCGCTTATCCGCCACCATAAATCCCGGCAACGTTTGATGCTCGACAAGATAGACCCAAAGCGCACGAATAGCATCGCTCGCCCCCAATCCATTGCGAGTTAGGACCGCGTCGCCACCAGCCTTGAGCATAGGATCGATTCGCGTGTTGAGCTGCACCGTTGCTGTACCCATAGCGGCTCCTCTCTATCTGCTAGCAGTATAGCAAACATGAAAGGCCACGCAAAAGGGCCCCGCCCGCACACGGACGAGGCCCTATCAGATTTCTTGGTTCTGATGAAGCTTTTACATCTCAAGGAAACCAAGGAGACCCTTTTTCAAGCGACTAGCGCGCCGGGTCAACTGCCACCTTGCCGTTCTCCAGCACGTGGATGCGACCGTCGGCGAGCATTTGCACGACCTCGGGATACAGCACGTGCTCAATCGCGTGGATGTGCTCCTCGAGCGTGTCGACATCCCAGCCCTCCTCAACAGCCAGTGTGCGCTGGGCGATGATGGGACCGTTGTCGTAGATCTCGTTGGCAAAATGCACGGTCACGCCAGTTACCTTGACGCCGCGCGCAAAGGCATCGTCAATCGCATGCGCACCGGTAAAGCTCGGCAGCAGCGCCGGATGCAAGTTGACCACGCGGTTGGGAAACGCCGCCAGCAGCGGCGTGTGCACCATGCGCATGTAGCCGGCCATGACCACATACTCGCAGCCGCGCTCGAGAAGCTCGTGCGCGATGATCTCGTCGGCGGCAATAGGGTCGGCGTAGACATCCTTGGACAGCGTGAGCGTCTGGATGCCCGCGCGCTCAGCGCGCTGCAGGCCCTTGGCCGAAGGACGGCTCGACACCACAAGCTCAATCGAAGCGTTGAGCTTGCCGGCGGCGATCAGATCGATCAGCGCCTGCAGGTTGGTACCCGAACCGCTGATGAGCACACCGATCTTGAGCGGCTCTGCCGTATCGGTGCCGGTCGGACGGGTGTAGGGCACAAAGCCCAGGCCCTCACTAGCAGCCATCTGATCGTTAGCGCTCATCGGAGTACACGACCTTACCGGAACCCTCGACGCACTCGCCCACGCGGAACGGCTTCTCGCCCAGCGCGACCAGGGCCTCGGTAACCGCGGCCTCGTCCTCGGGGGCGACGATCAGGCACAGGCCGACGCCCATGTTGAAGGTCTTGCATGCCTCGTTGGGCGCGAGCTCGGCCTGGCGCGACACGTAGGTGATGACGGGCGGAACGTCCCAACCCATCTCGGCACCGTTGCGGGTGACCACGGCGTCGACGTCGTCGGCAAGCGCGCGGTTGAGGTTCTCGGTGATGCCGCCGCCGGTGATATGGGCAATGGCGTGAACGTTGGCGCCACCGCGGAGCAGCTCCAGAATCGGCTTGACGTAGATGCGCGTGGGGGCCAGCAGGGCGTCTGCCAGCGATGCACCACCAAGCTCCTCGAGCGGACGGCTCAGTTCCTCGGCCTTAGCGGCGGCCTCGGGCGTGCCCGGTTTGATGCCGTCGACGCCGATGACCTTGCGCACGAGCGAGTAGCCGTTGGAGTGCACGCCGGTGGAAGGCAGACCCAGGATCACATCGCCGGGGCGAACGTTCGCGGGGTCGAGCATCTTGGGACGGTCGACGACGCCCACGGTAAAGCCGGCGAGGTCGTAGTCGGCGGGAGCCATGACGCCGGGGTGCTCGGCCATCTCGCCGCCCACGAGCGCGCAGCCCGCGAGCTTGCAGCCATCGGCCACGCCCTTGATGATCTTTGCCATGTGCTCGGCCTCGATGTGACCGATGGCAACGTAGTCCAGGAAGAACAGCGGCTCGGCGCCCGAAGCCAAAATGTCGTTGACGCACATAGCGACCAGGTCCTGGCCCACCGTCTCGTGACGGTCCATGATCTGGGCGAGCACGAGCTTGGTGCCCACGCCGTCGGTACCGCTGATCAGGATCGGGTCTTCCATATCCTTAAGCGCGGCAGCCGAGAACAGGCCACCGAAGCCGCCGATGCCGCCGATAACTTCGGGACGATTGGTGTCCTTGACCATCTGCTTAATCGCGTCGACGGCGCGACCGCCCTCGGCGGTATCGACGCCGGCGTCCTCGTACGTCACATGCTTGCTGTCGCTCATCTGAGCCTTCCTCTCCCACTACCGTGGCGCCGCGCGGGCGCCAAACGGTGCTCATAATTGCGTTCATTTCGGCGTGTGCCATAACAGCACCCGCCGTCATATCAACAAAACAGCAGGTAAAACCTACCAAAATATACCTGTCCCCATATGGCAGGTTTTAGGCCTCGCCGTGCTCCTCTTCCCAGCTGCGGTCGTCGTATTTCTCGACCACGGCGTCGTCGTCAAAGTACAGCGGCTTGTCCAGGTTGCGGGGCTTAAAGCCCTCCATAAACTTGTCGCGGCCAAAGCTCTCGGGAATCGCCACGGGATAGCGGCCGGTAAAGCACGCGTCGCAGTAGCCGCCCTTGGGCATGACCTTAAGCAGGCCCTCGACCGAAAGGAAGGCCAGCGAATCGGCGCCGATATACTCGCAAATCTCGTCGACCGTCTTGTTGGCGCTGATAAGCTGCGACTGCACGTCGGTATCGATACCGTAGAAGCACGGCCAGATGACCTCGGGCGAGTTGATGCGGATATGAATCTCCTTGGCGCCAGCGTTGCGTAGCATCTTGACGAGCTGCACCATAGTGGTGCCACGCACGATGGAGTCGTCGATGACGACCAGGCGCTTGCCCTCGATGTTGTCGCGCAGCGGGTTGAGCTTCATGCGCACGCCCATGGCGCGCAGCTCCTGCGTAGGCTCGATAAACGTACGACCCACGTAGCGGTTCTTGATAAGGCCCTCACCAAAGGGAATGCCACTCTCATGCGAATAGCCCTCCGCGGGCGGCAGGCCGGAGTCGGGCACGCCGATGACCAGGTCGGCCTCGACGGGCTCCTCGTGTGCCAGCTGACGACCCATGTCATAACGGCAGGCGTAGACGCTCTTGCCGTTCATGATGGAATCGGGGCGAGCGAAGTAGACCTGCTCAAAGATGCAGTTAGCAGGCTCTTCGGCGGCAGGCACGCCCTGCTCGGACACAAGGCCCTCGGCGCTGATGCGCAAAATCTCACCGGGACGGACGTCGCGGACGTACTCGGCGCCCACAATATCGAGCGCACAAGTCTCGGAGGCGACGACCCAGCCGCCGGCGCGGGTGACATGGGTGGTGGCGTCAACCATCGCGGCGCCGTCTTGCGAGGGCAGCTGCGAAACAGAAGCGGCGTCAGCCTGATCCAGGCCCTCGTCCACGAGCTTGCCAAGCACCAGCGGGCGAATGCCGTGAGGATCGCGGAATGCGTAGAGCGCCTGCTCGTTGATGAGCGTCATGGCGTAGCCGCCGCGCACGAGCTCCATCGTCTTGCGGATACCCTCGCGTAGATGGCCTGTACGCTGAGTAAAGTAGCCGATAAGCTTGGTCGCGACCTCGGAATCCGAATTGGAGAGGAACGGCACGCCCAGCTCGATCAGCTGGCGGCGCAGCTCGTCGGTGTTGACCAGAGTGCCGTTGTGAGCAAGCGCGATAATGACGCTGTTGATGGTGGAAAGATGCGGCTGAGAGGCTTCCCAGCTCTTGGCGCCGGCAGTGCCGTAGCGCACATGACCCACGGCCAGCTGACCGGAGAGCGTCGACAGGTCGGCGTTGGAGAACACGCGGTCGAGCAGGCCCAGATCCTTGCGGACCATAACCGTGCCGCCATCACCCACGGCGATTCCCGCCGATTCCTGGCCGCGATGCTGCAGCGCGCGCAGACCAAAGTACGTCAGTCGAGCCACATCGCGATCGGGTGCCCACACACCAAAAATGCCGCATTCCTCATGCAGCTGGTCGGAGTCCGGATCATACGTCGACATGGTCTTCACCTGTCCCGCGGCACGCTCGGCCGCGTGGATGGTTTCTTGAGACATGGCATCCCCTCAGAGCCTCGTTATTTGGCGTTACCTGCCCTATTATACGCACGGCAAGACAAGCACTCCCGCGCATGAACAGCGCTTTTTAAAAGCCCACCGAGCTAATAATCCGTTTTGCAGCCAAACATTTTATTGGGCAACCGCCTCGGGGCCGACGATCCCGCATACTTCCGTTACGACGCGTCTCGCCCGCCGTTGGGGCTTGCATTGTTGCAATTGGGACGTTCGTCCTGTCTTTTGGCAGGTCGGCGGCGTATCCTTGTACCTACAGCAAAACGAGAAAGGTTATGTATGGATCGAAACGAACTCGACCCCAGCGTCCCCAGCGCCACGGAGGTCAAGAAGATCCCCCTCATCATTAAGGTGTACGCCGTCCTGTGCATCCTGTCCGGCGTGGGCACGCTCCCTTCGGTCGGCGCCTTTATGTGGCAGGTCATCACCGCGCTCATCAACGGCAACGCCGCCGCCAACCTCGGCGACAACACGCTCGTCGCAGTCGGCCTTATCGTCGCCGGCATCATGCTCTCTGCGGCAAGTGCCGTCATCCTAATCATCTTTGGCCTGGACCTTATCAAAAACCAGCGCCGCAACGCCGCCCGCCTGTCCTATATTCTCATCGCATTTACCGTCGTCGAGCTTTTGGTCGACGTGATGCTCCAGGGTATCGGGCCCTTCTTGCTGCGTCCCGCTATTCAGCTCGGCATCCTCATCGCGCTTTCGGCCACCGTCGACCCCACGCTGCGTCAGGAGCGCGAACTGCAGCGCCGCCTGCAGGAGATGCTCGACCGCGACGCCGCCGCCGAGGGCATGCTCGGCCGCGATGAAACCGGCGAGGGCTACATCAAGCTCAACTACTTCAACCTGTTCTGGGTGTTCTTTGTCTGCTGCATACTCGGCCTGATCGCCGAGGACATCTGGCACATGACGGTCGACGACCCGGGCGTCTATCAGAACCGTGCCGGCATGCTGTTTGGCCCCTTCAGCCCCATCTACGGATTTGGCGCCGTGCTCATGACCATGGTGCTTAACCGCTTCTACAAAAAGAACCCCATCATCATTTTCCTGGTGAGCGCCCTGCTCGGCGCCAGCTTTGAGGTGTTCGTGGGCTGGTTTATGCAGACCGCGTTTGGCGTGGTCTCGTGGAGCTACTCGCACATAACGCTGTTCGGTTTGCCCGATCCGCTCGTGGTCCTCACGGGCGGACGCACCTGCACGGGCTTCGCCTGCCTGTGGGGCCTGGGCGGCCTCATCTGGATCAAGCTGCTGCTGCCGAGGCTGCTTAAGCTTATCAACAAGATCCCCTGGAAGAGCCGCTACTCGGCCACCGTCATCTTTACCGTTATCATGCTGGTCGACGGCGTCATGACGCTGCAGTCGCTCGACTACTGGTACCAGCGCGTTAACGGCACGGAGCCGGACATTCCCGTCGCACAGTTCTACGGAGAGCACTTCGATAACGAGTACATGGAAAACCGCTTCCAGAGCATGACCATGAGCCCCAAGGATGCGACGCGCGTATAGCGCTCACCGCGCCCAAAACGCAAAATGCCCGCCGGTATCACATGTACCGGTGGGCATTTTTATAAACGATCCTTCTATCGACGCAATCCTCTATGCCTCGCGCTCGACCTCACTCACGCATTCGTTCTTGATGGTGCCAACGAGCGCCTGCAGTGCATCGACCACGTGTGGGCGAATGTCCCCGCCGATAAGCACGAGCATGATGTCGTCACCTACGGTAAGCTCGCCGCTTGCCAGCCACACGCGCACATAGCCGATACCCGGCATCGCGCGCGTGGCCTCGATAGCAGACCGTACCTTTTCGGCGTCGTAGTCAAAGACCATGCCGCCCACCCTGTGGCCTGGCGCCACGCCATCGGTCTCGACTCCGCGCACCTCGGCCTTGGGCGTCGCGCGCACCACACCGTTATGCGTCAGATACATCCCACAGCCTGCCGCCGAAGCATCGGCCTTGGCCTCGCGCAGCCAAGCATCAATCGAAGGCATCAATTTGCCACTCTCGAGCATCATTTCTCCCTTACCGTCGTCGAGTAGCCAATTTGGGACGGGGCCTTTTTAGCTACTCTCGAACAACTTATTCCTCGACCGGCGTGAGCACCATGACGGCGCGTGTGTTGCTCAGCGACAGCGAACGACAGGTCACGAGCGTTACAACCTTGGTTGCCGAAGCGGCACGATCGGTGGCATCACTCGCCACGGCAGAGGCACCGTCGAACATCTCGGACAGGTAGTTCTTGAGCCCGTCATCGCCCTCAAAATTGGGCGTGCGCGCCTTGGCATACGTGTCCTCGACAACTTTGGTCGCCAGTGGTCGCAGCTTATACGTAGCATCCCGTGTGATGTAATACACAAACTCGATGCTATCGAACGTCGCCTGATCAGTGGTGTCCGAAATCACGTTGAACATCGACCCATCGTTCATATGGTGGCCGTAGATCGTGGTCTGCTGGTCGACCATTCCCGGCGCGGTGTCATCGCTATCCAGGAAAATAGCACCGGACGCGTTAGATGTACCGTCAAACAGCGTGTTGAGGTATTTGGAGTTGTTGTTGGTCTGCACCACGGGATAGTTGATGTTGGTTCCCGGCACGTAAATCCAACCCACAATCTCGGGGTTCGTCTGAGCAAGCGCATCAAAGTCGATAATCGGCACGCCGCTGGCGTCCTTATCGCTTACATATTGCTTCTCGATTTTCTGATACGAATCGCTCGCCTGCTTATAGCCAATCTGGGCATTAATAAAAATAGCGGCGGCGGCGACAATCAGACCGATACCGATGATGATGAGCAGAATGGGAATAATGGAGCGGCGCTTTTTGCGCGGCGGCTCGGTGCAATCCGACGGCGCGGCATGCGATGAAGACCGGGGCGGCTTCTTAGCGGAGCTATAAGACGAAGGACGATATGCGGCCGGCGCGTCCTGTCGACGATGCGTCGCCGGTGTCACGGGGCGCGGCGCGCGCGGCTGCTGAGGAGAGGATGTCCGACCCTGCTGTGCCGCACGGGCAGCACCTGGCTTCGACGGATCGGGAATCTGAGAAGCCTTGAATCGTTTTCCCTGATAATCGGACATGGCTCTCCTTATACTGCGGTGAAACGGCGAAACGCTTAGGCGTCAGCCATCTCCTGCTTCATCTTCTCGATAACCTTGCGGTACTCGGGGTCGCAAGCACCCAGAATCTGTGTGGCATAGATGGCGGCGTTCTTGGCGCCGTTGATGGCAACGCAGGCCACGGGCACGCCCGAAGGCATCTGCACCATCGATAGCAGCGAATCCATGCCGCCCAGGTCACTCGTCTTCATAGGCACGCCGATAACCGGCAGCGGCGTAAAGGCAGCCACGACACCACCCAAGTGAGCGGCCTTGCCGGCGGCGGCGATAATCACTTTGATACCGCGATCGGCAGCAGTCGAAGCCCACTCGTGGACCTTCGCCGGTGTGCGGTGTGCGCTCGCAATGACGAGCTCATAGGGCACACCGAACGCCTCGAGCTCGGCGGTGCAGCCTTCCATAACACCCAGATCGGACTTGGAGCCCATGATGATCCCGACAACCGGCTTTTGATCTGCCATAAACAAAGACCTCCTGTTGAGAGCGGTGACGCGGCCAATCCGCGACCCTTAACTGCAAATAATTCAAGTATAGCCGCCGATGCTGATGTGTTCGGCGGGAGACGGAACGCTTTGCGAGATTAAGGCCGAAGGGTCGGAGCTTTCTACCTACATTCAAAAAGCGTGCCCACCGTCCTTGGGTGGGACGGCGGGCACGCTTGCTTAGCTGTTGCTGGGGCTACTTAGCCTTGCTGCGACGATGGAAGAAAGCGCCGATCGCGGCGATGATGGCGCCAAGACCACCGACGGTCGCGACGGTCGCCGCCGTCTGGTCTCCGGTATTGGGAATCGCCGAACCGTTCTTCTTGCTGCCCTGGGCCTTGTCGCCTGCGGGCTTGCCCGCCTGGTTGCCGCCGTTCGAGCCATTGCCGGAACCCTGGTTGCCCGAGCCGCCCTGGTTGCCGGAATCGGCATCCTTGAGGCTCTCAATGGCCAGCTTGAGCTGGCTATAGGCCGCCTGGATCTGGGTGTCGGAAGCATTCTCATCACCCAAGACGTCCTCGGCGTAGGTAATGGCATCCGTCAGGGCCTTGACAGACTCGGCCGTCTTGCCCCTGGTGTCAGTCTCCTTCGCCTGCTTGACCAGGGCCTTGAGCTGCTTCTTAGTCGGATTCTCGACCGGGACCACCGGGGTCTTCTCGAGCGCGTCGCGGGCGCTCTCGAGCGCCCTGAGCGCCTGGTCGACCTCGTCCTGCGTGGCATCCTCGTCGCTCAAGATGGCGCGGGCGCTCGCCAGGGCGTTCTCGAGCGCCGTCCAGGAGGCCTCGGTGTAGTCGCCGGCCTTGAGGTCGCCGGCGGCAAGCTCGGCATCAACCTTTTCGATCGCGGCAGTGAGATCATCCTTCGCCACCGGATCGGGGACGGCCGTACCGTAGAACTTGAGCTCCGCCATGCTGCAGTAGGCATCAACGTCGCCCCCGCCGGCGTGAATCACCTTGACGGTCACGTAGCGACCGCGCGCGGCGCCAAAGCTCATCTGTTTCCAGTCGCCACGGTCGGTGAGCACGCGGCCATCGTTGTCGAAGGCGAACGTACCCATCGACGCGGCGGTGCCCTTCTCATAACCGTCGGCAGTGTCGGAGACCAGTATCTCGGCCTCGAAGATATCGCCGTTAGTGCCGCCGTCCTGGCGCGGCAGGAATGTAACGTCGGTGAGATCGTAGTCGCGGCCCAGGTCGACACTCAGATACTGGGGCATACCGGTCCCATGGGCCCAGTCGCTGTGCCAAAGCGTCCGCTCGTCGCCGTCGAGAGCGTTGACGGCGTTGCTGCCCTCGTAGTCGGCCTCACTCGAGAAGCCGGCCACCTTGACGTTCTTGCGGTTCTCGGGCGTGTTGATGAGAATCTTCTCATCAACAGGGCGCATCTTGAGGCCGTCGATTGCCTTCTCGATCTTGGCTGTGGCGTCTGCGACATCCTTCTTGCTATAGCTGCCCTGGCCGCTGTCGAGGAGCTTCTGAGCCGCCTCGACCGCAGTGGTGAGAGCTGCATAGGAATCCTTGGTGTAGACGGACTCGCTGTAGCCCGCGGCCTTGGAAAGCGCTGCTACGAGCGCAGAGGTATCGACACCAGCCTTGACCTCGACCTCATAGGATGCGGTCTTGGAGGGGTCGAGTACCGACGCCACCGTGATCTTTGCCTTGCCGGCCTTGTTGGCACGCAGGTAGTAGCTCACGCTATCGCCAGCCTGAACAGCGGAGACGCTTACCACAGAGGGGTCGGAGCTCTCGACCGTCACATAGGGGTAGCCAGCGCTCTCAGGCGTAGCCTTGGCGTCGACGGGCGTAATGTCGCCTTCAAAGAACTCGGTCTGGTTCTTGCCTAGCTCGACACCCTCGATGGCCTCGACACCCTGCGTGTAGTTGAAGTTGACCTCACGCAGTGTGAGCATCTGGTCACCCGATGCCTCAAGCGGCGTGACCTCGACCTTGGTCGCCTTCTTGCCCTTGTTCTCGGCAGAGAGGTCAAAGGCGTAGCGAGCAAGGAAGGAATCGTACTCCCCGCCCGCGAACTCTTGGGTCGAGCCATCCTCGAACGTCACGACAGCCTTGATCTTCTGCACGGTTCCGTTGCCACCGTTGCGGTTAACGACCTCGACACTATCGAGTTTCGACGGCGTCTTAAATGCGAATGTCATCGTGGTGGGAAGCTTCACGTAACTCGGAAGCTTACCCTCGCTGTCCCAGTTGCCGCTCCAGTTCCATAGGAACTCAAAGCCGTTGTCGCCCTCGTTATTATCGAACAGCGCGTTATAGCTCTTCTGCTGGATAAGTTTCTCGACGTTGGTCCCGTCGTCGGTCGTGAGCTCATCGTTGGTCATCGTGATGTTGAAGGCGTCCTGACCGTACTCGGCGACCGTTGGCTGAGGAACATCCGGCATCGTCACCGTGCCGTCGCTCGCAAACTCAAGTGCGTCGCATGCCGGACCGATGAGCCAAGATGTCGAGGGCAGTTCGACCTTGCCGGCGGTCTTGGCCTTGAGCTTGAAACTCGCCACCGCGCCGGTACCGTTGTAGAGCTTGCCATCGCCGCGGTTGGCAAAGGCGAGATTGATAGTCTGCGTTCTGTCCGCGAACTGGACCTTCTCGCGAGACAGGTTCTCCATGCCGGCAGTCGAGCCGTCCTGCGCGATGCTCTCGGACACAAACTCGAACTGGTCGCTCTTGAAGTTGACGAGAGCGCCTAGGGCGTTGACGTTCTTGGCGTCGGCCGCATAGACATCAACGGTGATCTCATCACCGGCCTCGACCTCGGTCTTGCTCGGAATCACCGCGAGCGAACCTGCGACCTTTCCCTTTTGTTTAGTGCCGCCGTCAAGACCCGCCATGGTGAACGAGTAATCGTAGACGTCGTAAACGCCGTTATCGTTGAGGTCGGCGAAGTGGTCGCGGATCTGCGAACCGAACGTCGGGGTATCGGGCTCGCGATTCTCGAGGCCCAGATAGTTCTTCATGTTGGAGTAGTCTCCGTCGGAGATCGTGGCCTTGTTGAGGTTGGAGCCCACGGCGAAGCCATCCGTGCCGTCGGTCTTGTAGATGGCAATCTCGGACGCGGAGAAGAAATTGCCGACCGAGGCGAGCGGTGTCATGCGCACGTAACGGGCGGCCACGGTGCCGTCAAACGCTACCGTCTTACAATCAGCGGAACGTGCCCAATCGACCTCCTGGCTCGTCCAGTGGACGCCATCGAGACTCGTCTCAACACGCATCTTGGTCACAGTGCCGTTGCCGGCGTCATCGCGCGGATAGTACTCGAGCTTATCGAGCTTGTAAGCGCGTCCATAGTCAACGGTAAGCGCCTTGCCCAGATCGTTGCCACCGGAGTGGAAACCGCCGTCGCCCGACTGGAACTCATGGTCGAAGGCGAGCTCGGCCTTATGGCTGCCGTAAAGTGAGCCCTCCCAGGTGATTTGCTCGGCGTCGGGGACGTTCCGCCACGGATCGAGTGCGGAGTTCGCCTCGAGCACATCGCTCCAGGCGGAGTAGCCCTCGGCGTTGCGCGAACGAATCTGGTAGGTGTGCTTGCTATTGTAGGCGAGGTCGGTGTGCGTGAACTCGGCCGCATCACCCACGGCGAACACGGTGCCGTCGACCTTAAGGTCGTAGGAGGTAGCACCATCGACCTTTCCCCAGGTGAGCTTGATGCTCGTTGGGGTCGTGACGTCCTCGGGGGCAGCAAGGTTCGTGGGTGCGGAGAGGCTCTCGTTGAGGCGATCGGCTGTGAGCGTGGCGTCGGCGTTCACGAAACCGCCCAGCTCGAGCGTCTGCGCCGCCGCAGCAACATCGGTCTTCGCGAACTTGACGTAGACCTTGGGGTTCGTGGTGATCTTGGTGTTGTTAAAGCTCTCGCCCCGCTCGGCCTCGGTGCCGTCCACATCGCTGCCGTAGTGGTTGAGGTTAGGGGTCTCGCTGTAGAAGTAGACCGCCTGGCCGGCCTCGGGGGTCGCGGTGTCAAAGGTCTCCTGCGAGTCGACCTCAACCACGTTGAGCGCGGATCCGCCGTTCTTGGCGACGACGCTCATGGGCTTGGCGGACACGTTGGCCACGAAGGTCGTGGTGCGATTGGAGTCGTAGCCGTTGTAGCCACCCTGCGAGGCTTCGGCGGTAAAGGTCGCGGTGCCGCCTGCGGCCTTGGATCTGTAGACGGTGCTCACATGCTCACCGTAGGAGATATTGTCGATCGTACCGTAGGAATCGTCCTCAGTCGTGTTGTTCTCGATGGAGGAGCCGTCGTCCTCGTACTGCGTAAAGGTGCCGTCGCCCTCGGTGGCGAAGAACTCGACGATACGCTGGCTGCGGTCGGTACCCTTGGTGTTGGTGTCGCTCACGGCCTCGGGGTTGTTGTTCTCGGCGTACATCGGCACGATAGCGTTGGCCTTCACAAACAGCGGCAGCTTCCAAAGCGGAGCCTCGTAGTTGTTGAGAACCTGGCCGCCGCGATACTGCTTACCCGAGAAGTAATCGATCCAGATGGTGGGATTCTCGTCGGTGCCGTAGTTGGGGAGGTAAATCCCATTGCGAATGTCGTTGCCGTTCTCGTCTGCCTGGGTATCCTGATACACCGGTGCCACTAGGAAGTTCTCACCGAACATATACTGGTACTGCGTCGAGGTGCTTGCGGCGTACTCGGAGTTATCGGAAAGCAGCATGGCGCGGATCATGGGCAGGCCGGCATCGCCGTTACCCGTGTCGATGTTGGCCGCCGAGGCCGCGCTCGTGTAGATATAGGGCATGAGCTGCGCCTTGAGCTTGAGGTAGAAGCGCGAGATGCCTGTGTAGGGATCGCCGTGCGTCATGGGCGATTTACGGTAGGTGCCCCAACCGTCCATGTCGAGCATAGAGGGCGTGAACGTCTTCCACTGGTAGTCACGCGCAGAGATGATGGGGTCGCCGCCAAAAATGCCATCCATGTCGGAGCCGATGTTGGGGTTGCCCGAAAGACTCTGACCGATATACGTGGGGATATGGAAGCGAATGTACTCCCAGTTACCGCCATACTGGTCGCCGGTCCAAATGCCACCAAAGCGCTGCGTGCCGGCCCAACCATCGAGCGTGATGATGTTGGGGCGCTTGTTAGCGCCGGTCGTCACCGTGTCATAAGCTGTCTTGATGCCATTAAGACCAAAGGAGTAGCCAGATCCAACCCAGGCAACGTCGGTCTTAAGGGTAGTGATGCCTCCCGTCTTGACCTCGGCGTCGAAGTCGCGAAGCAGATGCCACGGGGTCTCAGGGTTGCTGTCGGGCTCAAGGTTGGACTGGGTCCACAAGCCCGTGCTCACACCCTTTGAGTTGGCATACTCGGTGAACTTCTTAAGGTTGTCGACGTTGGCACGCACAGCGTTAAGACGGTCGGCCGAGCTCGCTCCGTCGGAGTTGACGCCGCCGGTCTTGTAGTAACCGTTCTGGCCATAGCCGGCGCCGTAGCCGTCGTTCGGCAGGAACCAGCCGAGCGGCATGTCGCTGTCCTCGTAGTCATCGATAACCTGCCGAGCAGAGAACTGGCGGTCGAAATCGGTCGCTTTCATGTTCTCGGTATCAACCGTAGGGCCCTCACCGTTGAGCGTCTCGGCCGCAAGTGTGCCGTCGAGCTTGTAGCCCGTCGACATGCCAGACTCGTACTTAACGTCGCCCTTCTCGCTCGAGGACTTGCTGCCCTTGGTCTCCCACTTCTTTTGACCCGAGGTCGTTGACCAGCCATCACGGTTATAGGCATTAAGATGACCAAGGTAGAACCCGTACTCGGGCAGCAGTACCGGGTTACCGGTCACCTTGTAGTAGTCCTGCAGCATCTCAGTTGCCACGTTCGAAGCTCCCTCGTTGGTCGCCACGAAGTAGTAGGCATCAAACTCATTCTCGCTGTGCAAAGTCGTGACCGTCGATGAGTCCGTGGAACCGAAGTCGTAGGAACCCTCTGCAAACGTGTTTCGGAGCACGCCGTAGCCGTCACTCGTCCAATAAAACGGGTTGGGCGAGGCAACGCCGCCATCGGTCCAGTTGTTCGTGTTGGAGATGGCGATGGTCTGGTTGGTGTGCAGGAAGCGTCCGTTCTGGGTGCCGCCGCCAAAGAAGTTCTCGGACTTCTCCTTGGCGAGCGTCTGGACGGTACCCTTCTTATCAAGGTCGAGGGACGCGGACTCGGAAACCACGACACGGTCGCCTGACTTGATACTCATCTTGCCAGTCGCCTTGTCCAGGATCACGGTCGCCTTTCCGCCGGTGATCTCGATAGTGTCGCCCTTGTCGGCAACCGTCGCACTCGGCTTGCTGTAGGTGTCCGAGGTATCGGGCTGAGCCTGGATCTTAGCCGTGTGGGACTTACTGCGCGGCGTGGCGTACTCGGAAAACTCACCCTTGGGGTCGACGTTATAACGGAAAATACCGTCCTCGAGGAACGTAATACGGCCCTTGATGCCGTCAGCGAAATCGATGTCGACGACATTCGAGGCAGACTGGGACACGGTCGCCGAGTCGACGCCCTTGAGTGGCGTGGCAATCGCCTGCTGGGGATTGGCAAACACGAGCGTCGCTGCAGTGGCAACGAGGACCGCGCTTCCCTTCACCCACCGTTTCGTAAAAATGGAATTCCTGCGCATCTGGTCTCCTTTCTTCCGACATGCTGAGGTGCCGAGGACGCCCCCCCCCCCGGCAGCATGGGAAAACGTATCAAACGGAGATGTTCGGTACATTCCGCACAATGGGGGCCACCCGTTACCAAGGGGCCAACTGGTAGTAACCAGATAGCCACCTACTAGGTCATATCAACATATGGGAGCACTTGCGCACCCAAGTTCGGAATTCTCCCAGCGGCAGCAAAATAAGCGTCAACGGCAAGGTGGGCTTAATAAGCCATACCAATTGGTTCTTCAGTCAAATACCAATCTAGCAAAAATGTACTGTTTATCTGGTATTACACAGACCATACCTTTCCCTCGGGAACTGGGCTTCGCGAAGTTTCCCGAGGGAAAGGCTCAGCCGCCATCCTGCAACCTACCGGGGATTGCCATGACGTACGTTGGCTGATTTGGTTTGGAATGAGATGTTGACGGTGGCTGATGGGCACAACTGTCCCGGGTGCATTTCAAGATGCACCTAAATGTCTGTCTTTATCCTTATAGATTGTCCAGGTAGTCGTCGGCATCATAGGTAAGGCTGTAAGCTTTATTCAGGATGCGCACGAGCTCCTGGGCATCGTGCTCGCCGAGCGCTGAGAGTTGTTTCGAGAGCGATGCCACACTCTCGGCATTTTTTTTCGCCGCGAAATCACGGCCTTCCTTGGTAATGCTCACCAGCACACGCCGACGATCGTTTGGATCAGTCCTGCGCTGAACGTAACCCTTACTCTCGAGTGAATCCAAGATATGCGACATGCGCGCACGGGAGAATTTCAGCTTCTTGGCAATCTCGGAGGGAATGACATCACCGTCAATACCCGATAGATACTGTAAAACCGGTGCCTCGCCCACACTGGCGCCGCCGGCAGCACTCAAGGATCCCTTGGCAAGGGAACGTGAGTACACAATCAGTTTTCGAGCGACGTCATCGTAATCCACTGGGGATATTGTCCTTTGCAACTCTAGAAGGGCCATAAAACCGTCATTTGCCGTACATTAGTTAACATTCGCAACAATTATTTATGATACCCCAACGCGGAAGTCTATTGCTCGTCCTTCTTGCGTCGCATAAGCTCCTCAACGTCGACACCAGCGGCCTCGAGCATGCGCTCGACATTCTTTTTGGCGTTGGTCGTGCCGACCTTAAGCACGATCGAAAGCGGAGTGCCCACCACCAGGCACACGATGCCCACGGGGACACCCCAGCCGGGGCCGCCCTGCATACCCCACATCCCCATCAAAAAGCCAATCGCCACGAGCGAATAGCCCAGGCGCAGCCAAACATTGAGCCGCTGAATAGCATCGGTCTGCATCTTTGCCTCGCGAATCAAGTCGTCGCGCGAAAGGTCGTGTCCATGTTTCTCGTGCATATGGTCCTCCTCGTGCAAAGTGTGCATCATGCGCAAGTGCATCGTTTGTCGAATACGTCATCTTTCAAGAGCAATATAGCGGGTGTCGTGTAGGCGATGGAGGTCGCTGGCCATATTGCCCTTGAAGGGCGGCGCAAAATCAGAAGGCCGTGCGGTTGAGGCCGCACGGCCTTACAGGGGGCCAGGGGATGATGACTAGTAGCTCAGTGCCGGGTCGAAGAAGCCAATGAGAACGCCCACAAATGCGATCACAACGAGGATCAGCATCATAACGATGGGGTTGACCTTCTTCTTGGTCATCATGTACCAGCAGAAGATGATGAAGACCATGGGCAGCAGGTGCGGATAGATTCCGTCGAGCGTGTCCTGGAACTTACCGCCGCCGGGCAGCACCAGATTGGGGCTGCAGGTGATGGAGACCCAGGTAGCACCGACTGCACCGATGACCATGGTACCGACCATCACGATGGAATCACGCAGAGCCTTGGCCTTGGGGCCGACGAGGGCCTCGACCGCCTTGCCGCCGAGCTCATAGCCCTGGTTGTAGGCAAAGCGCATGCCAAGGAACATGAGCAGGTTCCACACGACAATATAGAAGATGGCACCGAGCGGAGAGCCGCCGGTCGAGAGACCGAGGGCGATACCGAGCAGGATCGGGATCAGGGTACCGACGATCAGCGAGTCGCCAAGGCCGGCGAGCGGGCCCATGAGGCCGGCGCGGATGCCGTTGATGGCGTCGTCGTCGATGGCCTCGCCGTTTGCGCGAGCCTCCTCGAGGCCGGCGGTGACGCCGACAATCATGGTGCCGATCTGCGGCTCGGTGTTGAAGAACGCGGAGTAGGTCTGGAGGGCCTGCTTCTGCTCCTCGGGCGTGTCGTAGAGCTCCTCGACGATCGGAAGCATGGCGCACAGGTAACCGAAGGTCTGCATGTGCTCCTGCGAGAAGCAAGTCAGGTTGCCATAGGACCAGTTGCGGAACGACTTGGCAAGCGTTTTCTTAGAGAGTTTCTTCTTCTCTGCCATTAGATGTCCTCCTCTTCCTCATCATCGGAGCCCGAGGCGATAGCTGCCTTGGGAGCGTTTGCGAGGTCGATCTTGAGCGAAGCGATCTCATAGTTGATCAGGGCGAAGAAGCAGCCGATGCCGGCGGCGGCAATCAGGTTGCATCCCATGACAGCGGACAGGGTGAAGCCGAAGAAGAACGTGAGGAAGTCCGTCGGCTTGGAGATGACCTGCTTGAGCAGGATGGCGATACCGACGGTAGGCAGCAGCGAGCCGACGGTGAACAGCGTCTTCATCGCGATGCCGTCCATGGGCATGTAGGTCTTCATGAGGTCGACCATGGCGGTGCCGCCCATGGTGATGATGAACGTCGGGAGGAACGAGCAGACGATGTGACCGATCCAAGGCAGAACGTTGTTGACCAGGTAGAGCTTGTGGAGGTCGCCCTTCTCGAGCCACTTCCAGCCCATGCCCTGCCATACCAGGTTAATGGTGGCGGTGCCATAGAAGAGCACAGTGCCGAGCGTGCCGACGGCGGCACCGAGGGATGCGGCCATGCCGGCAGCCTCAGCGGAGGCGGGATCGATGCCCGAGTTCTTGATGGCGAGGATCGCCAGCGGGATGCCGATATAGGACACGGCGCGGACGTCGGCGGAGACGGTTCCGCCGGGGGTCACGAGAGCGATGTAGACAACCTGGATGGCAGCGCCGACGAGGATGCCCGTCTGCATATCGCCCATGATGATGCCGACGATGAGGCCGGCGACCAGAGGACGACCCAGAGTGTAGTTGCCGATCGTCGTGCCACCCATGCCAGGCAGTGATGCCAGGCAGGCGAACAGGCCGAACAGCGCGGCTTGGAATGCATTGATTGCCATGCTTTCCCCTTTCTTTATTCCTCAGCCCTTTCCCCCAGGGCTGTAGGTACCAAAATGCGGCTGGCGCCTAACTAGAAGCCAAACTGACCGCGGAACTTGGGCCACTCACCGATGGACTTCTCCTTGATAAGGGCGAACTCGACCGTGTAGCCGGCGTTGGTGAGATCCTCAAGCGCCTGGGCCTCTTCCTGCGTGATCGACTGGTTGTTGCCGAGCTTGGTGGTGCCGGGACGATCGTTGCAGGGACCGACGATGATGCGGTCCATGCCGGGCTTAAAGCCAAAATCGACGAGAAGTTCCTTCATGTCGAGCGGGTTCTTGGTGATCAGGAAGTACTTGGTGTTGGACTTGAGAACCTTCTCGGAGACCTCCTTGAAGTGCTCCTTGGTCCACACGAACGTCCTCTTGCCCGAGGCACTCTTGTAGGCCTCCTTGAGCACGGGGTTGGACGCCGCGGCGTCGTTGACGGCGATAAGACCGTCGCAGGGATACTCGAGGGCCCAACGGGTAACGGTCTGTCCATGGATCATACGGTCGTCAATACGGATGAACGAAATCATACGTTCTCCCCTTTCCTTCATGAGGCCCGCGGTCGCGGCCCCTTCTTCCTAACGTTTGCAGCTAGATGAAACCTTGGTGCGGCCTAGATGTCGTCGTCCTCGTCGTCGGCGTCATCGGTCGGGACCACAAGCTCGGACATACCGTTCTTGCCCTCCTGCAGCATCATCTGCTTGAGAGAATCCAGGTCCATGGTGGCAAGCCCCATCATGGCGGTCATAGCCATGGGCAGATTCATACCGCCGAAGGCAATGGTGTGGGCGAGCAAGCCCTTCTCGGCCATCGTGTTCATAGCATTGGTGAGCGGCGATCCGCCCAGGATGTCACCGAGCAGGACAACCTCGTCATCGGCGGTAACGGGAGCGACCATCGCCTTGACGTTCTCGACATATTCGTCAGCGCCCATGCCGTCCACGAGACTCGTCGACAAGATGTTCGGGGCGTCATTGCCGAGCATCTTGAGGACACTGTGCAGTCCGGGAGCGAGCGTTCCGTGACTGACCATTACCAGATACCGCATGCGGTCTCCTCTCGACCTGCCGTGTGTCGCACGGCTTTGCTTTTTGCCGAGATTATTGTTGCGCCGGGGCATGTTCGGTACAAGAAAATAGTTGCGAACGGCAACTATTCATCGGTTAACAGTAGCAACTATTTTTGTGCCTAAATTATTTTTTCTTCCAATTATTTTTAAAATAGCAGGTAGATTGCCTGGTAAATGTTTTATGTTCCTTATGTACCATACATACCGACAAGAATCGGGCCTGACATCACCGGTTTGTCCCGCAGTGTCAGACCATGTCACGTATGCTCACGACATGGAGGTACCCCATGGACATGATCTCGTTTCTCGCCTCCGAACCCTTCGATCGCAGCGGTGATACGCCGCTCTATGTCCAACTTAAACATCGAATCGCCCTGCTTATCGCCAGCCAGGCGTTCGACACCAAGACGCCGCTGCCACGCGAGCTCGAAATCTGTGAGCGGCTGGAGTTATCGCGCGCGACCGTGCGCCGTTGCTTCCAAGATCTCGTCATCGAGGGGCGCGTGGTGCGCAAACGCGGGCAGGGCACGTTCATCAAGCCCCAAACCTCAGCGCCCGGCATCGACCTGGCCCTGAATTTCAGCGCGCGGATGCGCGAAGCGGGACGGGTTCCGAGCTCACAGATTCTCGCCTTTTCAAGCATACCGGCCGTCCGCGGCATCGCCTCCGGGCTCAAAGTGCCCGAAGGGACACCCGTCTGGGAGATTCGCCGCCTGCGTCTCGCCAACGACAAACCCATGGAGCTCAACTACGTCTATATCCCCGTGTCACTTTGCCCCGAGCTCACACGCAAAGACGTGGATGGCTCGCTCTACGCCTACATCGCGGAAAAGACCGGCATCCTGCCCGCAAGCGTCGATGCCGTCTACGAGACGGTCAACCTCGACAAGCATGAGGCGCGCCTTTTGGGACAGAACACCGGTAAGGCGGCGATGCGCATCGTGCGTTCGACTTACGACAAGACGGGAACCCCGTTCGAGGTAGGCGTGCTCATCAGCTGCGACGGTCAGGCAAAGTTGCACGTGCACATCGCCGCCGACAAAACAACCTTCACCGCCACAGCCCAATAAATCCAAAACGCGGGCGCCGTCGTTCAAACGAACGACGGCGCCCACACTCATTTTCTATTTAGCCCTAGTCATCGCGCAAAGCCCCTTCGGCAGCACACGGTGCAGCCGAGTCACCGCAGGCCGGGGCGGGAGGGGCGGAGTTTCCTCCTGAGCGACTCTGCTTGCAGCCGGAGCGAAAGGGGGAAATCTCCGCCCCTCCCGCCCCGGCCGGACAGCCCACGCTACACCGTGTACTGCGGCAGGTCCTGCAGGGCGATGACGTCCATGCCCATGTCGTTGGCGCTGCCGTGACCCTGCTGGTCCTCGCGCACCGCCTCGATGGCACTCACGTACGTGTTGGCGGCAGACATCGCGGTCACGCAGGTCACACCGCGTCGCACTGCCTCGGTGCGCAGCAGATAGCCGTCGCCGCGCGAGCCCGGACCGTACGGCGTGTTGATGATCACCGCGATCTTGCCATCGGCGATGAGGTCGCCGATGTTGGGGCGCTCGCCGTCGTGCGGGCCGCTAATCTTCTCCACGATCTCGCACGTCACGTTGCCTCCGCGCAGCACGCGCGCCGTACCCTCGGTGGAGCAGATGTCAAAGCCCAGGTAACGCAGGATACGCGCGACCGAAAGGATGTGGCGCTTGTCGCGGTCGCACACGCTGATGAACACCTTGCCGGCGCTCGGGTCGGGCAGCTTGTAGTCGATCGCCAGCTGCGTCTTGGCGTATGCCTCGGGATAGCTCTTGGCGATACCCATGACCTCGCCCGTCGACTTCATCTCAGGCCCCAGGATAACGTCGGCGCCCGGGAAACGGCCCCAGGGCATAACGGCTTCCTTCATGCAGAACCAGTCCAGCTGACGTTCGTCGCTCGGCAGGCCCAAGCTCGCGATGGAATCGCCTGCCATGATGCGCGCCGCGCACTTGGCCAGCGGCACACCGGTGGCCTTGGAGATAAACGGCACGGTACGGCTGGCGCGCGGGTTGGCCTCGATCACGTAGACGGTCTCGCCCTTGATGGCATATTGCACGTTGACCAGACCGCGGACTCCCAGCGCCATCGCGATGCGGCGCGTGGTCTCGCGGAGCTTCGCCTGCAGGCTCTCGCTAAAGCTAAACGGTGGGATGCAGGTCGCAGAGTCGCCGGAGTGAATACCGGCTTCCTCGATATGCTCCAGGATGCCGCCGATGTATACCTCTTCGCCATCGCACAGGGCGTCGACATCGGACTCGATCGCACCCTCCAGGAAGCGGTCCAGATACACCGGGTAGTCGGGGCTGATGCGCGCAGCCTCGCCCATGTAATCGCGCAGATGCTCGGCATCGTAGGCGATCATCATGCCGCGGCCACCCAGCACGTAGCTCGGACGCACCAGCAGCGGGTAGCCGATGTGCGCGGCCACGGCCTCGGCCTCCTCAAACGAGGTTGCCTGGCCCGCCGGCGGATACATGATGCCCAGCTTGTCGAGCAGAGTGGCAAAGCGCTCGCGGTCCTCGGCAAAGTCGATGGCATCGGGCTTGGTGCCCATAATGTTCACGCCGCTCTCCTCGAGCATGCGCGCCAGTTTAAGCGGAGTCTGGCCGCCGAGCGTCACCACGACGCCGTCGGGTCGCTCAACATCGATGACATCCATGACGTCCTCGTAGGTGAGCGGCTCAAAGTACAAGCGGTCCGAGGTGTCGTAGTCAGTCGAGACGGTCTCGGGGTTGCAGTTGACCATGATGGTCTCAAAGCCGCGGGCCGCCAGCGCGTAGCTCGCGTGCACGCAGCAGTAATCGAACTCGATACCCTGGCCAATGCGGTTGGGGCCGGCGCCCAGGATCATCGCCTTGGGCTTGTCCGCCGGCGTGGTTTCGTCGGGAGCCACGCACTTCTTGGCATCCGGGCTCGTGCGGTAGATGTTCTCGTACGTCTTGTAGTGGTACTCCGTGGCGCTCGAGAACTCCGCAGCGCAGGTATCGACTGTCTTCATGCTGGGAACCACGCCCAGACCCTTGCGATAGGCGCGCACAAAGCGCTCGTCCGAGCCGGTCAGCGCGGCGATCTCGGCGTCGCTCGTACCGTACTGCTTGAGCAGGCGCATCGCGTCGGCGTCGATATCCTCCACACGCAGGCCGCGGATGCTCTCCTGGACCTGCACCATATCGTTGATACGGTTGAGGTACCATGGATCGATACCGCAGATGGCATGGATGCGAGCGATGTCCCAGCCACGGCGCAGGGCCTCGACCACAAAGAAGATGCGGTGCTCGGTCGGGGTACCCACGGCCTGAGCGAGCTCGTCGTCGCTCAGCTTGTCGGCACCCTCCTTGCCACCGGCGCAAATGCCCTGATGTCCGTCCTCCAGCGAGCGCATGGCCTTGCCAAAGGCCTCCTCAAAGGTGCGGCCGATCGCCATGATCTCGCCCACGGCCTTCATGCGCGTGGTGAGCGTGGGGTCGGTACCCTTAAACTTCTCGAAGGCAAAGCGCGGCACCTTGACCACGCAGTAGTCGATCGTGGGCTCAAAGCAGGCGGGCGTTGCCTTGGTGATGTCGTTGACGATCTCGTCGAGCGTGTAGCCCACGGCCAGGCGAGCGGCGGCCTTGGCGATGGGGAAGCCCGTGGCCTTGGAGGCCAGTGCGGACGAACGGCTCACGCGCGGGTTCATCTCGATGACGATCAGGCGGCCGGTCTGGGGGTTCACGGCAAACTGCACGTTGGAGCCGCCGGTCTCGACGCCAATCTTCTCCAGAATGGCGAGCGACGCGACACGCATGCGCTGGTACTCAAGATCACTTAGTGTCTGCGCCGGCGCCACGGTGATGGAGTCGCCGGTATGCACGCCCATGGGGTCGAGGTTCTCGATGGAGCACACGATGATGCCGTTGCCGGCGTGGTCACGCATGACCTCCATCTCGTACTCTTTCCAACCCTCGATGGACTCCTCGACCAGCACCTCGTGGGCGGGCGAGAGTTCCAGGCCCTGGCTCACGATGGAGACGAGCTCCTCGTGGGTGTGAGCGATGCCGCCGCCGGCGCCGCCGAGGGTAAAGCTCGGGCGCAGTACGCAGGGATAGCCCACGCGCTCGGCGATGGCCTCGGCGTCGGCCACGCTGTAGGCATAGCCCGAGCGCGCGACCTCCAGGCCGATCTCGGCCATGGCCTCGTTAAAGAGCTTGCGATCCTCACCGCGCTCGATGGCGGCAAGGTCGCAGCCGATCATCTCGACGCCATACTTGTCGAGCGTACCGTCCTTTGCCAGCTCGACGGCGGCGTTCAGACCGGTCTGGCCGCCCAGTGTGGGCAGCAGCGCGTCCGGGCGCTCTTTCTTGATTACGCGCTCGATAAACTCGGCGGTGATGGGCTCGACATAGGTGCGGTCGGCAAGACCCGGGTCGGTCATGATGGTCGCCGGGTTGGAGTTGACCAGGATGACCTCAAAGCCATCCTCCTTGAGCACCTTGCAGGCCTGGGCGCCGGAGTAGTCAAACTCACAGGCCTGACCGATAACGATAGGGCCCGAGCCAATGACGAGGATGCGCTTGATGTCAGTACGTTTAGGCATGTTTAAAACCTCCTAGAGAGGCTGACTCAATGTTTTGGAAAAGTCAGCGAGGGTGCAGCTGGTGCATCAGGTTGCCGTGATGCGAGGGCGCGCTGGGCTTATGCCCGCGCGTCCGAAGCAGAACGGCAAGATGATGTGCCAGATGCAGCCGCAGCGTCGACCGGTCCGCCGTTCGGTAGAACGGCGGAACCATCGTCGGCGAAATTCCAGCCAGCCAGGCGGTCCTTCGCGGTGTCGATGTCCAGGTAGTTCTCCTCGCCGTCCATGAGTCGCGTAAAGGCGGTAAAGAGATAGTGGGCATCGGTGGGGCCAGGCGAGGCCTCGGGGTGGTACTGGACCGAGAAGCACGGGGCGTCGAGCAGCTGGATGCCCTCGGCGGTGCCGTCGTTGAGGTTCACATGTGTTAGGCGAATACGGCCAAAGCGCTCGTTCATCACGACCGGCGCGATTCCGCGGCGCACCCAGACGCGCAGATCTCCATCGGCCGCATGCTCGGTCTCGCCGTCGGAAAGCTCGGGGACAAGCTTGCCTAAGCTGGGGAACAGCAGGCCAAAGCCATGGTTTTGCGCGGTGATCTCCACGCGGCGGCTTACCAGGTTCATGACCGGCTGGTTGCCACCGCGGTGACCGAACTTAAGCTTTTCCATCTGGGCGCCGCAGGCCAGGCTGATCATCTGGTGACCAAGACAAATACCAAAGACCGGCACCTTGCCGATCAGCTGCTGCACCTGCTCGTAGGTCTCCACCACGGCGTCGGGGTCGCCGGGGCCGTTGGACAAAAAGACGCCATCGGGATTCATGTCGAGCACCTCACTCGCGGGCGTATCCCACGGCACGACGGTAAGGTCGCAGCCGGCGCGGACCAGGCCCTCCAGAATGCCGCGCTTCACACCGCAGTCGTAGGCGACCACGTTGTGACGGGCAGGAGCGGCAACCGCAAGCGCAAAGTCATGCGTGGCAGGCAGGTCGGCGACCACAAACTCGTGGGGCGCGGGGCAACTTACGGTCTTGACCAGGTTCTCGCCCACCAGCGTGGGCGCTGCGGCCAGACGCTCGGCAAGCTCGTCGACGTCGAAGATCTCGGTCGAGATAATGCCCATCTTGGAACCATTGTCGCGCAGATGGCGCACCAGAGCGCGGGTGTCGACACCCTCGATAGCGACGATGCCGTGAGCGCGCAGGTACTCCGGCACGCTGACGGCCGAGCGCCAGTTAGAAGGCGTGGCGCACATGTCGCGAACAATCATGCCGCGCATAGCCGGAGCGCTCGCAGGGCGCACGGCGTCGCCGGGGAAGGCCGACTGGACATCGGTCTCGTCGATACCGTAATTGCCGATCTGCGGATAGGTCATGGTTACAATTTGGCCGGCATAACTCGGGTCGGTCATGACCTCAAAGTAGCCCTCGAGCGAGGTGTTGAAGCAGACTTCGCCGGTCGCGGTGCCCTTGGCGCCGCATGCACGTCCATAAAAAATGGTCCCATCCTCAAGATACAGGATGCAGGGACCGCAGGTGCCCTTGCTGGTTTTGGCCAGCATACGCTGGCAAAGCTCGCTGGGCGCGAAGGTGCGGGCGGCAGCGCCCGCGGTATGGTTGTTCGCCATAATTCTCCTTCCCGGTCTCACAGGACCGGCTTAAAGGTGTGTAGTTAGGCCTCGCGGTATTGTAACCGCAAGCATGCCTCATGGCGTTAATTTCATCGAAATGTTTACGAAATGATAATTATGACTTTCTATGCATAATGATTATTTAATCCACGTCCCAGAAAAATTATCCCGCGTGGGCTTGTGGCTCACGCGGGATAATGGCCTCTTACTTTTTCTTGTCCTGTTCCAGCAGATCGGACGGCGTTCGGTCGGGCTTGCCGCCGCGGAAAATCTCGCGGCCATGCAGACGATGCTCCAGGTCACGTTCGGCCTTTTCCTCGTCAATCTTGGTCTGGCTCACCACCGGGTCCTCAATCAACGACGACACCGAGTTCACCTGCTTCTGAATGCGCTCGGCGATGGTGTCATCCATACTCACGATGCGCATCTTCCAGTCGATACTCGTAGCGTTGGATGAACTCTTGGTCCACACGAACGTCAGGATGGCGCTCTGGTGGCCCCGCGCGGGGAACATGCCAAAGAAGGAATCGTGCTGAATGTTGCTATCCTCGTCGATATAGGCGTGAACGTTATACACCACGCGGTCAATCTTATCGTTGAGCAACGCGTTGGTCGCAAGCGCCGCGGCCTGAATTTGCCCGTTGGACAGCAGCTCGAGCTCGTTGGCAGACGATGTGTCCAACACCGTCACCTCGACCGTGCCCGTACGCTCATCGGCTTCATCGACGGTAAAGTCGAGCGGGAACTGCGTAAAGCCGTTGCCCCACTCAAGGCCGCCCTTCAGCGCCGTCGAAACGGTATCGACCGAAACGCTCTCGGACAGGTTGGCGGTGTTCAGACGACGCATCACGCCGTAGCCAATCTGCATGCCCACGATCAGCACCAAGATGCCGATAACCACGGCCATGGCAGTCTTCGTAATGGTATGGCTCACCTGCGAACCCGAAGGATCGTCCTCGGACAGCGGGTCGATATGTTTTGCCTGGCTCGCGCGGTCCTCGCTGCGCAGCTGCGCTAGCGCCGCTTTGTCACCGCGCTTGGCCGCCGCCTCCTTCTCGCGCATGCGCTCGGTGCGCTTTTTGGCAAGCGTGGGATCCAAGACACCGGATGCATCGATTTCGGAGAATAACTCCGTCACTTCTTCCGGAGTCAAAGGGTTCTTGTCAGCCATAAACTTCCTGTCATATCAATCAGTCGAGCTCGTGCGCACGCGCACCTTCGAACTGCATTCGATAGTAACGGGCATAGGTGCCGCCACGGGCGAGAAGCTCCTCGTGCGTGCCACGCTCCACAACGCGACCATGCTCAACGGTCGCAATCTCATCGGCATGCTTAATGGTCGAAAGACGGTGGGCGATGATGATTGTGGTACGGCCGCGTGCCAGCTCTTCGAGTGACTCCTGCACCGCCTCCTCGCTCTCGTTATCCAAAGCACTCGTCGCCTCGTCCAAGATCAGGATCTTGGGGTTCTTGAGAAACACGCGCGCGATGGCAACACGCTGCTTCTGTCCGCCCGAAAGACGGCTGCCACGCTCGCCCACCACGGTGTCGTAGCCCTGCGGAAGCGACTCGATAAAGGCATCGATGTTGGCGCGACGGGCGGCCTCGGCGATCTCTTCCGCTGTAGCGCCCGGCTTGCCGTAGGCGATGTTCTCGCCAATCGTACCGTCAAATAGATAGACATCCTGCTGCACCAGGCCGATGGCACGGCGCAGGCTCTGCTGCGTCACATCGCGCACGTCCTGACCGTCGATGCTAATGGATCCGGCAGCCACGTCATAAAAGCGCGGCAGCAGCGAACAGGTCGTGGACTTGCCACCGCCCGAAGGGCCAACCAAAGCGATGGTCTGCCCGGGCTTGATGGACAGGTCCATATGGTCGATAACGGGACGCTCGTCGGCATCGCCCTCGCCCAGCTCAACATCCTCGTAGTTAAAGCACACGTCGTGATACTCCACGGCGCCGGCAGTCACCTGCAGATCCGTAGCGCCCGGCTTGTCCTGGATATCCGGCGCGGTCGAGAGTACCTCGTCCATACGCTTAAAGCCGGCGATAGCCTTCTGATACGTTTCGGCCGAATTGACGAGCGTCTCAAGCGGCGTGCAGAACAGCGAAATATAGAGTGCAAAGGTCGCCATATCGACCGCCTGCAGCTGACCCTGGGCAACGAGCCAACCACCCAGCAGCACCACGATCACGTACAGCACGCCCGAGAGCAGGCCATACGTCGCGGTATAGACGCCCATGGCGTGATACATGTTCTCCTTGGACGAAAGATAGCGATTGTTTGAGGCGCGGAACTTGAAGCGTTCGGTTTCCTCATTGGCAAAGCTCTTGACCACGCGCATGCCCGCCAGCGAATCCTGCAGCTGCGCATTGATGCCGCTGATCTTTTTGCGGTTGTCGCTAAAGACCTCGCGCATGCGCATGTTCTGCCAAAACATGATGACCGCAAACGCCGCCGTCACCACGGCCATGGCGAGCGCCAGCACCGGGGCGATGGTAAAGAGGATCACAAACGAGCCGATGATCTCGATGCCGCAGATGATGATCCACTCGGGCACGTGGTGCGCCGCCTCGCAGATATCGAACAGGTCGTTGACCACGCGGCTCATCATGTCGCCCGAGCTGTTGCGGTCGAAGTACGCAAAGCTAAAGCGCTCATACTGGTCAAACAGGTCCTCGCGCATCTTGGACTCCATGCGCGCGCCCATCACGTGACCCCAATAGCTCACAAAGTAGCGGCAGGCGCAGCGGACGGCATACATCAGCACCAAGCCCACCGCGATCATGCCGAGCGCCTGCATAATGGCAGCCTGACCCTGAGTAAACAGCCCACCGGTCAAATTGCGCAGAATAATGGGGAACGCCAGGTCAATGGCGGCAAGCACCAGAGCACAAACAGTATCAGCAACAAAAAGCCCCATCTGGGGCTTGTAGTAAGAAAGAAACCTCTTAAACATGCAGTCCTCGGAGATAAAACAATAACGTAAGACCCTGGGGCAAATAATCAGTAGTGTTTGCCCCAGGGTCGCCCTCGCTTTTAAAGCTCAGTTCCGCCCAGCCTGTGTGCGATGCTGTCACAGGCCAAGGCGCCTACGACGGTCTTGGCGTCTTCGATCTTGCCGTCGAGTACGGCGTCGATCAACTCGTGCAGCGGCACCAGGTCCACGTTGACAAACTCGTCATCATCGGGGTTGGGCGCGTCGAACTCGAGCTTGGTGGCCAGGTAGATATGAATGATCTCGTCGCAGAAGCCGCAGGTCGTGACAATCGACGTCAAAAAGCGAATGCGACCGGCCCTAAAGCCCGTCTCCTCGTGCAGCTCACGCTTGGCGCAATCAAGCGGATCCTCGCCCGGGTCGAGCTTGCCGGCGGGAATCTCGACCGTCACGCGGTCGATGGCGGTGCGGTACTGACGCACCAGCACAATCTTGCCGCTCTCGGTCAGCGCCACAACGGCCGCCGCACCCGGATGGCGAATGATGTCGCGGGCGCTGCGGTGGCCGTTGGGCAGCTCAACCTCAAGACGGTGGACGTCGAGGATCTTGCCCTTCCAGGCGCACTCCTCCGAAAGAATCTTCTCGTGCAGCTCGGCATCGTGCGGGTCGTCATCGCCCAGCACCAGCACCGGCTCGTCAGCGACCTCGCCGCCAGGCTCGCCCTCGGCGTGACCATACACGCGGCTGTCCTCCTCGACGATCTGCGCATCCACGAGCTCTTCGTTCTTCTCGTCCATCCGTCTCATTCCTCTCGGACTTTAGGCATCCCAGGCGTCGCGGCCGCGCAGCGCGCGCAGGCCGATGTCGTGACGCAGGGTCTTGCCCTCAAAATCAATCTTCTCGCAGGCCTCGTAGGCAAGGTTGCGAGCGTTCTCGAACGTGTCGCCCAGCGCGGTCACGGCAAGCACGCGGCCGCCGTTGGTCACGAGCTGGCCATCCACCACGGCGGTGCCCGCGTGGTACACGGTCACGTTCTCCATGGCCTCGGCGTCGGCGATACCGGTGATGACCTTGCCCTTCTCGTAGCTGCCGGGATAGCCCGCGCTCGTCAGGACAACGGCCACAGCCCACTCGTCACGCCAGTCGAGCTCAATCTGATCGAGCTCGCAGTTGGCGCAGGCGAGCATGACCTCAACCAGGTCGTTCTTAAGGCGCGGCAGCACGACCTGCGTCTCGGGGTCGCCAAAGCGGGCATTGAACTCCAGCACCTTGGGGCCGGCAGGCGTGAGCATAAAGCCGCCATACAGGCAGCCGCGGTAGTCGATGCCCTCGGCAGCGAGCTCGGCAACGGTCTGCTCCATGACCTTCACCATGGTGGCGTGCTCCTCGTCGGTCACGATGGGCACCGGGCTATAGACGCCCATGCCACCGGTGTTGGGGCCCTTGTCGCCCTCGAGCGCGCGCTTGTGGTCCTGCGAGGTGGCCATGGGACGCACGGTCTTGCCGTCTGTAAAGGCCAGCAGCGAGCACTCGGGACCAACGAGCATCTCCTCGATGACCACGGTGTTGCCGGCATCGCCAAAGGTGCCGCCAAAGCACTCGCGCACGGCCTCCTCGGCCTGCTCAAGTTCGGTCGCCACGATAACGCCCTTGCCCGCGGCAAGACCGTCGGCCTTGACGACCAGCGGAGCGCCCTGCTCACGCACATAGGCGAGAGCCGAAGCCTCGTCGGTAAACGAACCATAGGCTGCCGTCGGGATACCGGCGCGCTCCATGAGCTGCTTGGAGAACAGCTTGGAACCCTCCATCTGGGCGCCCTCGGCACCCGGGCCAAAGCAGGGAATACCCGCCGCGCGCACGGCGTCGGCCACGCCCGCCACGAGCGGAGCCTCGGGGCCAATTACCACGAGTCCGCATCCGTGGCTCTGCGCAAACGCCGCCACGGCCGCAGGATCACAGTCGTCGAGAACAACGTTCTCGCCGCAGCTCGCGGTGCCGCCGTTGCCCGGCGCGATGTAGAGCTTGCCGGCGCGCGGTGATGCTGCGAGCTTAGCTGCCAAAGCATGCTCACGGCCGCCGCTGCCCAACAACAGGATGTCGATGGTTTGAGTGTCCGCCTTCAAGGGTGCCTCCTCTATGGATGAATGGCCCGCTCCGCGCGAGCCCTTTGCAAGCAAATATACCCCTCGGCCGCCCGCTTGGGCTGCAAAGGGGTATATCGCAATAACCAAATAGTCCCGATTACTTCCAGAATCGGTTGATGATCTGCTCGCGACCGGCGCCAACGCCAATAAACGTCACGCGGGTGTGTGCCAGATCCTCGATAAACGCCACGTAGTCCTGAGCCTCTTGCGGCAGCTCATCAAAGCTGCGGCAACCGGTGATGTCGCACTTCCAGCCAGGGAGCTCTTCGTAGATGGGCTTGGCATGCTCAAAGCGCACCTGATGCTCGGGCACGCTGGTGTAGCGCTCGCCATCGACGTCGTAGGCCACGCACACCTTGATGGTGTCGAAGGCCGAAAGCACGTCGAGCTTGGTCACGGCGATATCGGTGAGGCCGTTGACGCGCGAGGCATAGTTGGCGATAGGGCCGTCAAACCAGCCGCAACGACGACGGCGACCGGTGGTCACGCCGTACTCATAGCCCTCCTCGGTCAGCGTGTGGCCGGCCTCGGACTCATAGGAAAGCTCGGTGGGCATGGGGCCCGAACCGACGCGGGTGATATAGGCCTTCATGACGCCCAGCACGCGGTCGACGTTCTTCATGCCCACGCCGGAGCCGGTGATGGCGCCGCCGGCGGTGCAGTTGGAAGACGTCACGTACGGATAGGTGCCGTGGTCGATGTCGAGCAGCGTCGCCTGGGCGCCCTCAAACAGCAGGTCCTTGCCCTCATCGATCATGTTGTTGAGCAGCAGGCTCGTCTCGGTGATGTAGGGGCGCAGGCGCTCGGCCATCGGCAGGTACTCGTCGCAAATCTGGTCCACGGTGTAGGTGGGCAGGTTGTAGATGAGCTCGAGCTCGGGGTTCACGCGGGCGAGAGCGGTCTCCAGCTTGTCGCGGAACAGTGCCTCGTCCAGCATGTCCTGCATGCGCAGACCAATGCGGGCCATCTTGTCCTGATAGCACGGACCGATACCGCGCTTGGTGGTACCGATGTTCTTCTTGCCGAGCTTCTGCTCAAAGGCGCCATCCAGATCGATGTGGTACGGCATGATGACATGCGCGTTGCCGCTGATCTTGAGGTTCTTGGTGGTGATGCCGTCGGCCTCGAACATGTCGATCTCCTCAAGGACAACCTTGGGGTTGACGACGCAGCCGTTACCGATCACCGACACGTGGTCGGAATACATGATGCCGGAAGGCACCTGGTGCAGGCCGTACTTCTTGCCGTTGACGACGATGGTGTGACCGGCGTTGTTGCCGCCCGAGTAGCGCACGACGGCATCGAAGTCACCGGCGACCAGGTCGCAAATCTTACCCTTGCCCTCATCGCCCCACTGGGCACCGACCAAAACGGTTGACGGCATGTTTACTCCTTACATTCATGGACTGTCTACGCGCCACGCCGGCACGCAGAAGCACAAAACATTCCCAGTATACCCGTGCAACGGGCGCCTGTCCTACTCCTCGGCATGTGCCCCATCAAGCTCATAGAACTTGGTGGATGCCGGCAGGAACATCAGGTCGACGTCGCCGATCGGGCCCGAACGGTTCTTGGCCACGACGATACGCGTAACGCCCTCGTCGGGTCGATCGTCGCGCGAGGCTTCGGCCTCGTCGGCGGAGCGGTCCAAGAACATAACGATATCGGCGTCTTGCTCGATGGAGCCCGATTCACGAAGGTCGGAAAGCTGCGGGCGCTTGCCGGTACGGGATTCGACCTGACGCGAGAGCTGCGACAGCGCGATGAGCGGGATCTTGAGCTCCTTGGCCATGATCTTCAGACCACGCGACATCTCGGAGACCTCGACGGTACGGCTTTCGGAACGGCGTCCCGGCGGAGGACTCACCAGCTGCAGGTAGTCCAGGATGATGATGGCCTTCTCCTTGTTGTGGAGCATGCGGCGGCTCTTGGCGCGGATCTCGGTCACCGCGGTGCCGGGCGTATCGTCAATCAGAATATCGAGCTTGGACAAGGTCTGCGTGGCCTCGTTGATATTGGCCCACTGCTCGGGGCTAATGCGGCCCATGCGGAAGTCACTGATCGAGATCATGGCGTAGGCGCAAATCAGGCGCTGGGCAATTTCCTTGCCCGACATCTCCAGAGAGAAGAAGCCGACGGTATAACCGGCAGCGGCAGCGTTGAGCGCCAGATTCAGGGCGAACGACGTCTTACCTACAGCAGGACGGGCGCCGATGATGATGAGCTGACCCTCGCGAAAACCCATGAGCATGCGGTCGAGTGACGGGAAGCCCGTGGGCACGCCCGCAGCCTGGCCACCGGCCTGGCACACTTCCTCGGCCTCATTATAGGCCTCGACCATAAACTCGGTCAGCGTCTTGTAGCTCGACTTGACCTCGCGTGCCGTAACCTTGAGCAGCTTGCTCTCGGCCAGCTCCACGACCTCTTTGGTATCGGTGGGAGCGTTATAGGCCAGCGCGTTGATCTCGTTGGTGGCGCCGATCAGCTCACGCAGCATCGAATCACGGCGAACGATGGCGGCATGGTGCTGCCAGTTAACGAGCGACAGGGTCTGACCCATCAACTCCAAAATGTAGGCCTCGCCGCCCACGGCATCGAGCTTGTTGATGCTTCGCAGGTAATCGATCAGCGAGATGGAGTCGATGGGAATGCGGCTGTTGTACATATCGACCATCGCGGTATAGATGGTCTTGTGAATGGGCCGGTAGAAGTCATCGGGCTGCAGCTCGACTTGGGCTTCTTCGACCACCTCGGGCGATAGCAGCATAGCGGCCAGTACATTGGCCTCTGCATCTTGGTTTTGGGGAAGACCCAACTTTGAGCCGCGGTCCTCAACCGTCAGCCCGGTCTCCCTATCGTCATATGCCATGAGCATCCTCATTCATATCGCTTGCGAGCATCCATAGTATCAGCCACGGTCCCAAAACGCGCCGCGCGCCGCCAATCATCACCGAACCAAACGGATGAACGGTCATGTATATAGGACTTCGACGCAACGTTCGCCATGACACTCACTCAGCGCAAAAAACAAAAGGGCGCCCCGGTTTCCCAGAGCGCCCTTCTTAGAACAAGATTGTTGCGTTGCAGCAAATGCTACTCGGCAGCAGCCTCAGTCTCGACCTCGGCGGTCTCGGCCTCGGCGACCTCAGCGGCCTCCTCGACCTCAGCCTCGGCAGCGAGCTCCTCGGCGGTAACGCCGACGAGAACGACAACCTCGGCCTTGATCTCGCGGTACAGCGAGATGGCAACGGTGTGGGCACCGGCAACCTTGATGGGCTTACCGAGCTCGACGCGCTTGCGGTCGATGTCCATACCGAGCTGAGCCTTGATGGCGTCAGCGATCATAGCGGCGGTAACGGAGCCAAAGAGGATGCCCTCGTCGCCGACCTTGACGTCAACGGTGACCGTCTTGCCCTCGAAGGCAGCCTTGGTCTCGTTGGCGGTAGCCAGACGGACGGCCTCGCGCTTGGCGATGTTGTTGCGACGCTCGTCAAGCTGCTTGAGGTTGCCCTTGGTGGCGGCAACAGCGAGCTTCTTGGGGAACAGGAAGTTCTCAGCGTAACCCTGAGCGACCTCTACGACGTCACCCTCGCCGCCCTTGCCCTTGATCTCATCGAGAAGAATAACCTTCATGATGCGTCTCCCTTCTTAGCCGCGGTCGCGGTTGCCACGAGAGGAAACCACGGGGACGGTGTACGGCAGGAGAGCCATCTCGCGGGCGCGCTTGATGGCGTTGGCGATGTCATGCTGATGCTGCGTGCAAGCGCCAGTGACGCGACGGGGCTTGATCTTGCCACGATCGGTCATGTACTTACGGAGAAGCTGAGTGTCCTTATAGTCGATGAACTCAGTGTTCTCCTTGCAGAACTGGCAGTACTTACGACGCGGCTGACGTGCAGAAAAATCATTAGCCATGTCAAAATACCTTTCATTTGGCAACTTCGGCGAACCGAAGCCGCCTCTCACTCAAAAATAGGTGAACAACCCTTAGAACGGGATGTCCTCATCGTAGACGTCGACCGCGGGCGGCGTGGCCACCGGTGCGGCAGGACGCGCTGCGGGCGCGGGAGCTGCGGGGGCGTAACCGCCCTGATCGTAGCCACCCTGGCCACCACGGGAGCTCATAAACTCGATCTCATCGACGATGACCTCAAGCTTGCTCCGGCGCTGGCCGTCGCGCTCCCAAGAGCTGTAGCGCAGCTTGCCCTCGATCGCGACCTTGTTTCCCTTTGCCAGGAAACGGCTCACGGCCTCGGCGCGGGTGCCGAACATAGTGCAGTCGACAAAGTTGGGATAGTCCTCCCACTCGCCAGTCTGCGCGTTGCGGCGACGATCGTTCACGGCGACGCCAAAGGACAGAACCTGGGTTCCGCCGGCGGTGGCGCGCAGCTCGGGATCGCGGGTGAGGTTACCGGTGATGTTCACTCGATTGATGCTCATAACTCACTACTTCCTCTTGGGGCACAAGCCCAGTCCAAAACGACAGTCTTACTCCTGGTCGTCGCGACGGACGATCATGTGGCGGACCACAGCGTCGGTGATGCGCAGGACGCGATCAAGCTCGGCGATCTGGGTAGGATCTGCGTGGAAGTTGATGAGGGTGTAGTCACCATCGGTGAGGTCGTTGATCTCGTAGGCGAGCTTGCGCTTGCCCCACTCGTCAACGGAGTCGACCTTGCCAGCGCCCTCAGCGATCGTGGTATCGATACGCTTCATAACAGCGAGACGAGTCTCGGGGTCGAGCGACGGGTCAACAAAGAACAGCAGTTCATAAGCCTTCATATTGTCACCTCCTCTGGGCAAATGTGGCTTCAGGTCGTGAAGGTGCGCCTGAAGCAGGAAAAGACTTGGTAATAATATCTTTCAACCTCCCAGGCCGCAAGAATATGCAGCTACAACCTCATGACCTCCACATATGCCCATACTCGCACGACGTTTCATGCGCATTCCAACCAAATGCCGACCAAGAGCTTGACGGATTTGTGGACAAGATACGGTGCCGCGGGGACAAGCTGAGCCAAGCCGCAGGTCAACGGGCACAAGGCTGTGGTCGCAAAATGCATACCAGTGGCCCACGGCACCACCCAAAGATTTTTAAATTCATTGCCAAGTCGCTTATGAATACCCCTTTTGAACAATTGAGTTGATAAACCACGCTGGTCGGATGCCGTTTTTTGGCACCTCAAACCCCACTGCAGCGCCAAGCGCGGCCAAGCGTTTTAAAAAATGCCAACTTTTCTGTTTGCACTTTGCGATTCCTCGTGTATACTGACTTTCGCATTTAACGGAGAGTTGTCCGAGTGGCCGAAGGAGCACGATTGGAAATCGTGTAGGCGTCAAAAGCGTCTCCAGGGTTCAAATCCCTGACTCTCCGCCAGTTAATTCCAAAGCAGGCCTTCGAGCCTGCTTTGTTTTTACCCCACGCGGAGGGGTGGCAGAGTGGTTGAATGCGGCGGTCTCGAAAACCGTTTGGCCTGTATAAGGTCACGAGGGTTCGAATCCCTCCTCCTCCGCCATTTTGGTTGAGAAAGCTCCCAACAACGGGAGCTTTTTTGTTTTGAGTCCCTTACAAACAAATACGGCGAAGGAGGAGGGATTCGAACCCGCCAGGGCGCAAAGCGTAAAGAAAACGCGCCCGTGGCGCGTTTTTAGCGCAGCGCGGTCGGCGTAAGCCGACCGGATAAATTTTGAGCGCTGCTCAAAATTTGGACATCCCTCCTATTCAGCCACGCCTCCATCGCGTTCAGCATCAACCCAGATCCCCAAGCATGGTACCTACGCCCGCATCCAGTCCCGACCGTTTGCCGAGCAATAGGGTCGCAATCGGCGCCGAACATGTACTATGTACGGGCATTGTCCAAATCCGTAATCCAAAGGACCCCATCTTGCCCGTCGTCGCCGCTATGACCGTTACCTCACACGCCACGGATGCCATGGTCGCCATCCCGTTTTGGCTCGAAATGTTCGCCGTCGTCGCGGCTTCAATCTCGGGCGTGTTGGTCGCGCGCGAGCACAAACTCGACCTGGTGGGTGCAGTTGCGCTCGCCGTGGTCTGTGGCTTGGGCGGCGGTCTTTTACGCGACATGACGCTGCAGGTGGGCAACGTCTACATCCTCAACCAGCCAATGGCGCTGCCGCTTTCCATTGCCACGGCAGCCATCATCTATATTTTCCCGGCAATCGTCGACAAACCCGAAAAACTCATTCCCCTGCTCGACATCATCTCGGTCGGTATCTACGCCGCCACTGGAGCAGACAAGGCGCTGGTCTACGGCTTTGCGCCGGCGGTGTGCATCATGATGGGCTTTTTCACCGCGGTGGGCGGCGGCATGCTGCGCGACGGCTTTATGGGCGTGGTTCCGGGCATTTTCCAACGTACTAACTTTTATGCCATCGCCGCCATCGCCGGATCGACAAGCTATGTGTGTCTCGTTATGAGCGGCATCATGAGCAATGTCGCCGCGCTGGTCGTATGCGTCGTCGTGACCATGGGTCTGCGCTGGCTCTCGCTGCGCTTTGACATCAAAAGCCCCACCGAGGAAGACATCGCGCGCTTCTTGCACCGCAAAAAGTAGGTGGCGCGGGCTCATCCTTCGAAATGCAACCGAGAGGTTCTTTTAGAGCGCCCACGCGTTGGGTACCCTGTTAGGTGCATGTCGAGCATCTGACGAAGGATTCACTATGCCCTGTAATCAATTCCCGTCGACCCAGCGCCGTAAAGCGTGGGGCCGCATCACGATCCTATTCGCGCTCATCGCTCTGGCGGTCACCGCACTTCCCACGGCGTCGTTTGCCGGCACGGACACCGCCGGAAATGTACTTGCGACCGACAATGACGCCAATCCGTCCGGCGTCGAAGGTGACCTGTACTGGGCAGGCCAGAGCCTCAACCTGGACGACACCTCCATCGACCGCGATATCATCGCCGCAGGCGATACCCTCTCGATCCGCGACTGCACGGTGGGTGGCGCCGTCCGCTTGGCGGCGCGTACCATCGACATCGCCAAGACCACGGTTGATGGCAGCGTCACGGTCGTCGGTCAGCATGTCGTGCTCAATTCCGACAGCACCGCCAACTGTTTCTATGCGATAGGTGAGACGGTTGCCCTGCGCGGCTCTACCAAGTCGGCAGCGCTTGCGGGCGACACGGTGACCATCGATGGCACCGTCGAGGGCGATGTCGAGGTTTGGGCCGACAAGCTCATCTTGAACAAGAACGCCCACATCACCGGCACCGTAAACGCGCACGTCTCCGAGGACCCCGAGCGCGCCGCGGGAGCCGAGGTAGGCGCGCTCAAGATCGACCGCACCGAGAACGAGGATACTTCCACCGTTAACGATGTCATCGGCGGTATCGTCGCCGCGGCACTCTCGACCTGCTTTGTCGCCCTGCTGCTCGAACTCGTCTTTCCGCGCGCGACCGCCAGCGCCGCCGGCATGCTCCACCAGCGCCCCATGCCCCTGTGGGTGAGCGGTCTTCTGGGCACGATTGCTATCGTCCCCGCTGTCCTACTGCTGATTATCTCTATCGCTGGCCTGTCGCTTGCCGGAGCCCTCTTGTGCGGCGTTATCGGCATCGCGTTGGTGTCGAATGCCTTCGCGGGCTGCGCCATTGCCCGTATGGTCGGACACAACCAGAACCGCTACGCCATGGCAGCCGTCGGCGGTGTGGCCGCAGGCGCCCTCACGGGGCTTCCCCTCGTAGGCGGCTTCATCAGCGGCGTGGCCTTTGTCTTTATGCTCGGCTACATCATCCAAATCATCTGGCGCAACGCCCACCTCAAGCCGCAGCAGCCGGCTAACACGCCAGAACTCCCCACCGCTTAGCCGCCAACCACCACAAAGGGGACAGGCACCTTTGTGGTGGTGCAGACCAACTCAATCCCCTTGCACCAAAAAGGGCGCCGACCATCGCGGTCGGCGCCCTTTCTTATTGGCGGTTATAAGCCCTAGCGCTTATTTGTTGACCTGACCGGCGCGGACGGCGGCCTTCTTGCGGTCGGTGGCATTGAGCAGACGCTTGCGCAGGCGAATGTTCTTGGGGGTGATCTCGACCAGCTCGTCGTCGGCGATGTACTCCAGCGCCTCCTCCAGCGAGAAGGTGCGAGGCGGCACCAGCTGGACGGAGATATCGGAGGTCGAGGAACGCTGGTTGCCCAGGTTCTTGGTGCGGGCGATGTTGACGACCATGTCGCCAGCCTTGCTACGCTCGCCCACGATCATGCCCTCGTAGCACTCGGTGCCCGGCTCAACAAACAGCTGGCCGCGCTCCTGCAGCGTACCCAGAGCGTAGGCAACGGCCTTCTCGGTGGTCATGGAGATCATAGCGCCGTTCTGACGGTTGCCGATCTCGCCGGCGTAGGGGCCATACTCCAAGAAGGTGTGGTAGAACACGCCCTCGCCGTGGGTGACGTTCATGATGCGGTTCTTAAGGCCCATGATGCCGCGGGTCGGGATCTTAAACTCGAGGTGCGTCACGATGCCCGAGGTATCCATGCTCGTCATGATGCCGCCGGAGGTGCCGAAGACTTCAACGACCTTGCCCGAGTACTCGTCCGGGCACTCGACGACGGCCTGCTCGACGGGCTCCATCTTGTTGCCGTTCTCGTCCTTCTTAAACAGAACGCGGGGACGGCCAACCTGGAACTCAAAGCCCTCGCGGCGCATGGACTCCATCAGGACGGACAGGTGCAGAATGCCGCGGCCCGAGACCTCGACGCCGCTCTTGTCCTCGAGCTCCTCGATCTTCATGGTCACGTTGTTCTCGGCCTCGTTGAACAGGCGCTCCTTGAGCTGACGGGCGCCCACGATGTCGCCGTCGCGGCCGACGAGCGGGGAGGTCGAAGCCTCAAAGACGATGGACAGGGTCGGCGGGTCGATCTCGATGGGCTCGAGCTCAACGGGGTTTTCGATATCGGTGTAGACATCGCCGATATCGGTGCGGTCGATGCCCACGACGGCGGCGATGTCACCAGCGCCGACTTCCTGGCACTCGGTACGGCCCAGGTAGTCGAAGGTAAAGAGCTGCTTGACGGTAGCGGTAGCGCTGGAGCCGTCGTTCTTGACAACCAGGATCTGGTCGCCCTGGTGGATGGTGCCGGAGTACACGCGACCGATGCCGATACGGCCAACGAAGTTGGAGTGGTCGATGGTCACGCACTGCATGGCCAGCGGGGCGTTCTCGTCAACCTCGGGCGCGGGCATGTCGTCGATGATCATATCGAGCAGCGGATACATGTCCATGTTGCCGTCGTTGGGGTCAAGACGGGCAAAGCCATTCATGGCGCTAGCGTAGACCACGTGCTCCATGGCGAACTCGAGCTGGTCGTCGGTGGCGCCCAGGTCGGCCATGAGGTCCAGGCAGTCGTTGTAGGCCTTCTCGGGGTTAGCACCCGGACGGTCGATCTTGTTGATGACGATCATGATCTTAAGGCCGGTGTCGATAGCGTGACGCAGCACGAAGCGGGTCTGGGGCATGGGACCCTCAAAGGCGTCGACCAGCAGCAGGGCGCCGTCGGCCATACGCAGCACGCGCTCGACCTCGCCACCGAAGTCGGCGTGGCCCGGGGTGTCGATGACGTTGATCTTGACGTCCTTGTACTCGATAGAGATGTTCTTGGCGAGAATCGTGATGCCGCGCTCGCGCTCCTGGTCGTTAGAATCCAGGACGCGGTCCTCGACCTGCTGGTTGGCACGGAAGGCGTCCGTGGCACGCAGGAGCTTGTCGACCATCGTCGTCTTGCCGTGGTCGACGTGGGCGATGATGGCGATGTTCCTCAGATTGTCTACGCGCATGTAGTTCCCCTATCTTCTATCCATATACAAACGGCACGCGTATGCGGCCCGCCCAGCGATACAACGCTCAGCGGGAATATTGAGCCTTTTACCGAAAACTCGTTTATTTTAGCGATTTTAGATGAGAGGGGTTTCCTCACCTGCAGGTTCAGGGTCGCTCCACATAAAACCATCGCCGGCGCCCATGCCCTCATACAGCACATATGCCGAAAAACCACTCTCGAGCGTGGTTTCGAAGAAGCTCACGAGCAGAGCATCGTGATAGCCGCCGTCAATCTCGACGCAGCCGGTGTAGCCGATGGCATAGCGGGCGATACGGCCCAGGCCCTCGTCCTTAAGACCCATCTTGTGCTCGGAGATAAAGTTGGTGGCCGCCTCGAGGCACGCCTCTTCGCCATCCTCATCGAGCGCCGCCAGATAGCGGTTGGAAGCAGCGTCCTCGATCGCCACAACTACGCCCGGATTCTCGCCGGCGGCCAGGTCGTCCAAGAACGCACCAATCAGGTCACACACCATGGCGTCGAGCTCGGCGGAGACGTTACCGGCGTCCTGCATATCCTGTGCCATCTTTAGACCTTCCCATCGAGTCTGGCGTCGTTACAGTTCTTGTGCCTCGGCGGCGATCTTGGCGGCAGCGTCGCGGGCGCGCATCATATCCATCGCGCGCTTGTCGAGCACCTTGATCTGACTGGTCAGCATTACCGCATCGACCACACCCCAGATCACGAGGCCCGTAGAGATCGAAAACCCAAGCGCACCAACTGTACCACGAAGGCGCGAGCAGATTGCCGCGACAAGGGCGGAGATGACAACCATCTTGATAAACGAGCCGCGGCGTTCGCGAAGCGTGCGGGCCTGCGTCACATAGGCAATGCGAGCCGCCTCAGAAGCCTCCGAGCGCATCTGGGCCTCGCGGGCGATCGCAGCCGCCTCGGCCGACATACCGCCGGCCATCAGCGAACGCTCCGCATCCTGGCCGCCCCGCATTTAGAAGTCATCGGGGGAGAGCGTATGGACGAACTCGTCGAACTTCTCGAACTCCTGCTCGTCGTCGACTTCCTCGGCGTGGGTAGAAACAGTGCCCAGGCGATTCATGATGTCGTCCTCCACGAACATGGGAGCATTGCTGCGCACGGCAAGGGCAATGGCATCACTGGGACGGGCGTCGATCTTGCACTCGTCACCATCGGCCAGTACGACGATCGTCGCGTAGAACACCGGCGGCTCGGCGCGGACGATCTCGATGCGCTCGAGCTTGGCGCCCAGGGCGCCAACAGTATCGAGCAACAGGTCATGGGTAATCGGGCGCTCGGCTCGGCCGCTATCGATGCCACGGCTGATTGCCGCAGCCTCAAACGAACCAGTCTGAATGGAAAGGGAACGCAGCGGTGCGGGCGAGTCCGATTTGCTGCAGCGCTCGCGAAGCACGATAAGCGATGGCACGGGACCGGCGGCCATGACGATGGTCTCTATGTCGACACGAACCATGGAACACCTCCGGTACGTAGCGGTTAACACGCGGCAGCTCCACCGCATTGAATAGCTATACTACCCAAACTTTCGCACAGCACACAAAATCAAAGTAGTTAATTTGGGACGGGGCTTTTTTGACTACTTTCAGTAGGTAAGAAAAAAGCCCCGAGGCAATTGCCCCGAGGCTCTTCACAGTTTTGATGGTGGACCTGACAAGATTCGAACTTGTGACCTCCCGGTTATCAGCCGGACGCTC
>CAJMLY010000008.1 GCA_905214425.1 uncultured bacterium
TTCATGCAGCAGGGGCTCTCAATGTTTTTATGTCCTGCTCATATCGTCTCTGCCGGCACCCGGGGACACTCCTTGCTCTGGTGCATTGGGGACAGGTTTGTTTGCACCAGGTCGGTGCAGATTAACCTGGCCCCATTGCGCCAATTTCGTATGCGCTAGATGAAGAGCTCGCATTCCTTCCGCACGACGCAAACCTTGCTCAGCATCTGGGAAACAGCGGATAGTTTGCTGGAATCAAGCTTGCGAGCACCTCGCGGACATACGGCGATGCAGCGCATGCAGGAGATGCACGCCTCGCCAGCTGCTCGTTTGGGGTCACCCTTGTCGATAGCACAAACGGGGCACGCCGCGGCGCATGCACCGCAGGAGACGCAATCCTCTGTTGCCTCGGGCGCCATGCGGTGACCTCCAGCTTGTTTATAAGGACGATTGCCGGGGATAGAGGGCTCGGACGCATCCTCAGCCAACAGCTTTTGCTGAATTTGCTGAGCAAACTCAGCAAGCTGCGCCGCATCCTGCGCATCCGGACGACCGGCAGCAAACTGTCGCGCAATGGAATGTTCTGCAATGGCCGCAACTGCCGCGATCACCCGGAATCCCGCATGCTTCGCAACGTCCTCCAGCTCTACGAGCGTGTCCTCAAACGCGCGGTTTCCGTAGACGCACACCAGAACGGCCCGCGCTCCGTTGCCGTGAACCATGCCCAACCGGTCAGCCACCACAGCCGGGATTCTACCGGCATACGCCGGCACAGAGATTACGGCCACGTCGTCCTCAGTCATCGAGACAGCGCTGAAATCTAGCCCGCTATCGGTCAGATCGACGGTAACGGTATTCTTGTCCAGTGCCCCGGCCACAAGGCCAGACACCTTCTGCGTTCCACCCGTCGGACTAAACACAATTTCGAATACGCTCATCGAGACACCCTCCCCCTACGTCTGGCAACGCGTCAAGCCGTTTTCACATCCAGCCAGAGTATACGGCACGTGGGATCCCCATTTTGGTGCATCAAGCACCCCAATGCACCAACCCTACGCTGTCTACCTCTTCGTTTTGTATAAATTACGGTACAGATTGTATATATTTACGGGATACCGCCGTGTTCTCCCGAGGTACCCCATCCTGGCCCGTGCAAAAAACGGAGTATTCTGCAACGTGACCGCGCCAGCAATACCCCGAGCGGGCAAACCTTTAGGGCGCTGCGTCATTTTGGGTTCCGACATGGCGAGAATGACGCGCCCCTGCTCCGGAAAACGACGAAATCTGACTCAGAACGCTCGCTAGGGATATCCGAAAGCCACCGTTGGCGACGTCAAATCATATGCAGACAACTCGAACTGCAGAATACTCCAAAAAATGCACGGCGCACCCCATGGGACCCATTGCCGCATGGTAGGAAACAGGCCCACGGCATCCTCTAGATGCATTCCCGAGGAAATCACATTTGAACTAGCGATCGGATACGGCAAACAAAAAGGGCCCCGAGCGTAGTTGCTCGGGGCCCTTGGTTCACCTCGCTCTAGCGGGCGATGCGTATGTTACTTGCGCTTGCCGCCGCCGTCACCGGGGCGACGGGAGCTGCCGCCGCGCTTGCCGCCACGACTATTGCCATAGCTACCACGATTATCGCGACCGCCGGCACGGCCGCCGCGGGAGCCGGCCTGGTTGCCGCCACGCCCGCCACGATAGCCGCCACGACGCTCCTCGCGGGTATCGTCGTAGTTGCGCCAGTCATCGCGACGATCGCGGCTGGCACGCGGATCGCGGCGATCGCGCGACTCGTTAGAGCGGCCAGCACCGCCGCGGCTGCCATTGCCACGAGTGCCCTCGCGATGCTCGCCGCCACGGCCACCGCGCTCATCAAAGCGCTTGCCGCCACGGGACTCGCCGCCGCGAGTACCACGCTCGCCACGCGAATCGCGGCCCTCGCCGCCACGGCGCTCATCACGGCCGCCGCGCTCGCCATCGCGACCGGAACGACGACGATCGCCCGAACCACGCTTGCCGCCACGCGAGCCACGGCCCTCGTCCTCGCGCTCAACACGGCGACGACCGCCGCGGTCCTCGTCCTCACGACGGCGGCGATGCGCCTCGCCCTGGAACTGCTTGGCACGGCGCTCGGCACGGTTACCGCGCGCAGGCTGCTCAGCGGCACCAGCACCGCCGCGCTCCTCGGCAGCCACCTCGCGGGCCACGCTCTCCACAGCCTCGTCCACGCGAGCCTGAACGCCCTCGCGCACGCGGGTCTTGCCACCGCGCTTGGGACGGCTCGGACGCTCGCCGTCGCCACGGCGCTCGTCGCGACCGCGGTTGGAACGACCAGCCACGTCGCCGTAATCGTCGCCGTTGCGCTTGCCGTCGCGACGCGCCTGCTCAAGCTTCTTCTTGCTCTTGGACTTGCCGCGCTTGGTCTTCTTCTTCACCTTAAAGGCGGCAGGATCGCGCTCGGGGTCAACGGCGGGCGGGTTGGGACCCACGTGCAGGTCGCCGGCTTCGTAAATATCGGCCGTCTTGTCCATGAGCTTCTCGATCTCGTAGAACTCGTCGACGTCCTGCTCGGTCACAAACGTGATGGCCCAGCCTAGCTCGCCGGCGCGGCCCGTACGGCCAATACGGTGGATGTAGTCGGTCGGCTCGGCCGGCACGTCAAAGTTCACGACGTAGCGCACGTCGCTAATATCGATGCCGCGGGCGAGCACGTCGGTTGCCACCAGCACGTCGACGGTGCCGTCGCGGAAGGCAGAAAGCGCGCGCTCGCGCTGGGCCTGGCTGCGGTTGCCGTGAATCGCGGCGGCCCTGATGCCCTTGCGCTCCAGACGACGGCAGCAGCTGTCGGCGCGGTGCTTGGTGCGCATAAAGACGATAGTGCGCTCCGGACCCTCCTTCTTGAGGAACTCGGGCAGCAGGTTGTTCTTGGCCTCGATAGACACCGGGAACACAAACTGGTCGACGGTGTCGGCGGTCGACGTGGCGGGCGCGATCTCCACGCGAGCCGGGTCGCTCACCAGGTCGGTGATCTCGCCCACGGCCTCCTCGTCGAGCGTCGCCGAGAACAGCAGCGTCTGGCGCTCGGCCGGCGTCTCGCGCACAATACGACGGACGGCGGGCAAAAAGCCCATGTCGAGCATGCGGTCGGCCTCGTCGAGTACCAGCACTTTTACCTCGCCCAGGTGGCAGGCACCCTGCTCGATCAGATCGACCAGACGGCCCGGCGTTGCAACCAGGATATCGCAGCCGTACTTGAGTGCCGCGGTCTGCGGCTTGTAGCTCACGCCGCCCACGACGGTCACGGCAACATGGCCGGTGACGTCGGCGATCTTGCTCGCGACCTCGTCGATTTGCTGGGCAAGCTCGCGCGTAGGGGTGATGACGAGCATCACGGGGCCGCGGCCGTTGCCCTCGGGCTTTTTAGCACCGCGACGACGGTTGCGGCCGCCGCGCTCGCGCACGGGTTTGGGAGGAGCGATGTGCTCCAGATTGTTCATGGTCGGCAGCAAAAAGGCGGCCGTCTTGCCGGTGCCGGTCTGAGCGGCGGCAAGCAAGTCGCGGCCCTCGAGCACCACGGGAATCGAGCCGGCCTGCACGGGCGTCGGCGCCGTGTAGCCCAGGTTCTCAATAGCACGAAGCATCTCGTCGGAAAGTCCCAGCTCGTCAAAGGCGGGCAGGCTCTCGGTAGCGGACTCGACGGCCTGGGCAGCATTGGCCTCGTCGGCGGCATCGAAGGCAGCCTGGGTCATGGCCTCGCGGGTCTCGTCCAGAATCTCGGCGTCCGTGACGTCAGATACAGAATTACGCATATGTTGTTGTTCCTTATCTGCACGCGCAATGGGCACGGCATGCGACCGCGCGGGCGTGCTTGGTAGTGCGCTAATACATACAAAAACAGGTGCGCACAGAGAGGACGTTGCTCAGCACGCTGGCGATCGCTTTGGCAGCCCTATCACGCGCCGTCCAGACGCAGCAGCTCTAAGCGATGAAGCAGATTCGCCGCGGGTTAGTATACCCGTACTCCGTATGCCCCCACGTAAACCACAGATGACGGGGTGGACGAGGTGGGCCCGGCTGATTGTCTCAATCTGTAACATCTACAGGGCAAATCTTCCTCTACGTGTTACAGATCGAGACAAACGGTCGACACGGTTCAGAAACGTCTCAATCTGTAACAGTTACCGAGTAAAATCGGCCCTAATTGTTATAGATCAAGACAGAGGGGGATTTCCGTCCAGTCCAAACCAAATCTCTCAGTCTTCCTGCAATTTCGAACATGTGGCCTATAATGTTGCTTTGGTTACGCTATATATTGCGCAGCCATTTAATACGTCGCCCACCGGGGGCCATTAATTCCTATCGCCATATTGGCTAGGAAGCAATCAAAGGAGGTATCCGTGGCAGCAGAGACGCCTTGCTCGGTCCTCTATAACGATATTCGCTCGTTCGGCGGTCTTAAACATCTCGAGATCGCCCGAATGCTCATCAATGGAAACTCTTATCTCGGCAGTACCCTGCTCGAGAAATGCTCTTCCAACCGCTCGTATCTCACCCGTTACATCGTCCATCGCAAGCCTGACCAGTGCGCGCCCTCCATCTACAGCGACTTTACCGTCACCACGCTCAACCTTTCCTCGGCAATCTGCAGCAAGCTCGGCGGCGGCGAGTCCGCCTATCGGGCAATCGCCGAGCACTATCGCGGTCCGGCCGCCAACGAAATGATGTCGGCTCTCGCCAGCTACAAGCTGGACAGCCGCCTATATGCAAATGCCCTCAATCGCATCGACAACTTTGACGGCAATGCCGTGCGCGAGAAAAGCACGCTTTACCTTATGCTCTTTGTGGCAACGGGGGCGCTCGCCGATCCCGTTCAGGGCGTGGCCACCGTCGAGCGCTTTTGCGACAGCAAGACGGGCGAGCACTTTGGCACCACCGAAACTACCGTCGGACGTGGCTTTATGAGCAGCCTGGAGCAGCCGCGCACCGTCGCCCCCAACCTCGGTCTGCTCAGAACCCATGCCGACAACTGCGCCGACATGCAAATCCATCCCCTCACACGCGATCCGCGCGGCACGGTAATTGGGTCCTTGCCCAAAACCTCGCCCAGCATCACCGATGTAGGCGCTGATGCATCGCGTGAGCATCTCCGCATTTGGCTCGAGGGTGGGCACTGGTACGCCCAGGGCCTTGGATCGACCAACGGCACAGTGCTCGAATCGGGCGCGGGCGACGGCGATATTGTGATTGAGCCGCCGCGCGACCAACGCGAACCCGGCAAAGTCTATCCCCCCGTGGAAATCGCCAACAGCGACAGGCTCCATCTGGGTCTCTACACGACATTCCTTGTCATTGTGGACTAGCACGGACAGCGATCGGAAGACGGTCGCCGTCCGTCTTTCGTCTTCTACCTTCTGTGTCGTAAACGACAATACTCAGCGGTACACGTGAGCAGTGCGGCTATCATGGTACTTTACCGATATCCGCACTGCTCACGTGTACGCGCGGCAACCCATGCCAGACAAAGGAACGCCATGGATACTACCAATAGCGCCTATGGCGACAAACTTATCCGTCTCGATACGTTCGATACCGCCGTGGCGGTCGACCCCAGCGCCGAGGACGACGCCAAGCGTCGGTTTATGACGCTTATTCTCCAGACGGCCCACCGCGACAACGGCAACATCGGGCACGTGCTGCGCGCGACCAACACGAGCGGCGAGGTCTTTGCCGTCAAGCTACTCAAGGACAACGCCTTTCTCTCTGGCCAAGCCCCCGACCGCTCCGCCGAGCAATCGGCAGCGCACCTGGCCAACACCGCTGCGCTGTTCGAGGAGTACCGTCATCTGTGTACCGTCTCGCACCTGCGCGGATTTCCGCGCGTCTATGGCTACGGATCGTGCGAGGACGACCCGCTCATCCTCATGGAGTGGGTCGAGGGCACCTCACTCAAGCAGGCGCTGCCCCTGCTTCCTCACGACGCCTCGGGCGGGCTGACCACCCAGATGGTCGCCGCCGTCGGAAACGCCGTGCTTCGTGCGCTCTTGATGACCCAAGGCCTCGTGAATCCGGTCGTCCATCGCGACCTGTCGCCTGCCAATATCATGTTCCGCACCACCAGCCGAACGCTCGAGCAGCAGATTGCCGATTGCTCCTTTGACCCCTGCCTCATCGACATGGGCTCCGCGACCATGGCACTCGGCGACGACACAATCACCCGACGTGCCGACATTTGGCGCTTTGCCACGCCCGCATACGCCGCGCCCGAGATGCTCACGCAGGATATCGAAGGCATCGCGGCCCTTCGCCGTTCGCCGGCAATCGACGTCTATGCGCTTTCGAGCATTCTGTACCAGCTCTACAGCGGTCGCAAACCGTTCGATGTTAAGTCGACGGGCGCCGCGGCGACCGGCTCGTTCTACCTCATAAAGACCAAGACCAAACCGGCACCGCTCGAGCCGCGCTGCGAGGGCGATGAAGCGCTCGTCAAAATCATCATGAAGGGTCTCTCAGTCGAGCAGTGCGATCGTCCCACCGAGCAGCAGATGCTCGAGGTGCTCTCGGCATACCTCACCGATGCCGAATCCGAGGGCCCCGAAGGCACAGGAGACGAGGCCGCGATTGATATCGATTCTGGCACGCACCTTAAGGTCGACGTCGCCGGCGAGCGCGCACGAGAGATCCTGAATCAGGCCCGCCACGATGCCATGACCCGCCGCCGCTTTATTATCGGCGGCGCTATCGCAGCCGTTGCGGGGCTCAGCGTTATCGGGGCGGCAACCCATGGCTTTGGCATCCCCGACTACCTTGACGGCATCCGCGGTTCACTTGACGACTACACCTGGGATCAGCTGCAGGAGATTTCGCTCAAGATTAAGGCCGCCGAGACCCGTAGCGAGGCACGCGAGATTGCCAAGCGCTATCACCTGCTCGATGCCGATGGGCATATCCCCTATCCGTGTACCAAGCGTGTCACGCTCACCAACGGGCTGCAGGTTGGCGCGCAGCTTGTGGGCATCCGCCACGATGAGCTTCTGGACGGGACGGGCAAGGCCGGACTGACGTTTATGTTCGATGCGGGTATTGCCGAGCGCAACGCTGCGGCTGAACCGCCGAGCGCCGGCTGGGCAGATTGCGAGCTGCGGGAATGGCTCAACGGCGACGGCCTTAAGCTGCTGCCCAACGAGTTGCGCGCACTCATTAAAGGGGTCAAGAAGGTCTCGAACAATGTGGGCGCCGCCAACAGCGCATCGTGCCTGAGCGAGTTGCCCGCAACCCTTTGGCTGCCCGCCATGGTCGAGCTGTGCGGAGTGCAGCCGCCCGATTCGTTTACCGAGGACTATCACTACCTGGCAGACATCTACAACGGCGAGGGCAAGGAGTATCAGCTCTTCCGCGAGCTCAAGGTGAGCCCGTATTCCACGAACGAGACGATGGTCCGCCAGTGGAAGGGCAAGGACACCTGTTGGTGGGAGCGCACGGTGAGCCCCGACACATCGGAGAGCGAAGGCACGCTCTATATGAACCGCGTGGGGCACGACGGCGACGTCTTTACGTACGCAACGCCTGCGGAAAAGCCAAACAAGCTAACCTGTGTGATCCCCGGGTTCTGTATCTAGGCGGCGGGCGTCTTGCCGCAACGGGACCCCTCCCCGGCAATTGTCTCGATCTGTAACAGTTAGAGGTCATTTTCCCTGCTAGATGTTACAGATTGAGATGATTGGTTGGGACGGTCCATCGGCCAACCAATCATCTCAATCTGTAACGAAATCTCATATATTATTTCTGTACTGGACACCCCCAGGGGGTATGGGTGTATAGTATCGGATGGTTAACATTTCCGACACTACGTCACAGAAAGGAGAAGCCATGGCTCAAGATAAGTTCGACGTGGGTGGCATGACATGCGCCGCCTGCCAGGCGCACGTGGACCGCGCCGTGAGCAAGCTCGACGGCGTCGAGAGCGTCGCGGTCAATCTGCTCGCCGGTTCCATGATGGTCGACTACGACCCCGCGCAGGTCTCCCCCGACGACATCTGCACCGCTGTCGACCGCGCGGGCTACTCGGCCTCGCCCGTCAGCACGGGCACCGACGCTGTCCAAAGCGGAAGTGCGCAAGCCAGGTCCGGCGCCGCCCATATGGAGTCGCCCACCAAAAAGTTGGAGGCCGCCGCCTCTGCCATGCGCACCCGCCTCATCGTCTCGATCGTCTTCCTCATCCCACTGTTCTACATAGGCATGGGGCACATGCTCGGCTGGCCGCTGCCCGGCATCTTCACCGACCACACCCACAGCATGACGCTCGCTCTCACCGAGCTCGCCCTGCTCATCCCCATCGTCTACATCAACGACGCATACTTTATCAACGGGTTTAAATCGCTTACGCATGGCGCGCCTACCATGGACGCCCTTATTGCCGTGGGCGCCACTGCTTCCATCGCCTGGTCGCTCTACGCCATGTTCATCATGGCCGACCAGCTAGCCGCGGGTCAGGTCCACGAGGCCATGATGACGAGCATGGACAACCTGTATTTTGAGAGCGCCGGCACAATCCTGTCGCTCGTCACCGTGGGCAAATATCTCGAGACACGCAGCAAATCCAAGACCGGCGGCGCCATCGAGGCGCTCATCGACTTGGCGCCCAAGACCGCGACCGTCGTGGCAGAGGACGGCACCGAAACCACCGTCGATGTCGACGCCATCCTTCCCGGCCAGGTCCTGCGCGTGCGCCCCGGCGAGTCCATCCCCGTCGATGGCGTGGTGCTCGAGGGCAGCTCGGCCGTGGACGAGAGCGCGCTCACCGGCGAGTCCATCCCCGTGGAGAAGACCGCCGGCGACACTGTCAATGCGGCCACGGTCAACCGCACGGGCTCGTTTACCTTCCGCGCCACGCGTGTGGGCGCCGACACGTCGCTCGCCAAGATTATCCAGCTCGTCGAGGACGCCAACGCCACCAAGGCGCCCATCGCCCGCATGGCCGACAAGGTCGCCGGCGTGTTCGTGCCCGTAGTATTCGCGATCTCGGCCGTGACCTTTGTGGCGTGGATGGTGCTGACCGGAAGCGTCAACGAAGCGCTTACCTCCGCCGTCGCCGTGCTGGTGATCAGCTGCCCGTGCGCGCTGGGCCTGGCCACGCCCGTCGCCATTATGGTCGGCACCGGCAAGGGCGCCGAGATGGGCATTCTCTTTAAGAGCGCCGAGGCGCTGGAGAACCTGCGCAGCGTGGGCACCGTGGTGCTCGATAAGACGGGCACGGTCACCCGCGGCAAGCCTGCCGTGACCGATATCGTGGTAGCCACGCGCGCTGACGGCTCGCCCGCCATGAGCGAAAAGGCGCTGCTCAAGTTGGCCGCCGCGCTGGAACGCTCAAGCGAGCACCCGCTGGCCGAGGCGATTATGGCCGAGTGCGAGACACGCGGGATCGTCGCGCGCATGGTCGAGGACTTTGCCGCCGTGCCCGGACGAGGCGTTACGGCGCGCGAGGGGCAAAACGCCATTGCAGCCGGCAACGTACGCCTGATGGACGAGCTGGGCGTTACCGTGCCCGCGGGTCTTGCCGAGCAATTTGCCACCGAGGGCAAGACGCCGCTGTTCTTTGCCAAGAACGGCGAGCTTGCCGGCACCGTTGCCGTGGCTGACGAGGTCAAGGAGACGAGCGCCGGGGCCATCGCCGCACTGCGCTCGCTTGGCGTCGACGTGCGCATGCTCACCGGCGACAACCGCGTCACCGCCGAAGCGATCGCCCGCCGCGTGGGACTGACCAGCAAGCAGGTCATCGCCGACGTTCTCCCCGCCGACAAGGAACGCCACGTGCGCGAACTGCAGGATGCGGGCGGCAAGGTCGCCATGGTGGGCGACGGCATCAATGACTCCCCCGCCCTGGCGCGCGCCGACGTGGGCCTTGCTATCGGCACCGGCGCCGACATCGCCAAGGAGGGCGCCGACGTGGTACTCATGCGCAGCGACCTCATGGACGTCGCCCGCGCCATCGAGCTTTCGCGCGCCACGATCCGCAACATCAAGCAGGACCTGTTCTGGGCGCTGTTCTACAACGGCATCGGCATTCCGCTGGCGGCGGGCGTGTTCTTCCCGCTCACCGGATGGCAACTCTCGCCGATGTTTGGCGCCGCGGCCATGAGCCTGTCGAGCGTGTGCGTCGTGAGCAATGCGCTGCGTCTGAAATCCTTTAAGCCTAAGACGGCGCGCTGAAGCACCCGACCTTGCCCCTCAAACCGTCGCTCACGTACCAAAGTACGCTTCGCTCCTCTTTCGGGGCAATCTCGGGCACCTCAGCGTGCCTTTAAGATGACTCTGTTCACGACTAAACTGTCAGATAAACTCAATCGATAAGGAGTACACCCATGCGTTACACAATCAAGACTTCCGGCCTTATGTGCGGCCACTGCGACGCTACTGTCGAGACCGCGCTGCTCAACGTAGCCGGCGTGACCGATGCCGACGCCGACCACGAGACCCAGACCGTCCAGGTGGAGTGCGCCGACACCGTGACCCCCGAGCAGCTCGCCGCCGCTGTCGAGGGCGCCGGCGAGAAGTTCCACGCCCTATCCGTGACCGCCGCGTAGCAGACGCCGCCTACTGAATCCTCAGAAGTTGCGGTGAAATACGGACTGTTGTGCCGCCCTAGGCCTTTAAACGGTCCGTATTTCACCGCAACTGACGGGGATATCCGAAAGATCGACCAGAAACGAGGACCCGCCATGATGGCAGACCACAAATCGGTGACCCGCATGCTCAAGACGGCACGCGGCCAGATCGACGGCATCTTGCGGATGGTCGATGAGGACCGCTACTGCGTCGATATCTCCACGCAGCTCATGGCCACACAGGCGCTCCTCGCGCGCATTAACGCCGACGTGCTCAAGGCGCATATCGAGGGCTGCGTGACTTCGGCAATCGAATCGGGCGACGAAGACCTCAAAGCCGCCAAGCTCGCCGAGATCGAACGCGTCGTCGACAAGCTCTCCAAGTAATTGGGGCATTGGGGACAGGTACGTTTGCACCACATTGGTGCAGATTAACCTGTCCCCCTTGCTCTAAATCGGGTATAAAGGCGTGCGGCATATCGAATGAAAGGCAATTTGCATGAATGACTTTATGAAGGGCCGCAATGGCGCTGACGAACTCACCATCGTGATGGGCTTCGCAGGCATTATCATCGCCGTGATCGGTTCGATGGCTCGTATCCAGTGGCTCAGCTGGATCGCCATCGCCGTAATCGTGATTGGCGTGCTGCGCGGCCTGTCCAAAAATATCGATGCACGTCGCAAGGAGAACGAGGCCTTTGTCGCCACGACCGCCAATGTTCCCGGCTTGGGCAAGTTCGTCGCCAGCTTGGGCGGCGGCGCTGCAGCGGCTAGCACCTCACGCGCAGCCGACACCAGTAAGGAAGACTTTGAGCGTGCCAAGCGCACGGCCAAGAAGATGTGGAAGGGTCGCAAGACCACGGCATACCTCAAGTGCCCCAACTGCGGCCAGATGCTCTCCGTCCCCAAGGGCAAGGGCAAGATCCGCGTCACCTGCCCCAAGTGCCACGCCAAGATGGAGACACGCTCATAGCCGCCATACCATGGGACAAAATAAAGCCGAGGCCTCGCACTGAGACCTCGGCTTTTTTGATTATGACAAAGGGATTGCCCCTTTGTCGCATCGTCATATCGCACGCTTACGCCACGCCGTCGCGGGCAAGCTCCTCGGCCAACGCCTCGGCAGGCATGGCCATAATTGTGTCGAGTTCGGCGTCCACCTCGGGAATACGCTTCACCTTGAGTTTGCGCACCAGATCACCACGGCACATCACGTGCATCGGCTCACGCAGTGCGCACAGGTCATCGAGCGGATTCTTGCGCGTCACCAGGATATCGGCGGCCTTGCCGCACTCGATCGTGCCGGTCTCGCCGCCCAGCCCCAGTAGCTCAGCATTGACCTGCGTGGCCGTGTGCAGCGCGAAGGCGTTGCTCACGCCGACATACTTGGCAAAATAGGCCACCTCACGCCACATGTCGTACTGCGTCACGAACGGGCAGCTCGAGTCCGTGCCAAGGCCCACCTTAACGCCAGCTTCCAGTGCGGCACGGGCGCTCTCGATGATGCCCGAGCACACGATGTCGCCGTTCTTCTTTTGCGTATCGGTCGAATGGGTCTTTTCCGGGTCGAGCAATACAAACGGCAGCGCCGGGCTGATAGTGCAGGTCACACTCGGCGCACGCCCCTCGAGCTGCGTACCCGCGGCGCCACGGTACAGCTCCAAGATCTCGGGCGTCATCGGGGCACCGTGCTCGATCGTATCGACGCCGGCCTCAAGCGCGGCCTTCACGCCCTCGGCACTCTCGACATGGGCCATAACCGGCAGGTCCACCTCATGCGCCGCCTTGCATGCCGCCGCGGCAACCTCCACCGGCATACGCAGCACGCCCGGCTCGCCCACCTCGGTCGCATCGAACACGCCGCCCGTCACGAACAGCTTAATGACGTCGGCACCGCGCGCATACAGGTCGCGCACCTGTTCGGCTGCCTCGGCGGGACTGTTGGCCACCTGGGCGAACAGGCCCGCACCATGGCCGCCCGGCACCGTGACGCCCGTTCCCGGCGCCACCAGGCGAGGACCTTGATACTTGCCGGCATCGATAGCATCGCGCACGGCCAGATCGGCAAACAGCGGGTCGCCCGCGCCGCGCACCGTGGTCACGCCGCTTGCCAGTTGCTGCTGAGCGCTGCCCTTGAGGATATGGCGCACGATGGCGCGCCCCACGGGATTATCGAGCTTCTTCATCAGCGCGCCCGCATCGCCCGCCGAAACCGGTTTGCCCGAACCGCACAGATGCACATGCATATTGATGAGGCCCGGCATGAGATACGCCCCTGCCAGGTCGATGACCTCGGCGCCCGCCGGCGCCTGCGCCACGGCGCTCGGACCAATCCAGGTGATGATGCCACGCTCGACGGCCACGGCCATATCGGGCTGCGGCTCCATATGCTCCGAGCCATCCAAGACGGTCGCATTGATAAACAACGTGGGACGATCGGCAGACGCCATATCGAGCTCCTCCCTCACGATTAACTTGAACATTTGTCCATTATCACCTAATGCAGCGACCTAAAGTCGAGCATATCGGTTAACGGAAGGAAGAGGGGATGTGGGGGACGGAATACGTTGCAGCCCCACCCCAGCAACATCAGGGGAATGTCTCGATCTGTAACAGGTACAGGGTTATTGGGCCCCCTGATGTTACAGATCGAGACATTCGGTCGACGTTTCACCGGTTTGTCTCGATCTGTAACAATTACGAACTCAAACAACTTCTAAACGTTACAGATCGAGACAAAACCTCTCAGCGCCCATACCACTGACGTCTCCACTCCTCAGCCAAATCGGGCCGTCGCGGAATACCCGCCAACCTCATCTTTTCAGCCAGCTTCCCCGGGTTCTTGAGTTCATCAAACGTAAACCGAAGCACCTTGTGCCCGAGCATCGTCAGATGGGACTCTCGCTGACGTTCTGCCACGAATGGGTCGACCGACTCCCGACCCTCGCCGTTCTGCAAGGTGTACTTCCCCTTTCCGTCGAGCTCGCCGATGACACACGTCCCGTCCATGAGCCGCCAAAAATAGTCGACGCGAAACGCCTGGCTCGGATCGAGCGGGTCGCGAAACTCCACCTGCAGCTCCGGAACTGGAAAGCCGTACGCAATAAAGAACGCTCGGAACCGAGACTCGCCGACGTTTTCGGACAGCCCGTCCGCATACGACGCAATCACCTGTGCCCTGCGATACCCTCGCCTGCCCTCGCAATCGGCGCGGAGGCGCTCGCACAAATCCCAACGTGATACGCCTTTCGCCCGCAGTGCAGAATCGGCAATCGCCAACCCGTAGGAGAACGGCGCACGCAGTAAGCAATCCTCCACCGTGCGCCAAAACGACGTCACCTGCACGCCGTCGGCTTGTTCAAGTGCACCCGCCGCCTGCGGACGCAACAGCCGACATCCTGCACTCAGCGGCACCGAGCAACCCGTCTTAACAAGATATCGTGGCCCGAGCAGATCATTCGGCACCTCCAGACCCCACAAAAGCGCCGCGTCATAGCCCCAAAACGCCCAATCGGGATGAAACTCCGCAAGCCCTTTGATAGTCCTCAGCGCTCGCTCCGCCGGCGTCAATGCATCCCAATCATGCTGAAAACAGAACAGGTACGGCTCGGGCTCCGCGATATCGTCGGTTCCAACATGGCGTCGTAGCCACATGAGCTCGGCATTGTCATGCGTTGCGAGCAGTGCACCTTGCTCGGTCGCCTCCGTGAGCCGCGCGAGCATCCTGTTCCGCGCCAAGGTGTTACGTGCTGCATGCTTGTGTTTAAAAACGGTATTAGACACTTCCATCACCACCACATCGGACAAATGGACCATTGTCACCGCTGCCACTGTCGGCAAACGCCTCGATCTGTAACAGGAAGACCGATTTTTGACCGCTAGATGTTACAGAACAAGATCTTTCGGCAGCCGCCAACCTTTGTCTCAATCTGTAACAGGTAGGTCGAATTTGGGCCTGTAGATGTTACAGATTGAGACATTCCCCCAGTCAGGTGCCAAACGTCTCGATCTGTAACAGCTAGACGTTCTCCAGGCCCCCAAACGTTACAGATTTAGACAAACCAGCGGAGTCCAAGCGTTCGTCTCGATCTGTAACAGGTAGACCGGTTTTTTGTCCCTAAACGTTACAGATCAAGACATAAAGACAGAAGGCAACGCAGGCAACAACAGCCCACCCCCCCCTACTCCCACTCCTGCTCGTAGATGTTGAGCGACTTCACGTACCGCCCCTGGGCGCCCATGATGTCACGGACCAGGCGCAAAAAGAAGCTGATGCACGAGGTGTCGAAACCGTCCTGTAGGTCCTCGGGATGCACCGCGCCCGGCCCGTCGACCGCCGTATCGCTCAGGCGCGCGATGTCATACAGGCAGAGCTGCCCCGCCGCCAGCCAGACATCGTCAGCGCAGGCAAGGCGTACCGCAATCGCGCCGTCGCTCCAATGTTTCTTTTGCACGATATGTGGGTCGTAGACATCAAAGCGACGGTCGGTGCGCGTGTCCTTCAGCACGACTATGCCAGTCGCGGGATCCTTGTCCAAAATGCCAAAGCGCGAGAAATACTGCGTATCACGCACCTGCTTAAGTCGCCCGAGCGAAGCAGGAGAAATTGACGCTGGCGGCTCGTCCACATACAGCTCCAACAGCGTCTTACCGTGGTAATAGGGGCGCTCAAACAGCAGCCAATCGGTAAACGCCATGTTGTAGGCCATGATTTCGTTTTGAGAAGGTTCCTCACAATAGCTGAGCCACGGATCGACGATAATCTCGAACTGCTCGCGTGCCGGCTCCAGGAATTGAAACTTCCGCAGCATCCAAAAGTGAGCCATGTCGGCAATATCGTTGCCGACGGCTTCGGCCAGCTCTGCTCGGTCAAAAACTTGGTCAGTCATGGCATCCTCCTCAAACTGATGGACCTCAATTTGAGCTTACGAGGAGGGTGGGCAACCGAGGCAAGCGCGGACAAAAAAGGCCCTCGACTGCAAACCAGATGCTAACCAAACACTTGACGAAAAGCTTGACCGAAAATGCGCACTGCAACAAAACCGCAGGTAGACATAGACAGCCAACCCGCTCATTTGAGCCAGATGCCCGCAGACACCACAGAAACAACAGGTGACCACAGCCCAAGAAGTCGACAAATGAACACCCGTACGTCGATAAACGAGCAAATCGCTCGCAAAGAGTGTCCCCAACGACTAGACAAAAAAGAACGTCCCCAATGACTAGTCGTTGGGGACGTTCTTGAATGACTACTTTACAGCTCCAGCGCCTCGGCGACTTCGGCTGCGCAGGCCAGGGCATCGGCCATAGCACTCACAACGAGCGAGCTGCCGTTGCGGGCGTCACCGGCCACATACACCGGCGCGGCATCCGCGGCGACACCCTCCGTGCGAGCCGCGAGGTGCGAGCCCTCGGCAGCCATCACCGGCAGCGGACGACCAGCGGTGGCAACAGGCACGCTCACCGCATCGAACACGCCATGCTCGGGACCCGTAAAGCCGCAGGCGATGAGCACCAGCTGCGCCGGCACCTCGTGCTCGGAGCCCGCGATGCGCTCGGGCTTTCCCGCCGACCAGTCCAGATCGACCACGCGCAGACCCGCAGCCGCACCCTTCTTGTCCAGCAGCACCTCGAGCGTATCCACACCCCAGGCACGCATCTCGCCACCCATCGCAGTGATAGCCTCCTGCTGGCCGTAGTCGGTCTTCTTAACGTTTGGCCACTGCGGCCAGGGGTTGCTCGCCGTGCGCTTATCGGGCGCAGCCGGCAAGAACTCAAACTGGCGCACGCTGCGCGCACCCTGACGCACGACGGTACCCACGCAGTCGTTGCCGGTATCGCCGCCGCCAATGACCACGACGTCCAGACCGCGCGCGTTCACCGCGGGCTTGCCGCCATCGAGCACCGAGACGGTCGAAGCCGTCAGGTAGTCCACCGCGTACACCACGCCCGGAGCATCCACGTTCGCAGCCGAAAGACCACGGGGCGCACGAGCGCCGGCAGCCACCACGACGGCGTCAAAGTCATCGAGCTTGGCGGCAACCTTGGGATCGTTCACATCGGCATCCAGCTCAAACACAATGCCCAGCTCGCGCATGAGCGCCACGCGACGCTCGACCACGGACTTCTCGAGCTTCATATTGGGAATGCCGTACATAAGCAGACCGCCCGGGCGGTCGTCTCGCTCAAACACCGTCACGCGGGCGCCACGACGCGCAAGCTCCCATGCTGCCACCAGACCAGCAGGACCGGAGCCCACCACGGCAACCGTGGGTGCGCCCTCCCCTGCCGGCTCAAAGCGACGCGGGCCGCCATTTGCCCACTCATGGTCGCTGATCGCACGCTCGTTGTCATGGATCGTCGTAGGCTGGCCATCGACCGAACTCAGGTTGCACGCGGCCTCGCACAGCGCCGGGCACACGCGACTCGTGAACTCGGGCATGGGAGAGGTGAGCGACAGGCGCTCGGCAGCCTCGTCCCAGCGGCCGCGGTACACCAGCTCATTCCACTCGGGAATCAGGTTATGCAGCGGGCAACCGCTCGGGCGTGCCTTGCCAAAGCTCGCGCCCATCTGGCAAAACGCCACGCCGCACATCATGCAGCGGCTCGCCTGGGCGCGACGCGCATCGTCATCGAGCTCCACGTACAGCGGATCAAAATCATGGCTGCGCTCCTCCACGGGGCGCAGCTCGTGGGTCACGCGATCGATATCAAGAAAAGCACCGGGCTTACCCATGGCACTTACGCCTCCTTCTTGGTCGAAGCAACAGAGCCGGCAGCCACGGACGCAGCGCCCGCAACATCAAAGCGAGCGACATCTGCGGCACCCGCGCGACCGGTCACGATGTCAAACGCCAGCTCCTCGGCCTGCGCATGCGTCTTGCCGGCAGCCTCGCCCGCGGCGACAATCGCCAGCACGCGCTCATACTCGGTCGGAATGACCTTCACAAAGTGTTTGCTCATCGTTTCAAAGCTGTAGAGCAGCTTGATGCCGCGCGGGCTCTGCGTAGCGTCCACGTGCTCCTGGATGAGCTCGCGAATCTGCGCCAGCTCGCCGGCCGTCGGGGCCTTGAGATCAACGCTCTCGTGGTTCACGCGGGCATTGAGTGTGCCGTACTGGTCAAAGACGTAGGCCACGCCGCCTGTCATGCCGGCGGCAAAATTCTGCCCGACCTCGCCCAGGATGAGCGCCAGACCGCCCGTCATGTATTCGCAGCCATGGTTGCCGCAGCCCTCGACCACCACCGTGGCACCGGAGTTGCGCACGGCAAAACGCTGGCCGGCAAGACCGTTAATGAAGCCGCGGCCGCTCGTGGCACCAAAGAACGCAACGTTGCCCACGATGATGTTCTCGTCGAACTTGTAGGTCGCATGCGGGTTGGGGCGCACCGACACCTCGCCGCCCGAAAGGCCCTTGCCAAAGTAGTCGTTGGCGTCGCCGCACACGTTGAGCGTAATGCCGCGCGGCAGGAAGGCTCCAAAGCTCTGACCGGCCGAACCATCGCAATCGATGGTGATGGAGCCGGCGGGCAGGCCCTCGGGATGCGCCTTGGTCACCGCGTTGCCAAGGATGGTGCCCACGCAGCGGTTGACGTTGGCGATATCGGCGCGGAAGCGAATCGGACGCAGGTGCGCGCGGGCATCGGCCGTATAGGGCACAAACAACGTGGAGTCGAGCGTCTTGTCGAGCTCGCTGTCCGCGGCCATCTGCGGCAGGAAGTGGCGACCGTCGGCGCCCGGAATATGGGCACCGAACTCGCAGGTCGCGCTCGCCAGCACGGGCGACAGATCGAGCAGGTTTGCCTTGCGGTTACCCGGGACCTCGATCTGGCGCAAGCACTCGGGATGGCCGACCATCTCGTCGACGGTGCGGAAGCCCAGGCTCGCCATGACCTCGCGCAGCTGCTCGGCAACAAAGAGCATAAAGCGCTCAACGTGCTCGGGCTTGCCGCGGAAGCCGCGACGCAGGCGGCAGTTTTGCGTGGCGATGCCGGCCGGGCAGGTGTCCTGCTGGCAGTCGCGTTGCATGAGGCAGCCCATGGAGATGAGTGGCATGGTCGCAAAACCAAACTCCTCGGCACCCAGCAAGCAGGCGACGGCAACATCGGTGCCGTCCATGAGCTTGCCGTCGGCCTCGAGCACCACGCGTGAGCGCAGGCCGTTTTGAAGCAGCGTCTGCTGGGCCTCGGCAAGGCCAAGCTCCAGCGGCAGACCCGCATGCCAGATAGAGTCGCGCGCAGCGGCACCCGAGCCGCCGTTGTGGCCACTGATCAAGATCTTGTCGGCAGCACCCTTGGCCACACCGGTGGCGATGGTGCCGACGCCGGCCTCGCTGACCAGCTTGACCGACACGCGTGCGCCGGGGTTGGCGTTCTTAAGGTCAAAGATCAGCTCTGCCAGGTCCTCGATGGAGTAGATGTCGTGGTGCGGCGGAGGCGAGATCAGGCCGATGCCGGGCGTGGACTGACGGACCTCGGCGATCCAGGGGTAGACCTTCTTGCCGGGCAGGTGGCCACCCTCGCCGGGCTTGGCGCCCTGGGCCATCTTGATCTGAATCTCGAAGGCACTGCACAGGTAGCGGCTCGTCACGCCAAAGCGCGCGCTTGCTGCCTGCTTGATGGCAGAGTTCTTGGAGTCACCGTTAGCCAGCGGAGTCTCGCGACGCGGATCCTCACCGCCCTCGCCGGAGTTGGAACGGCCGTGCAGGCGGTTCATGGCGATGGCCATGCACTCGTGTGCCTCTTTGCTGATGGAGCCATACGACATGGCGCCGGTGTTAAAGCGGCGGACGATGTTGAGCGCGGGCTCGACCTCGTCGAGTGCCACCGGAGTGCGACCGCTGGCATCAAAGTCCAGCAGGTCGCGCAGGCGCACGGCACGGCCGGTGCGGTGCAGGCGGGCGCTGTACTCCTTAAAGGTGTCGTAGCTGTCCTCACGGCAGGCGGTCTGCAGCAAGTAGACAGTCTGCGGATCGATGAGGTGATCCTCGCCGCCGAGCGGACGCCACTTGGTCAGGCCCAGCGTGGGCAGCTGATCGGGAGCCGGGCTCTTAAGGATAGCGAGCGCGGCGTCGTAGCGCTCGTTTTGCTCGCGCTCAACGTCCTCGACACCCATACCGCCCACACGGCTCACCGTGCCGGCGAAGTACGCGTTGACGAACTCAGGCGTAAAGCCCACGGCCTCGAAGATCTGCGCCGAATGGTAGCTCTGCACCGTGGAGATGCCCATCTTGGACATGATGGAGACGATGCCGGCGGTCGCAGCCTTGTTGTAGTTGGCGATGCCCTGCTCGGCCGTCACGTCCAAGTCGCCGCGTGCCGCCAAGTCGCGAACGCACGCATGTGCGTTGTACGGGTAGATGCCGCTCGCGGAGTAGCCCACCAGCGCCGCAAAGTCGTGCGGGGACACGGCGTCGCCGCACTCCACCACGATGTCGGCAAAGGTGCGCACGCCGGCGCGGATCAGGTGGTTGTGCACGCAGCCCACGGCGAGCAGCGAGGGCACAGGCACCTCGCCCGCCGCGGCACGATCGCTCAACACCACGATGTTCACGCCGTCGCGGACCGCAGCCTCAACGTCCTCTGCAAGCTGCTTGAGCGCAGCCTGCAGCGCGCCCTCGCCGGCATCGCGGCGGTACACGGCACGGAAACGGCGGGTCTTAAAGCCAACACGGTCGATGGCGCAGATATGCTCGAACTCCTCCTCGTTGAGCAACGGGCGCTCCAGGCGAACCAGCTGGCAGGCCGTACGGGAGTCCTCGAGCAGGTTGCCGTGGTTGCCCAGGTAAAGCGTGGTCGAGGTGACCATATGCTCGCGCAGGGCGTCGATGGGCGGGTTCGTGACCTGGGCGAACAGCTGATAGAAGTAGTCAAAGAACGAACGCGTCTTCTTGGACAGACAGGCCAGCGGCGCATCGATACCCATCGAGGCGAGCGGCGCCTTGCCCTGCTGGGCCATGGGACGCACTACCTCGTCAACATCATCCCAGTGATAGCCGAGCTTGGCCATACGCACGGCGGCAGGCACCTCGGCGTCCTCGGCGGGTGTTGCCGCAACGGGCTCATCGAGCGCGTCAACGGTCAGCGTCTCCTCGGCAATCCAGTCGCGGTAGGGCTTTTCCTTGGCGTAACGGGCGCGCAGCTCATCGTTGTAGATGACACGCCCGCGGGCAAAGTCGACTTCGAGCATCTGGCCCGGCCCCAGACAGCCACTCGTCAAGATGTTCTCGGGGCGCACCTCGATGGTGCCCACCTCGCTTGCCAGCATAAAGCGGCCGTCGCGCGTCACATAGTAGCGGGCGGGACGCAGGCCGTTACGGTCGAGGGCGGCGCCCAGCGTGCGGCCGTCGGTAAAGGCGATGGCCGCCGGGCCATCCCACGGCTCCATGAGCATGGACTGGTAAGCGTCGTAGGCGCGGCGCTCCTCGCTCAGGCTGTCGTTGTGGTCCCACGGCTCGGGCAGCAACATGGACGCGGCACGCGTAAGCGGGCGACCGTTCATGACCAGGAACTCGAGCACGTTGTCCAGAATCGCGGAGTCGGAGCCCTCGCGGTTGATGATGGGCATCACACGCTCAAGATCGTGCTGCAGCACAGGGCTGTACAGGTTGGGCTCTCGGGCGCGGATCCAGTTGACGTTGCCCTTGAGGGTGTTGATCTCGCCGTTGTGGATGATAAAGCGGTTGGGGTGTGCGCGCTCCCAGCTGGGCGTGGTGTTGGTGGAGTACCGCGAGTGGACGAGCGCTACGGCCGTCTTGACGGCGGCATCGTTGAGATCGATAAAGAAGCGGCGCATCTGCGTGGCGACCAGCATGCCCTTGTACACGATGGTGCGCGAGCTCATGGAGCACACATAGAAGATCTTGTCGCGCAGGGCAAACTCGGCGTCGGCCTTTTTTTCGATGGTGCGGCGGCACACGTACAGGCGACGCTCAAAGGCATCGCCGGCGGGCGTGTCGTCCGGACGGCCCAGGAAGGCCTGCAGGATAGTAGGCATGCAGGCGCGGGCCGTCTCGCCCAGGTCGTGCGGGTCGACCGGCACCTCGCGCCAAAAGAGCAGCGGCACGCCGGCCTCGGCGCAGCCCTCCTCGAACACGCGGCGGGCATCCTCCACGCCCTTGTCATCCTGCGGGAAGAACAGCATGGCCACGCCATAGTCGCCCTCTGCCGGCAGAATCTGGCCGCACTTTTGAGCCTCTTTACGGAAAAAGTGATGCGGAACCTGGAACAGGATGCCAGCGCCGTCGCCGGTGTTCTTCTCGAGTCCCGTGCCGCCGCGGTGCTCCAAGTTGACCAGAATGGACAGTGCATCGTCCAGAATCTGGTGATGGCGCTCACCGTTGATATCGGCAAGCGCGCCGATGCCACATGCATCGTGGTCGAATTCGGGGCGATAAAGGCCCTGCTGCTGAGCGAAATCTGCCTGCATCGCGATCCTCCCCTTGGTGTTAGACAGTCAGTTGAATAGGCATACTAGAAGTATCGCCGATCCGTTATGTTTCCTGCCCGTTTCGAAACAATTGCGTAACGCACGCAACAAATGATCCCTTGGGGATGGAAGGAAACGGACCACTTGGTCGGACTGACCCCCCCTGAGTGATCCGTTTTCCTCCGTCCCCAAGGGGTCATTCTGAAAAAGCGATACCCGAGTACCTCAATTCCATATATTCATACATGTTTAGTAGGTTGTAGACTATCGGGAACCGAAACCGTGCAGACAGGAGTCACTCATGGGCTATCCGAGCATTCATCCCACCGGCACACTCATCTACGACAAAGAGCGTGCCTATAACGGCTACACCATTTTCCCCACCCCGGGCGGCGCGCTGCTCATCGACATGAACGGCCGCGAGGTCAACCGCTGGGCGGGTCTGGGCGGCTTCCCCAACAAGCTGCTGCCGGGCGGTCAAGTCTTTGGCACCTCGGGCGCACGCGGCGGCGCGGCAGCCTACCAGGACCAGCTCGACCTGTTGCAGGTCGACTGGGACGGCAATATTGTGTGGAAGTGGGACCATACCGAACTCGTCGCCGACGAGGGCAAAGACCCCACCTGGCAGGCGCGTCAGCACCACGACTACCAGCGTGAAGGCTCGCCCGCGGGCTATTATGCGCCCGGCCTAGAGCCGCGCACGGACGGCGGCAACACCATCATCCTCACGCACGAGAACAGCTATCACCCCGAGATCAGCGACAAGCTCCTGATCGACGACAAGGTCATCGAGGTCACCTGGGACGGCGAGGTCGTCTGGGAGTGGCGCGCGTCGGAGCATTTTGAAGAGTTCGGCTTTGACGAGGCAGCCAAAAAGTCGCTCCACAACAATCCCTCCATGCGCGGCGAGGCCGGCGGCGACTGGCTGCACATCAACTGCGTCTCGGAGCTCGGCCCCAACAAGTGGTACGAGCGCGGTGACGAGCGCTTTGCCCCCGAAAACCTCATCTTCGACTGCCGCAACGCCAATATCCTGGCCATCATCTCCAAAAAGACGGGCAAGATCGTCTGGAAACTCGGCCCGCGCTTCGACGGCAGCGATGCCGAGAAAAAGATCGGCTGGATTATCGGCCAGCATCACTTTCATATGATCCCCAAGGGCCTTCCCGGCGAGGGCGATCTGTTGGTCTTCGATAACGGCGGTGCCGCGGGATACGACGCGCCCAACGCTATCGCGCCCGACGGCACCAACGCCGTCCACCGCGACTACTCGCGCATTCTGCAGTTCAACCCCATCACGCTCGAGATCACGTGGCAGTACACCCCGCTCGAAGCCGGCTGGCTCCCCTTTGCCGACGGCAGTCGCTTCTACTCGCCGTTCATCAGCTCTGCCCAGCGTCTGCCCAACGGCAACACGCTTATCACTGAGGGCTCCGACGGTCATCTGATCGAGGTCACGCCCAAGCACGAGATTGTCTGGGAGTATCTGAGCCCCTACTTTAAGGCACCGGCGCCCGGCTTTAGCTCCAACATGGTCTACCGCGCCTACCGTGCGCCCTATGAGTGGGTTCCGCAGGTAGAGCACGCGCCCGAGGTGTCGATCGAGCCCATCGACAACGCCACCTTCCGCGTGCCGGGCGCTTCGAGCGAGAAGCTCAACGTGACCGTGGTCGATGGCATCGACCCCTACCAGACCGCTCTGACCGGCATGAATGCCGAGGACGAGGAATCCGACGAGGGCCACGCGGACTTTTGCATGATGCGCCTGGACACCGCCGACCTCAAGGGCGACAACAAGGGCCCCAAGTTCGACCTATAAGCTCACCGCTTCAAGCATCTCAATCTGTAACAGAAAGACCATATTTCGACGCCTAACTGTTACAGATTGAGATGCTTTTGAGAGACGGTTCCGAATGTCTCAATCTGTAACACGAAGGGCCGGTTTTGGCGGTCAGTTGTTACAGATCGAGATTTTCCATAGGACCATTTCTTCCTGTCTCGATCTGTAACACCTCGGCCCAATTTCCATCCGTAGTTGTTACAGATCGAGACATTTCGGCAGCCCCCTTTCACCATCCCATTCAAATTCAACAATTTTGTTAGTCTTGGTTAACTTTTAAGCCTAAAACGGGTATCCTTTGCGGCGTCAAGCAAACGGCACGCACACCGTGCCAAATCAAGGAGGCCCCTATGGCACACCAAGCAGACCAGCAGACGATGCAACTTGTCCTTATCCGTCACGGAGAATCCGAGTGGAACAAACTCAACCTGTTCACCGGCTGGACCGATGTTGAGCTCACCGACACGGGCCGCGAAGAAGCCGCCGCAGGCGGTCGAGCCCTCAAAGAAGCCGGTTTCGACTTTGACGTCTGCTTCACTTCGCGCCTCAAGCGCGCGATCCACACCCTCAACATCGTGCTCGGCCAAATGGATCGCGAGTGGCTGCCCGTCATCAAATCCTGGAAGCTCAACGAGCGCCACTACGGCGCGTTGCAGGGTCTCAACAAGGCCGATGCCGCGGCAGAGCACGGCGACGAACAGGTGCTCATCTGGCGCCGCTCCTTCGACGTGTGCCCACCGGCACTCGAGCCGGACGACGCACGCGATCCCCACACCCAGGAGCAATACCGCGACGTCGCACCCGATCAGCTGCCCTATACCGAGTGCCTCAAGGATACGATCGCCCGCGCCTGGCCTTATTTCGAAGACGAGATTCGCCCCCAGATGCTCGCCGGCAAGCGCGTACTCATCGCCGCGCACGGCAACTCCCTGCGCTCTCTCGTCATGAAGTTCGAGCACCTCACGCCCGAGGAAATCCTCAAGGTCAACATCCCCACCGGCGTGCCACTCGTCTACACCTTCGACACCGATTTCAACGTCCTCGACAAGCGCTACATCGGCGACCCGGCAACCATCGCCGCCAAGATCGACGCCGTGGCCAATCAGGGCAAAGCGCACAAGTAACCCCAACCTAAACCGAGCGCTCGGCGCCGCATAACCCAAGCGCGGCGCCGCGCTGCCCTTATGCAGGAACCGACCATGATCAACCATCTCAAACACCACTTTGGCTCCCGACGCACCGGTGGTCACGGAGGCCTAGACATTGCACGGCATATCGGTCCCGGGCTGCTCGTCACCGTCGGCTTTATCGACCCGGGCAACTGGGCCTCCAATATGGCCGCGGGCTCGCAGTTTGGCTACGCGCTGCTGTGGATCGTCACGCTGTCCACGATTATGCTCATTGTGCTGCAGCACAACGCGGCGCACCTGGGTATCGCCACGGGCGCCTGTCTTGCCGAGGCCACGACACGCTACCTCCCCCGCTTCGGTGGGCGCACGGTGCTCGCCAGTGCCTATCTCGCGACCATCGCCACCGCCATGGCCGAAGTCCTGGGTGGCGCGATTGCCCTTCAAATGCTCTTTGGGCTGCCCGTGCGCGCGGGCTGCGCCATCGTGGCGGCAGTGTCGATGGCGATGCTCATGACGAGCTCCTACAAACGCGCCGAACGCTGGATCATCGCTTTCGTAGGCGTGGTAGGACTCTCGTTTTTGGCCGAGCTTGCACTAGTCAAGGTCGACTGGCCGCAAGCCGCCGCAAGCTGGATCACACCCAGCATGCCCACTGGCTCTGCCGCGATTATCGTAAGTGTCCTAGGCGCGGTCGTTATGCCCCACAACCTCTTCCTGCACTCCGAGGTCATCCAATCCATGCACTTTGAAGGCCAAGGCGAGCAAGTTATCGAAGAACGTTTGCGCTACGAGCTCTTCGACACGCTCTTTTCGATGGGCGTGGGCTGGGCAATCAACTCGGCCATGGTCATCCTGGCCGCGACGACCTTCTTTGCGCATGGCATTGTCGTGGATGACCTGGCCGTCGCGGCGGCCACGCTCTCCCCCATTCTGGGCACGGCAAGCTCGACCATCTTTGCGGTAGCGCTGCTGTTCGCGGGACTATCGAGCAGCGTGACGGCGGGCATGGCGGCGGGCACCATCACCGCGGGCATGTTCGACGAGGAATACGACATCCACGACCGACATTCCTCGATCGGCGTGGCGGCCTGTTTCGTCGGCGCAGTGACGGCGTGCCTGGTCGTCCCGAATCCCTTTGAAGGTCTCATCTGGAGTCAGGCACTGCTGTCGCTTCAGCTGCCGATTACGGTCTTTGTGCTCATACGGCTCACCAGCTCACGCCGCGTCATGGGCAAATACGTCAACTCGCGCCCACTCAATGCGCTGCTCATAGGGATCGGTATCATCGTGACGACTCTCGATATCGTGTTGTTGACAGGGATGTAATGGGACGGGGCACCTACCCAGTCAAACGTCTCGATCTGTAACATCTAGACCCGCTTTTGATGTCTAGATGTTACAGATCGAGATCATTCCGAGGGACAGCTCCGTTTGTCTCAATCTGTAACACGTAGACCCCGTTTTCACTGCTAGATGTTACAGATTGAGATCTTCTGCCGGACGGTTTTGGTTTATCTCAATCTGTAACAGATAGACCCGTTTTGAGCCGTTAGATGTTACAGATTGAGACGAACAGTTGGCCGGACTTACGGCAAGAGCGGCTAACAGCAGCTGTAGACAACCTCGCCGTTGAGCTCCATCCGGGCAATCGTTACGCCGAAGACTTGCTCGAGTACGCCCTGGTCGAGAATCTCGGCAGGTGTACCCACGTCAACGATACGCCCGCTGTCCATGGCGGCGATGCGGTCGCAGAAGCGCAGGGCGAGCGGTAGGTCATGAATAACCACCGCACCGGTCATCCCCTGCTCATGAACCAGCCCACGAGCCAGGCCCATCACGTCGAGCGCTGCGCGGGGGTCCAAGTAGGTCGTGGGCTCGTCGAGCAGCACGGTCCGTGCCCGCTGGGCGAGCACCATCGCGATAAACGCCCGCTGCCGCTCGCCGCCCGAAAGCGTGCGGGCAGCCTTGTGCGCCAAATGCTCAACACCGGCAACGCGCATAGACTCGGCAACAATCTGCCGGTCCTGATCGGTCAGCCCGCCAAACAGCCCCATATGGGCATAGCGTCCGCACGACACAAGTGCCTCCACCGTCATGGACGGCGTACGGTGAATCTGGGGCAGCAGCGCAATACGCTCGGCACGTTCGCGTGCAGACAGGCTGTCGAGAGCATCACCCTCAACGAGCACCTCGCCCGCGGCTGACTCCAACACGCCATCGATCACGCGCAACAGGGTCGACTTGCCGCAGCCGTTGGGCCCGACGATGCCCGTCAGGCAACCCGCGGGCAGCGCGAGCGATAAGCCGTCCAACACCGCGTGCTCGCCATAGGCAAAGCGCACATCACGCAGCTCAACGGCAGCATCAACGCACGCCGTGTCCACCGCGCCCATGACTTGGACGCCCGCCGCCACGCCAGCGCCCGACGCGCCCGCCCCCGGCATCTCACGCTCACTCATCGCGGAACCCCTTTCGCGCCATGATCAGGTAGATAAAGAACGGTCCGCCCACGAGCGACAGCAAAATACCCACCGGCAGTTCGTAGGGCGCAAAAGCCGTGCGCGCAACGGTATCGCACAGCACCGTAAACGCCGCGCCGCACATTGCGCACAGCGGAATGACCACGCGGTTGTCGTGGCCCGCAAGGCGGCGCACCGCATGGGGCACCATCAGGCCCACAAAGCCGATCAGTCCGCCAAAGCTCACCGCGCAGCCCGCGAGCAGTGCCGCCACCGCCAGCGCCACCAAGCGCACCGCCACCGTACGCATGCCTAGGCCATGGGCAGCCTCGCGACCGAGCGACAGCACATTCAGGCGATTTGCCAGGCAAAACGCCACCATCATGCCGCATACCGCCAGCAACGCCGGCGGCATCAGGTTGCGCATGAGCACGCCCGAGAAGCCGCCGACCAAGTATGCCGACGACCCCACGTACACGTTTGGTGCCACCAACAGCACGGTATTCATACCGGCACCCGCCACGGCGTTGATCGCCACGCCCGAAAGCACCACGGTCAGACGTGACACGCCCGCGCGCGCCGAGATGGCAAACACGAGCGCGGCCGCGATCAGCGCGCCCGCAAAAGCCACGATCGGCAGCAGCTCGCGCGGCGGATCGTTATAGAACAACGGACAGGCCGAGACGGCAAGCACGGCCAGGCCCGCACCCGAGTTGATGCCGATCACACTCGGACTCGCCAGCGGGTTGTCGAGTACCGCCTGAATGAGCGCACCGGCAACAGAAAGCGCCGCGCCGGCAACAAGACCGGCGACGACGCGGGGCATGCGGATATTCACGATGATATTGGCGACGGTCGCGTCCACGGGGGCACCCGTCGCAAAGGCGGCAATATCGCCGATCGAAACCGAGCTGGGGCCCATGCAAAACGAGACGACGGCAACGACAACCAGCGCCGCGACAGACCCGACAAACAGGCGGACGGCACGGCGACGTGCGTGCGACAGCGCACTCCCCGCCCCGTTCGAACTCGTCTTACGCATGCAAACCCCCTAGTTCATCTTGGCCAGCGCCTTGCCCAGAATCGTATAGGACTCACCCCACTTGGCGTTGGGCTTCGACATAAAATGCGCGCTGTCGAGCACCTTGTAGTTGCCCGTCTTAACGGCCGAGAGCTCGCCCCAGGCAGGATTGGACTCCACGGACTGCGTAAAGTTGCGCTCGGCGGCCTTTGTATCAGTGCCGACGGACAGCACAAAAATATAATCCGGATCGAGCGCGGCGATCGACTCGATGCTAAAGTCCGTGAGCGCACTCGGGTTCTCGTCGCACACGTTGTTCGCACCCAGCTCCTTGACCATTGCGCCCGTCATACCGGTGGAATCCTGCGCGGTAACGCCCTTGGAGTACGAGCTCATCACCAGCACACGCGGCTTCTTGTCGGAAACGCTGTACTTTTTGACGGCCTTTTTAATCGAGGCCTGAACATCGAGGCCGTTCTTCTGATACAGGTCGTCGCGACCCGTGATGGCGGTAAAGATGCGGAGCATGCGCAGATAGTCGTCGAACGTGGTGACCTTAAAGAACGCACAGGGAATCTCGGACGCATCGAGGGCGCTCTTAAGGTCGGATTGCGAAACGCCCGTGGAGTGCTTGCCATCCGAAAGGCCGGTAGCGATCACAAAGTCAGGGTCCTGAGCCATGATGGACTCGAGCGACAACGACGTGGAACGGCCCACCGATGCCACCTTGTCGGCATCGACGCCGTAGTTCTCATAGGCATCGTCGGTCGCAGCCGTCAACTCGCCGCCTGCGAGCTCCCAAGCGTTGGCAAAGCTGCCCATGCAGGCCACGACATGCTTAGGCTTCTTGACGGTAACGGTGTTGCCCAGGTCATCGGTAAAACTCACCGCGCCATCCTCGGCGATCTTAAGATCGACCGACTTGGCGACCTTATCGTCAGTCGAAGTCGAAGCCGAGGATTTGCCGGCGTCTGACGACTGGACAGCAGAGCCCGCTGCAGAACCGCTATTTGCCGAGGAACCGGTCGCGCCGCAGGCGCTCAAGCCCAGGCTCAAAACAGCGGCGAGCGCAAGCGTAGCACCGGCCATCATGGGTCGTACCAAATGGGTCTTCTTCATCGTTATACTTTCTGTTCTTTCTTCTCTTCTATTCGTTCGTGGCGAACAGCGCACGTGCATGGTGCGCATACAGTTCCCGTACGGTGGCAACCTCGCCCAGGCCACAATCACAAAGCTGCGGGACATAGTCTGCAGCCGCGAGCACACTCGACCATGAGCGGTCATCCGAGCCACCGATATTCTTGAGCACATGGCGTCCGGCGGAAAGCATCAGCGGCACCAGCCGCACCGTCGAACCCGGCTCGGCAAGCCCGCGAACAGCCTGCAGGGCAGCGCTTGGGCCATCCGACAGACAGGCCACCGCCAAGTCATCACGACCGGCGCGGGCAAACGCCGCTCCAAGCGACCCGTACGCATCAAAGGCGTCGCGGGGTCGCGCGTAGTCGCTGCCCGCCGGCCCGCCAATGCCATGGCCTACAAAGAGGGTCACGGTCCCAGGCTTAGGCCGCCACTCCCCCATAAGCGCCGCGGCAAGACAATCCACACCCGTGGCATCGGACAGGAGCGGGGCACCGACAACGGCCTTCAGCCCCAAGCACTCGGCAGCCGCACCCACGCGCTCGTGCAGGTTGGCTTGGGCCCATCCGTCGACAACCATACCGGACACGATGGCAACCATGCGCGCGCCGGCGTCAGCGGCCTGCTCCAGCACGCGCTCCAACTCGGGCGCAGGCTCACCACGGCAAGCCAAAAGCCGGCACACCGCCGGGCCACAAAAAGCCAGCTCGCACGGTACGTCAACGGCATCGGCCACCGCACGAAACACCGGCTCGATCGCCGCCGTGCGCGCCCGGGCACGCGTGGTGCCGTAGGCGGCAAACACGACGGCGTCCACGCGACTGATCTCATGCGGCGTCACCGCGCCAGCCGCACCCGACATCTCGGTCAAAGCGTCTGTCACGCCTTTGCCTCAGCAACCTCGAGCGGTACACGGGCAACCTGCTTGTCGTGTTCAACATGGAAGGCGTTGAGCACCAGATGCTCGGGATCCATGAGCGACAGAATCAGATACGCCGCCGTCGAGTCAAACGCCAGGCGCTTGTCCTCCTCGGAGGGACGCGACGGGCTCTCGGGGTGCGAATGCCAGTTGCCGAGCATCTCCCAGCCATGGGCACGCGCGTCCTTAACGGCCGCGAGCTGCTCGCGCGGATCCATCGAAAAGTGCTCGTTACTCTCGTCGACATTGGTAAGCAGGTACACATGCTCGACGGTACCCACTGCCGCCTCACCCTCGCCGGCAACCGTGCCGGCGATCAGGCCGCACGCCTCGTTGGGCAGACCCTCCTTGGCATGCGCCACGATGCGGTCGTAGTCGGCAGCCGCAAGCAGCAGCTTCTCCACGCGCGGCATCGCTACTCCCCCGCCTTAAGGCTCGCACCGTGCACGGCGTCGGCGCACTCGGGCTGCTCATAGTCGATCAGCTCGGTGATGGTCGGATGCTCGCCGCAAATGGCGCAATTGGGGTCTGCCGGCGGCAGCTTGATGGTATGGAAATCGCCCGCCAGCGCATCGTAGGTGAGCAGCTTGCCGGTCAGCAGGTTGCCGATGCCCAAGATGTACTTGATGGCCTCGAGCGCCTCCAGGCAGCCAATGACACCCGCCATGGCGCCGATGACGCCCGCCTGCTTGCACGTGGGCACGGCGTCCTTGGGCGGCATGGTCTTAAAGACGCAGCGGTAGCACGGACCCTCGCCCGGCACATAGGTCATGAGCTGGCCCTTAAAGCGGATGATGCCCGCGTGCACAAAGGGCTTCTTGGCCATAACGCAGGCGTCGTTGATGAGAAACTTCGTGGGAAAGTTATCCACGCCGTCGATCACAAAGTCGTAGTCGGCGATCAGGTCGGCGATGTTGGTGGAGTCGACAAACTCCTGGTAGGTGTTGACCGTGACGTCGGGGTTGATGTCCTCCATCGTCTCCTTGGCGCTTTCCACCTTAGGCTCGCCAATGTTGGACGTGGCATGGATCACCTGACGCTGCAGGTTGGAAAGATCGACCTCGTCGGCATCGACAATACCGATGGTGCCCACGCCGGCAGCAGCCAGGTACAGGGCCGCCGGTGCGCCCAGGCCGCCGGCGCCAATGATAAGGACGCGGGCATTCAGGAGCTTCTTTTGCCCCTTGACGCCAACCTCCTTCAAGATGATGTGGCGCGAATAGCGCTCAAGCTGTTCATTCGAAAAAGCCATGCGATAGCTCCCTTAAAACTTGAAGAGAAACGGGGATCGGCTAAAAATGTTTCAGGTGCCGCAGGTTGCCGCGAAAGAGGAGCGCCGCGTACTAAATGTACGCAAGCGACGGCTTGAGGGCCAAGGTGCGGTGCCTGGAGCATTTTTAGCAGCAGCCACCGCCCATGAAGTAGAGAAACTCAACCGTGTCGCCATCGTTGAGCACGCGGCTGTCGAAGTCCTTGTGGTCCACGAACTCATCGTTGACCGACACGGTCACGTACTCGGGCGTCTCGACGTTCTCGGCCGCCACGAGCTGCGTCACGGTCAGGCCCTCGTCGTATTCTTTCTGCTTGCCGCCGACATTGATCTTCATGATTGGCATCCTTCCTACGAAGTAATTACGTATCCGAGCCCTCGCAGACCCGCTCAGACAGGGCCCTAGGCGAGTGCCCCATCGATAAACTCCTCGAGCTCTTTGAGCGCCTTAAAGCCCACCGTGCGACCGGCCTCCTTGCCGCCCTGGAACAGCACGAGCGTGGGCGCCGCCATGACGCCGTTGTCAACGGCCACCTGCGTGTCGAAGTTGATATTGACCTTCACCACGTCGAGTTCGCCGGCGCGGGCCTCCTCCAGCTTGGCAAGCTGCGGGTTTAAGCGCTTGCACGGAATGCAGGTATCCGAATAAAAATCCACGAGCACCGGCTTGTGCGCCTTGAGCACACGTTCCTCAAACGAAGCGGCGTCGATTCTCTCTGCCATCGTCAGTCTCCTTACTCGTCCACGAGTTTCTTAACGTACAGGTCAAACGTGCCCTCGTCCGACGGCGCCAGGCGCAGTACCTGCTGGCCGTCATCCTTAAGCGAGCGCGGCACGTTTTGCATGGGCTCGCCCTCGTTGAGGTGCACTTTGAGCACCTGGCCGATCTCGAGCTCCTCGATGGCGGCCTTCGCGCGCACAAACGTCATGGGGCAGACGGCGTCGGTGATATCGACCTCGTCGTCAAATGCAATCTCTTCCTGGGCCATGGAGGCCTCCTTCCTTAGACGGCATGGGTGCAACCCCGCCGCGTCAACTTATTTATCGGTGCCGACCAGCGGCTTGATGGGCTCGCCCGGCTTGGGCGCATGCTCGTTGTAGGCAGCGGTCACGGCCTCGACCATGCCCTCCCAGCCCTCGCGATCGAGCGTGAACTTAAAGCGATCGCCGGCCTTGGCGTGGTCGTCGAACCACTGGATCGCGGCATCCGCCACGGCGATGAGCTGCTCGTCGCTCTCGATGGGCGGAAGGAACGACTTGGCCTTGGTAATGTGGTTGCCAAACAGGCCGCCAAAGCACACGTTGTAGACCGGCTGGGTCTCCCAAGCGTCGACCGGGCACTTCTGCGAGCACTTGCCGCAGCTCGCGCACTTGTCGTAGTCCACCGTGAGCGTCTCGCCGTCGTCGCTGATGGCGCCAAACGAGCATACCTTGGAGCAGATGCCGCAGTGGATGCACGCGTCGGGAACCCAGGTGACCTTGCGGCCGCCCTTGATGCCCATATCGTTCTCCTCGGCCTTCAGGCAGTTGTTTTGGCAACCGGTCACGCCGAATTTAAACTTACCGGGCAGGTCGCGGCCAAAATAGCGCTCGTCGAGCTCGTTGGCGACGGCAAAGCTGTCGATGTTACCCGAAGGACACGACACGCAGCCCTGGCAGCCCGTCACCGTGCGGACGCGCGCGCCGCAGCAACCCGGCTCCACGCCGCCCTGGGCGAGCACGGCCTTGACCTCCTCGGCATCCTCCACGTTGATCCAGGGGATCTCGATAGACTGGCGACTTGTATTGTGAATATAGCCGTGACCGTACTTCTCGGCCACCTCAGCCACGACACGCAGCTGCTCGGCCGTCATATGCCCGGCCACCACGCGCAGGCGAAGGCTGTAGTATCCCTTCTGCTTCTGGGCCATAAAACCGCCCTTTTTGAGTGCGGCATTGTTGATCTTTGCCATACCAGTTCCCCTTCTATGATTGATCGGCGGCGGTGAGCGATTGCTCGAAATCCTCGATAAGGTCGGCGAGGTCCTCGATCCCGATCGATAGGCGAATCGTATCGGGCCACACGCCTGCCGCCTGTTGCTCCTGCGGCGAATTGTCGGCGAAAACAGTTGTCGCAGGATGCGTGATGAGCGTCTTGGTGTCGCCGATGTTGCTTACGCGCAGCGGCAACTTGACGCCGTTGATAACCTTGAACGCGCGCTCCTGGGAGCCCACGCGGATCGACATGAGCGCGCCAAAGCCGCGGCCGCCAAACTGACGCGCACCCAAGTCATGACCTGGGTGCGAGGGCAGACCCGGATAGTCGACCTCGACATCGTGGCCGCTCGACGCGAACCATTCGGCAAGGCCTTGGGCGTTCGCACAGGCGCGCTCCATGCGCAGAGCGAGCGTCTCGATGCCCGTACAGTTGAGAAACGCGTTTTGCGGCGACAGGCACGCGCCGGTATCGCGGAACAGTCCCTGGCGCAGCTTGACCGTATAGGCCATGTTGCGAAACTTGGCCCACTTGGCCATGGACGGATAGCGCTGCGGATCCCACGGACCGCGACCCGAATCGATCACCACGCCGCTGATGGCATTGCTGTGACCGTTGATGTACTTGCTCGAGGACTCAACGACCACGTCGGCACCCAGGTCGAGCGGGCGGCACAGATACGGCGTCGCCACGGTGTTGTCGACCACCAGGCCAATGCCGTGCACGTGGGCGACCTCGGCAATAGCGGCGATATCGAGCACTTCGAGCTTGGGATTCGAGATGGTCTCGGCAAAGACGAGCTTGGTGCGCTCGTCAATCGCCTGCTCCAGCGTTTCCGGTGTCAGCTCGGGAACATAGACGGTCTCGATACCGAAGTCGCGCAGACTTTCGAACAGCTCGAGCGTGCCGCCGTACAGGCAGGCACCCGCCACGATCTTGTCCCCCGCGCGCAGCACGTTGGAGACGGCGTTGAAGATCGCCGCCATGCCCGAGGCGGTGGCGACGGCCGCAAAGCCGCCCTCCAGCGCCGCCATGCGACGCTCGAACGCCGCAACGGTGGGGTTGCCCAGGCGCGTATACACGTAGCCCGGAGCACGGCCGCCTGCCACCGCGGCGTGACGCTCCTCCTCATCGAACGCATAGGCGCTCGTCTGGTAGATCGGCGGCGTCGTCGACTCCACGGCGAACGGCTCGCGGCGGCGCGCGTGGAGTAGCGCCGTCTCAAAGCGCATGCCGTCGATGCGCTCGTCGCTCGGTTCGGTCATCCTCAATCGCTCCCTCATTGTGCGAACAATTTGCTTGGCGCACCATTCTGCTACAAATCCTACCAACCGTATAGGTTAAATAACGTATTCGGGTCCCTTTTGTTTCGACTTGATGAAATGGTCGTACACACGTTTCTTGTACCAGGCAAAGTCGGCGCTGCCGCGGTCGCGCGGGCGGCCCAGCTGCACCTCGACGATCTCCTCGATCTTGCCGGGTCGGCTCGACATGACCACGATACGGTCGGCCAGGTACACAGCCTCCTCGATATCGTGGGTCACCATGGCCATAGTGCCGCCCTGCTCGGCGTGGATGCGCAGCAGCTCCTCCTGCAGCTCCATCTTGGTAAAGGCATCGAGCGCGCCAAAGGGCTCGTCGAGCAGCAAAATCTCGGGATTAGTCGCCAAGGCGCGGGCGATGGCGGCGCGCTGCGACATGCCGCCCGAAAGCTGTGCCGGGTACGCGTCCGCGAACTCTTCCAGGTCGACGGTCTTGAGCAGGCGGCTCGAGATCTGGGAGCGCTCGAAATCGGAATGTCCGCGCAGGCCAAACTCAATGTTGTCGCGGATGCTCATCCAGGGAAACAGGCGGTGCTCCTGAAAGATCATGGTTCGGTCGGGGCCGGGGCCGGTCACAGGCTTGCCGTCGAGCGCGACGGTACCCGTCGTGGGATGCTCGAGTCCGGCGATGATCTTGAGCAGCGTGGACTTGCCGCAGCCGGAGTGGCCCACGATCACCAAAAACTCGCCGGCGCGGATATCAAGGTCGATATGGTCGAGCACGTGGCGCGTCTCGCCCTTGATGGAAAAGTCCTTGTTAAGGTCTGCAATCGAAAGCTCGTGAGACATCATGCCCTCCTAGTTCTTCTTCTGCTGCCAGGGCGTGGCGATCTTGGCGATCACGCCGAGCACCATATCCATCAGGACGCCGGCGACGGCGATGACGATGATGCCGGCAAAGACAATGGAGTAATCCATAAGTGTGCGGGCGTCGTTGATCCTAAAGCCGATGCCCGAGCTCGCGGCGATCATCTCGGAGCCGACGACGGCCATCCAGGCTATGCCGAGGGCGAGTTTGAGGCCCACAAAGATCGAGGGCAGGGCGCTCGGCAGATAGATCTGGCGGAACATCTGCCAACCCGGGAGGCGATACATGCGACCGACCTCCACGAGCTTGGGATCGCAGCGCTCGATACCGTCGATAGTGTTGACCAGCACGGGGAAGAAGCTCGCCAAGAAGATGACCGCGACCTTGGACTCCTCGCCAATGCCAAACCAGATCACCAGCAGCGGCACCCAGGCCATCATCGGAATCTGGCGCACGGCCTTAAAGGCGAGCGAGAAGAACTTGTGGGCCGAGGCGCTCATGCCCATGACCACACCAAAGAAGATACCGGCGACCACGGCGATGGCATAGCCCTCGAGGATGCGAACCACACTGATGGCAAGGTCGCCCTTAAAGGTGCCGGTCGTGAGTTGCTGCGCGAGCGTCGACACGACCGAGGAGATCGTGGGCAGCACCACCGTGGAGAGGAGGCCCGTACTGGTAGCCACATGCCAAGTGACAAGCACCCACAGCGGCAAAATGAGCGCAAACAGCGTGTCGACAATACGAACGGCAGGTGCCGGGTCGGCGGCGGAACCGTTGGAGCCCAAGCGGCGACGCAGGTTACGGCGAGCGACGACGATGCCAACCGTGATGACCGCCGCGACTATGACCACCGGAAGCGCACCGATCAGGCCTTGGATAACCTCGGCCTGCTTGCGGGCCGCGCGGTCCTCGGGACTCGCCACGCTCGCGGCAATCGCGCTCGTCGCGAGCTTGGTGCCGTCCGTGCCCTTGCCGTCCGATCCAAATTCCTCAATCGCCTGCTTCAGGGCGCTCGAATCCGTCCAGGCTTCGATATCGACCTCGCTTTGGATGATCTTGTTATCGAGCTCAAACTGCTGGATGTTTTTCATGGCGGCGAGCATGTCGTCCGAAAGCGATGCGGGACGAAGGGTCTTCTGGTCGGCCACGTTTTGCGCCTTGATGACCTCGATGGGGTTGCCCGATTTCTTGGACGAGAGCTTTATAAAGCCCTCCGGGTCGGCAATGACGTCAGCACGCGCCTTGAGCAGCGCTTTGAGAATTGCCACCGACACATCCTGGTGGTCTTTGGCATATGCTGTGCGACCAATCAGAACCGTGGGCTCAAAATACGTGGAGGAATCGGCCTTGGCGCCATCGTGCAGGACCTTGACCAGACCTTCATTGGCAAGCTGCGTCTCTTGTCCGCCGCTCACCACCGCAGCATCCACACCGCCCGAAGCAAGCGTCGACAAGCCGTCGGGAAGCGAGGCATTGACTGGCACGATGTCATCAAAGGTGAGCCCTGCCTCAGCCAGCACACGCACCAGGTACATCTGCGGCGTGGCACCGCGCATGTAGGCAACCTTTTTGCCCTTCAGGTCTTTGAGGCTCTTAATGCCCGAGCTCTTAGAGACGACGAGACGCCAGCCCGAACCAAAATCAGTCACGGCGAGCAGCGTGGTGTCGACGCCCTTCGACTTGCCGAGAATGCCCGCAAAACCCGCGTAATCGACGTAGTCGAGGTCACCGGAGCTCAGGGCCTCATGAAGCGCGGGCGCCGCACCGACAAATCCCGTCACCTCGGCTTTGTATCCGAGCGGCTCCAGATACTCATCGAGATAGCCCTTGGTTTCGGCCACGCCGAGCAGACCGCTTGCAAAGTTATTGCCGCTCGAGGGAAAGCCGATGCGAACCGTCTTGGTCGGTGCATCAGCCGCCTTGGCCTGAACGGGCAGTGCGACAAAAGCTGTCGCCACGACAGCCAGCACGAACAGGAACGCGCACATGCGGCGCTTCCAATCGACGCTGCGTACACCCCTTGTAATCGTGTCCTGCGATGTCATAAGCAATGCCCCTTCCCCAGCACGGGCGCGGCGGATCCGCATTCCCTTCGTTGCTTAGGTTCGGCATTATATCCGTTTATCCTACTAGGTTTATAGGGAATATAACCTGACACCTCTATCAGAACAGCGCAACCGGCTATCGCAATTCCAGATACCCCGGCACACCAATTGATCCCTTGGGGACGGAGGAAAAGGGCCCCGGCCGAAAATTCGACCGGGGCCCTTGGACAGAGCTATATGTTGCTGCAAGTCGTGTGTCTATGAGCTACTCCTCGACGAGCTCAAACTGATCGGGACCGACGCCGCACACCGGGCACACATAATCCTCGGGCAGCTCGGGCGTATCGACCTCAACCTCGTAACCGCAAACGACGCACACAAACTTATACGTCTTCTTTTCCTCAGCCATGATGTTCTCCTCTCGAACGCGACTGGTGATGTACTTCATTTATTAGTATAAATTCTCAATAATATAATGCAAGTTTTTTTAAAACATTTCTAGCCTTGATACGATGAAGCCTTAGGCGGCGTCTTGCCCTTCAAGACCTTGTGATAGTAGTCGTACGTCAGCGGCGTCTCGTCGCTCAGGCGCTCGGCATCCTCGACCTCGCCGATAAACAGTAGATGCGTGCCCACATCCACAGTGTCGATCAAACGGCAGCTAAACAGGGCTGCCGCGTGCTCGGGCACATAGGGCATGCCCAGAGCCGTCTCGCGGGTCTCGTATTTGGCAAACTTGTCATAATCGCTGCTGGTGCGGAACCCAAAGTTACCGATGTAGAGCATGTCGGCGGTTTGATCGATCACGGTCAACGCGAACGCTTTGGCCGATGCGATGACGCCCGAGGTAACGTTGTCCTTGTTCACGGCAACCGAAATTCGCGGCGGCATGGACGTCACCTGCACCGCCGTGTTGATGACGCAGCCGGCGCGCAGCCCGTCTGCCGCGGCGCTCACCACGTACAGACCGCTCGGCATGGTAAAGAACGCAGTTGTGTCCATAACGATCACTCCCCTAACCCGGGCTGAAACCACATAGATGTATGTACCCACAAAAAAGGCAATGCCCATAACGGACGCCGCCCCGTACACATATGTGCCAAATCAGTAAGCAAGATGAGCCGCCCGCAGTTGCGGTGAAATAGGGACTGAATAGCCCCTCAAACAGGCAAAACAGTCCGTATTCCACCGCAACTTATACAGAGCGCCTAGCGGTTGCGCTCCTTGAGGGCGCGGTCAATCTCGCGCTGGACATCGCGCTTGGCCATATCCTCGCGCTTGTCGTAAAGCTTCTTGCCGCGGCCTAGGCCCAGCAGCAGCTTTACGCGACCGTCGGTATTAAAGTAGAGCTCCAGCGGCACCAGGGCATAGCCGCGATTACGTAGCTTACCGTCGAGAAAGTCAATCTCCTTGCGGTGCAGCAGCAGACGACGGCGGCGATCAGGGTCGCGGTTCCACACGCCACCATGGCTATAAGGGTGAATATGCAGGCCCACGAGCCAGCACTCGCCGCCACGAATCAGCGCAAAGGTGTCGGTGATCTGGCACGCGCGCTCGCGAATCGACTTGACCTCGGTGCCACTCAGCTCAATGCCGCACTCAAAGGTCTCATCGATAAAATACTCGTGGTGTGCCGAGCGATTCTTGGAGATGAGCTTGCGCTCGCGCTTACTGGGCATCGCCGACCTCCTTGGTTCCATCGACGTTTGAGCCCGCGGCGTCGCGCTTTGCCTTGCGCTCGGCATTGAGCTCGGCGTCGCTCTCGCGCACCAATTTGATAATCGCCGCGCAGGCCTCCTCGCCCACCAAGTCGCGAGCACGCACCGTCAGACGCGTCGCCTCCTGCTTGTCGCCGTCGCTTGCAGCATCGGTCGCGCACATAATCAGGCAGATGGCAATCTCGGCCGAAGGCGAGGTCGGCACGCCTTGCAGGGACAGTTCACCCATCACGTGGTCGTCGCTCTCATCGGCGGCATCCGGATAGGCAGTATGGATCTTGTTGAGCAGGCGTGTCGTGTGCACATCGTTGGGTGCTAAGCGCAGTGCCAGACGAGCACAGCCCGCAGCCGCCGAGACATTCTCGGTCTCGGGCTCCAAGAAATACTGACCTAGATTGGCGTAAGCGCGGGCGGCGCACTTGCCATCGCTTGCACGCTCCAGCACCGAGAACGAGAGCGATGCCCATTCCTGCTTGTCTTCGAGTGCGCGGAACAGCTCGGCCAAATCTAAGCGATAGTTGCAGTTCATGGGGTCCCAACGCACAGCCTGCATCAGGGCATTACGAGCGCTCACATAATCCTGCTGGCGAATGTAGGCAAACGCCATGTCAGAGTACAGGCGGTCAAACGGCACCTCGACCTGCACGAGCTCGCGCGGATCCTTCTCAACGCGGCGATAGGCCAAGCGCTCAAACTTGCTATCGAAGCTAAAGTATTGGCGCTTCTCCTCCGTCTTGCACTCGGCGTCGATATACTCCTCGGCAAGCTCCACCAGGCGCTCCAGCAGCGGCGTCGCCGTAGCCAGGTCGCCCTGCGCCAGATAGTTCTCGGCATACGTGATGTCTTGCAAGCTGATGGGCAGATCCATGGCTACTCCTCGATCTGAGCGAAACACGGCAGGCGCCGTATATACGGTCGATACACAAAACCCGGGTCTCTTGCGAGGCCCGGGCGTTCATTTGTGGGTAGCCCGTACCAGATTCGAACTGGTGATCTCCGCCTTGAGAGGGCGGCGTCCTAAACCGCTAGACGAACGGGCCATATGTAGCAAATGCAATGGCTGGGATGGAGGGAGTCGAACCCCCATTGACGGAACCAGAATCCGCTGTCCTGCCATTAGACGACATCCCAATGACTGCATCGCTGCGCTCGGCTGTGCCTTTGCGCAAGAAAGAAATATACGGGAAGTCCCGCCATGACGCAAGCCCCAATTTTGACTTTTTTGAAATTCGGTCAAATTGGCCTAATTTCGTCCAACCCGTGAAGGACCTGTGAAGCCGACCGCTGTACACGAAGGGCAAAACGCCGCGAGCGGTAGCCGTCAACCGTTGGCAGATTCTACCCCGAAAACGATAGCGCCAGGCAACACAATCGAAGTATCAATGATCGCGTAGATATCGAGGCGCCATGGACGAAGAGCTTGATTACCTATGGGAGACCCTGGGCCTCGAGATCACTGCTGACCTTTGGCCCGAACGAAACAAAATCCATCCCACACTGCGCCCCGCCATCACAGTAATGCAGGCAAACTACCGCCGCGCCTCATTTTTGATCATGCGAACGTCATGGCATGCGGCGCTCCCCGACCTCAAGCGCATCCAGGCAAGCCTCGTCGAGCTGTCCGGCATGCCGACCGTCATATCCGAGACGAACCTGGAGCGGCGGCAGCGCGAGCGCCTGCAGCGGCAACGGATTCCGTTTATCTGCCCCGGCATTCAGGCATACCTGCCCTTTATGGACGAAGAGTACTGGAGCGACACGCCCGACACGTACGTAAAGACCTACGACCCACACGAATGGGCGCAACTGGAGGACTGATTGGGCCAGGCCCGCCGGCGGAAAGTGCGTCCCAGATTTCAAGCTCAAAACGGGACGCAGTTTCCCGTCGGCCCTCAACCGGAAAGCACATCCCAGAATCGCCACTCAAAACGGGACGCGCTTTCCGCAGCTGCTACAGCAGCGCCTCGGCCCAGGCCGCTTCCTTAAAGCCAGGAATCGCAAAGTCATCGCCCACCAGCAGCGGACGCTTAACCAGCATGCCATCAGTCGCCAGTAGCTCGTAACATTCCTGGTCCGTCATCCCCGCGTCCAGGCGCGCCTTCAGGCCCAGCTCTCGATATTTCATGCCCGACGAGTTAAAGAAGCGTCGCACCGGCAGCCCCGAACGAGCAATCCAGGTCGCTAGCTCCTCAGCCGAGGGATTGTCTGTAACAATATCGCGATCGACGTACTCAACCCCATGTTCGTCCAGCCATGCCTTGGCCTTTTTACACGTCGAGCATTTGGGATATTCAACAAACAGTACGGTCATGGGAATCCTCCGAATATAGATCGGCCAACGCAGATACATACCATACGAGGCGCCTTCGCATCATGGAGCAATTGTAGCCCACGGGTCACACGCTAAACAAACCGTACCCCAAAGCTTCGCTTAACGAACGGCAGCAGCTCCATCGCTTCGGGCGCAATATGGCCTACAACGTTCATGCGCTCGTCGCCGGGAAGATCGACCCGCGCAATCTCAAGCTCGCCTTCGTAGCGCCCATAGCCGCTATTGCTCACAGCGATCGACCCCGTCTTTCGCGGTAGGCCGGCACCGGTATCCGTCGGCACGGAATCCGGCTTAAGCGTCGTGCGCGACTCCTGAGACCTAAAAATAAAGGCGCTCGAGTCAGGTCGATCGTGATGGACTTGCCCCAACAAATAGGAGTATCCGGGGTCGAGCTGGCACGGCATGTCGACATATCCAGCGGAAATCTGGGCAAACTGTGCCCAGCCTGCATCGGAAAGATCGGGGTCGCCGACCAAAACAATGTCGCAATCGGCACCATGTGCGAGCTCAAGCATGTTAAGGGCAACCTTTGACGCGCGACCGCGCTGCGCCTCAACCGTCGGTACGCCCTCGAATACCGGCCCGCGAACGTTGGCATCACCCGGCACAAAAGCCATGATTTCGAAGCCAAGCGCCGCAAGACGAAGATTCGTCCGAGCAATGTCCTCCAGAGCTAAACCGGTATAGGGCTTGGGATAAAAATTGTGGCAGGCGGCAAAACGGGTCACATCGGCACCGGCCTCTCGCCACGATGCGATTTCATCAGGACCCACCGTCGATGCATTGACCACGATGCGAAATACACCGGACAGCTCCGCGACCCGCTGGGGACTAAAGCCATAATCCAAGCGCAGGTACTCCAGTCCCAGATCACGCAAGTCCTCCATGCGCTCAAGGCCCAGCAAATCGCACGTGCGCGGCCCCACATCGGCAATGAGCGCAATACCGCGAGCGGAAAGTCGCGACAGCACCTGGCGAACCTTATCGGCATACGCCGCTCCCCCATCCTCGGGAATATGCAGCGAGGTAAACGCATAGCGCGCACCCGCCGCGGCGCCATGTTCAATCGTCCGCTCGATATCTTGCAGAGGACTGGAAAGATAAATCGAAATACCCGTTTTCACGCTTCAACACTCCTTTAAAAAAGGCCGGCGGAGCAGTTAGCCCCGCCGGCACAACCATAGCATCAAGAAATCTGCCGCGCGCCGCGAGCCCTGAGCAACACGACTCGCGATATCAAACTACTCGCCAAAGAACTCGTTGATCTTCTGCTCGTCGACGCCGAAGAACCACGTCAGGACAAAGCCGGCGGCGTAGGCAAGCAGCATGGCGGCAACGTAGCCGAGCTGCTGGCCAGGAACGACGATCAGCAGGCCAAACAGACCGGAAACGCCCTGAGAAACCGTGCCGATGTGAAGCAGCGCCGCGAGCGCGCCACCAAATCCGGCACCCAGGCAGGCCGTCACAAACGGGCGGACAAGCGGCAGCGTAACAGCATACATCAGAGGCTCGCCAACGCCCAGGATGCCAACGGGAATGGACTCTGCAACATACTTCTTGAGCTTGGCGTTCTTGGTCTTAAAGTACAGCGCCAGACCGGCACCGACCTGGCCGCCGCCAGCCATCATAAGGATGGGCAGCAGGTAGTTGATGCCCTTGGTAGCGCCCTCGGGATCGTTGAGCATGGCGTGGATCGGCGTAAGTGCCTGATGCAGGCCGACGGAAACCAGCGGCAAAAAGCCTGCCGACAGGATATAGCCGCCCAGAACACCCAGCTTCTCGAAGATAAAGGTCAAAACGCTAAAAATGGCAGTCGTCAGCCATGCGCCAACCGGCTGGATGACGAGCATCAGAGCAAAGGCGCCGATGATGAGCACCAGCAGCGGAGACAGGAATGTATCGAGCGCGTTGGGCATAACCTTGCGAATCTGACGCTCCATCCAGGCAAAAAATGCGCCAGCGATGAGAGCCGCGATCATGCCGCCCGCGGCGGGATTGTACTGCGCATTGGTGAGCGGCAGCAGAATGGCAGTGGCAGGATCAGCCGCGCCAGGCGCAAGCAGGGGCATGGCACTGTTGGCGATACACATCATGCCGGCGATGCCGCCCAGCGCAGCGGAGCCACCAAACTCACGTGCCGCGTTATAGCCCACCAAGATAGGCAGATAGGCGAAGAGGGCCCAGCCCATGGAACGAATGCCCTGGTACCACCACTCGCCTGCAAGCGCGCCTGCCGTCGAGACGTTAATGACGTTGCAGATACCGTTGATGAGGCCAGCCGCAATGATGCCGGGAAGCAGGGCGACGAAGACGTTGGAAATCTTCTTAAGGAAGGCCTGAACCGGTTTGGTCTCGTACTTGGCCTTCTGCGCGGCCTTGTTTGTGGCCGCAGCGTCAGCCACACTCTCGTCAGCAACGCCTTTCGCAAGGCCGGTGAGCTTGGAGAATTCCTCGAGCACCTTATTCACCTTGCCCGGACCCAGCACGATCTGCATCGTGTCGTCCTCAACAAGGCCCATCACACTGTCGAGCGCCTTAATACCCTCCGCGTCGACGTTGCCCGCGTCTTTGACGGTCACATGCAGGCGCGTCATGCACGCCGCGTTTGCCAGCACGTTGTCTTTACCGCCCAAAAGGTCCAGCAGCTTTTGAGCCAGCTCTTTGTTCGTCATAACTCCTCCTTGTATCGGGTATCTCTTCTGGATGTCACATCTGCTTACGCCGTGCACCTATTGGGCATCGGCATTGCCTTTCTCATGGCCACTCACCGCAGCACGGACATGGCCGCGCGCCCGTTCAAGAGCTACCGCAGCCTGCTCGGTATCGCAGTCCAGCAGCACCGAGACAATAGCGGTTTTTACGTGCCCGCCGGCATCTGCAAGCGCCTGAACAGCGTGCTCGCGCGTGCAGCCGGTCGCCTCCATCACGATGTTCTGGCCGCGCACCACCAACTTCTCGTTCGTCTGCTGTACATCGACCATCAGGTTTTGGTATACCTTGCCGATCTTGACCATGGCACCGGTCGAAATCATGTTGAGAATGAGCTTTTGGACCGTTCCCGCCTTGAGCCTCGTCGAGCCGGTCAGCACCTCGGGACCGGGTACGGGCTCAATGGCAAGATCTGCGCGCTCCCCGATCTTCGACCCTTGGTTACAGGCAATTGCAATGGCCTTGCACCCAGTTGCCTTGGCGTACACAAGGCCGCCCACCACATAGGGAGTACGACCGCTTGCCGCCAGGCCAACGACAAGATCCTTGTCCGAGAGTCCACGCTCCCGCAGGTCGCTCGCGCCAAGCTCCTCGCTGTCTTCGGCACCTTCGACAGCCTTGATAAACGCCGTCTCGCCTCCGGCAATGAGCCCGACAATCAGATCGGGTGACACGCCAAACGTGGGCGGGCACTCCGAAGCGTCGAGCACGCCCAGACGACCGCTGGTGCCTGCGCCCATGTAAAAGACGCGCCCGCCGCGCTCGAGTGCCTCGGCAGCCCAGTCGATTGCTGTGGCAACCTGGGGCAACACTTTCGTGACCGACTGGACGGCACGAAGATCCTCATCGTTCATCGTCGTGACGATTTGCAGTGATGTCATCGTATCGAGGTCCATTGACCTAAGATTGCGCTGTTCGGTCGTGAATTTTGTTAAATCGAGCATTTCATTCACCTCATCTTTCCTGTTTCTCGATGTAGTTTTGCTTAATGACATGCGTCGCCCGCTCGTAGTCGCTGGCAACGTAAGCAGCGTACAGGGCATCGACAACCATAAGCTGGGCCATACGCGAAGCCATGGCACCGCTGCGGACCAAGGGCTCACTCGCAGCGACGCCGAGCACGGCATCGGCCATGGTGGCAAGCTTGGACGATCCATCTACTTTGGTCACGGCCACAACGGGGCAGTTGTGACGTTGAGCCTCGACGGTGCAGTCCAGCACCTCTCGCGTCAAGCCCGAGTAGCTAAAGGCGATTGCCATATCGCCCTCATGCATGTTCTTGGCACACAGAAGCTGATCATGCCAGTCGTCGTACAGATGGCACACTTTGTCAACACGCATGAGCTTTTGCGCCAGATCGTGCGCGACCAAACGAGAGGCGCCGATACCGAACAGATTGACCGCGCGTGCCCGCTTAAGATGGGCCGCGCATCGCTCCAAGACGCTGTAATCGAGCGTTCGCGCCGTCGCCTCGATCGTGCGTACGTTGCTTTTCATCACCTTCCCCACGATACGTTCGACGCTGTCGTCCATGGAGATGTCCTCGAGGGCAACGTCTTTCTTATCACCCAAGAGCGCCAGTTCGGCAATCAGTTCGCGCTGGAACTCCTTGTAACCCGCAAAACCCAAGCGCTTGCAAAAGCGCAAAATGCTCGAGGGCGAGGAGAACGTGGCATCGGCAAGACCGCGGACGGACAGCCCGACCACCTCGTGCGGATGAGCGCTTACGTATGCGATGACATTGCGTTCCGCCGGGCTCGCGCTGAGCTCACGTTCACGAAGCCGCAAAAGCAATCCGTTTGCCATCTCAAACACCTCCGTTGAGAAGAATTAAAGACCAACGAACGATTCGTACCGGATATAAACAGCTTTTACGGTACATTGTGCCGCATCGTGGCGCACAAAGGGCGAGCGTTCTACCGCTCGCCCCTCAAATCCGACCGCTCGGAAATACGCGCGACACAAAATAATTCAACGAGGTCGCATGATCAGAAACGGGTTTGTTACCGGTTAGTGCCTCGCATGGGCGCCGATGGGGCGCGTCACGTGGTGCACCCATGCGGAGACCAGCAATACCAACAGCATGGCGGTGACATAGCCCGCGGCATCGAAGCCCAGGTCGATCATGTCGAAATGACGACCAGGAACAAAGATCTTGTGCACTTGGTCACCGACAGAGCAGACGGCGCAAAAGAGCGCAGCGAGTACGTACCGGAATCGCGCGCATGGCAGGCACTCGCCCAGGCATGCCACGGTCGCCGAAGCAAACAGTCCGACAAAGAAGAACTCAACGGTATGTGCGACGTGACGAATGTTGGCACCCATCCACAGACGAACGGGCGCAAGCGGGTCGGGATGAACGGTGGCAGTCGTTGAATCCGCGCCCTCGACGGCATCCCCCGCCTGGGACTCCTGCGCGGCGTCGGGCCGCACGTCCGCGGCCCGTCCCTCCACCGCGCGCGCAGTGGACTCGCTGAGCGACGACGTCTGCTCCACGTTTTGCTCCGTCAGTATCCAAATACTTGCCATCGTCACGACCAGCAGGGCAACCGAAATCCATCCGACTATGTGCTTCACACGCGCCAAGGGCTAGCCTCCGTCTGTTTTTGAGCAGCAGCGAGTGTACCCCCAAATGCAGTTGTCTCCGTAGCGAAATCCAAAATGTTCGAATTGGGGCGCCAATGGGCCGTGGCGCCCCTACTCCATCTCGCGCATCCAGCGATCGAAGGTCCCCACGCACACGCCTAGCCGCTTTGCCGCCTGACTCCGCGTGATATCACCCGCCTCATAGGTAACGCGCACCAGCTCGAATTGCGGAGGACAGGGCTTGCGGGGCCGGCCAAAGCGCACGCCGCGCGCTCGCGCCGCCGCAATGCCCTCGGCTTGGCGCCGATGAATGTTCTCGCGCTCCACCTGCGCCACATAGCTCAGCAGCTGCAAAACAATATCGGCAATCAAGGCACTCGTCACGTCTGACCCACTACAGTCTCTGGCGCGCGTGTCGAGCAATGGCATGTCCAGCACCACGATGGCAGCGCCGAGCTCTTTGGTTATGCACCGCCATTCCTCGAGGATCTCGCTGTAGTTACGGCCCAGCCGGTCAATGGAAAGCACCACCAGCACATCACCGGAATCCAACGCGCACAGCAGCTCGCGATACCGCGGTCGATCGAAGTCCTTGCCGCTCGCATGATCGGCAAAGATATTCGCCGGTTCCACGCCATAGGCGCCCAGCGCATCCAGCTGCCGATTCAGATTTTGATCACGCGAGCTCACCCGCGCATACCCGTACACCGTTGTCATCTCATCCCCGCTCTCTCGTAAACCTCCCAAAAGGGAACAAGTTTATTTTGGTAGGTTTTATCTCCCCTATAGCAGGCGGAAGACGCAAGCACACGAGCGGCAAGACGATTAATGCGCCACTAAAAAGGCGGCCCCAAAAGACCGCCCCGTTCTCTATCAATCAGCAAATTCGGCTAATGAATAAGCCTGAAATCCAAGTGCCCGCGCGTGGTGTTGACGCGCGAGACCTCGATGATCACGCGCTGCCCCAGCTCATAGCGAGCCCCCGTGTCGGCGCCCGTGAGCGTGAGCGCATCCTCATCAAACTCGAACCACTCGTTGCCCAGACTCTTGATCGAAACCAAACCCTCAATCTGCGTCAGATCCAGGCGCACAAAAAGGCCCATGCTGCTGACCCACGAGATCGTTCCGGCGTAGCGCTCACCCAGGCGGTCCTCGTAGTACTGGGCGATCTTGATCTTTTGCGTCGCATGGCTGGCGGCGTCGGCCGCACGCTCGGCATCGCTGCACGCGCGGCAGATTTGCGGCAGGATGCGCGGCAGGGACTCGCGGCCCTTACCAATCAGCCGCGACGTACGCACCAAGGCGTCCTTGCCGCCCAGCCGCTCGTAGGCCAGCTGCAGCTTGAGTACGCGATGCACCACCAGGTCGGGATAGCGGCGAATGGGACTCGTAAAGTGGCAATAGCACGGCGCGGCAAGCGCAAAGTGGCCCTCGTTGCGCGGCTTGTACAGTGCGCGCTGCATACTGCGCAGTAGCAACGTGTTGACGAGCGGTGCGTTGGCCGTACCGGCTGCGGAGTCAACCGCCGCCTGCAGCTCGTCGGGGCTTCCCAGAGCAATGCCGGACGCGCGACGGCCATCGATGATACCCAGCTGTGTCAGCGCCACGGCGGCACCGTGCAGGCTGTCGGGACTGGGATCGTCGTGCACGCGATAGCAGGCCTCGATATCGCGGTCGGCCAGCCACTCCGCCACGCACTCGTTGGCCAGCAGCATGGCTTCCTCAATCAGCGACGTGGCGCACGAGCGCTCACGGGCCACGATCTGCACGGGCACACCGTCCCCGTCCAACAGCGCACGGATCTCGGCCGTATCAAAGTCGACCGAACCGCGCGCACGGCGAATACGACGGCGAAGCTCGGCGAGCTCGTTGGCAGCTACGAGGAAATCCCCCAAGTCGACGCTATAGCCGCGGGCGGTTTTCTCGCACGCAAGCCCGCGCTCGAGCGATTCCTCGCGCGAGGCTTCAACCGCGGCAATATCCTCGGCGGCACCCTCCAGCACCGAATACTCCACCGCACCGGCACGTACCAGCAGCGCCTCGGCACCGTCGTAGTCCATGCGCACGCGCGAGCGGATCACGCTGGGATAGGGATCGTAATGGCGCACGCGACCCTGCGCGTCGAGCTCAATGTCGACGGTAAACGCCAGGCGGTCCTCGTCGGGACGCAGCGAGCACAAATCGTTCGACAGGCGCTCGGGCAACATGGGCAGCACGCGATCGGCAAGATACACCGACGTCGTGCGGTGACGGGCCTCCAGATCGATATGTCCGTCCCAGGCAACATAGTGCGAAACGTCGGCAATATGGACACCCAGCTTGTAGCCACCCTCGGGCGTGCGCTCCAGCGAGATGGCGTCGTCAAAGTCGCGCGCGTCGACCGGGTCAATCGTAATGACAAAGCGGTCGCGCAGGTCTCGGCGAAGCGGGTCCTTGAGTGCCGAGGCCACATCGAGCGAAAGTGCCTCGGCCTCGGCAAGCGCGGCCTCGGGATACGTATCGGTATAGCCATAGCGCGCCATCACATACTGAACGCCCAAATCGGGCGCATCATCGCCGCCAATACGGCGCTCGATCGTCACGGTGCCCGATTCCAGGCGCGTCGGATATGTCAGAATGCGTGCGACGACCGCATCACCCGGATGAACGCCCAAGCGCTCCGCCGAGGTGTCCTCCGGCAGCATAAAGAAATCGGCCTTAAGGCGAGAGTCAAGCGGCTCGATCACCCCGAGCGGGCCGACGGTCTGATACGTGCCCACCACACTCATGGCTGCACGCTCGACGACGCCCTCGATTACGGCGCGTCGCTCGCCATGCGGGCTGTTCTTAATGCTCACGGCAACGATATCGCCGTCCATAATCTCGCGCTTGCCGCGGCCCATGACCTTGTAGTCGCCGTTTTCGGTTACAACGTAGGCACTATGCTCATGGAGCTGCACGCGTCCGGTCAGACTCGGGCGACGCTCGCTGCGCACCGGCCCGCGCTTATTGCGAGCTCCACGCTTATGCTTGTTATTGCGCCCCATGGCGCCTCCTTACTATCGATGGCCGTTTACACCCCAAGAGTCTACCCAAATGATCCCTAAGGGACGGCAGGATTGAGGGTCACATAGATAGACCAGCGCCACGATGATCCGCAATCCTGCCGTCCCCTCGGGATCAAAAAAAGGGCCGTCCCCAAAAGAGACGACCCGTTAAAGGAACGAATTCCAATCACGCCTACACGCGCAGATAGCGGCGCATGGCGATGGCGGAACCAAAGAGACCGATCAGCACGCCGACCAAAATCAGCGCGGCGTAGGTCACCAGGTAGTACTGTATCGGCAGCGCAAACGACATCCAGCCGATGCTCTCCTGCAGACGCGGAACCATCAGGTTACGCAGCAGCTCCAGCACGCCGATGGAAAGCAGCGAACCTAAGATGGCCTGCAGCACGCCCTCGGTAATGAACGGCCCGCGAATGAAGCCGTTGCTTGCGCCCACCAGACGCATGATCGCGATCTCACGACGACGCGCCGTAATGGACAGGCGAATCGTGTTGTTAATGAAAATGAACGCGATAAAGGTCAGCAGGCCGACGAGCACCACAGCGGCGATACGGATGTAGTTCGTCACCTGGAACAGGCGACTCACTTCCTCCTGGCCGTACAGAACGCTCGCGTTAACGTCGCCGTCATCCGCGATCTTCTGAAAATCGGCGTTCTTCTTAAGCTTCTTGGCCGTGCTCTCGACCTTGGACGGATCATCCATCTCGATGGCGAACGAAGCCGGCAGCGGGTTCTGACCGTCGAGCGCGCTCATGGTAGCGTCGGCGTTGCCCGACATCTTGCTCGTGTACTCGGCCAGCGCGTCGTCCTTGTCCTTGTACGTCACGGACTTGACGTTGCTCCACGTCTTGAGCTCGGCCTCAAAGGCCTGAACATCTGCCTGGTCGGCGTCATCGCTAATAAAGGCGTTGATGACGACCTGATCCTCGACGGTGCCGATCACGGAGTTCAGCATCGCGGAACCCATAATGAACAGGCCGATGATAAACAGCGAAAGGAAAATCGTGATGACGGCGCCGAGCGAGGTGGTCCAGTTACGGAAGAAGTGGCTGATTGCCTCTTTGAGCGAGTAGCCCACATTAGTTGGTGCCATAGTTGCCGTAACCTCCCCTCTCCTGGTCGCGGATTACGTGGCCGCCCTCGAGGGCGATCACGCGACGGTGCATGCTATCGACCATCTCGCGGTCGTGCGTAGCGACGATCACGGTGGTACCGGTGCGGTTAATGCGCTCGAGCAGCTTCATGATGCCCAGCGAAATCGCCGGGTCGAGGTTGCCCGTGGGCTCGTCGCAAATCAGCAGCGGCGGACGATTGACCATAGCGCGGGCAACGGCCACGCGCTGTTGCTCGCCACCGGAAAGCTGATCGGGCAGCGAGCCCATCTGGTCGGCCAGACCGACCAGACGCAGCACCTCGGGCACCTGGCTGCGAATGACGCCCTTGGGCTTGCCGATGCACTGCAGGGCAAACGCCACGTTTTCGTAGGCGGTCTTTTGCGGCAGGAGCTTAAAGTCCTGGAACACGGCGCCAATCTGACGACGCAAGAACGGAACCTTGCGGTTCTTGATCTTCATAAGATCCTGGCCGGCGACCAAAATGCGGCCGCTGGTGGGCTTGACGTCGCGGTTGAGCGTCGACAGCAGCGTGGTCTTACCCGAGCCGGAGTGACCGACCAAAAAGACGAACTCGCCCGGATAGATCTCGATGTTGATGTCGTCGAGTGCGGGCTTGTTGGGCTGCGCCGGATAGATCTTGGTGACGTGCTCCATAAGGATGACGGGCTCGACACCGGCCTGCTTAGCCATCTTTTTGCGGCTGGCCTGCGGGTCGATGGGCGCAAACACCGACGTGAAGTCGGGGTTGTTGAGCGCGTTGTCGAGGCTTGCGACCTCGGCGGCCTGATCGCGCTCGACCACGGGAGCCGCAGGCTGCGTGGGGTCGGGAATGCCGGCAAAAAGACCGGACTGCGCGGGCTGCGGCGCGGGAGCCGCAGGGGCCATCGGATCGGGGATGCCGGCCATGGTAGGCTGCGGCGTGGCGGCGCTCGTCTGAGGCTGAGCCACGCGGGCGGTCACCGTCTGAACGGGATCAAAGCCAGCCGTGCCGGAAAGCGCAACATCGTTGTTGGGGTTGTAGGCAAGGGGATCTGCCGCCGGCTGTGCCTGATCTGCCGGCTGTGCGGGGATCGGGCTCAACAGCTGATCCTCTGAATCCGGAGTGGCGAAACGACTGCCCGCGACGCTCGGCTGCGTCTTGGGGGCTTTATCGCCCGCACCGGAGGTACGGAAGTGGTTACCCACTGGTGCTCCTTATCGTCGTGCGTTTAAACTACATGAGCGCTTTGTATTTTAGCAGCATTGCCTTTGCTGCACATAAGAAGCATGGCGTGCTTAGGGATCTCGTCGGTCGGGCACAGGGTTACTCTCCAAATCGTCCTCGGACATGTCGGAGCCCCCGCTGCGCGCTTTGCGCGGCGGGGGCTCCTCCGTCCTGCGGAAAGATTTGGAGAGTAACCCTGTGCCCGACCTGCGGTAACTAAGGGGTCGCTGCGTTTTACTTGGGGTGCTGCATATACAAAGTTGGAAGGGTCTGAATTGCGCTTTGTCGATATATGCCCTTTTCCCTGATGGGACCGTGCTTGAGGGGCGTCTTCATGAGTTGCGGTGAAATAGGGACTGTTTTACCAGTTAAAAGGTCTAATCAGTCCCTATTTCACCGCGACTTCAATTAAGGCTAATTGTTGCGCAACTCGAATTTGAATAATCGCTTTACATTGGCCTCGATTGGAACGTCTATGGTTGTGGGGGCTGGTATGAATTGTCCTTATTGTGGTACTGAGTTGCGCAATGGCGTGAGGTATTGCACAACATGTGGGGTTACCATCCATGGCATGTCGCCTAATTCTGCAATTCGGGTAAAGCCTCGGAATCACATTGCGGTTGTTCTTACCTGCATGTTGGCAATTGCCATTGTCGGCGGCAGTTGTTTGGGTCTTCATCTGCGGCAAGCATTGTCATGTTTTATATCGGCTCATTCGGAGCATGCTATTGTGCTCAACATCTCTGCCGCAGGTTGGGATACCGATAGCGGGGCCTCACGCGTCCCGATACACATTACGGGCAAGACCGTCGACGGGATAACGGTCGACAAGGTTGAGTTCGTCGCCTCCGACGGTTCCGGTATCAGCCTCATTCAAGGTGTGTACACGCTCGAGGCGGCAGGTTCCCCCATCGCCACCGATGGCAAGATTTATCAAATCCCCTGTACGAGCGCGACGCTCGTCCTCGACGATGTCTTTGCCGCAGGCGAAACAATCAATCTCGCCGAGCTCGCTGAGCAGGATTCGATACTCACCTTCTGCCCCATCGATGCCGGCGATATGACCAACGACGAAATCTATGATGCCGCCCTACTCGCCATGGCATATAAAGGCGACGACGCCCCCGATGTTGCCGCACTGTGCCAGGCAGCAATCAATCGTCGTGCCGCCGCCAGCAAAAGCGAGAACGCCTTCGAAAGTTGCGGTGAAATACAGATTAATTGAGCCTTAAAGCTGGCAAAACAGTCCTTATTTCACCGCAACTGAAACAGGGGCGCTCTCCAAGAGAGCGCCCCTGCCGGGTTTCCATAGTACTGGCGAAGCAGTTTTATAGTTCTGGCGAAGCAGTCCTTGAGATCCGCCTTGCCTTATGCCAAGAACTCCTTGGTGGTCGCCACGATGTTGGCGGCGTCCAGGCCGTACTTGTGCAGGAGCTCGGCACCCGGGCCAGACTCACCGAAGGTGTCGTTGACGCCGATCTTCTTGAGCGGCGTCGGGCACTGCTCGCACAGGACGTCGGCAACGGCGCTGCCCAGGCCACCGATCACAGAGTGCTCCTCGACGGTCACGACGTGGCCGGTCTTGGTGGCGCTCTTGACGATCAGGTCGGCATCGATGGGCTTGATGGTGTGCATGTTGATGACCTCGGCGTCGATGCCCTCGGCAGCGAGCTGCTCGGCGGCCTCGAGAGCCTCACCGACCATCAGGCCGCAGGCGATGATGGTCACATCGGCGCCCTCGCGCATGACAATACCCTTACCCAACTCGAACTTGTAGGTCTCTGGATCGTTGATAACCGGCGAGGCCAGACGGGCAAAGCGCATGTACACCGGACCGTCGCACTCGTAGGCGGCGCGCGTCACGGCGCGGGCCTCCACATCGTCGGCGGGAACAATCACAGTCATGCCAGGGATGACGCGCATAAGGGCGATATCCTCGCAGCACTGGTGCGTGGCGCCATCCTCGCCCACCGAGATACCGGCATGCGTGGCACCGATCTTAACGTTGAGGTGCGGGTAGCCGATGGAGTTACGGACCTGCTCAAAGGCGCGGCCGGCGGCGAACATGGCAAAGGTGCTCGCGAAGGCAACGCGGCCGGTGGTCGCGATACCGGCAGCGACGCCCATCAGGTTGCTCTCGGCAATGCCCACATCGAAGAAACGATCGGGGCAGGCGGCCTTGAACTTGCCGGTCTGCGTGGCGGCAGCCAGGTCGGCGTCGAGGACCACAAAGTCATCGTGCTCGTTGGCGAGCTCGACGAGGGCCTCGCCGTAGCTTACGCGCGTGGCGATTTTTTTGACGTCTGCCATCCTAGAGCTCCTCTCCGGCGGCCGTGAGCTCTGCCATGGCCTGCTCAAACTGTTCATCGTTGGGGGCCTTGCCGTGCCAACCAACCTGGTTCTCCATAAAGGAAACGCCCTTGCCCTTCATGGTCTCGGCGATGATGGCGGTCGGCTGACCCTTGGTGGCGCGGGCCTCGGCAAAGGCGGCGCGGATCTGATCGAAATCGTTGCCGTCGGCAAGCTCCACCACGTGGAACTTAAAGGCGCGGAACTTGTCGGCGAGCGGCATGGGGTCGTTGACCTCCTCGACGGGGCCGTCGATCTGCAGGCCGTTGTGGTCGACGATCACGCAGAGGTTATCGAGCTGCTGGTTGCCGGCAAACATGGCTGCCTCCCAGACCTGGCCCTCCTCGCTCTCGCCATCACCCAGCAGGGCGTACGTGCGGTAAGTATCGCCCCAGTGCTTGGCGGCAACCGCCATGCCCACGGCGGCGGAGATGCCCTGGCCGAGCGAGCCGGTGGACATATCGACGCCCGGGGTGTCGTTCATGTTGGGATGACCTTGCAGGTGGCTGCCGATATGGCGCAGCGTCTCGAGATCCTCCTTGGGGAAGAACCCACGCTCGGCGAGCACGGCGTACAGGCCCGGAGCGCAATGGCCCTTGGAGAGCACAAAACGGTCGCGATCGGCCTTGCGGGGATCGGCCGGGTCGACGTTCATTTCCTCAAAGTACAGATAGGTCATGATGTCGGCAGCGCCGAGCGAACCGCCCGGATGGCCGGACTTGGCAGCGTGCACGCCGGTGACGATGCCCTTCCTTACCTCGTTGGCAACCTTTTTGAGCTCTTCGTCGCTCATTGTGCCTTCCTTTCATCCTCATTAGACAAAATGCGCACGGCACCGAAGGTAATCCCAACACAGCCGCAATGCACGTACGTCATTCATTATGCTGGAAACTGATGGCTTTACCAGAGTTTTTATCATTATTTGAACAATTTAGCAGGCAGAACCGCTGATGAAACGGTTTATCAATGTGAACGTCTTTTGGATGGAACGCGGTCGCCCCTACGCGCTAATGTCCTTGAATCCCTCGCCGAAGGCTTCCGTAACGTCAGCGACCGTCACAATGGCGTGAGGATCGCGCTCGCGCACGATCGTCTTGAGGGTATTGAGCTCTCGACGGCTCACGATGACCATAATCACCGGCTTCTCGGCACCCGAATACATGCCAGTCGCCTTAAACTTGGTACAACCACGACCCAGGCCATACATGATATCGGCAGCGATATCAGGGAACTTGTCCGAGATGATGAGGACCATACGGCGTTTGTTGCCACCATCGACCACGGCATCGATCACGTAGCCGCTAATGACCATCGAAAGGCCTGCATATAGTGCGTTTTCGATTGAAAAGACCGGAGCCGACAGCGCGCATACGGCAACATCGATCGCCATGACGGTCGAGCCCACCGGCAGCGAGGTGTTACGCGAGATGATTTGGCCAATCGTGTCCGAGCCGCCGGTGTTGGCGCCGGCGCGCAACACCATGCCGTAACCGATGCCCGTAATAATGCCGCCCCACATAGCGGGAAGCATCAGGTCCGCATCCGCCAGAGGTGCTACAAACGGGGCGAACAGATCGGTAAAGAAGCCCAGAAGCACAAAGCCCGTCGCGGTCTGCACCACGTAGAACATGCCGCCCTCGCGCATAACGACCAGCAGCAGCAAGGCATTCATCACGATGGTCTGGATACCGACGGGAAGCGACACGCCTCGCGCCGCGCCGACCGCCTGGATAATAGTCGCAAGGCCCGTAACGCCACCGGCGGCAAGACCGTTGGGAATCAAAAACAGGTCGGTCGCGATGGCGGCCAAGGCACACCCCAACATGATCTGGGGCAGGTCGTGAAAGAAGTTCATCGAAAGAATGCGCTTGATGTCCAGACGATATGCCATGCTGCCTCCCTCAAAAAAGCGCACCCAAACGGATGCGCTTTGAACTTCTTCTTGTATTCGATTCTACCGATTCGCCGGACAAAAACCACCCCTGCGCAGGGTTTGTTCTGGATACAAACCCGTCCAACCGTTGGACTTGGCATCGGCTTGAAGCCACGATGTTTTAGACCTCCGAGCCTTCTGCATCGGCGTTGCCGGTCGCCCAGCGATGATAGCCAATAACGAACGGGTCCAGGTCGCCATCGTCAAGAACTGCCTCGACATTGCTGGTCTCCACGCCCGTGCGTAGGTCCTTAACCATCTGATACGGGTAGAGCACGTAGCTGCGAATCTGGTTGCCAAAACCGATCGTGGTCTTGGGTCCACGAATCTCATCGAGCGCCTCGGCACGCTTCTCGAGCTCAATCTCGTACAGGCGAGCCTTGAGGATCTGCATGCACGCGGCCTTGTTCTGGATCTGGCTGCGCTCGTTTTGGCAGGTGACCACAATGCCGCTGGGGAAATGCGTCACGCGCACGGCGGAGTCGGTAGTGTTAACGCCCTGACCGCCCGGGCCGCTCGCGTGGTACACGTCCACGCGGATGTCGTCGGGACTGATCTCGATGTCGATATCATCGGGCAGCACGGGGATGACCTCGACGCCGGCAAACGTGGTCTGGCGGCGCTTCTTGTCGTCGGTGGGGCTAATGCGAACCAAGCGGTGAACGCCGGCCTCGGCGCGCAGCATGCCAAATGCGTCCTTGCCCTCGACGGTAAAGGTCGCGCGGTCGATGCCGATGACCTCGGCCGCGGGACAGTCGTTAATGGTGACCTTCCAGCCGCGACGCTGGCAGTACTTCATGTACATCTTAAAGAGCATGAAGGTCCAGTCCTGGGCCTCCAGACCACCCTGTCCGGGCTTGATGGTCACAATGGCATCGCCGTGATCGAACTCACCGGTAAACCAGCTCGAAAGCTCAAGCTCATCGATGGCACGGGCCAGGCGCTCAGCCGTGGCTGCAGCCTCCTCGCGAAGGGTGGCGGCGTCGGGGTCATCCCCCATCTCCTCGGCAAGCTCCAGCGCGGCGCGGGCATCGGAAAGCTCGCCGCGCGCGGTGTCCACGGCAGCGATATCTTCCTTGGTACGCGCGATCTCCTCCATGGTGGCACGGGCGGCGTCGGCGTCATCCCAAAAGCCAGGGGCAACACTTTTGGCCTCGAGCTCGGTCACGCGCGTGCGCTTTTCGTCCAAATGGAGATACGACTCGACCTCGCCGAGCCGGTCCGCAAACGCGTCCAGCTCGGCGGGCGTTACCTCTAAAGCCTCAGCCATTAACGATTCCTGCCGTGGCAGTACTTAAACTTCTTGCCGCTACCGCAGGGGCACGGGTCGTTGCGGCCCACGTTGACGTACGGATCGTCGCTCTCGGACTTGCGATAGGTGGTCACCTTGCCACCGTTGTTGACGGCAGCCGGACCACCCTGGACAGCCGTGCGGGCCTGCACCTGCGCCTGCTTGCGCAGCACCGAGTCGCCGTTGTCACCATCGACCTCGGCAGGGCCGGAGAAGCGCGCGCCCTCGAGCGCGGGCTCCTCCTTGTGCTCCACGGCACGCGGGGCAGCCTTGATCTCGATGCGCAGAACCGTGCGCAGGTAATCCTCATACATGGTATCGACGAGTATCTGGAACGCGCCGTAGGCCTCGGTCTTGTACTCAACCAGCGGGTCGCGCTGGCCAAAGCCGCGCAGGCCGATGCCGGTCTTGAGGTAGTCCATCTCCTGCAGGTAGTTCATCCAGCGGGTATCGATGACGCGCAGCATGACCTGGGTGTTGAGCTCGCGCATCAGGTCCTCGCCCAAGCGCTCGGCCTTCATGTTGTAGCACTTCTCTACGTAAGCCAGGACATCGGCAGCCAGGGCCTCATAATCCTCGTCGGGGAACTGAGGGGTATCGATATGCCCGGTCAGCTCGACGACCCACTTACGCAGACCCTCAAGATCGCGCTCGCCCTCGTGGCTGTCCTTGGTGCAGAACTCCTGAACACAGCGGTACACGGTATCGTGCATGACCTCGGTGATGTGGTCGGTCAGGTCCTTGCCGTCCAGAATCTTGTTGCGCTCGGCGTAGATGACCTGCCGCTGCTTGTTCATGACGTCGTCGTACTCAAGGACGCTCTTACGCATGGAGAAGTTGATGCTCTCGACCTTGTGCTGGGCGCTCTCGACGGCCTTGGAAATGATCTTGTGTTGGATGGGCATGTCGTCGCCCATGTCGGCCGTGACCATCATCTTGGAGACGCGGTCCATCTTGTCGCCGCCGAACAGGCGCATGAGGTCGTCCTCGAGCGACAGGTAGAACTGGGTCTCGCCCGGATCGCCCTGACGGCCGGAACGGCCGCGCAGCTGGTTGTCGATACGACGGGACTCATGGCGCTCGGTGCCGATAACGGTCAGGCCGCCGGCGGCAAGCACGCGCTCGCGTTCGGCCTTGCAGGTCTCCTTGGCTTCGGCGTTAAACTGCTCGAGCTGCTCGGGCGTCACGTCCTCCATGGTTAGTCCCTCGTACTCAAGGCGCTCGCGCACCAGCTCGTCGGGGTTGCCGCCCAGCAGGATGTCGGTACCACGACCGGCCATGTTAGTAGCGATGGTCACGGCGCCGTAGCGTCCGGCCTGGGCAACGATATGAGCCTCGCGCTCGTGATGCTTGGCGTTGAGGACCTCGTGTGCGATGCCGCGCTTGGTGAGGGCGGCAGACAGCTTCTCGGAGCTCTCGATGGAGACGGTGCCCACCAGGACCGGCTGGCCCTTGGCGTGACGACGCTCAACGTCGTCGGCAACGGCGTTGTATTTAGCCTGAATGGTGCGGTACACCAGGTCCTCGTGGTCCACGCGCTGCACGGGCTTGTTGGAGGGGATGACCTCGACGGGCAGCTTGTAGATCTCGCGGAACTCGGCATCCTCGGTAAGTGCCGTGCCGGTCATGCCGGAGAGCTTGTCATACAGACGGAAGTAGTTCTGCAGGGTGATGGTGGCGAGTGTCTGGTTCTCCTCGCGTACGAGCACGCCCTCTTTGGCCTCGATGGCCTGGTGCAGGCCCTCGGAGTAACGGCGGCCTTCCATAATGCGGCCGGTGAACTCGTCGACGATCTTGACTTCGCCGTTGGTGACCACGTACTGCTTATCGCGGTGGAACATGTACTGGGCCTTCAGCGCTTGCTGCAGGTGGTTGACCAGCTGGCCGGAGAGATCGGCATAGATGTCATCGATACCCAGGCGGCGCTCGATTTTCTTAAGGCCGCGCTCGGTGGCGGCAATGGTGTGCTTGGCCTCGTCCATGACGTAGTCGCCCGTGGGTTCAACATCCTCGGTGGCGGTGAGCATGTCGTGCGACACGTCCTCGCCGCGCTCAAGGCCACGCACGGCACGCGCGAAGTCCTTGTAGGTACTGGCGGACTTAGTGCCAGCGCCCGAGATAATGAGCGGCGTCCTGGCCTCATCGATCAGGATGGAGTCAACCTCGTCGACGATGGCGTAGTTGTGGCCGCGCTGCACGCGCTGCTCGGGACGGGTAACCATGTTGTCGCGCAGGTAATCAAAGCCGAACTCGGAGTTGGTACCGTAGGTGACGTCGGCCTGGTAGGCCGGGCGCTTGAGCTCGAGCGGCATGTTGTTCTGGAGCAGACCGACGGTCATGCCCAGGTACTTATAGATGCGGCCCATCCACTCGGAGTCGCGCTTGGCAAGGTAATCATTGACAGTAACGACGTGCACGCCTTTGCCGGCAATAGCGTTGAGGTAGCCGGCCAAGGTGGAGACGAGCGTCTTACCTTCGCCGGTCTTCATCTCGGCAATATGACCCTCATGAAGCGCCATGGCGCCGATGAGCTGTACGTCAAAGTGGCGCATGCCCGTGATGCGCTTGGAAGCCTCGCGCACGGTGGCAAAGGCCTCGGGAAGCATGTCGTCGAGCGACTCGCCGTTGGCGTAACGCTCGCGGAACTTATCGGTCTGGGCGCGGAGTTCCTCCTCGGTCATCTTCTCAAACTGGGGCTCAAGACCGTTGATCTGGTCGACGATCTTGTAGTAGCGCTTAAGGTCCTTATCGGATCCAAAGGACAGCAGCTTTGACATGAATCCCATGTGGTTTTCCTTTTTTGGCCATCGCCCACGCCATGCAGCCTTGGGCGAGTTAAACACAGATAAATGTACTTTAGCCAAACAAGGCGCGGCCTATACGGTCGACCTCGACCGCCACGTAATAACTACGACCAACCTGCCAAACAGGGACAGGTTTATTTTGGCAGGTTTTATCTGGGCAAACGCTACATCTCTGCCATTTGGTGCAAACGGACCTGTCCCCCTTCGCACCAATTTGGTGCCATGGGAGCAGGTCCGTTTGCACCAATAAAAGAAAAGGGCCGCGCACCCAGATGGATACGCGGCCCTTTAGCCATGAATGCGAGTGTTTGCTCGGCGAGCTATTTACTCAGCAGCCTCGGTGGTCTCGGCCTCGGCAGCGGCTTCCTCGACGGGAGCCTCTGCGGGAGCCTCGGCAGCCTGCTTGGCAGCCTCCTCGGCGAACTTAGCGGCACGCTTAGCCTTCTCGGCAGCCTTAGCCTCAGCGGCGGCCTTGCGAGCGGCCTCGGCCTCAGCAGCCTTGGCGGCCTTGGCGGCCTTGGCCTCCTCAGCCTTCTTGAGCTGTGCGGCAGCGGCGCCACCGAACTTGTCGGCGAAGCGCTGGACGCGTCCACCGGTGTCGACGAACTTCTGCTGGCCGGTGTAGAACGGGTGGCACTCGTTGCAAAGCTCGACCTTCATCTCGGACACGGTAGCGTGCGTCTTGAAGGTGTTGCCGCAGGAGCACGTCACCGTGCACTCGACATACTGGGGATGGATACCCTGCTTCATGGTAGGACTCCTTATTGGTCAGGCGCTGGTTACCGATCAGCGCATAAGGCGTCTTGGTTTCCGACCAAGACAACAAACTCGGCTATGATACCACGGCGCCGCGTGTCCCACAAAAGGTTCACGGTCTTTTCGGAACGACACGAATCTGACCCATCGAAACACATCTCCACCGTTCCTTCAACTGGGAAAATGCCGTCCCCGGGGCCTGAGAAGGGCCCCGGGGACGTTCGACTGACCGCGGGAACGGCCTTTCCGCTCAATGTGTTCGGCTGAGATCGGAAATCAACCAAACTGAACTAGGTTCAGTTGACATGGTTAAAAACGAGGGGCGACGCTTTTGCGTCACCCCTCGTCCCGGCCGGTTGCTTTAGTTGTACACGCGGTAGTTACACTTGAACTGGGTTATGTGTCCATAGTTGGAGCGGTACCAACCCGACGTATAGCTGATTGCCTCTGCGCCTAGATAGTCGTAGCCCTTGTTGTAGCGAAGCTGACGGTAGGTCGTGTCGTACTCTGCTACGTAAAACGTGTCTCCAGAGAAGGCTTTGTACCGGTCCTTAACCGTCGAAGCCATGTACGCGGGTTCGACATCGCCTTTCTCCCCGTTGAGCGCATAGACGGGTGCCGCGATTCCGCATAAAGCCGTTGCCACGAGGATGGCGTAGACAGCCATGCGCGACGCATTGGACTTCAGCTGTTCAAATAGTTTCATGTCATTCACCTCGCTCGTATGTATCGAGGTATTCCTGCTTGAGCGTCTGCGAGGACGACTTGATCTTTTCCACGAGCGTGCCGGCCTCGATGAAGTAGAACGAGTTGGTGAGGTCTGCCAGGTCGTCGAGCAGATGGCTTGAAATGAGCACGCTTCGTCCCCGCGCCACCTCGCTGCGCATCGCGTCGCAGGAGGTTTTCCGCTTTCCCGGATCGAGGCCGTTCAGCGGTTCATCGAGGATGAGGTACGGGCAATCGGTCGATATCGCCATGGCAAGCTTTACCTGCTGCTTCATTCCTGTCGAGAGTTTACGGGTCGGCTTGTCGAGATATGGGGAGATTCCGAGGGAGCTGCAGAGCGAGTCGATGTCGGTGGCCGATTTCCACGCCTCCCTAACGAAAGCAAGGTGCTCGAGGGCCGATAGCGTGGGATAGAGATCCGCGCCGCCCGAAGAGCTCAGGTAGACGAGTTCTGCAAATTCGGCTGATCGACGTTGGCAGATTTCGTCTGCCGCCAGGCTTCCCGAGCGGATGCGGGTGGGAAATTGGCCCGACAGCGCTTCAAGAAGGGTGGTTTTCCCCGAGCCGTTGGGAGCAACGAGGCCCGCCGCCGTTCCCGGGCTCAGGAAAAGCGACCCGATTGAAAGTATCGTCGTGCTTCCGTATCCCACGCTCGCGTCCAGAAGCTCGAGCCCATGGTGCTTTTTCGCGGGTCCAGGCTGTTTGGGCGAACGTGTCGCAACGGCGCCGACCGCAAAAAAGACCGCGGCGTATGCCAGGGCCACGGCAAGCATCGATGCGCTGCCTGAACCGGAGCCAATGAATTCTGTCGGGAAGCATCCTACGTAACCCGTTGCCTCGATAGGCGAGAATACGGGCAGTGGCAGGAGCCCGAGCACGGCATTATGCCCTAGTGCCGAATCGGACAGTAACGGGAATGCCGGGGCCGCGACAAGCAGCGCGGAGGCAAGGGGGCCCGCGAGGACGCGCCTCGTTGCGGTCGATAGGACGGCGGAGCAAACGGATATCAAGGTTCCGCCCGCAAGCAGCGCGAGAAGCAGGGCTGTGAAGACGTTTCCCGCGGTCGTGGTGGCAAGCGCGCCGTCATGGAAGAAGGCGATCGGGTACCCAATTTGCCCGAAGCCGTTTAGGACCAAGGCGTAAATGCCCCCGGGTGCGAGGCCGGCGAGGAGCATCGCGGTCCCCGCGACGATTATCGAAAACACGATCTGAATAAGGCGCCGGAATTTGGGCACGGGCGCCTTTGCCGCCAGGGTCCCGGGCCTTGTGGCGCCGAGCACGAGTATCGACGAGAGAAGGAAGGGGATGAAGGGAAGGAAAGACGGCGCCGTGGCAATGGCGTAAGGCAGGAAGGAAAGGAATGGCAGGTCGTTTGCGGAGGCCGGGATATCCGTGATGCCGGAGCTGCTCAGGGCACGGCAATATGCGAGCGCCGCGTCATTGGTCTCTCGGTCTCCCACGATGGACCCGGATTGGAAGCCTTCGCCCATGAGCGCGTAGTAGCTCTCGGCAGAATCGAGAAAGGCGGCGTCGGTTTGAGCGGCAAGGGCGGCGTTCGCGTATCTTGCAAGCTCCGCGTCATTTTGCTGCTCTGGAGATAGGTCTGTGCCGCTGGCCTGGGGCGCGCGCGTATTGAATGCGTCGACAAAGCCCTGCATGCCCTGTTTCATAAAGAAGGGCCCGTAGATGGGTGAATTGAACGCAATGGGGACGGAAAAGGCTGCAGCGAGAACGAGCGTACAAATCCATACGGCCCTGTCTCTTAGGATTAGTTTGAGAAGAAGTCGACAGTACATTTAGAAGCACCTACGTTCCTCAAAGAATTGTTAGATTAAAAGTAACAGACCGGATGAAGATGCGTGCGACGGGGGCGAGGCGAATGGCTGAGCGGTATCGATATGCGGGTTCAACGGTATCACATTGGCCACATAGATTTTTAACTTGCATTTCTACCCGCCCTTTTCGTAGAGTCGCCGATACGTGCTTAGCGCACCCTCGGCGCGTCCGGCAGGCTTTGCGAAATGGGATCCAGGAGACTTCGGCGCAGCATCATCTTGCGGAATGCTTCTAATGAGCCTCCCATCCTTCAAAAACAGAATCTCATCGCACAGCCTATCGACCGAATCCAAGATGTGGGATGACATGATGATGCACGTACCAGAATCGGCCAGCTTCCTGAGAATCTCGGAATGCAAGTCCACCCTGCTGGGGTCGAGCGCGTTCATGGGCTCATCTAATAGAAGGTACCGCGCGCCCGTCGCATACGCAATCGCCAGGGTAAGCTGCTGCTTCATGCCCTGGCTCAGAGTGCGGATCCTCATCTTCGCGAACTCGCCTATCTGCGTTTGTTCCACTATCTCTTCGATATCGCGAGCATGCGGCCACATATCGCAAACCATCTTGAGGTGATCTTCCGCACGCAATCCGGGATACAGCAGCGTCCCCTCACCAGGTGCATAGAAGGTCATAGAACGGACCTCTCTCGCACCCGTACCCTGCACCTCATCCAGAACGATGCTCCCGTCCACGCGAGGACCCGGCAAACCTGCCATCGCACGCAGCAACGTCGTCTTTCCATGCCCGTTCGGAGCGACGAGACCGTAGACCGTACCCGGGGCAAACTCAGCGTTCACCGAATCTACGATCACCTTCTTTCCATAAGAGATCGTCAGCGTTTGAAGGTCAATCATCGAGATCATCCCCTTTCGATCTTTGGAACACTCAGGCGCACCATCAACGGAGATACGGCGCCCAAGACCACCAGCAGAGCGCCCGATGCGCCGACGACCTCTCCAAAAGGCATCGCGTTCGTCCCTCGCCCAAGGAACCCAATCGTCCCCACCTGGGAAGCGGGATCAAACGAGGCGAATGGAGCCAGCAGCGCGACGCCCATGCCCACGCTTTCAACATGAGCGCTCAACGAACCCAACACCAAGAGAACCGCGCAAACCATTCCGGTGACAACGGGGTTGCGGCTAATCGCTGCTGTCAACGCAACGACGACGGAAATCACGCCGTATGCCATGACCAGCAACGGAATACTGCACAACACCGCCTCCCCCACCATGGACGTTGTCGAAGCTCCCGCCCGAATGAGAGCGACGGGATACTCCGACCCACCCGCACCGTTCTTAATCACGGACACAACGACAGCGGGAACCATCGACACCAAAAGCAGCACCAAGCCAAGCAGGAGAGCCAGCGCAACAGCTGTCAGAAAACGCACATGCGCTGTTGCGGGGATCTGGAGAACCAGAAGGGAACGACACTGCAGGTGGGTGCACGCGAGCGATGTGACAACCACGGGCAACAGCAAAAATAAGGAGGGAAGCGCTGCCTGGAGATACGAAAGGAGGATTAATGGGGGCATCTTCGTACTTAACTCGTAAACCTTGGGGTCCGGCAAGCTCGCGATCGACTCAAGCAGAAGGGCGCGCGCCTCCGCACGAGAAGGAGTCTCCGGCTCGATTCCGATCGATTGCAGGAGAGTCGCATCTGCCGCGCCCAGCTCACCTCGAGCGCGCTCGTACGTCGCAAGGCTTCGAAACCCCTCCGCAGGCATAGGCGCGTACACGAAACCCGAAAGAGCATCCCGCATGTCTTCCAGGGCCGCTTTGCCCTCGACGTCCATATTCGCAGCGTTCTGCTCTAGATACCGATCTATTGAACGGAGCTCCCCATCCCTATACCGAACAGCGGAAACGTTATCAGCGTCAGGAAACATCTCGACCAGAGCCGGGGCCAGCATCGTCGTCGACATTGCAATCGCGCATACGGCGAGGGTAGGAGAACGCAGGAGCAGTTTCCCCATCGTTCTTACGTATGCAACGGCGGAGGCACAAGCGCTCGAACGAGTTGCCGTTCTCGATGCAGTGAAGGAACCTCTCTCAAGACAAATCGGGGATATCGGGCACGCGCAGCCGCTCTTTCCAGCAACGCAAAGCAGGCTAATTGCCAGCACCTCGATCCCGATTGCGCATACGAGGGCAATCGCGCCACGCTCGAAGCAAAGTCCAGGCAGATTCACTATCTGCGTTGTCGGGTACGGGCTATAGGCGCCGACGGTCAACTCAGTGTTCGCATACGTAAGGGGATTCAACAGGGCGAACTCACGTAAAGCGATGGATCTTCCGTAATACCCGGGAACCATCGTCACCCCCATCAGGGCACATACGAACACGATTCCAAGCGTAGGGTTATTGGCAATCTTCACGGCAAGGTGAACGACAAGCGAGATGAACACTGCCACCAAGAATTGCAAGATGGCTGTCTGCGCGAACACCAGCCAAGCCGGTTTGATAACCGGAGTCGCATATTGAATGTAGCCTATCGGATAGAACGGCGAGCCCGGGCCATTCTTCACAAGCGCGGCGATTATCCCTGGAAGATTGATGGCGAGGACGGCAAGCATTGCAAAAACACTCGCCCATACGCTCGATGCAACAAGTCTACCCAGCTCGCCCATCGGTGCCTGGATGATGAGCTTTTCACGTTTGTTAAGACGCGCGGCAAGGAACGAGACGGCAACGGCCGTTGCGACCCATAGCAAGTACTCCTTCGATCCGTCATAATAGGTGTACTCTCCATCCGATATCTGCAGAAACGGAAGTAGGGGAGAGAGCGGTGCCAAGATAAGACGTCCCGCGGCAAGAGGGTACAGAAGCGCGGGCATGCTTGATGAAGAGGTATAGACACCGTCCTCCCCCGCATTCACAAGCGCATCCGCATAGGATGCTGACAATTCCTGCTCAACACGGGTTATTCCCGACTCGAGGTATTCGACCCGTCCGTCGATGCCAGCCGCGCTCCTGAAGACGGGCAGAGCACAAAGAACCATCAACGCAACAACGACAACACAGAGCGACCTGGAGGAGAGAAGCGACCTAAAGATCGCCTTCGAGATTTTGAGCATATTCATCGCCAACCTTAACCTCATCCAGTCGGAACAGAGGGGCCGAACAAAATGCTCGGCCCTTATTACTTGCCGGCAAAGTCAATTTAACATAAACTGTTAAAAAGTAACCTGAGTTTTTTAAATTCTTCGGAGGTTATTATGAGTTCCGACAATCGCACTCCCCGGCTTCATTCCTTCCGCATCGCATGTGCGATAGCCTCTGCGACCCTTTGCGCCACCGCCATCGCACAAGTGGCGTTCTCCTTAAAGCCAGCAATCGAAGTGCTCGACAACCCTGTAATTGCAGACTCCCCCGCGTATCCAGCCCTTGCGATCTCGACATTGGTCCCTGCCGTCATCGGTATCGCTACGACCATCCTCAGCGCCGTTCTCGTGTGGACGATCAAGAGCGCAGACCCCTTCAAGAAAGGGTCTGCGACATGCTTGAAGGTGCTCGGCATTCTCTTCGTTGTTCAAGCTGCCACCAGCCTCTACGCCGGCTCACTCAAAACCTCCGTTTCGATGTTTGGCGGCGAGGGGGCCGTCGGCGCCCAAGAGATCGCTTCATCATTCGATTGGACCTCTCTGGTTCTCGGCATCGTCCTGTTCATGCTTTCCCAGCTCTTCTTGTACGCCCGAGAGCTGTACCTCGACTCCGACGAGATTGCGTAAGGAAACGCCATGCCCGTAATTGTTCGCCTCGACAAGATCATGGCCGAGCGAAAGATTTCCTCGAACGAACTTGCCGAAAGGATTGGAACCACGCCCGTGAACCTGTCCCGTATTAAAAAAGGGCATATTCGCGGCATTCGCTTCAACACACTCGAGCAGCTATGCCTCGCCCTTCGTTGCCAACCCGGAGACCTTCTCGAAGTCATGAGCGAAGAGGATGCCCGAAAGGAGTTCGGACTCGATTGGTCCGCCGAGGATTAGAGGGCGGTCGTACTCGCCCTGCACACGGGGATGCGAATCGGCGAGGTCTGCGGCCTTCGGTGGTGCGATGTGGATTTCGAGACGGGCCTGATCTCGATCAGACACTCGGTGGCGTACGCGAAGGGAATGGGTTCGTTCATCAAGGACACCAAGACCCATGACGCCAGGGGTATCCCCATCGACCCGGTCGGCCTACTCCCCTTCCTGAAGGAGACCCACGAGATCGACTGCGGAAAGCTGCGCTTGCGCGGCCTTACCGGGGCGGTCGAGATCGGGGACTGCTACATCCTGTCGGAGCCGGGCGCGACCTTCGCGACGACAAGCTATATCCGCAGGGCGTTCAAGACGTTCTCGGAGACCAACGGCCTCATGGGCACCAACGACGAGCTGATCACGTTCCACGGCCTTCGCCACACGTTCGCAACGCAGTGGATCCGCCAAGGCGGCGATATCAAGGCGCTCCAATCGATCCTCGGCCACAAGGACGCCATGGCGACGCTCAACGTCTACGCCGACATCGAGCCCATCTCCAAAATCCATAACATGCTGCGCGCCACGCCGTGCCTTTGGCGCGGGCACCTCGGGCCGAGGGTCGATCCGGGTCCCATGTTCCAACAGAGGATCCAGGAGTCCATCGAGACGCTCCAGGCGTTCGACTACGGCATCACCGAGCCGGACGACCGAAATATCGCCATACGCGACGTGAAGACGAACAGTTGGCTCTAGCTCACCGAGTACGCGGCAGTGCTGGGCCCATCCCAACTGAGGTCACGGTGGTCCGATAGGGGCGCCGCCCGCGGCATGCGCCGCGGAGCGGTATCCCCTACCGAAGGGCGGGGATGCCCTCCGCTTCCAGTTCGGAATCAGCCGTCGGAGGCGTTCGGCTGACTACGGGAACGGCCTGTCCGCTCAATGTGTTCGGCTGAGATCGGAAATCAACCCAACACGAGCCGGACACGCGCCAGACGGCTCTTCCCCGTGCGGCCTTCCCCCTTACGCTCATGTTGCAGGCATGTAACGCCGCAGCGAGCGCGCCTTTTTTGCGCCAGACAGGTACAATGATGAACACTGTACCGTAGCGGAGCGCCCCGCGCGCGCCGCAATCACGCGAAAGGGTTTCCCATGGCCGAGATCTCGTCCTCCCGTATCGTCATCACCGTCCTTGGCAAGAACCGCCCCGGCATCGTCGCCGGCGTCACCCGCGTCCTGGGCGAGGCCAACGTCGACATCCGCGACATCACGCAGTCCATTATCGAGGACATCTTCACCATGACCATGCTGGCCGATACCGCCGAGTCCAAGCTCGACTTCGCCGAGCTGCAGAAGGCGCTGGCCGAGGCCGGCGAGCTTTCGGGCGTCAACGTGTCCATCCAGCGCGAGGACGTCTTCAACTTTATGTACCGCCTGTAGCGAGCAAGCCGCTGGGGATAGCCTGACGCGCGCACGCCCATGCAAATCACCCCGATGCGGCCCGGAGAGGAGCGCGCATGGCCTACGACGCCAAGAAAATCTATTACCGCTTCGATGACCACTTGAGCCGCCTGGTTCTGGATTACGAAGCAAGCCGCCAGATTTCGCCTGAGAGCGAAAGCCTCTACCACGGCCTGCCGACCGACCCTTATGACGAGGGCCTGTTTGTTGAGCACAATGTCAAGCGCGGCCTGCGCAATGCCGACGGCTCGGGCGTGGTCGCGGGCCTCACTCGCATCTCGGATGTGCACGGCTACAACAAGGTCGACGGAAAGGTCGTGCCCGATCAGGGCAAGCTCACGCTTCGCGGCTACAGCATCGAGGATCTGGTCAACAATGCCCAGGCCGAGAATCGCTACGGCTACGAGGAAGTCGCCTATCTGCTTATCACGGGTTCGCTGCCCAACAAGGAAGAGCTCGACGGCTTTTGCGAGCGCCTGGGCGCCTTTAGACATCTGAGCGACGAGTACGTCAAAGAGTTCCCTATGACCACGGTGTCGTCGAGCATCATGAACGTGCTCCAGCGCGCCGTGCTGCTGCTCTACGCCTTCGATGCCGAACCAGACGTGATCACGCCCGAGCACGAAATCGACGTCGCCATTTCCATGCTCGCACGTCTCCCGCGCATCGCCGCCTTCGCCCACATGGCCTCGATTGCCAAGCTTCGCGGCTCCGAGGTTCACGTGCCGCACCCCACGCCCGGCCTCTCCACCGCCGAGACCATCCTACAGGTCCTGCGCGGCGGCATGGCGTTCACCCGCGATGAGGCGATGCTGCTCGACGTGATGCTCATGCTGCATGCCGAGCACGGCGGCGGCAACAACTCCACCTTCGCTTGCCGTGTGCTGTCGTCTTCGGCCACCGACCCGTATTCCGCCTACGCCGCGGCTATCGGCTCGCTCAAGGGCCCGCGCCACGGCGGTGCCAATGCCAAGGTCGTGTCTATGCACGAGGACATCCGCGCGCATGTTTCCAATTGGGAGGACGAGGACGAGGTCGCGGCCTACCTGGGCAAGATCCTCGACAAGCAGGCCTTCGACGGCACCGGCCTCATCTACGGCATGGGCCACGCCGTCTATACGCTCAGCGACCCGCGCGCCGAGGTCTGCCGCCGTTACGCGCGCTCACTGGCAGCCAAGAAGGACTTGGGCGAAGAGTTCGCACTCATCGAGCGCATCGAGCGCCTGGCGCCCCAGGTCATGCGCGACCATGGCATGACCAAGCCCATCTGCGCCAATATTGACCTGTACACGGGCTTTATCTACAAGATGCTCGGCGTACCCGAGACGCTCTTTACGCCGCTGTTCGCCGTCGCCCGCATGGCAGGCTGGTCGGCGCACCGCATGGAAGAGCTCTTCTGCGCGCACCGCATCATCCGGCCCGCCTACCGCCCGGTGATCGAACCGCTGGAGTACAAGCCGCTCGCCGACCGCTAGGACACGGACCGTTATAGAACTCGAGCGTGGCCAGGGCATCACCGCCCTCGGCCACGCTTTTTATGCCAGCAGAAAGGGCTGCAACGAATGATTGTGTTTTCCGATATGGATGGAACGCTGCTAACGAGTGATAAGCAGATGAGCGACGCCACCTGGGCGATGCTCGACGAGCTCGCACGTCGCGGCATTGAGTTTGTACCGTGCACGGGACGTCCGCTGTCGGGCATCTTTGAGCCCATCCTCGCCCATCCTGCCGTGCACTACGCGGTCTGCGCCAACGGTGCCAGCGTCTGGCAGCTCGACGACGGCACGCCCACCGATACCTCACGTGCTACGCGCATTTTGAGCCGACCGCTCGACCGCACCATCGCCCACCGCGTCCATAGCATTGCCGCCGGCCATGACGTCACCTTCGATATCTTCGCGGACGGGCAGTGCTTCCTCCCCCGCTCGCTCTACACGCGCCTGGACGAATTCTGCGGCGGCGACCCCCACATCGCGGCTTCGCTTAAGCGCACACGAACACCGATCGACATGGATATCGACAGCAAGATCGACGAGGTCGAGACGCTCGAACGCATCGCCATGTACTGGCACAACCCGGCCGATCGCGACGCCATCGCGGCGGCGCTCGACACGCTCGAAGGCATTGAGGTCACGCGTTCTTACACCATGAATATCGAGGTCATGGGTGAGGGCGCCACCAAGGGAACGGCCCTCACGTGGCTATGCGAGCACCTGGGCGAGCGTCTCGCCGACGCCTGGGCGTTCGGCGACAACATCAACGACATCCCCATGCTGCAGGCAGCGGGCCACGGCATGGCCATGATCAACGCCGAGCCCGAAGACCGCGAGGCCGCCGACGCCGTCACCGAATACGACAACGACCACGACGGTGTCGCCCGCACCATCATGGCCGCCCTTGCCTAGTCATTGGGGACGTTCTTAAACGACTAGTCGTTGGGGACACTCTTCGCGAAAAAGCTGCAAGGACTGTCCCCCACTGTCGGCAGAGACGATATGAGCAGGACATAAAAACATTGAGAGCCCCTGCTGCATGAA
>CAJMLY010000009.1 GCA_905214425.1 uncultured bacterium
CCGGGCTCGAACAAACACGCCTATTGACAATGGCTTTCTCATATTAAAGGGGTCGCCGCCGCTAAGGCGTTGACCCCTTAATCCAAGCAACGGCGCTGCCCAGCTTTCCAGAACTTGGGCTGCCGTCGACACTATTCTACCCACGAATGACATTTTGGACAATCGGTAATGCCGCTCTAAAAGCCTGGCACAACCGGCACAACCTAGGCGGTCGCTGGATGTGACAAAGAGGCTGCCCCTTCGTCACATCCCAAATATTGCCTTTACGTGTTGATGCACACGGTGTGCAATAATACTCGCACTGTGCAATAGCGCACAGGTTGAGTAACAAGGAGGACGCTTGTCCCAGCTCGAGAAATGCGATCGCCGGTCCCTTCGCTCGCAGCGTGCCCTTCGCCAGGCGCTTGCCAGCGAGCTTGCCGAAAGCGGCGACCTTTCGCGCATTAATGTCGCGTCGCTCACCGAGCGTGCCGGCCTTACGCGCCGCACGTTCTATTCGCACTACCGCGATATTCCCGACTTTATCAGCCAGATCGAGGACGGCCTGCTTGCCGAGATTCGCGAGCGGGTGGAGCTTATCACCGCAGCTCAATTACCCGATCTTTACCGCAATATCGACGAGCTCGAGCCGGCACCCGGTTCGGTTGAGCTGCTTCGCTATCTTGCGGCTAATCGCGACCTTATCGGGGCCCTGCTGGGCCCGGGCGGCGACCCCGCCTTTATTAAAAAGATCATCGATACCGCACGCGAGGCCGTGGTGCCGCGTGCACAGACGGGCATCTTGGGCCTGGCACTGGGCACCTTCTTTGACTACTACGTTACCTATGTCGTGAGTGCCGAGGTCGGCCTGATTCAGCGCTGGTTTGAGCGTGACCTTTCCGAATCGCCCGAGACCATGGCGCGCATTATGACGGTTATCGCCTTTGTGCGCCCCGGCGACCTGTATGGCCAACCCATCGATATCAACGTGCCGGAATACGGCATGAAGCTATTGAATCTGCAGCTCGAGGACGCGGTCGACACCACCGCAACCGTCGAGTCCAACAACTAAGAGGAGAGACAATGAGCAAACTCGTCGAGGGCATCAAGGACCGCATGGTCGCTGCTGCGCGCGAGGCCGCGCCCGCCGTGGTGGACGCCGCGCAGAAGGTCGCGACCGCGGCTGCCGAGAAAGTTGCCGAGGCGGTTGCCGAGGCCAAGAACGCGGCAGGGGAGACGTCCGTCGCTAGCGAGCTCGCCACCGCCGCTGAGCCCGTAGCCGCCGCCCACGCCCCCGAAGGCGCAATTTTCAACTCCGAGAACGCCCGCGGCAACCTGCATCTGGGCATCGACGTGGGCTCCACCACCGTCAAGCTTGCCGTGCTCAACGACGACAACCAGATCGTGTACGCCAAGTACCAGCGCCACCACACCGACGTCCGCGCTTGCGCCCGCGACCTGTTCGAGGGCGCTGCGACCGTGCTGCCGACGGCCCAGATGACCTGCGCCATTACCGGCTCGGGCGGCCTGCTGCTGTCCCAGTGGCTCGACCTGGAGTTTGTCCAGGAGGTCATCGCCAGCAAGCGTGCCGTCGAGACCCTCATCCCGGCCACCGACGTCGCCATCGAGCTGGGCGGCGAGGACGCCAAGATCATCTACTTCGACAACGGCATCGAGCAGCGCATGAACGGTACCTGCGCCGGCGGCACGGGCGCGTTCATCGATCAGATGGCCACTCTGCTGCACACTGACGCCAGCGGCCTTAACGAACTCGCGGCCAACGCCACCACCATCTATCCCATCGCCAGCCGCTGCGGCGTCTTTGCCAAGACCGACGTCCAGCCGCTGCTCAACGAGGGCGCTCGCCCCGAGGACGTGGCTGCCTCCATCTTCCAGGCTGTCGTGACCCAGACCATCTCGGGCCTGGCGTGCGGCCGTCCCATCCGCGGCAACGTCGCCTTCCTGGGCGGCCCGCTGCAGTATCTCTCCGAGCTGCGCCACCGCTTCTACCTCACGCTCAACCTGGACGAGGAGCACCGTATCGTGCCCCAAAACGCTCACCTGTTCGTGGCGAGCGGCGCCGCCATGGCGCACGAGTCCAACAAGCTCAGCACGTTCCCGCAGCTCATCGAGGCCATCGACAGCTTAGGCGACACACAGGGTGCCGAGGTCGAGCGCCTGGATCCGCTCTTTGCCACCGACGAGGACTTTGCCGAGTTCAAAACCCGCCACGACCAGGAAGTCGTCCCCAAGGGCAAGCTCGATGGCTACGCCGGCCGCGTGTTCATCGGCATCGACGCCGGCTCCACCACCATGAAGGCCGCGCTCGTGGGCGAGGACGGTCAGCTGCTGCACACCTGGTACGGCAACAACAACGGCGACATCCTGGGCACGGCCAAGGTCATCATGGCCGATTTCTACAACCACATCCCCGCGGGCTGCACCATCGGCCACGTGACCACCACGGGCTACGGTGAGGCGCTGCTTATCGAGGCGCTCAAGGCCGACTCGGGCGAAATCGAGACCGTCGCGCACCTGCGCGGCGCCAAGGCGTTCCTGCCCGGCGTCGAGTTCATTCTGGACATCGGCGGCCAGGACATGAAGTGCCTGCGCGTCAAGGACGGCGTCATCGAGCACATCATGCTCAACGAGGCCTGCTCGTCGGGTTGCGGTAGCTTTATCGAGAGCTTCGCCGTCTCTATGAACATGGACGTGCGCGCGTTCGCCAACGCCGCCATCCATGCCAAGGCCCCGGTCGACCTGGGCAGCCGCTGCACGGTCTTTATGAACTCGCGCGTTAAGCAGGCGCAAAAGGAAGGCGCCACGGTGGGCGACATCGCGGCCGGTCTGTCCTATTCCGTCATCAAGAATGCCCTGTTCAAGGTCATTAAGCTGCGCGACCCCAAGGAGATCGGCAGCCAGGTGATCGTTCAGGGCGGCACCTTTATGTCCGACGCCACACTGCGTGCGTTTGAGCAGCTTACCGGCGTTCATGCCGTGCGTCCCGACATCGCCGGCTGCATGGGCGCCTATGGTGCTGCCCTGCTCGCTCGCGATCGCGCCGGCGCCGACGGCACTTCGACCATTCTTTCGGCCGAAGACATCGCGCACCTCACCGTGACGCAAAAGCATGTCCGCTGCGGCCGTTGCTCCAACAACTGCCAGCTCACCGTCAACGACTTTGGCGGCGGCAGACGCTTCATTACCGGCAACCGCTGCGAGAAGGGCGCCGGCCACAAAAAGCAGAAGACCGAGGCTCCCAACCTCTTCAAAAAGAAAAACGAGCTGCTCTTTAACCGCGAGGTCCTGAGTCCCGACGAGGCCCCGCGTGGCACCGTGGGCATCCCGCGTGCACTCAACATGTACGAGAACTACCCCTTCTGGCACGCGTTCTTTACGCGCCTGGGCTTTAGCGTGCAGCTGTCCGACCAGTCGAGCAAAAAGACTTACCAGGCGGGCATCGAGTCCATGCCGTCCGAGAGCGTGTGCTACCCGGCAAAGATGAGCCACGGCCACGTGATGAACCTCATCGACCGCGATGTCGACTTTATCTGGATGCCGTGCGTGCGCTGGGAGCGCAAGGAGGACCCGACCGCCGGTAACTGTTACAACTGCCCCATCGTCATGAGCTACCCCACGGCGCTGGCGCTTAATATCGACGAGATTCGCGAGCAGAACATCGAGTTCCTGTATCCGTTTGTACCCTATCACGACAAGACCGAGCTCAAGCGCCGTCTGTACCAGGTGCTCGCCGTCGACCGAGTGGCCGATGCTGAGGCCGGTCGCGGTCGCGTGCGCGGTCCCAAGATTACGCGCTCCGAGGTCGATGCCGCCGTCAACGCTGCCTTTGAGGCCGATGCGCGTTTCCACGAGGACATCCAGACCATGGGCGAGGAGGCTCTTAAGTGGGTCGAGGACCACGGCGGTCACGGCATCGTACTCGCCGGCCGCCCCTACCATAACGACCCCGAGATCAACCATGCCCTACCCGAACTTATCTCGAGCTTTGGCTTTGCGGTCTTTACCGAGGATTCGCTCGCGCACCTGGTAAAGCCCGAGCGTCCGATTCGCGTCGTCGACCAGTGGATGTACCACAGCCGCCTGTACGCCGTCGCCCGTTTTGTGACGATGCGCAACGACCTGGACCTGATCCAGCTCAACTCCTTCGGCTGCGGCCTGGATGCCCTGACCACCGATCAGGTACAGGAAATCCTAGAGGCCAGCGGCAAGATCTACACCGTGCTCAAGATCGACGAGGTATCCAACCTGGGTGCCGCGCGCATTCGCATCCGCTCGCTCATGGCGGCGCTCAAGGACCAGGAGGCCGAGCGCTTGGCCGAGGCCACGGCTGCGGGCGAGGCCTACGAGCAGGGTGATGCCGCGCCGGTGGCTCCCTCCACGGACGCCCCCGCGTTCGCGAGTCGCAAGTACACGTTCGAGGCGCAGCGCGAGAGTGCTTCGACCGCGTGGCCCAAGGTGCCCTTTACCGAGCAGATGCGCGAGGAGGGCTACACCATCCTGTGCCCGCAGATGGCACCGATCCACTTTGACCTGGTCAAAGAGGTGTTCCGCGGTGCCGGCTACAACTTGGAGCTGCTGCCCTCGACCGATCACGATGCCGTCGAGGCCGGTCTGCGCTATGTGAACAATGACATTTGCTATCCGTCGATCCTGGTAACGGGCCAGATTATGGAGGCCATCGAGAGCGGTCGGTACGACCTGTCCAAGACGGCCGTGGTTATCAGCCAGACCGGCGGCGGCTGCCGTGCCACCAACTACATCGCGCTCATCCGCAAGGCCCTGCGCGAGAGCGGTCACCCCGAGATTCCGGTGATCTCGCTTTCGGCCGTGGCGCTCGGCGAGGACAACCCCGGCTTTAAGATTACGCCGGCGCTGCTTAAGCAGGCAGTCTACGCGGTGCTCTTTGGCGACGTGATGATGCAGATGCTCTATCGTTGCCGCCCGTACGAGGCCACGCCCGGTGCCGCCAATGCGCTCTACGAGGAGTACATGGCGCGCGCCCGCAAGCTGGCGCCCAAGTTCAACCGCCACAACTACACCAAGCTGTGCCGCGAGGCCATCTGTGCGTTCGACACCATGCCACTTGTGGGCGAGGGCGCCAAGCCGCGTGTGGGCGTGGTCGGCGAGATCTTGGTCAAGTTCCACCCTACGGCCAACAACCACGTGGTCGATGTCATTGAGCGCGAGGGTTGCGAGGCTGTGGTGCCGGGCCTGCTCGACTTCTTCCTGTACTCCATGAGTAACGCCGAGCTGCAGAAGGACGAGCTGGGAAGCTCTGCTACCACGCGCGCGGGTATGCAGGCGCTCATCAAGCTCGTGGACTGGATGCGCACGCCGGTGGAGGAGATGCTCGAAAAGTCCCGCCGCTTTGAGGCGCCTGAGCGCATCGGCACCATGGCCGACAAGGCCCGCACGGTGCTTTCGGTGTGCAACAACATGGGCGAGGGCTGGCTGCTCACGGCCGAGATGCTCGACCTGATTGACCATGGCGCACCCAATATCATCTGCACGCAGCCCTTCGCGTGCCTGCCCAATCACGTGGTGGGTAAGGCCGTGATCAAGGAACTGCGCCGTCAGCACCCCGAGAGCAACATCGTCGCTGTGGACTACGACCCCGGCGCTTCCGAGGTCAACCAGCTCAACCGTATTAAGCTTATGATCAGCGTGGCCAAGGAAAACATGCGCGCCGGCAAGGGCTTTAAGCTCGAGAAGGTGGCACCGCTCGCGATGGACGAGGTCACCGGCCAGATGCGTGCCCATGACGGCTGCGTGAGCTGCGGACCGGCCAGCGAGGACGCCGTGGCGTCGGTCGCCAAGCGTCTGGGGCGCGGCATTAAGAAGTAGACGGTCTGCTATGGGCTGGATATGAGACAAACGGGTGGTGGCCGTACCGGCTATCACCCGTTTTTGCTGGACATATGTTGCGTAAACGCCCCGACTATCACCCTTTGCGAACTTAGATTTCGGAAGTATGCGGCAAAATCTGAATAGGCCGAGCACACCGGATATGTCCAAGCCCTGTACCTGCGGTTTTATTGGCGGAAAACCGGGGTGTGCTCAAGGGCTCCGGAATTTGCCGCATACTTCCGCAAACGACGTCTCGGTGGCACAAAAAATCGCCCTCGGAACCCTGAGATAATGAACATATGTAGCCGTTTGCCGCAAATTACCGTCCGTTTATAGAACCCATGCCCGACGTGCAGCCCTCTTACGGTTGAATAAATACACATCTATGGAATTACGTAAGAGAGGACCGTCCTTATGAGCTACAAGACCGTTTGTGTTGCCGGTGGCGGCGTATTGGGAAGCCAGATTGCCTTTCAGACTGCCTACTGCGGCTTTGATGTGACGATCTGGCTGCGCAGCGAGGGCAGCATCGGCCGCACCCAGCCCAAGATCGATCATGTGCGCGAGGAGTACATCGCTGCTATCGAGAGCATGGTGGACGGTACGGGCGAGTGGTGCGCCGGTATCGCCGATAGCGACCAGCCTTTCGACAAGGAGACGGCGCTCGCCGCCGTCGAGCGTGCCTACTCCACACTCAAGCTGGAGCTCGATCTCGCCAAGGCAGTGGCCGACGCCGACCTGGTTATCGAATCTATGGCCGAGGACACCCAGGCAAAGATCGACTTCTACAAGAAGCTTGCTCCGGTTCTCCCGCAAAAGACCGTCATCGTCACCAACTCCTCCACGCTGCTGCCGAGCACCTTTGCCAAGTACACCGGCCGCCCCGAGAAGTACCTGTCGCTGCACTTTGCCAACTCCATCTGGAAGAACAACATGACCGAGGTCATGGCCCAGGACCAGACCGACAAGCGCTACTTCGACGAGCTCGTCGACTTCGCCAACGACATCCGCATGCTGGCGCTTCCCGTCAACAAGGAAAAGAACGGCTACCTGCTCAACTCCATGTTGGTGCCGTGGCTGCTTTCGGGCCTGGACCTGTACGTCTCGGGCGTCAGCGACCCCAAGAGCATCGACCTCGCATGGACGCGCGGCACCGGCGCGCCTAAGGGCCCGTTCCGCGTGTTCGACACGGTGGGTATCCAGACGGCCTACAACATCGTCATGCAGTATCAGAAGGTCCCGGGCCTGGTGAGCCCGCTGCTCAAGAAGATGATGATGCCCTACAACTTTAAGGCCATGGCATCCGTCCTCAAGAAAATGCTCGACGAAGGTAAGCTGGGCGAAAGTTCGGGCGAGGGCTTCTTCAAGTACTAACAATGATCCCTCGGGGACGGAGGAAAACGGATCATTTTTGGTCGCCAGCAGTGAGAAGATGGACCCAGAAATAGAAAGGAGTGGCAATGGGCCGGCTCGGGCTTTGAGGACAAGTTGCTGCAGGCCCAGGGCGATTTTTCGCTCAACGCGGGCCAGCACAGCGTGACGTATCTGCCGAGTTCTGACACGGCAACGACCGGTCGCTATCAGGTGCTGCTATACGACAACAACTTTGGTGCGGCCGAAAGCTATCCCAAGTTCGACTGGGGCCAGCTGGGCTCCGCGGTGGTGACCGACTACAGCCGCGGCACGCATTCGTTTGGGCGCATCTTTACAGTGGACGAGACGGCGCGCACCTACGAACTTGAGGACCAGATCGCCGTGCCGTTTTCGGGCTATGTGAGCAGTGCGCAGCGCGTTGGCGATTCAAATAGCATGCTCGTGGCATCGGGCCAGGCCAAGACCTTTACCGAGTACGACCGCTACGGCCTGGCCATCACCACCTACGAGATGGAGGCCGAAAAGTACATCTACCGCGTGTACAAGTACGACCTGTAGGGCCGCGCTTAGGTTTGACCAATGGAGTATGAAAACACGCCGTTCGCCGATGCCCCCTCCGCGAGTGGCAGCCATATGGTTTGATGTCAGAAACATATAGTTGTCGTCAGCCTGCTGGCGACGTTCCCCCTGATATCGGAGGTTTCAGGTATGTTTCGCGCTCCGTTAAACAACTATCGGTTGGGCTAACATGGGTCGCCGTGCTACTTCGATAACCCTTGCAGTGGTCTGCCTGGCTGTGCTCCTGGGCGCTACAGGGCTGTTTGCTATAAGCCGAGAAACGTCCTATATGCAGGAATGCGCTTCCGAAGGGTTTGCCATTGATGGTTACTATCGGGATGACAAAACGAGTCGGGAAACCCTGGCTTTTCTTGAGGAGGACAACTGTCGATGGCAGCTGGTCGACCAAGACGGAATCTGCGCAGACGGGCAGTTTAAGCGTATGGACGACCCCAATATCCTGGTGTTAAAGAGGGAAAACGGCGAAGAATTCGGTACGGTCCACGTGGCGTATATGTCGCGCCGACGCGAGCGGGGCCAGCTCTATCTATTTAGAAATAGCAAAGTGACCCGATTTTATCTGGTGAGCACCAAACCTGCGTTTACGGTGGAGTCGGGCGATGTCGATCCGGCCAGTTGATTCACGGCAATAAAACGGCGAGCGGGGCGCGGGTGTGAATTGAACCCCGCTATTTGCTCGTGTCCGTATCGCGTCTGCGCCTCGTCGTAGCTTGCGTCCGTGCGAGCATTCATCCCGCGCCGGCATCACTTTACGTCAAATTCCACGCGATCGAGTTCGGGCACATTGAGGTCGATGAGCTTGCGAGCGACGTGGCGGTCGTGCGCCCCGAGCGCCTCGCTTGTCGTCACATGGGCGACAATCTCGCGCTCGACGATGCCCTCCTCGTCGCCTTCGGTGGCCGAGGTCTCGACGGCGACGGTGTAGTCCTTAAAGCCCGGTAGCACCGCCGCAAGCTCGCGCGTGGTCTCGGTGACGCCGTAGCCGTCCTGCACGCCGGCCTGCGCCGAGCCAATGGAGCCCGCCGTCATGACGATGCAGGGGATGGCAAAGATCACCGTGCCCACGATGATACGGCGGCGCACCTTGTGTGATAGCTCGTCGACCTCGGCGTTTTCTTCAGCAGTCACAATACCGTCGCCGTTGAGGTCGCGCTTGAGTGGCACGCGCAAGATAAGCAGTACGGCTTCGGCCGCCAGTGCGATAAAGACCACGTTGATGCCAAATTCGTAGAGCGCCGAGAGAAACAGCGACCCGCTTGCGATGGCGATGCCGTAACCAGCCGCGCACAGGGGCGGCATGAGCGCGGTCGCCACGGCCACGCCGGCGATGAGCGTGGCGGGTTCCTGGTCGCGCGAGTTGCCCAGGCCACCCGCAAAGCCGCCCGCGAGCGCGACGGCAAGGTCCCACACGGTGGGCGTCGAGTTGTCGATGATGGCGGCCGTGGTAGCGCCGAGGGGCGAGAGCTTAAAGTACAACGTGGACGTGACCAGGCAAAAGACCATCTGCAGCGCGAGGCCGGCGACGGCCTCGACGGTAATCTCGCGGTCGAGCGTGGCGATGCCGTATGCCATGGCAAGGACCGAGCCCATAAGCGGGCAGATGAGCATGGCGCCTACAATGGCGATATCCGAGTCGATATCGAGACCGATACTCGCGATCAACATGGCAATGATCAGGATGCATAAGTGCGAGCCAGTCAGGCGCGCCCCGTTTACAAAGCGCTTGCGAATCACGTGATAGGGCGCGCGACCCTCGCGAATGTTGAACGCCTGCTTAAGGAAACGGGTGGCATTCTCCATGGCCTCACTATGTGCAGGGCGTATACCGTGACGACGATGATGACGCTCGCGCAGCCGCTTGATCTGTTGTTTATCGAGTTCCATGTTCACCTCGTATTGCCGCAGGAACGCGGATGTGTTCGCAGCATGTACTCTACACCGTGACGGGCGGGGCGGTCATCTTGACATGGAACTTAGGCGAGCAGGCAAAGGAAGACACGCCACATACGAGTACTGCCGAGGGTTTCGGCAGATACAGAAAGAGCGCGGGGCCGGATGGTCTCCGACCCCGCGCTCTGCGCTGGTACGTTGTTGTTGGGTTTAGCCCAGCAGGCTCAGACCCACGGAGACAAACGCCAGGATAACGCCGACGATGGACTCGCCGCCCAGCAGGCCACTGGCAACGACCAGGCCCTGCTCCTGGAAGGCGGCATCCTTGGCGGCCTTCTCCTCGTCCGAAAGACCGGCGGCGGCGTCGCGGCGTGCGGCCCATTTGTCGTAGGCGAGCTTGACGCAGGAGCCCAAGAAGGCCGTGAGCGACATGTAGAACGGCAGGTACACGCCCAGGCCGATCATCATGGCCGGAATGCCGAGCCAGTACATGACGATGCCGGCGATAAAGCCGCCCGCGAACCACGGCACGCTCGGGATGCCCGAGACCATGGTGGCGACCACGCTTGCCTGCGCGGCCACAAAGCTCTTGTCGGGGCCGAAGGCGTCCGGACCATAGGCAGTGACGAGCGCGACCATGACAGCGGCAGCGACCAGGGCGCCCACGATGCCGCCGATGGCCTGGCCGATCCACTGCGCACGCGGGTTGGTGCCCAGCACGGCGCCGGCCTTAAAGTCGTTCATGACGTCGCCTGCAAGGCCGCACGCCACGGCCACGATGCCGGCAATAAAGAACAGCTTGACCTGCGCGAGCTGCGCGAAGGCGGCAACGATGAGCATGACGATGAGGCCGAAGATCTCCATGGGGTCGATGCCCGTCTGGCCGCAGCTCTGCGCGCTCATGATGGTGGTGACAAAGGTGAACAGCGTGACGATGACGGCCGGAACGGGGCCGAGGTCGAGCGCGATAGCGACAATCACGGCGATGGCGGCGGTGCCCAGGCCGATGATGCCGGCGTCGAGCTTAAGCGAGCCCGAGATGAGCGACTGCTCGTCGGTATCGCTGGAGCCGTCGGCGGCAAGGCCGCGGGCGATGCCGGCGACCTGCGGCAGAATGTCTTTAAGGACGACGGCGACGCCAAAGCCCATCATAAGGCCCATACCGAGGGACTTGACGATGCCCTGGGCGGTCACAATATCGAACAGGCCGGCAGCGGTGCCGCCAACGATGATGCCAAAGTTGCCCAGCAGCGCGCCGGCAAACCAGAACGCGACGGGGGCGAAGCCCACCAAAAAGCCGATGGACAGCAACATGGGCGAGTTGTAGATGGCAAAGGTCACGCCGGGGATATTGAGCGTGCACAGCATGCTGGGCACCACGCCCAGAGCGTCGCGAAGCACGCTGTAGATGCCGGCGATGGCCATGGAGCCAAAGAGCTGCTTGCCGGTCTTGCCGCCGGCCTCGGTAGCACGCAGGGTCTGAGCTGCGGCGTTGCCGGTGGGGAACTCCAGCGCGGCGTCCACGATAAAGTGACGGTGGATGAGTGCCGTGGCCAGCAGGCCCAGGATAGTGCCGGCGAGTGCCACGATAAACATGTCGAGCCAGCTGATCTGATCGGCATAGCCCAGCATCCAGGCGCCCGGGATGGTAAACGCCAGACCGCCGGCGACCATGGCGCCCGCGGACATGATGGTGTGGGTGACGTTGGCCTCGTTGAGGCTGGCGTTGCCCATGAGCTTCAGGAAGAACAGCGAGATGACGGCAGCGAAAATGATCGGCCAGGGGAGTGCACCCATCTTGAGGGCGGTGTAGGCCGAGCTTGCCGTGATGATCACGCAGCCAAGGACGCCGATGACGACGCCGCGCAGCGTGAGTTGACCGCGCATCGAGGCGCGGTTCGAGGGATTGCTCATATAGAACTCCTTTGCGTATATCCGCTTCCCCCGCAAGCGCCGCTACGGATACGGCGCGGGAAGTCGGGTTACCAAGGGCCGCCGCGTGAGCTCGCGCGCGACCGCGCACCAGTATAGCCGCAAGGCAGTCATTTTGGGATGGGGCTTTTTTAGCTACCCCGAGCGAAGCCGAAGGATGATTTTTCTGGGACGGGGATTAAAAAATCATTAGGTACACAATGATTTTTTAATCCCCGTCCCAGAAAAATCATCGGGATATACTGCTGGGCAGACGAAAGGAGCGCCGACGATGTTTAATGGGTGCGCATATATATTGACGGTCGACGTGGGCAACACGTTCATTCGCTTTGGCCTGTTTGCCGAGGATTCGGCCGCGGCGCAGGAATGTCCGCTTGCGACGTGCGAGATCACCACGCCGTCGAGCATCACAGCAGACGAGGCGCGCATGCGTCTCGTGCAGGTCATGGCCGCACTGGCGGCCGATGCGGGCATGCCGGGCGCGCTTGTGCCCGCGGCCGCTGTGCTGAGCTGCGTGGTCCCGGCACTCGAGCGCCCGTGGAAGGCGGCACTTTCCCGCACCTGCACGGGGCGCGTGCTCACGGTGGGGCCGGGCCTCAAGACCGGCATGCCCGTGCACTACGATGACCCGGCCGAGATCGGTCCCGACCGCATCGCCGATGCCGTGGCGGCCCGCGCCGTCTACGGCTCGCCGTGCATCGTGATCGACCTGGGCACCACGACCAATATCGAGGTGATCGACGCGCACGGCACCTTTGTCGGCGGCGTTATCGCGCCGGGGCTGACGCTCGGCGCCCGTTCGCTCTCGGCCGCTGCGGCGCGCCTGCCTCAGGTTGAGCCCTCGGCGCCAACGCACGTCATCGGCCGCAACACGCGTGAAGCCATGCGCTCGGGCGTGGTTTTGGGTGAGGTGGCACGCATCGACGGCATGCTCGACATGGTGCTCGCCGAGATGCGCGCGACCAAGGCCGCGGGGGAGGGCGACGTGCCCATCGTCATTACCGGCGACGATGCCGAGGCACTTGCGGCGCTGGTCGGCCATAGCCTGACGGTCGACGACGCGCTGACGCTTCGCGGCCTGGCCGAGCTCTACCACATCAATCAAAAGCCCCGTCGCGCGTAGCGATGGGGCGGTGGGACAAAAACGTCTCCACCTTTCACCTGCTACAATGGGTCAAACTATTGCGATTTCGGAGGTGTCTGCCATGTCGGACGATCTTCATCAAACTGCGTCGGGCAAGCGCCGCGACGTTATTAGCTGGGATGAGTTCTTTATGAGCGTGGCCATCGCCGCGCAGCGCCGCAGCAAGGACCCCAACACGCAGGTGGGAGCGTGTATCGCCAGCACCAACCACCGCATCCTTTCGGTGGGTTACAACGGCACACCCTCGGCGCTCAACGATGACTTTTTCCCGTGGGGAACGAGCGATGACCCGTTGCAGGACAAGCACAACTACGTGGTGCATGCCGAGGCAAACGCCGTGCTTAACTACCGCGGCTCGCTCAAAGACCTCGAGGGTTCCACAGTCTACGTCACGCTATTCCCGTGCCACGATTGCGCCAAGATCCTGGCGCAGGTAGGTGTAGGCGAGGTTGTCTACCTGGACAACAAGTATGCCGATACCGACGACGGCCGTATCAGCCGCCGCATTCTCGACTCCTGCGGTATCAGCTACCGCCAGGTCATCGTCGATGTCCAGATTGGTACCGGGGGACAGGCTCAGCAATAGCGCGTGCCAACGCCAGCTGGCGGCAAAGCAGCCAAAAGAGGCCCGTCCTAAATTGACTGCTCGTGAAAGTCGTGTCCGCACGCATGGACGGCTCGTGAGCGGGTACATGGCTGTAGTAACATAGCTTCTGTCTGCGGGCGTGCCCGCGTTATTGTGAGAAAGGAGCCCCTGTGGCTGTTAACGAAGAGCTGCTTAAGAAGGTTCTTGAAGAGATCCGCCCCAACCTGCAGGCCGATGGCGGCGATATGGAGTATGTGGGCGTCGACGACGAGGGCGTTGTCAAGCTGGAGCTGCAGGGCGCCTGCGCCGGCTGCCCCATGAGCTCGCTAACCCTTTCCATGGGCATCGAGCGCATCCTGAAGGAGCATGTGCCCGGCGTTACCCGCGTTGAGCAGGTCAATGCTTCCGGCGAGGCCGAGGACCTGTACGACGAGTATGCGCCGTTCTAAGATGCGAAAGCTGCGGACGGTACGCTTCGCATAGACGTTACGCCCAAATATGCGGCTGCGAGCGTAAGGCCCGCGGCCGCATTTGTATGTAGGGAGCAGGGGGATCGATATGCTCAACGACCTCTACCATATGCTTGATCCCGTCGCGATCTCGGCGGGCCCCATCACCATCTACTGGTACGGTCTGGCCTACGTGGTCGGCGCTCTGCTCACGGCGGTCGTTATGTACCGCACGCAGCGTCGTTGGGGCTTCGACATTACGATTGATGACCTGACGAGCGTCGTGGTCGGCGCGGTCTTTGGCCTCATCATCGGCGCGCGCCTGTTTTACGTCGTCTTTTACGGCGATGGCTACTATTGGACCCACCCGCTCGAAATCTTTGCCACCAACGAGGGCGGCATGAGCTTCCACGGCGGCCTGGTCGGCGGCATCTTGGGCGGCATCATCGTGTGCCGCATGTATAAGCTCAACGCCTGGACCATCGCCGACCTTGCCGCGATCGGTGCCCCGCTGGCCCTGTGCCTGGGCCGTTGTGCCAACTTCGTGAACGGTGAGCTGTGGGGTAAGCCGACCGATCTGCCCTGGGGCGTGGTCTTTGGCGGCACCGCGGGCGATATGCCGCGTCATCCTTCCCAGCTCTATGAGGCATTCCTAGAGGGCATCGTGCTCTTCTGCATTTTGCAGGTACTCAGCCGCAAAAAGCCGCTGCTGCCCCAGGGTACGTTTATGGGCGTGTTCGTGATGGGGTACGGCATCGTCCGCTTTCTCGTTGAGTTCGTGCGCGTGCCCGATGCCCAGCTGGGCTATCTGCTGGGAGGCGTCATCACCATGGGCCAGCTGCTGAGTTTGCCGCTCGTGATCGCCGGCCTGGCGCTTATCATCTTCGCCCGTCGCCGCAACCAGCCCCAGCGCGTCTACCTGGACGCCTAACCAAGACCACCACAAAGGGGACAGGCACCTTTGTGGTGGTCTTGCCGAGTTTGATAGGTTTCTAGAAAGGCTTTCGGACTGTGAAGGATTCCGACCTCTCCACAACGGCTGCGCGCGACGCCGCCCGCATCGTCTGGTTTAAGCGCTACCCCGCCAAGCAGACGCTCATCGCATTTTTGCTCGCGCTGTTGGCGACCACGGCGTTTTCCATCGATCCCGCCCCGGTGTCGAGCAACGCAGTCTTGGCGATTGACCCCAAAGCCTCGGGCATGCTGTACGTGTGCTACGAGGTGCTCCTCTCGTTTGCCGGTCATACCGACGCGGTCATGCTGCTTGCGCTTGCCTGCCTGCTCACGCTGCCGTTTCGCTACGTATTCTTTGGCCGCGGCGACGCTTGGCGTCCCTCGGTGATCCTTCCGTCGCTGTTCTTTGCCGTCTGCATGGTGTTTGGCCGCAGCTACGACCTCACCGATTCGGCCGAGATCGTGCTCGGCGACAAGGCCCGCATCATCTGCGCCTGGATAGGCGGTGTGGGCTGGATGCTCTTGGCGGTCGTTGCCTTCTACCTTACCTTTGAGTGTCTAGATTGGCTGAGCTCTCGGCGTATTCCGTTTTCCGAAGCTCAATTTGGCCGCGTATGGCGTGTGGCTCACGCCGTGCTCTCGGTCCATCCCTTTGCCGGGCCCTTCCTGGTGCTTATGGTCGCCTGGGCGCCCACGCTCATCGCTTCGCTGCCCGGCCTTTTTATGGGAGATACGGGTGCGCAGATTCGCCAGTGGTTCAACTACCCCAACGGCACGAGTGACTACCTGCGTCTGCTCAATCCCAGTGTGTTGCTCAACGGACATCACCCCGTGGTGCATACGGCTATCATCGGTTCGTGCGTCCAGTTGGGGCTTTCACTGTTTAACAGCGCCAACGCAGGTCTTGCCATCTACACCTGCGCTCAGTTCGTCATTACGGCCGTCTGCATGGCCTATTCCATCTCGTCGCTGCGCAAACTGGGCGTGAGCCTACCGGTCCGTGGCGTGATCCTGCTGTTCTTTGTGTTTATGCCCATGTTCTCCAACTACGCGGCCCTGCTTACCAAAGATGTGCTGTTTGCCGACGCGTTTTTGGTGCTGTTGGTGCAGACCGTGAAGCTCGTGGCCTGCGGCCTGCCCCGTCGCGATGCCAATGCCGAGCGTGCGGGCGAACAGAGGCCCGTGCTCTTTGCGCGCCATGATTGGCTGCTGCTCGCTCTGGGCGCCATGGGTTCCACGTTTCTGCGCAACGGCGGCCTGGTGTTTCCCCTGGCGGCATGCGTAATCGCGGCGGCGTTTTGCGCATGGGATGCGCATGTGGCTCGTCGTGCAGCCAAGCAGGCTGGTGCTGCGCCTTCGGGCGCCATCCCGCGTTTCCGCTGGGTGGGAGTTCTTGCGGTACTTGCACTCTGCCTTGCCTCTAATATGTACTTCACCAAGGTCTTTATGCCGGAGCACGACATCACGCCTGGTTCCAAGCGCGAAATCCTCTCGATTCCGTTCCAGCAGACGGCTCGTTTCGTCCAAAAGCACGACGGCCTCAACTCGGGCGTCAACCCCACGGTTAAGGAGGACGGCACCATCGTGGAGGCTCCTTGCGACGGCTTGGTGACCGACGAAGAGCGTGCCGTGATCGACCGTGTGCTCAAGTACGAGAATCTGGGCCGCCGTTACAACCCGGATAAGTCGGACGCCGTCAAAAATTGCTTTAACGAGTACGCCTCGCAGGAGGACATCAAGGCCTATTTTGAGGTGTGGGCCCAGATGTTCAAAAAGGACCCCGGGTGCTATATCTCGGCGCTCATCAATAACTACTATGGGTATTTTTATCCGAGCGCTCGCGACGCATGGGTCTACAGCACGGCGCGCAGTGCCGAGATCATGGCGAAGCCCGATAACCTCAAGTACTTTGACTTCCATCCGGTCGATAGCAAGGTTGTGCGCTGGTGCGATCACCTGATCAACCTGTATCGTGTGGCAGTACAACGCATACCGTTTATCTCGCTCACCATGAGCTCGGCCACCTATGTGTGGATCATGATCGCCGTGGTGGTCTATCTGCTACGTCGTCATTCGTGGCGCGGGCTGGCCATTTGGGTGCCGCTTTTGGGCGTGCTCGCCGTGTGCCTGATCGGTCCTTGCAACGGCTCAACCTACATGCGCTACCTGTATCCGGTCATCGCCTGCATGCCCTTTGCCATCGGCGCCACCATCACCCGCAGCGATCTCCTCTGGTCCTAATTTGGTGCAAAGGGGACAGGTTACTTTGCACCAAGGGGCTGTATCATCACGACGCCTTCATTTTGGGGTTTATCTCGCAGGCCAGTAGGTATATCATAACGACGTTTGTTTATATTGCCCGAGCATCTGCGCTGGGCTTTAGGTCGAAACCGATAGGAGACACGTATGTCCGGACACTCTAAGTGGGCCACAACCAAGCATCGTAAGGGCGCGCAGGACGCCAAGCGTTCCGCCCTCTTCTCCAAGCTGAGCCGCAACATCACCGTTGCTGCCCGTCTCGGCGGCGACCCGCTGCCCGAGAATAACGCCAGCCTCGCCGCTGCCGTTGCCAAGGCCAAGGCTCAGTCCATGCCCAAGGACAAGATCAAGTCCGCTATCGACAAGGCCTTCGGTTCGGGTGCCGACGCCGCTGTCTACGAGAACATCGTGTACGAGGGCTATGGTCCCGCCGGCGTTGCCGTTTACGTTGACTGCCTGACCGATAACCGCAACCGTACCGCCGCCGATGTCCGTTCCGCCTTCTCCCACGCTGGTGGCAACCTGGGCACCTCCGGCTCCGTCGCCTTCCAGTTTGAGCGCAAGGGCCAGATCGTTGTTGCCAAGGAGGTCCTGGACGAGAACGCCAAGAAGGAGACCATGATCGCCAACGGTGCTGCCGGTGACGAGGATGAGTTCATGATGGCGATCGCCGAGGCCGGTGGCGAGGACTACGAGGACGCCGGCGAGGAGTGGATCGTCTGGACCGCTGCCAACGACGTCATGGCTGTTTCCAAGGCACTCGAGGAGCAGGGCATCCAGGTCAAGGGCTCCGAGACCACCATGGTTCCGACCACCCCGACGGAGGTCTCCGGTACCGACGCCAAGAAGGTCCAGCGCCTCATCGACCGTCTCGAGGAGCTCGACGACGTCCAGGACGTCTACAGCACCATGGATATGACCGACGAGGTCATCGCTGCCCTCGAGGAGGAGTAGCGCCTGCACGGGTTAAGCCGTGCATATCTGGGCATAATGAAACGAGCATGCAAGCCTCGTGGAATAGATGAGCCGGATCCGCGTGCGTACAGCACCGGACCCGGCTCTTTTATAATGATGCGAATCGTTTTGCATTCTGTGGATCGAAACCTGAAGGGAGCACGCGTGCGCGTACTCAAACGAGCCTTAGCGATCGTGTATCTTGCCGCCGCCATCGTGGCGCTGGGTACGCTTGTCTGCCAGTTCTGGGGACCGTATACGTATCGCTTTATGCTGCTGTTGCGTGACACCATGCCTCGCGTCGTCGTTACGGTGTGCGCCGCCATTGTGGCACTTGGCGTGCTTATCGGGTTTTTCCGCCTGATGTTCGCGCGTCGCGAGCCGTCCTGCGTGCATCCGGCGGGGGAGCGCAATATCGAGGTCACGCTCGCAGCGCTTTCCTCGTGCGCCCGTGCCGCGGCGGAGTGCGATGATCGCGTGATGGTCGAGCATGTCGAGGCCCGCGTCCAAGGCTCCGACGATTCGCACGTCCGATTTAAGGTCGAGGCTATCGCGCTTGACGATAAGGACGTGGCATCTCTGGCTACCGCGATGCAGCAGCGCATCGAGGAAGCTTGCGACACCATGCTCGGCACGCCGGGTACGACCACGCGCGTCCGTTTTTTGCCGTCCAAGACTACCGTCCAGACCGTGGAGGTTTCCGGTGAGTGATACCAATCAAGATAAGACCGCTCGTACGCCGCGCCTGACGATTGACCAGAGCGCCACACCGGCGAGCGAGCCTGTTGATTCCAAAGCAGAGGCAACCGAGTTACAAGACGCGGCAGCCGCGGATTTTGACGAGGCTATGGGTCTCATCAAGGGTACGGGTGCTGCCATCTGGAGCTATGCTGTGCGTCATCCCAACACCACGCTCGGCGCCGTCGCTGGCTTTATCCTCGCTGTGTTGGTACTCACGTTGGGCCTGTGGGACACGCTCGTCATTGCATTCTTCGTGCTGATCGGCGCTGTGATCGGCCAAATTCGCGACGGCGAGAACGGGATCGTCAACTTCTTCGGCCGTCTGTTTAGCGGCCGCTAATATGTATTCGACTGCCGCATCCGCGGCAGGCATAAGGAGGAACCATGGCTTTTAATACGAAGGTCGATGTGGCCGATACCGAGCTCGAGGCAGACGAGACCGTCACCGCCGAGGCCGAGGACGTAACGCTCGAGGATGAGGCGCTCGTCGAGGCCGAGTCCGATGTGGATGAGGATGACGAGGAAGCGGACGAGTCCGAGGACTCGCTGACCTATTCCAACGGTGTGATCGAGAAGATCGTTGCCATGGCCACCCGCGAGGTTCCGCACGTTCTTGGCATGAAGGGCAACCTCATGCACTTTGTGCAGGAGCAGTTTGGTGCCGAGAATCTGACCAAGGGCGTGACGGTCGAGGTCACCGACGATAATCGCGTGGTTGTCAACATCTCCGTCATTATCGAGTACGGCGCCTATGCGCCCGCGATATTCGACGATGTCAAGGCGCGCGTCACCGAGCGTCTGGCAGCGATGACCGGCCTTGAGGTGGCGGGCGTCAACCTGCGCATCGAGGACGTCATCACCCCCGAGGAGTACGAGCACCGCACCAGCCAGCACGAATAACCTTCCAAAAAGGGACAGGTTTGTTTTGGCAGGTTTTATCTGCGAAAACGTTAAACGGCCGACCGCGCAAGCAAAAGCGTGGCCGGCCGTTTTTTGTATGCCCCCCGATGTAGGCATACCGCTCGTCTAACTAGGGGTTGCAATCGTCGCGTTCCGCGTTACCCTAATGGGCGCATTGTTTCCAAATCGTTAACGAGGAGTTGCCGTAATGGCCGACGAGCACGAAACAGAAAGCAAGGCATGGGCGATTGAGGCCGCTGCGGCAGAGGCGGCATCGCGTGCTGCCGAGGAGGTGCATCGTCCTCCCGTGGTGCCGATGGAGCGCGTGGTTGATCGCACCGATATCGAGCGCGGCGAGCGTGCCGGTCAAAAGCGCAGCCAGGAGCCGGGCTTCCCGCGCTTTTTTGCCGAGCTCAATCTGGGCCTGATTCTTACGGCCTTTGCCATCGTTGCGTTTAAAACCCCTAATCACTTTGCTTTTGGCGGCACCTCGGGCGTGTCGGTCATTCTGTCCACGCTGTTCCCGACTCTGCCCGTCGGCGTCTTTATGTGGATTATCAACGCGGTTCTCGTCGTTTTGGGCTTTATCTTTTTGGAGCGCAAGGCAATCCTGTGGAGTGTCTTCGCCTCGTTTGCGCTGTCCGCCTATGTTTCGCTGTTTGAGCTCTTTATTCCGACCGATGTCTCGATGACGGGCGATATGTGGCTCGACCTGTGCTTTGCCGTCATCTTGCCGGCGCTCGGCAGCGCTATTGTCTTTGACATCGGCGCCTCGACGGGTGGCACGGACATTCTTGCCATGATCCTCAAGCGCCGCACGACGCTCGAGATTGGCCGTGCCCTGCTGCTGGTCGATATCGGCATCGTGACCATCGCGGCCTTTTTGTATGGCCCGCGTGTCGGTCTGTATTGCGTGCTCGGCCTGTTTGCCAAGACGCTTGTGGTCGACAAAGCCATTGAGAGCATTCACCTGCGCAAAGTCTGCACGGTCATTTGTTCCGAGCCCCTTAAGGTCGAGGAGTTTATCGTCAAGCATCTCAACCGCACGGCGACCATCAGCCGCGGCTACGGTGCCTTCTCGGGCAAGTGCGTGACGGTGATTATGAGCGTGCTGAGCCGTCGCGAGGCCGTGCAGCTGCGCCGTTATGCGCGCGAGGTCGATCCGGGTGCCTTTATCACGATTGTCGACAGCTCCGAGATCGTCGGCAAGGGTTTCCGCGGAACGAACTAGCACAGACGTATTCAACGAACTGCCTGCTGGCGCCGTGTACCTTGCAAATCGGTCGTCTTTGAGTATTTGACCCCACATTGGGCAATAATGATGCTAAAGACATCGTTTGCGATCCAAGTGATTCGTTCAAGATACGAAGGGATGATTTTATGTTCTGCTCGCAGTGTGGCGCCCCCATGGGCGATAACGACAAGTTCTGCGGCGTGTGTGGTGCTCCTAATGCCGGTGCCGCTGGCCCCGCTCCCGAGGGACAGCCCCAGCCCCAGCAGTTTGTTCCGCAACCGCCCGTGGCGAATGCGCCAAAGGGCTGTGTGGCTCAGGCGTTCCAAGATATGACCAAGACTCCGGGCGTGCTTCAGCGTGTATGTCAAATCGCGTTTTTGCCGGCGCTGATTTGCGTTGTGTCGGTGCTCGTGTTGTTTATTCCCGTTATTGGTGGCATTGCGGCTGCCATCGGCTTTTTGGCAGCTTGCATTGCGAGCGTGTGCGGTTCGGGCTTTGGCATCGAGTGGGGCCGTGATCTTTCGCTCAAGGTCGATGACGGCATGGACCGTCCACTCATGCGTTCCGCGTCGTTTGGTCTCGGAGTCTTTTCGAGCGTTATTTCGGTCGTGCTCGAGGTTATCGCTGCCATTCCCGTTATCGGTGTAGTGCTTTCGCTGGTGGAGGGCGTGGTAATTGGCGCCGCGGGCTCGTATTCTTATTACGGCTCTTATGCGCTCGAGGCTGCGCTGTTCGGTTCGCTCGGCCTGCTTGTCCTGGCGCTAATTGCCTCGGCGATTCTGGGTGTCTTCTTTAAGATGTTCGCCGACATCGCCGTGATGCACTTTGCGGTGACCGGTCGCGTCGAGAGCGCGTTTTCGCTCGATAAGGTCTGGGCGGCGTTTAAGCACAACAAGACCAAGCTGTTCTGCGCTTCGTTCCTTCCCGAGTTTTTGACGGGCCTGGTCGCCAACGTTGTCACATGGATCTTGACGGTCGTCTTTGGCGCCATTGCCTCTGTCGGTATGTATAGCTACTACTATCGTCCTACGGGTATTGAGGCAATTGTTACCGGCGGTGGCGTCACGCTCGCGCTGTTCTTGGTGCTGGTCGCTTTCGTCACCGTATTTCTTACGGTCTTTGGCAAGATGCTCAAGCACCGTGCCGTTGGCTATTGGGTTGCACGCTATGCAAGCGAATGGGCCGATGAGGATAAGGACGACGTCCTGACTTTTGTGTTGCCCTTCGAGAAGAAGACCGCTCCTTCGGGTTACGGTGCTCCGGATGTCGCACCCGCGCCCGCGCCTGCACCCGAGCCCGCGCCTGCACCCGAGCCCGCGCCCGAGTCTGAGACGGCATCTGAGCCTGAGCCTGAGCCGGCACCTGCACCTGAGTCGGCGTCCGAGCCAAGCTCCGACGAGGAGCCTCAGGACGAGTAGCCACGCCGCCTGCTATTTGGGGACGGGCTAGAAATGGTAGAAATAGCGCTTGAAGAATGAGCGGGGGCGGACGTTTCGATACGTCCGCCCCCGCTCTGCTTTAGCCAGGCTGTTATGAATGGGTGTGACGACTACTCGTCGTGCTTCTCCTCGCGGCGTGCAGCAGCGCGTGCGTCGTGGATGCCCTTGATCGCGGCATGGCGAGCCGTTCGGGCATCATGGATGGCGTCGCGAGCCTCGGCGGTCGTCGCCTTGGCAGAGCGCAACTTGGCGGCCAGATCGGGGTTGGTTTCGGCGACCGCGGTAATCGCGGGGCCGTCGAGCTCCTCTTGCGTGGGCTCGGCCAAAAAGTCTATAGCATACTGGGCGGCCACCATGGAGCCCTTTGCCAGTACGGTCTCGTCAATCTTGTAAAAGCAGGAATGCTGGGCGTACGTGGCGCCAATCTTGGGGTTGCGCGTACCTACAAAGGCGAGCACGCCCGGTACGCGGCGCAGGTACTCCGAAAAATCCTCGCCCGAAAGCGTGCCACGGTAATGGCCTTGACCGGTGGGGCCCAAGCACTTGATTACGGCCTGACGGCAGCGCTCGCTCGAGGCGGCGTCGTTTTCGACCTTGTAGTTGGCGATGGTGTAGTCGGTGAGCTCTGCCTCGGCGCCCAAGGCGGCCGCGGTATGCTCCACGATGCGGCGCATAAGCTCCGGCATTTCCTCGTGGGTCGAATCTCCGTAGGTGCGCACCGTGCCGGCGAGGTAGGCCGTGCCGGCGATAACGTTGCGCGCGGTGCCGCCGTGCAGCTCGCCGACGGTGATGACAGCCGGCTCATAGGGGCTGATCTCGCGCGAAACGATGGTCTGCAGGGCGTTGACGATCTCGGCGGCAACCATAACGGCGTCGTGGCCGCGCTGGGGCATGGCGCCGTGGCATGAGGTGCCGCGGACGTCGATGCGGAACCAGTCGGTATTGGCCATGCGCGGTCCGGGCTCGCAGCTCACGGTGCCGGCGTCGACCTCACTCCAGATGTGCGCGGCGTAGGCGCCATCGACGCCGTCGAGCACACCCGTGCCGATCATGAGCTTGGCGCCCTGGCCGTTTTCCTCGCTGGGCTGGAAGACGATGCGGACTTCGCCGTGGATGTCGTCGGTCATATGGCGCAGAATCTGCAGCGTGCCGAGCATCATGGCGATATGGCAGTCGTGGCCGCAGGCGTGCATGCAGCCCTCGTTGACGCTGGCGAACTCCTCGCCGGTCTGCTCGGTGACGGGCAGGGCGTCGATGTCGGCGCGCAGCAGGATGCGGCGGCGTGGCGTGCCGTCCTCGCGATAGGCATCCGACGCGGTACCGCGAAGCGTTGCCACCAAGCCGGTCTTGAGCGGACGCTCGTAGGGGATATTCATGGCGTCGAGCTGGTTGGCGATGTCAGAAGTCGTGCGCTCCTCGGCAAGGCTCAGCTCCGGGTGCTTATGGAAGTGCCGGCGCTGCTTGATGATATAGGGTTCAAACTCGGTAGCGATATCTTTGATGGCTGCGGTGACGTCGTCAGCCGCGCGAGCCTCGGTCGCCGCCATAATCTGCTGTGCCTTGGTCTTCGTCATGGTCGATTTGCTCCTTGCTGGGTTGATCGCAAAATCGTACAGGCTCTCTCCAGTATGCCACCTGCCGCTAGGGCTGGTAAAGTTGCCGTTTGCCGCTTGGGGTTTTGTTACAAGGGCGGGGGAGTACACTCGGGGGTGTTGAATTTCCTGCCAGAGATGGGGATGCCCATGCAACATATCGATCGGATTATCCGCTCCAAGAACGTCTTTACCGCGCAAGACGGCATCGATACCGCCCGCGAGCTGGCGATTGCCATCGCAGGCGACCGTATCGTCGCAGTCGGTGCGCCCGATGACGTGATCGCCGCCGTTCCCGCCGCCACGTCGGTTATCGACTACGGCGAGCAGTTTGTCTGCCCCGGTTTCCATGACGCTCATCTGCATTTCTTCCATACCTCGGTCGGTTCCTCGCCGTACATGCTCATGGATATGGGCACGTCCGAGGCTGCGCTGGTGCAGCACGCGCTCGAGTTTTCCAAGGACCTGCCCGATGACGCTTGGGTTGTGACGCAGGGCTGGCGCGACTACCGTTGGGACCCGCCCGAGCATCCTACCAAGGCGTCGCTCGATGCGGCATTCCCCGATCGTCCCTGCGTTATGTATGCGGGCGACGGGCATACGCTTTGGCTCAACAGCCGCGCACTCGAGGCGCTCGGCGTCACACGCGACAGCGAGCCGCCAGCGGGCGGCAGCTACGACAAGGATGCAAACGGCGAGCTCACGGGCATTGCTCACGAGGCGGCTGCCATGCAGCTGCTACCGCGCTGCCTTGAGTGGCTGGGCGAGGATCGCATCGCAAGCGCTTACGCCGATCAAATGAGGCGGATGGCCGAGCAGGGCATCACCTCGATATGCGATATGTCGCTCATGCCCATGCCGGGCTGCGACTTTATCCGCGACGATGTCTACGACAAACTGCAGGCAGCCGGCAAGCTGGGCATCCGCGCCCATCTGTTCCCCACGCTGCTGGATGACCAATCGCGCTTGGAAGAGCTACAGACCCGCTACGTGAACAACGCGCTGCTCTCGGCGCCGGGCTTTAAGCAGTTCTTCGACGGCGTGTCGAGCGAGCATACCGCATATCTCACTGATCCCTATACCAACTCGCGCTTCCCGGGCGACCAGGGCCGTCTGACGGTTCCCGTCGAGCGCATGCGCAAGCTGGTTCTGGCGGCAGCCGAGCGCGGCCATACCGTGCGCATCCACGTTATCGGCGACGGCGCCATCCATGCCGCGCTGGATATCTTCGAGGAAGCGGCCGACCTGTACGGCCTGCCCCAGCACGGTCATAACACGCTCGAGCATCTGGAGAACCTCTTGCCCGAGGACATCGACCGCCTGCGCAAGCTCGACGTGGTTGCCTCGAGCCAGCCCTGTCACATTACACTCGACCCGGGCGGCCCCGAGCGCGATCTGGGCCTGGAACGCAGCCGCATCATGTGGCCGTTTGCGACCTATAAGCAGCGCGGCATTCGCCAAGCCTTCGGTACCGACAGCCCTATTACGCCTGTTACCAGCATGAATGTGCTCTACACGGCTATCACGCGCCAGGACCCCCGCAGCCACTGGCCCGAGGGCGGCTGGTTGCCGAGCGAGCGCATCGATGCAGCAACGGCCCTGCGCAACTACACCCTGGGCAGCGCCTATGCAGCGGGCGACGAACGAAACCTCGGCAGCTTGGAGCCCGGCAAGTATGCCGACCTGGTAGCCCTGGACCAAAACCCGCTCACTGTCGATCCACAAGAGCTCCAGGCTACCAAGGTTCAGGCCACCTACCTGGCAGGTAACTTAATCTACGAGCGCTGATGCTCATACCGTACCGTTAAAGGCGGCTCGTGCGGCTTGTTTTGGGACGGTGCTCGAGCCGCGTTTGCGTTTCGGTGGGGATCCGCCATGAGCGTCCCCGCTCTGTTGGATTTGGGCGCGGGGTTGAGGTGCTGCTGCCCCGCGCATCCAATTTGGACATCAGCAATGCGGTCTCTTGGTGTTTTGCATACTTTCCATTGCAGATTGCATAAATAGACTGGGATGTACTTTCTGGCCCTTATGTACCCCCGCCTGGGCCGTGCAAAAAACGGAGTATTCAGCACCGCAAGTTCCGCCGGTGCCGCTGCGGCTGAGTAACGTTGCGGAGATTGACGTCATTTTGGGCTCCGGTACGGCGCGAAGTACGCCCATTTGTCCCAACGGGGTCTGCCCACCGATCAAAACCGCCCGCTGAAGGCGTCCTTGGGACCAATAAGGTATGTCCGGCGCGTATGCAGCCGTCCTGGCCTGCTGAATACTCCCAAAAATGCACGGTGCTCCCCAGGGGACCCGTGCGCGCAACGAAAACCATGCCCATGTCGCTATCCGCATCGCCATTTTGCTGCACTAACTTTTCTGAATGCCGGGACCGAATTAGTTAACCTGGCCCCCGTGTGGCTCCGGAGGGCGGGGCATAAGGTTTATCGCGAGTTCCGCACGAGCCGAAGGCCACTTAATGTGGCCTTCGTGCGAGCAGGACTGCCCGAGCAGGAAACCTTATGCCCCGCCCCTCCGGAACCACACGGGGGCCACCGCTAAGTTATCCCCCGGCATTCAGAAAATCTAAGTGCCAAAAAATAAGATTTTTTGACTCCGTGTTGTATAACCCGCCATTCGTGGGTACCATTCAACGCGTACGCAAACAAAAAGGGTTAATTCGCGTGGCATAACCGCGCGGCCCAAAAAGGAGGAGACAAGCATGTCGTCTTTGAAGCCGCTTGCAGATCGTGTTCTGGTCAAGCCCGACGAGGCCGAGCAGAAGACCGCTTCTGGTCTGTATATCGCCAGCAACGCTCAGGAGAAACCGCAGCGTGGCACCATCGTTGCCGTTGGCGCCGGCAAGGTCAACGACAAGGGTGAGCGCATCCCCATGGACGTCAAGGTTGGCGACGTTGTCATCTACGGTAAGTTCGGTGGCAACGAGGTCAAGGTCGACGGCGAGAAGTATCTGCTGATGCGCGCCGACGACATCTACGCCGTCGTCGAGGCCTAGTCTCGTCAGAATCTCTGATTCGTCTTTGAACGCGCCCGCCGCACAGGACTCGGAAGCGGCGACGCGAGTCACATTTCTTTTGGAGGATTACCTACCATGGCAAAGAACATTACGTTCAACACCGATGCCCGCGCTAAGCTTGCCAAGGGCGTCAACACTCTGGCCGATGCCGTTACCGTCACCATGGGCCCCAAGGGTCGCTACGTTGCGCTGCAGCGCACGTTCGGTGCTCCGACCATCACCAACGACGGCGTTTCCGTCGCCAAGGAGATTGAGCTCGAGGACAACATCGAGAACATGGGCGCCCAGCTGGTGAAGGAGGTCGCCACCAAGACCAACGACACCGTGGGTGACGGCACCACCACCGCAACCCTGCTCGCTCAGGCTATCGTCAACGACGGTCTGCGTAACGTCGCCGCCGGTGCCAACCCGCTGGCCATCCGTCGCGGCATCGACAAGGCTGTAAACGCCGCCGTCGCCGAGATGAAGAAGCAGGCCAAGCCTGTCGAGACCAAGGAGCAGATCGCTTCCGTCGGTACCATCTCCGCCGGTGACCCCGAGGTCGGCGAGAAGATCGCCGAGGCTATGGAGGTCGTGGGCAAGGACGGCGTCATCACCGTCGAGGATTCCCAGACGTTCGATATCACCATCGACACCGTCGAGGGCATGCAGTTCGACAAGGGCTATGTCTCCGCTTACTTCGTCACGGACAACGACCGCATGGAGGCCGTGATGAAGGATCCGTACATCCTCATCACCGACCAGAAGATCTCCAGCGTTCAGGACATTATGCCCGTTCTCGAGGCTGTCCAGCGCGCTGGCCGCGGCCTGCTCATCATCGCTGAGGACATCGACGGCGAGGCTCTGCCGACCCTGGTCCTCAACAAGATCCGTGGCGCCCTCAACGTCTGCGCCGTCAAGGCCCCGGGCTACGGCGATCGCCGCAAGCGCATTCTCGAGGACATCGCTGTCCTCACCGGTGGCCAGGCTGCCCTGGACGAGTTGGGCGTGAAGGTCGCTGACATCACCGCCGATATGCTCGGTACCGCTAAGTCCGTCACCATCTCTAAGGACAACACCGTCGTCGTCGGCGGCGCTGGCTCCAAGGAGGCCATCGACGCCCGTATCGCTCAGATTAAGGGCGAGATGGAGAACACCACCTCTGACTTCGACCGTGAGAAGCTCCAGGAGCGCCTGGCCAAGCTCTCCGGTGGCGTTGCCGTCATCAAGGTCGGCGCTGCTACCGAGTCCGAGCTCAAGGAGATCAAGCACCGCGTCGAGGACGCCCTGCAGGCAACCCGCGCTGCTGTCGAGGAGGGCATTGTCGCCGGTGGCGGCGTCGCCTTCATGGACGCTGCTCCTGCGCTCGACGCCGTTGAGCTCGACGACCCCGAGGAGAAGATCGGTGTCGACATCGTCAAGAAGGCTCTGACCGCTCCGGTCGCTACCATCGCCAAGAACGCTGGTTTTGAGGGCGCTGTCGTGGTCGACAAGGTTGCCGAGCTGCCTGCCGGCCAGGGTCTCAACTCTGCCAACGGCGAGTGGGGCGACATGATCGAGATGGGCGTCCTCGACCCCGTCAAGGTCAGCCGCGTCACCCTGCAGAACGCTGCTTCCGTCGCCAGCCTGATCCTCATCACCGAGGCCACCGTCTCCGATGTGCCCAAGAACACTCAGCTTGAGGACGCTATCGCTGCTGCTACCGCTGGTCAGCAGGGCGGCGGTATGTACTAAGGCCGACAAGGTCTAGAACTCCCACCGGGAATCCGGGGGCGTGACGGGGGCTTCTCTCCGGAACGTCCTCGGACATGCAAAGAGGCTCCGCATCGCGCTTCGCGCTGCGGAGCCTCTTTGCGTCCTGCGGAATGTTCCGGAGAGAAGCCCCCGTCCCGCCCCGGATCCCCTACGTTCACGGCCTTGAGGTCGGCGGGCGGAAAAGGACGTGGTCGATAGGGATACGTGTCCCCTTCGCTGTTTCGCGCTTTGCGCGAAAGGCGCGCTACTTTGGGATGGATGGGGAACGTGGTTGTTGCGGTGGCTTTTCCCTTTTGCTGTTTCGCGGCTTTGCCGCGAAAAACGCAGCACTTTGGGATGGGCGGGTACGTTATTGTCGCGCCGCTCTGTCCCGGCCGCATTTCTAGAGCGTTTCCCCCGCCACAAATTACCCTTGGCATACTTGCGCGAAAGCCTACTGGTGCTACACTTGCAAGTGCTGTTTCAGGGCGGGGTGAAATTCCCCACTGGCGGTAAATCGGGCGGTGCCAAAGGGGTGCCGTGGCGCAGGCGAGGCGTCTGCGGCCGAGCCGATGAGTCCGCGACCCGTGCGTGTGTTGGTTCGCATGCCGGCTGAACTGGTGAGATCCCAGTACCAACGGTTAGAGTCCGGATGAAAGAGGCAGGTGATCTTATGTCTGAACAGTCGCAGCATATCCATTTTGAGAACACGAATAGGTGGAGCACCAAACAGCTCGTTACCATGGCGTTGATGTGTGCCTTGAGCGCGTTGTTTATGTATGTACAGCTACCCATTCTTCCCTCGGCGCCGTTTTTGACGTATGACCCGTCGCTGGTGCCGGCGATGGTGTGCGGGTTTGCGTATGGCCCCGGTGCCGGTACTGCTGTTGCCGCCATGGCGATCGTTATCCATGCACTCACTACGGGTGACTGGGTCGGCGCGCTTATGAACCTGGTCGCTACGCTGGGCTATATTCTGCCTGCGGCGATCGTCTACCAAAAGATGCACACCTACAAGGGTGCCGTGATTGGTCTGGTGCTCGGCGTCATTGTCGCTACGGTGCTGTCCATGGTCGCGAACCTTACCATTGGCGTATGGTTCTGGTATGGCTCGGTCGATGTGATCGCCCCGCTCATGATTCCTGCCGTGCTGCCGTTCAACCTTATCAAGACCGTGCTTAATTCGGTATTGACGCTTGCGGTGTACAAGGCGGTCTCCAACCTCATCACGCCTAAAAAGGGCCAGGTCAAAGGCCGCGCATGATTGAGTGTCGGGGCATCTCATTTAGCTACGACGGCGTTGCGAAAGCACTCGACGGTGTCGATCTGAACATCGAGGACGGTGAGTTTTTCTGCATCCTCGGTGGCAATGGGTCGGGCAAGTCGACGTTTGCCAAGCACCTGAATGCGCTGCTGCAGCCCGATGCGGGCACGGTACGTATCAACGGCATGGATACGTCCGACCCCGAGCTGGTCTACGACATTCGTTCGACCGCGGGCATGGTGTTCCAGAATCCCGACGACCAGCTGGTGGCAACGCTTGTCGAAGATGACGTTGCGTTCGGTCCCGAAAACCTTGGCGTGCCATCGGCGCAAATTGCGCAGCGCGTACGCGAGGCGCTGAAGGGCGTGGGCCTGGTGGGCTTTGAGCGCCACGAGACCCATGCGCTCTCGGGCGGACAAAAGCAGCGCGTGGCGCTTGCCGGCGTACTTGCCATGGAGCCGCGCGTGCTTATCTTGGACGAGGCCTCCTCGATGCTCGATCCGCGCGGACGCAAGGGCCTTATGAAGGCCTGTCATGCGCTTCACGATCGCGGCATGACTATCGTGATGATTACGCACTTTATGGAGGAGGCCGCCGAGGCCGATCGTGTCGCCGTGTTTCAGACGGGACGAGTTGCCATGCTGGGCACGCCCGAGGAGATTCTGACGCGGGCGAATGAACTCGCTCAGCTCAACCTTGACATGCCAGAGTCGTGCCGTTTGGGCATGGCGCTTCGTGCGAAGGGCGTGCCTGTTCATGCGCAGGTGCGCGAGGTGGATATGGTCGCTGAGATTGTGCAGGCTTATGCCGAGCGAAGTGGAGCAGGCATCGCGGGGCAGTCTTTCGTATCCCAGTTGGAAATCGCTGACGGCACTGTTCCGGTAGACAACGAGGGCAACGCGTCGGAGCCCGTCATCGAACTATCCCATGTTTCGTACAGTTATTCGCTCAGTCCGCGCGAGCGCCGCCGCTGGCATAAGCGCTCGGCCACTGCGGGCAAATCGAGCAAACAGGCTCTCTGGGGAAACGACCCCAGCAGCCCGTGGGCGCTGCGCGATGTATCGCTGACGGTGCGTCGCGGCGAGTTCCTGGGCTTGGCAGGTCATACCGGTTCGGGTAAGTCGACGCTGGTCCAGCATCTCAACGGTTTGATTCGCCCCCAGGAGGGATCCGTTCGCGCGCTGGAGCTCGATCTGTCAAACAAGAAAGACGCCGCTGCGGTTAAGGCCAAGGTCGGCGTGGTGTTTCAATATCCTGAGCGTCAGCTGTTTGCCGAAACCGTGGCGCAGGACGTGGCGTTTGGTCCGCATAACCTTGGCTTGCCGCAAGATGAAGTCGACCGTCGTGTCGAGTCATCGCTCTCACGCGTGGGCCTCGACCTTTCCACGGTCGGCGACAAGAGCCCCTTTGAGCTTTCGGGCGGTCAGCAACGGCGCGTGGCATTCGCCGGCGTGCTCGCCATGGAGCCCGAGGTCCTGGTGCTCGATGAGCCCATGGCGGGGCTCGATCCGGCTGCGCGCAAGGATTTCCTAGGGCTCATCGGTCGACTTCACCGCGATGGCCTGACCGTTGTCATGGTTTCGCATAGTATGGATGACCTGGCCAATTGCTGTGACCGCATCGTCGTAATGAACGAAGGCGCGGTGTTTGCCGAGGGAGCCCCCGTGCAGGTGTTTGCGCAAGCCGATGAGCTCAAGTCAATCGGCTTGGGTGTTCCCGCTGCCCAGCGCATGGCGCTGGCGCTTGCGAAGGCAGGCGTGCCGCTGCGCTTTGACGGCCTCTATACGGTTGAGTCGCTGACAGACGAGTTGGTGGACCTGCTAATCGGTCGCTCGGACGGTCCTTCTAACGTCGCGGACATTGCTAAATCCAAGACGGTCGAGCGAGAGGAGGGCTGCTAATGGAGGCGTTTTCGTTTGGCAGCTACTATTCCGGCGATAGTGCAATCCACCGCCTGGACCCGCGAACTAAGTTGCTCTTGGGCTTTGTGTTTCTGATCACGACGCTCACGGTCAGTAGCTTCCGCGGACTGGTCCCGGTCGCAATCTTCGTTGTCCTGATCTATACCGTGTCTCGGGTGCCGGCTCGTCGCGTCCTGTCATCGATGGCGCCGCTGCTGGCGATCGTCATCGTGGTCGCGGTGCTCAACCTGTTTTCCGACCAGAGCGGGCGCATCCTGTGGCAGCTCGGCTTTTTGCAGATAAGCGAGGGCTCGCTGCATTCCGCTGCCTTTATGGCGTGCCGTCTGACCTTGATGATGGCTGGTATGAGTGCCATCACGCTCACCACACCGACGCTCGACCTCACCGCGGGCTTTGAGCGCCTGCTCGCGCCGTTTGCGCGTGTGGGACTTCCTGCGCACGAGCTCGGCATGATCATGGGTATCGCGCTGCGCTTTATGCCGCAGTTTGCCACCGAGATGAAGCAGACGGCCGATGCACAGGCGAGTCGCGGCGCGCGCGTGACGGGAGGCCTGCTCGGCGGTGTGCGTATGCTCGGCAGTGTGGCGATTCCGCTGTTCACGGGTGTGTTCCGTCATGCCGAAACGTTGTCTGCCGCCATGGATGCACGCTGCTATCACGGCGAGCAGGGCCGCACACGCCTGCATACGCTTGCGTTTGGCCGCGGGGATGCGCTGGCAGCGGTGGTGACGACGCTGCTGCTCATCTGCGTCATCGTCATCAATCTTCAACTTGTTTAGGCGCGATTCGAGCGCAGGAAAGGGGTCCCTATGACCGACAACGATCGCACGGCGCAGCTCGAGCGCGCCTGTTCGTATCTTAGGCGTATTCCGGCGTGGTATCTCGCCACGATCGACGTGACGGACGGATATCAGCCGCGCGTGAGGCCGTTCTCGTTTGCCATGGTCGATGATGGCAAGCTGTGGTTTTGCACCTCGCGCGATAAGGACGTGTGGGCCGAGCTCAGCGCGAACCCCAAGTTTGAGGTTTCGGGTTGGAAACCGGGGGAGTGTTGGATCGTGCTGACCGGCGAGGCCGCGCTCGAGGACGACGCGGTCGTGAGCGACCGGGTGCGCCAAGCCGGCTTTAAGCACATGGTGGGCATCGGCGAGCAACACGATAGTGCCAACGACGGTCGCCTTGCGTTTTTCTCGGTGCGAAATATCGCCGCCCGCTTCTGTGATATCGACGGCAGCGAGGAGCGCCTGGAGCTCTAGCTCGCACAAACCAGGTTCCCAAACTAACTAGTACAGGAGGAAACGTGGACGGATTGAATACGGTGTTGGAGTATCTGACGTCGGTGCCGGCATGGTATTTGGCGACGAGCGTTGACGGACAGCCTCATGTGCGTCCGTTTTCGTTTGCGCAGATCCAGGATGGCAAGCTGTGGTTTGTAACAGCGCGCACCAAAGATGTGTGGCAAGAGCTGCTGCAAAACCAGCGCTTTGAGGCCACGAGTTGGTGGCCGGGCCATGGCTGGCTCATCTTGCGCGGGCGTGCCGGCTTGGATGACCGGGCTTTAGACGAAATGCGCGAAGCCGGGTGGAAGCATCTAGAGCACCTGGGCGAGCACTATGAGGGGCCTAACGACCCCACGCTCGTCTTCTTTAGCGTCGAGGATCCCGAGGCTTTTATCTGCAATCACGACGAATGGGTGCCGGTCGAGCTCTAGCCGGCTGGCTCATCCTAACAACTTGGTTTTCGCATGGGCGGGCCCCGTATTGCCCGGTGCCGTTAGGAGCGCCGGTCAATACGGGGCCCGCTCCATTTGTCAATTCCTTCGAGCGAATGTGTCGGGAATGTTTCAATGCATGAATATGTAAACCATTTACGTGTTAATGCATCTTTTGGTGCTAAAGTTTCAACCCACTTCATAACGACCGCTGCGAAATGCGCATCGGTGCATAAATCGCAGACAAGGAGTCTGATATGTCTTTGAAGGTTGGAATCGTCGGCGCGGCTGGATATGCCGGAGCCGAGCTCATTCGCCTCGTGCTCGGCCATCCCGAGTTTGAACTTGTTGCCATTACGTCCAACGCCGATGCCGGCCAGCCGCTGTCCGCGGTGTATCCGAGCTTTGCTGGTGTGAGCGACCTGGTTTTCACCACGCATGACGCGCCCGAGCTTAAATCCTGCGACGCCGTCTTCTTGGCCGTGCCGCATACCGCGGCCATGGCGCAGGTGCCCGCCCTGCTTGCCGCGGGCGTTTCCTGCTTTGATCTTTCGGCCGATTACCGTCTGAGCGACCCGTCCGTCTTTGAGGCATGGTATGCCGCCGAGCACACGAGCCCCGAGCTGCTCAAGACCCGCGCTTTTGGCCTGCCCGAGCTGTTCTGCCAGGACTTAGAGACCGCTGCTTCCAGCTATGCCGCCGGAAAGCCCGTTTTGGTCGCCTGCGCCGGCTGCTATCCTACCGCAACGAGCCTTGCTGCCGCTCCTGCCGTGCGTGCGGGCTGGGTGGCCGAGAACGGTCCCGTGATTGTCGATGCCATCAGCGGTGTGACGGGTGCCGGCAAGTCCTGCAACGCTCGTACGCATTTTTGCAGCGCCGACGAGAATTTGGAGGCCTACGGCGTGGGCAAGCATCGCCACACGCCCGAGATTGAGCAAATCCTTGGCCTGACCGATCGCGTCGTCTTTACCCCGCACCTGGCACCGCTCAAGCGTGGTCTGCTCTCCACGGTGACGATGCCGCTCACGCCGCAGGCTATCGATACCTTGACCCTTGAGGACGTTGTCGACTATTACAAGCAGTTCTACGCTGGTCGCACTTTCGTGCGCGTACTCGACGCCGGCCAGCAGCCCAAGACGGCTTCGGTCGTCGGCACCAACGCCGCCCAGATTGGCCTTGCGTTCAACAAACGCGCGGGCGTGCTGGTGGCGACGGGCGCCATCGACAATCTGTGCAAGGGCGCTGCGGGCCAAGCAGTCCAGTGCGCCAATATCGTCTTTGGCTTTGACGAGCGACGAGGCTTGCCCACAGTGGCGTGCCCGGTGTAGCACATTCGATTGTTAACGATTTGGTAGTCGGGCATCGAGTGGGGCGCCACTCTTAAGCTGGTCTCATGATCACGACTGGCATGGCGCACCAACCGATGTCCGTTTTTTGTTTGACATAAGGAGTCATAAAGACGATGAATACCGAGCTGTTTGATATCAAGATTCGCGCCGTCGAGGGTGGCGTTACGGCTGCGGCTGGTTTTAAGGCTGCGGGCATCCACGCTGGGTTCCGCAAGAACCCCGAGCGTCTGGATTACGCGCTCGTCGTGCCCGATAAACCCTGTCCCGGTGCCGGCGTGTTTACCACCAATCGCTTTTGCGCGGCGCCCGTGCAAGTGAGCCGTGCCAACCTGGGCGGTGCCGACAAGGGCTACGGTATCATCGCCGGCGTTTCGGTCAACTCTGGCAATGCCAACGCCGCCACGGGTGAGACCGGCCTTGCATGCGCGCGCGAGACGTGCAACATCGCATCGCAGGTTATCGGCTGCGAGCCCCAGCAGATCCTGGTTGCCTCCACGGGTGTGATTGGCCAGATTCTGCCGATCGACACGTTTGAGACCGCCATTCCTGCTGCCTACGGGGCGCTCTCCGCCCACGGTGGCGCCGATGCCGCTCGCGCCATCATGACGACCGACACGCACTCCAAGGAGTACGCCGTGTCCTACGTCAGCGAGGCTGCGGGTCATACGGGCAATGTCTATACGGTAGGCGGAATGTGCAAGGGCTCGGGCATGATCATGCCCAACATGGCCACCATGATCGCAGTTATCACCACCGATGCCCCCGTCGAGCCTGCGGCACTTCATGCCCTGCTGCTCTCGACCGTCAAGCAGACCTTTAACAAGGTAACGGTCGATTCCGACACCTCGACCAACGACACCTGCATCATGCTTGCCTCCGGCGCCGCTGCCGCAGATGTCGAGCCTATCGTTGAGGGCTCCGATGCCTTTGACGAGTTGGCATTTGCTGTGCACGAGGTGTGCGAGAGCCTGGCGCGCAATATCGCCGCCGATGGTGAGGGCGCATCCAAGCTTGTTACGGTCAACGTTACCGGCGCCGTGAACGACGAGGAAGCCGATATCGCCGCCCGTGCCGTTGCCAACTCGCCGCTCGTTAAGACCTGCATCGCCGGCCACGACTGCAACTGGGGTCGCGTTGCTATGGCACTCGGCAAGTGCGGCGTGAAGTTTAATCAGGAAGACGTTTCCATCGACATGATGGGCATGCCTGTCTGTCGCGACGGTCTGACTGTTCCCTTTGACGAGGACGAGGCTCTACGACGTTTCGAGGCGCCAGAGATCGTGATCTCGGCCGACTTGGGCGCAGGCGACGCGGCAACGACCGTGTGGACCTGCGACCTCACGCATGAGTACATCTCCATCAACGGCGACTACCGTTCCTAGATTCCAGGCACGCTGCGCATCTTGCCGCGATTGCGGACAGCTGAGCACGGCGCGATAACGATACGAAAGACGAGGCAGATTATGAAATTCGCACGCGATTGTCGTTCGAGCGAATCCAACGAAGCAACCGCGCAGCTGCTGTTCGAAGCGCTGCCGTGGATTAAGAACCTGACCGGCAAGACGGTCGTTATCAAGTACGGCGGTGCCGCCATGGTCGACGAGCAGCTGCGCCGCGACGTGATGAGCGACATCGTTTTGCTCAAGATCATCGGTATGCGCCCCGTCATCGTGCACGGCGGCGGCAAGGCTATCAACGAGGCGCTGAGCCATTACGATATTCCCGTCGAGTTTAAGAACGGCCAGCGCGTGACCACGCCGGCGACTATGGATATCGTGCGCGAGGTGCTGGGCGGCAAGGTTAACCAGGAGCTGGTCGCTGCCATCAACCACCACGGCAACCTGGCCGTGGGCGTGTCGGGCAGCGATGCCGGCACGCTCATCGCTGAGCCGCTCGACCCCGAACTCGGTCGCGTGGGCAAAGTGACGCACGTCAACACCGACTATATCGAGCACTTGCTCGATAGCGAGTACATCCCCGTCATCGCTACTGTCGCGGCGGGGGAGGACGGCGGATTCTTCAACATCAACGCCGATACCGCCGCCGGCGCCGTTGCCGCGGCGCTCCACGCGCATAAGGCGATCTTTTTGACCGACGTCGACGGCCTGTACAAGGACTTTAGCGACAAGGACTCACTCATCTCTAACCTAACGCTCGACGAGGTTAACGAGATGCTCTACGGTGGCGAGGTCGATAAGGGCATGATTCCCAAGCTGCGCGCGGCCGTCGATGCGCTTGCCGGCGGCGTATTTCGCGCCCATATCATTAACGGTACCACGCCACATTCGCTGCTCCTGGAGCTGCTGACCGATGCCGGCGTCGGTACCGTGATCCATTCCACCGAGACGGCCTACGAGTTCGATACGCACCCGCACCCGCTTTCGACCTTTGCGGCGCGCCTGACCGAGAACCTCGATGAGGTCGAGAAGCTTCAAACGGTCTAGCCGGCTCAAAATTGCTATGCCATTACGCCCAGACTCCGCGCTACCTGGCGCTTAACGAAAGGTATCTCATGTCACTTGCAGCACAACAATCGCTCGAATCCCACTACGTCATGCACACCTTCGGTCGCTTGCCGGTCGAGTTTGTCGAAGGCCACGGCATGAAGCTCACCGGCGACGATGGTCGCGAATACCTCGATTTTCTTGCCGGCATCGGCGTGTGCAGCCTGGGCCACGCCAATCCGGCAGTGCTGTCGGCGCTCGAGGATCAGACCAAAAAGCTCCTGCATGTCTCCAACTATTTCTACATCGAGCAGCGTGGCCAGGTCGCGGCGCTGCTGTCCAAACTCGCCAACGATGATGCGGATGGTGCGCGCGTGCTTGCCGACGCGATTGCCGCTGGCGACGAGACCACGGCGGCGGCGCTTGGCGCTCCGGCTGCGGGCGAGCAGGTGTGGGAGACGTTCTTTGCCAATTCCGGTGCCGAGGCCAACGAGGGCTCGATGAAGCTCGCACGTCTATACGCCAAGCGTGCCGGCAACGGTGGCAACACCATCGTGTGCATGCGTGGCGGCTTTCACGGTCGTACGCTCGAGACCATTGCCGCGACCATGCAGGATTGGCTGCAGGACAGTTTCCGCCCGCTGCCGGGTGGCTTTGTGGCCTGTACGCCCAACGATGTGGATGAGCTGCGTGCAATCTTTAAGCAGCTGGGCAGTGAAATCTGTGCCGTGATGCTCGAGCCGATCCAGGGCGAGAGCGGCGTGCATCCCATGACCGAGGAGTTTATGGCCGCGGCGCGCGACTTGGCGCACGAGGTGGGTGCCGTGCTTATCGCCGACGAGGTCCAGTGCGGTATCTTCCGCACGGGTAAGCCGTTTGCGTTCCAGACCTATGGCGTGGAGCCCGACATTATGAGCCTTGCCAAGGGCATTGCCGACGGCGTGCCCATGGGCGCCGTGGTGGCAAAGAAAGAAATCGCTGACGTCTTTAAGCCCGGCGATCATGGTTCGACCTTCGGTGGTAGCTGCTTGGCCATCGCGGCGTGTGCCGCGACGCTCTCCGCGCTTGTGCGCGGCGATTACGCCGAGCATGCCGCCAAGGTTGGCGCCTATATGGAGCAGGCGCTGGCTAAGCTTCCGCATGTGGTAGAGGTGCGTGGTCGCGGCCTGATGCTCGGCTGCGATCTGGACGATGCCGCGGGTGATGCACACGACGTTGTGGCCCGTGCATTGGGGGCTGGTGCCGTGATCAACGCTACAGGCGCACATACGCTGCGCTTCCTGCCGCCGCTCGTCTGCGAGGAAGCCGACGTGGACAGTCTGATCGAGATCCTGTCGGGTGTCTTGGGCTAACGCGGCGCAATAACTCAATTTGGACCGGGTTCCGGACTGCGGGCGTGCCCTATGTGGCATGATTCAGCGGTCTGGAGTCCGTTTTGCCTTAGATTTGCTAAGGCAGGGAGACCTGCTGGTCAAATAACATCAAATATGAGTAGTGTTACCGATTTGGTAGCAGCAATTTTGGACTAATAAGGCCAGATGGCAAGTCGAAATGGCGATGAATGCACGATTTTGATCCAACTGTTAGTCCTAATAATGGACATATGCTGCGTAACTTAAGCAAATACTATCTTTTTATATGTTGCAAACAAAGTAGCAGTACTCATTTTTGCCATTTTTTGGCCACGGCCTTTGTGACAGACGTGCTGGTGGGTTCGAATCCTTCTGCAATGGGTCTGAAAAAAAGAAAGGCCTCCATCGCTGGAGGCCTAACAATTCAGTGGTGGGCGATGAGGGATGTCGCGTGCGGCTGACGCCGCCCGCTTTCGCTTCGGGCCTACGGCCCTCGCGTGCTGCGCTGGAAAACGCTTCGCGTTTCCTCAGCTCCGCACCCTGGCGGGTTCGAATCCCATGCGCTGGGCCCAAACAAAAACGGTCCCCTTGCGAGGACCGTTTCCAATTCGGTGGTGGGCGATGAGGGATTCGAACCCCCAGCCTTGTGCGTGTAAAGCACCTGCGCTAACCGTTGCGCCAATCGCCCGTGCGGAGAGAGTATAGCAAAACAATCGCCTCATTCATCTCATATCCATTAAAGGTAACTGGCGCGTGTCACAGCGGAGCTGATTCAGTTGAGATTGCCTGAACATTCCGCCCCTCTTTACGCCCTCGGGTATACTCAAAAGCTACTGATTCGATTTGATGCCCAGCAACAGCAGAGGGGATAGTATATGTGCGGTTTTGTCGGTTTTGTCGGTGGGACGGATAATCAATCCGAGGTACTCACCAAGATGATGGACCGCATCGTCCATCGCGGTCCCGACATGGGCGGTCAGTTTATCGACGGCCGCGTTGCCCTGGGCTTCCGCCGCCTGTCGATCCTCGACCTGACCGAGGCCGGCGCTCAGCCCATGGCCAATGAGGACGGCAGCGTCGTCATTGTCTTCAACGGCGAGATCTACAACTTCCAAGAACTCCGTTCCGAGCTCGAGGCCAAGGGCTACAAGTTCCACTGCGGCGCCGACACCGAGAGCCTCCTACACGGCTACGAGGAGTGGGGCGAGGCCGTCCTCGATCGCCTGCGCGGTATGTACGCCTTCGTCATCTGGGACAAAAAGAAGAACAAGCTTTTTGGCGCCCGCGACATCTTTGGCATCAAGCCGCTCTACTACTATCCCATGGCCGATGCGGGCGACGGCGCTCCGGGCGTGCTCTTTGGTTCCGAGATCAAGAGCTTCCTGGACTACCCGCACTTCCACAAGGCGGTCAACAAAAAGGCCCTGCGTCCGTACATGACGCTGCAGTATTCGGCAACCGAGGAGACCTTCTTCGAGGGTGTCTACAAGCTGCCGCCGGCGCACTACTTTACCGTCGATATCCCGACCGGCAAGATGAACATCGAGCGCTACTGGGATTGCGATTACTCTGCCGTCGAGAAGCCGTTCGAAGAGTATGTCGACGAGCTGGACGAGGTCGTGCACGAGAGCGTCGAGGCCCATCGCATCGCCGACGTCAAGGTCGCGTCGTTCCTCTCCGGTGGCGTCGACTCCAGCTACATCGCCGCTTGCCTCATGCCCGACAAGACCTTCTCGGTGGGCTTTGACTACAAGAACTTCAACGAGACCAACTACGCCAAGGAACTTTCCGATAAGCTCGGCGTCGAGAACGTTCGCAAGATGATTACCGCCGACGAGTTCTTCGGTGCGCTCGAGGACATCCAGTATCACATGGACGAGCCGCAGTCCAACCTGTCTTCCGTGCCGCTGTGGTTCTTGGCCGAGATGGCCCGCAAGGACGTCACCGTCGTACTTTCGGGCGAAGGCGCCGACGAGCTCTTTGGCGGCTACGCCTACTACGAGGACACGGTCCCGGTGCGCAAGTACAAAAAGATGGTGCCGCTGCCCATCCGTCGCGCGCTCGGTAACCTGGCGCTGCATATGCCGTACTTCAAGGGCCATAACTTCCTGGTCAAGGGTGCCGAGATCCCCGAGAAGTCGTTCCTGGGACAGGCTCTGGTATGGCCGGAGCGCGAGGTCGACGGCGTGCTCAAACCCGAGTACAACACCGGCGACGGCGCCTTCGAGCTCGCTGCACCCATCTACGCACGCGTGAAGGGTCAGCCCGAACTGGTCAAGAAGCAGTACCTGGACATGAACATGTGGCTCCCGGGCGACATTCTGCTCAAGGCCGACAAGATGTGCATGGCGCACTCGCTGGAGCTGCGCGTGCCCTTCCTGGACCGCAAAGTCATGGAGTTCGCCGAGCACATTCCCGACCGCTACCGCATCAACGAGAACGGCAACAAACAGGTACTCCGCCACGCTGCCAACAAGTCGCTGCCCGATGAGTGGGCCACCCGTCCCAAGGTGGGCTTCCCGGTGCCGATTGTCTACTGGCTGCGCGAGCAAAAGTGGTACGACTATGTCAAGGAGTACTTCACCGCGCCGTGGGCAAGCGAGTTCTTCGATACCGACGAGCTCATGCGCCTGCTCGATCTGCACTTTGCGGGCAAGGGCGATTTCCAGCGCAAGATCTACACGCCGCTCGTGTTCTTGGTGTGGTACAAGCGCTTCTTTATCGACGAGGACCAGCCCGCTGTTCAGGCTGCCTAGCCTCGGCTTACGAACGCCTGCGCGTAACGGCTCCTCCGGGAGCCGTTTTTGCGTGGGTGCGTTTCAGTTACTATAAAAACCGTCCCTGCCAAATGGCTGAGAAAGGTGAAAGATGCACCATTCGGATTCCGCGACCGTGACCACGGTCGATACGCTTGCCAAGCTTCTCGATGTGTGCGGCGAGCTGCGCGCATCGGAGCAGGTTGACGAGCGTGCCGTGACCGGCTGCTCGTTTGATTCGCGCGCGGTCTCGGCAGGTGACGTGTTCTTCTGCAAAGGTGCTGCCTTTAAGCCCGCGTTTTTGCGCATGGCGCTCGATGCGGGCGCCGTCGCATTTGTGTGCGAGGAGTCGCTGGTCGAGTCTCTGGAGCCGCTGGCGCAGGAGAGCGGTGCTGCGATGCTGGTCGTGGACAGCGTTCGCACGGCCATGGCCTTGTTGCCGCCGGAGGTCTACGACCGTCCCGACCACGACGTCAAGATCGTGGGCATCACCGGCACCAAGGGAAAGACCACGGCCGCTTTTATGCTCCAGTCCATCATCAAGGCGGCGGGCGAGTCCTGCGGCATGATCGGCTCGGTGAGTACCGACGATGGCATCGAGTGCTACGAGAGCACCAACACCACGCCCGAGGCCCCCGAGGTCTGGCGCCATATCGCCAACTGCCGCACGTCCGGTCGCCAGTCCATGGTCATGGAGGTTTCGAGCCAGGCGCTCAAGTACCAACGCGTCGAGAATCTGCCGTTTGACGTGGCGTGCTTCCTCAACATCGGCCGCGACCACATCTCGCCGATCGAACACCCCACGTTTGAGGATTATTTTGAGAGCAAACTCAGGATCTTTGACCAGGCAAAGACCGCCGTGGTGAATCTGGGCACCGAAGAGGTCGACCGTGTGCTGGAGGCAGCGTCGACGGCCGAGCGCTTGGTGACCGTTGGCGTCGAGCATCCCGAGGCAAGCCTGTGGGCGAGCGATGTACGCATGGTCGGCTTTAGCATCGAGTTCAACTTGCATGGCCTGTGTGCCGACGAGTCCGAGGCGGGGGAGAAGATCCTGCTGGGTATCGCGGGAGACTTTAACGTGGAGAACGCGCTGGTCGCTATCGCCGCTGCGCGCGAGATCGGCATCGGTATCGATGCCATCAAGAAGGGCCTCTCCAAACTGCGTGTGCCGGGCCGTATGGAGGTCGTGGAGTCGAAGGACGGCCGCGTGATCTGCGTCGTTGACTATGCGCATAACCAGCTTTCGTTCCGTTCGCTTTTCTCGTCGGTCAAGCGCGCGTTTCCCGCTAGTCCAGTCATTGCGGTGTTTGGCGCTGCCGGCGGCAAGGCGCAGGAGCGCCGCGAGCAGCTTCCGCGCGAGGCCGCACCATATTCCGACCTGATGATCTTTGCCAACGAGGATCCAGCTCACGAGGACCCGATGAAGGTCTGTCGCGAGCTTGCCGAACATGTTCCCGACGATACGCCGAACAAGATCATCCTCGATCGCGAAGCCGCTGTGCATGCGGCGTTCAAGGCGGCGCGCGAGGAGTACGTCAACCCCGATGCCCCCACCATTGTCTTGCTGCTGGCAAAGGGTGACGAGGAGCTCATGCACGTGGGCGACGAGTTCGTGTCCATCGAGAGCGACCTTTCGTTGGCCAATCGCCTGATCGATGTTACCCAGTTTGACTAATGAACCATGATGGCGGCGGCGCCCTGAGTGCGTTGTCGCCATAAGCGTGTTCCCTCAATCAAAACATGCCGTCCAAGTCCAAACCCTTCTACGTAAACGGAGTAACCATGTCCCACAACACCCTGCCGACCGTTGCCGAGCTTTCGGGCGAGATGCGCGAGCGCTTGGCTAAGGTCAAGTACGTCTTTACCGACCTGGATGCCACGATGCTCGCGCCCGGCTCGTGTGTGCTGCGCGACAACGACGGCAACCCCTCGACCAAACTCGTCGAGGCCGTCGTGGCGCTCGCTCGCGCTGGTATTCAGGTGGTTCCCACCTCGGGCCGCAACCGTACCATGATCCACGAGGACGCGCGCGTGCTCGGCCTCAACTCCTACATTGGTGAGATGGGCGGCCTGGTTATGTACGACCTCAAGGCCAACGATTGGGAGTATCTGACCGGCGACATGCCTTACGACCCCGTCTGCGGCCTTACTCCGCACCAGGTGATCGAGCAGACCGGCGTGTGCGAGAAGATCCTCGCCCGCTGGCCGCACAAGATCGAGTATCACAACGACATGTCGACCGGCTACAAGTACCGCGAGGTCACCGTCGGCATGCGCGGCGATGTGCCCGACAATGAGGTCCAGGCCATCCTGGACGAGGCCGGCTGCGGCCTGGTGTGGGCCTGTAACGGTCACCTGACGCATCTGTCCAAGCCGACGACGCTCGAGCTCGATCGCGTCGAGGATGGTCGCGCATTCAACATCAACCCCGCGGGCCTCAACAAAGGCGTCGCCATTGCGCGCTTCTGCGAGCACCTGGGGATCGAGCGCGAGGAGACGCTCGCGCTCGGCGACTCCGAGTCCGACTTCTACATGGCCGATCACGTGGGCACGTTCTGCCTGGTCGAGAATGGCCTGACGAGCGCCGGCGCGCCCGAGTTCCTGGCTGCTTGCGAGAACGCTTTCGTTACGCGTGGCAAAATTGTCGACGGTTGGGCGGCGACGGCAGAGCTGCTGGTCGCGGCGCGTTCGTAGCGCGCCGCCGCCGCACTTGGACATGTCTTTTCGAGAGAGACTGGTGAGGTAATGTCCGATATCGAGAATCCGGCAGGCGACACGCGCCCGATTGGCGTGTTCGATTCTGGTTTGGGCGGTCTGACGGTTGCGCGCGCCATCGCGACGGCGCTGCCGCACGAGTCCGTCTACTACTTCGGTGACACCAAACGCTGCCCCTACGGCACGCGCACCGAGGATGAGGTGCGCTCGTTTGCGTTGCAGGCGGGTCGTTGGCTTTCGAAGCACGACGTCAAGATTATGGTCATTGCCTGCAACACGGCGACCGCTGCGGCCTTGCGTCTGGCCCAGCAGGTGCTCGACGTTCCCGTGATCGGTGTGATCGCGCCGGGCGCACGCGCGGCAATCAACAGCACCCGCACGCGCCGGGTGGGCGTGCTCGCCACCAACCTCACCATTCGCTCGGGCGCCTACACGCGCGCCATTCAGGATCTAGATGCCGGCGTCGATGTATATGGCTGTCCTGCCTCGAGCTTTGTCGAGGTTGTCGAACACGAGCTCGCCTCGGGTGCGCATCTGCAGGAACAGTGGCTTGAGAACGAGGACATCTTCGATACGCCTGCCGTGCGTGCGCTGGTGGGTGCCACGGTTGAGCCGCTGCGCGACCACGGTATCGATACCGTGGTGCTCGGCTGTACGCATTTTCCGCTGTTGGTGGGACCTATCCGCCATGCGCTGGGGCCTGGGGTGCGCGTCGTGAGTTCCGCCGAGGAGACCACGCGCGAGCTGACCGATATCCTCACGCGCCGCGAGCAGCTGGCGGGCGACGCCGCCGAGCCGCAGCATCGTTTTGCCACGACGGCCGATAACATTGCCGAGTTTGCGGTGGCGGGCAGCTTTATCTTTGGTCAGCCGCTCAAGAGCATCGAACATATCGATATCGATGAGCTGAAATAGATGTAAGGCAGCCGCCAAAGCCTTCGCCACATCTTTTGCCGAAAGGATATTTCTATGGAGTACATGCAGGTCAACCGCGCCAACGGCCGCGCCGCCAACGAGTTGCGCCCCGTTAAGCTCACCCGTGGCGTCATGAAGCACGCCCACGGCTCGTGTTTGGCCGAGTTCGGCGACACGCGCGTGCTGTGCGCCGCCACTATCGAGGAGGGCGTGCCGGGCTGGCGAAAGGGGGCTAAGGCCGGCTGGGTGACCGCGGAATACGCCATGCTGCCGACGTCGACCGGCAAGCGCTGCAAGCGCGAGCACGCCAACCGCAAGGGCCGCTCTATGGAGATCGAGCGCCTCATTGGCCGCAGCCTGCGTACTGTCGTCAACATGAAGGCGCTCGGCGAGTACACCGTCACCGTCGACTGCGATGTGATTCAGGCCGATGGCGGCACGCGTACAGCGAGCATCACCGGCGCCTGGGTGGCGCTGCGCGACGCCCTCGCCATGTGGGTCGAGGCGGGCAAGATCGAGCGCATCCCGCTTATCGGCCAGGTGGCTGCCATCTCCATGGGCGTTGTCGACGGCAATACGCTGCTTGACCTCGATTATTCCGAGGACAGCCATGCCGAGGTCGACATGAACCTCGTCGCCACCGACACCGGCGAGATGATCGAGCTCCAGGGCACCGGCGAGCAGGCGCCCTTTGACCGCAAACGCCTCAACGCCCTGCTCGACCTGGGCGACAAGGGTATCGCCGAGCTCATCGAGCTTCAGCGCCAAGCCATCGTCTAACCTGCCAAAAGGGACAGGTTTATTTTGGTAGGTTTTATCTGCTGAAATGCTGCGTTGAAAGGTCCGATCGCCTGAGAGGGGAGAGGTCAAGTGCCCAAACGCCCCTCACGCGGCTTGCTATAGAGACAAGGGGGCCAGTCATGGCACTTGAGAAGATCGACATCGACACCCTCGACCCGGCGGCGACCATCGTCGTGGCAACGGGCAACGCCCATAAGCTCACCGAGATCGAGGTCATTTTGGGCAAGGTTATGCCCGAGGTGCGCTTTGTGGCGCTCGGCCAGCTGGGTGATTTTGAGGATCCCGAGGAAAACGGCACGACGTTTTTGGAGAACGCCATCATCAAGGCCCAAGCCGCGGTTGAGGAGACGGGCCTTATGGCCATCGCCGACGATTCGGGCCTGGTCGTCGACGCGCTGGACGGTGAGCCCGGTGTATATAGCGCGCGCTATGCGGGCGTTCACGGCGACGATGCCGCCAACAATGCCAAGCTCCTCGTTAACCTGGAAGGCGTGACGGACGATGAGCGCACCGCGCGCTTTATGAGCGTCGTTGCGCTCATCGACACGGACGGTTTGGTCACCTATGGCGAGGGCGCCTGCGAGGGCGTTATCGCGCACGAGGGCCGCGGCGATCACGGCTTTGGCTACGACCCGCTGTTCCTGCCAGTCGACACGCCGGGCAAGACCATGGCCGAACTGACAGCTGACGAGAAGAACGCCATCAGCCATCGTTTCCACGCGCTCGAGCATCTGTCCGCCAAGCTGACGGGCGAGGAGTAGGCCATGCGTGCGGTGGTGCAGCGCGTGCTCAACGCCGGCGTGACGGTCGACGGCGAGTGCGTGGGTTGCATTGGACGCGGCTACCTGGTGCTGCTTGGTGTGGGTCACGGGGACTCGCGTGCCGAGGCCGACAAGCTGTGGGGCAAGCTCCGCGGCCTGCGCATCAACGAGGATGAGAACGGCAAGACCAATCTGGCGCTTGCCGATGTCGACGGCGAGGTGCTCGTGGTGTCGCAGTTCACGCTGTTCGCTGACTGCCGCCACGGTCGCCGTCCGTCGTTTACCGATGCCGGCGCACCCGATGTTGCCAACGAGCTCTACGAGTACTTCCTGACGCTCGTTCGTCAAGATGTCGAACACGTGGCGCACGGCATCTTTGGCGCCGATATGAAAGTCGATCTTGTCAACGACGGTCCGTTCACCATCGTCCTCGATACCGACAATCTTTAGGTTACGCGGTTTTACCAAACCGCGTAACAACTGGTCATGCGAGGTTGTCGTCTGGTACGTATTTGGGACGGGGCTTATTTAGCTACTTGCGTATGGCGGCAGCAGGGTGCTATAGTATTAGAGTTTTGTCTATCTTAGGGGTATTATCCCCTTTTTGAATTGCACCTTCTGGAGGCCCTGTTCATGGAAGAGATGGAAGTCAATCACGTCGACGACATCCACGAGAAGCTGACCGATATGGTGGGCGATCGCGTCAAGGTTAAGGCCAACATGGGCCGTACCCGCGTCGTCGAGCGCATGGGCACCATCAAGAGCGTCCACCCGGCCGTCTTCATTGTCGAGGTTGACGAGCGTCGCGGCCGCAAGTCGCGTCAGTCCTACCAGTACATCGATGTCCTCACCGGCCAGGTCGAGCTGTTCGACCCCGAGAGCGGCGAGCATATCTTTACCCCGCTCGGCAATCAGCTCGAGGAGCATTAACGGTGACCGATTGGTCCCTGACTCTTTCCGCGCCGGCAAAGATTAACCTCTACCTGGGGGTTCATACCGAGCGCGATGACCGCGGCTACCACAGGGTCGATTCCCTGATGGCAACCGTCGGTCTTTCCGATACCGTGACGGTCACGCCGGCGCAGGCGCTGACCGTCCAGACGGTTCCGGCATCAGATTTTCCCATGCAAAAGAATACGGCGTATCGGGCTGCGGTTGCTATGGCCGAGCATTATGGTCGCGAGGCAAACATCTGCGTGACGATTGAGAAGCGCATTCCATTGTGCGCCGGCTTGGGCGGCCCCTCGACGGATGCGGCCGCGGTCATTGTCGCCTTGGCGGAGCTCTGGGGCATTGATCGCACCGACCCCGCGCTCGATGACATTGCGCGGGGCATTGGTGCCGACGTCCCGTTCTTTTTGCACGCGAGCCCTGCGTTTTACGTAGGCGGGGGAGACGTGCTGGCAACTGAGTACTCCGTGCTGCCCGCGACGCCCGTCGTGCTGGTCAAGCCGCGCGAGGCAAGCGTTTCGACAATTGAAGCCTATCGACGTTTTGACGAGGCCCCGGTGCCTGCGGACAAGCCCGGCGCGATAGCTTCTGCCTTGCGTGCTGGTGATGCCGAGACGGCATATGCACTCATCCATAACAACCTTGGTGTCATTTCCGCACAGATGGAGTCGCAGATTCAAACGGTCCTCGACTGGCTGCGTAAACAGGACGGAACCGTTGCTGTAGATGTGTGCGGATCGGGTGCCTGCTCGTTTGCCATTTGCGACACCGCTGCCACGGCCGAAAGGCTTGCCGATGCTGCCCAGCAAAATGGCTGGTGGGCCTGCGCGACTGAGCTTATTCCCAACACGGTTCAAATCGACGCGCCAAAGAAATAAAAATTTCTCTAGCACGCGACGAAAATCTTTGTTACTATAGTCGAGCTAACGGGTTGTGGCTCAGTTTGGTAGAGCACTGCGTTCGGGACGCAGGGGTCGCTGGTTCAAATCCAGTCAACCCGACCAGAGCATGAGAAGGGACCGCTTCTTGCGGTCCCTTTTTTTAGCTATTGTTGTGATACCGCGGCACCCGCGGTATACTCATTCGAGCTTGTCTCGCTGTATTGTGGAGGTCTACATGTTTGGACTGAGGGCTCCTGAGCTCATCATTATTCTCGTCGTTGTCTTGATCATCTTCGGGCCTAAGAACCTGCCGAAGCTCGGCAAGTCTCTCGGCTCTACCGTCAAGAATATCCGCGAGGGTATGGAGGGCGACGATAAGGGCGAAACCAAGCAGGCCGAGGACGTTGTGGTCGAGGAGTCCAAGGAGGACAAGGAGATCGCAGAGCTCGAGGCCAAGCTCGCTGCTGCCAAGAAAAAGCAGGCAGAGGACAGCGACGCGGACGCAGAGTAGTCCCATCCCTTTGGGGTGAGCACCTGACCGGCTTGCCCGCAGGCTAGCCGGTCTTTTTCGTTTTGTTGACAGTTGATCGTTACATCATAGTTGGGGAGATATCCGTATGGACGCAAGCCAGATCGTACTGACCGCTGAGGGCCGCCAGAAGCTCGTCGAGGAGCTCGCTTGGCGTGAGGGCGATTACGCCAAGGAGATCGTCGAGGACATCAAGGAAGCCCGCGCGTTCGGCGACCTTTCGGAGAACTCCGAGTACGATGCCGCCAAGGACAAGCAGGCCCAGAATGCTGCTCGCATTGCCGAGATTCAGGCCATCCTCGCCAACGCTCAGGTTGCTGCCACCACGGGCGATCTGACCGTCTCCATCGGTTCCACCGTTTCTCTGATCGATCCCAACGGTGAGGTCATGGAAGTCACGCTTGTCGGTACCACCGAGACCAACTCGCTCGAGCACAAGATCTCTAACGAGTCTCCGGTCGGTCACGCCATCATCGGTCACGGCGAGGGCGACTCCGTTGAGGTCGTTACGCCTTCTGGCAAGACCCGCGTCTACACCATCGCCAAGATCGCACGCTAGACCACGGTCCCGCGTAAAGGTATGTTTTCGCTCCCTGGGACCGAATCCTGGGGAGCGTTTTAGTTTGAGGAGCTAACTTATGGCAGAGAACCAGAACGTCGCCGATCAGGCCTCGACGCTCAACGACGAGCGCGCCACGCGTCTGGCAAAGCGCGCCGCCCTGTTCGAGGCAGGCCAGAACCCCTATCCCGAGCACTCCGAGATCGAGGACTATGTCGTCGACATTGAGGCCAAATATGCCGATCTTGCCGATGGCGAGGATACTGAGGACGTCGTGAAGATCGGCGGCCGCGTGGTCGCCAAGCGCGGTCAGGGCAAGATCATGTTTATCGTCGTGCGCGACGCTACCGCCGAGATTCAGCTGTTCTGCCGTATTAACGACATGGACGAGGCGGCCTGGAGCACGCTTAAGGCCCTCGACTTGGGCGATATCCTGGGCGTGACCGGCGTGGTCGTGCGCACCAAGCGCGGCCAGCTTTCCGTTGCCCCCAAGAGCGCGACCCTGCTCTCCAAGGCCGTTCGTCCGTTGCCCGAGAAGTTCCACGGTCTTTCCGATAAGGAGACCCGTTATCGTCAACGCTATGTCGACCTGATTGCCAACGACGATGTTCGCGAGACCTTCCGCAAGCGCTCGCAGATTCTCTCCACCTTCCGCCGCTTCATGGAATCTGACGGCTACATGGAGGTCGAGACCCCCATCCTGCAGACTATTCAGGGCGGCGCTACGGCCAAGCCGTTCATTACGCACTTCAACGCGCTCGATCAGGAGTGCTACCTGCGCATTGCTACCGAGCTGCACCTCAAGCGCTGCATCGTCGGTGGCTTTGAGCGCGTCTTCGAGATCGGCCGCATCTTCCGCAACGAGGGTATGGACCTCACCCACAACCCCGAGTTCACCACGATGGAGGCCTATCGTGCCTTCTCCGATCTCGAGGGCATGAAGGCACTCGCCCAGGGCGTCATCAAGGCTGCCAACAAGGCTATCGGCAATCCCGAGGTCATCGAGTATCAGGGCCAGACCATCGATCTGTCCGGTGAGTGGGCAAGCCGTCCCATGACCGACATCGTCTCGGACGTGCTCGGCAAGCAGGTCACCATCGACACGCCGGTCGAGGAGCTTGCCGCCGCCGCACGCGAGAAGGGCCTGGAGATTAAGCCCGAGTGGACTGCTGGCAAGATCATCGCCGAGATTTACGATGAGCTGGGCGAGGACACCATCGTCAACCCGACCTTCGTATGCGATTACCCCATCGAGGTCAGCCCGCTTGCCAAGCGTTTTGAGGACGATCCGCGCCTGACGCACCGCTTTGAGCTGGTCATCGCCGGCCACGAGTACGCCAACGCATTCTCTGAGCTCAACGATCCGGTCGACCAGGCCGAGCGCTTTGCCGCCCAGATGGCCGAGAAGGCGGGCGGCGACGACGAGGCTATGGAGTACGACGAGGACTACGTGCGCGCCCTCGAGTACGGTATGCCTCCCGCGGGCGGCATCGGCATCGGCATCGACCGCGTGGTCATGCTGCTCACCAACCAGGCTTCCATTCGCGACGTCCTGCTGTTCCCGCACATGAAGCCCGAGAAGGGTTTCCAGTCCGGTGCCGCCGCTGCCAAGGCTGCCGAGGCCGGCAACGCCGCAAGCCCGTTCGTCAAGCCGCTCAAGCCCACGCTCGACTACTCCAAGATCGCCGTTGAGCCGCTGTTCGAGGAGTTCGTCGACTTTGATACCTTCTCCAAGAGCGATTTCCGCGCTGTGAAGGTCAAGGCATGCGAGGCCGTCAAGAAGTCCAAGAAGCTGCTGAACTTTACGCTCGACGACGGCACCGGCACCGACCGCACCATCCTCTCCGGCATCCATGGCTACTATGAGCCCGAGGACCTGGTCGGCAAGACCTTGCTCGCCATCACCAACCTGCCTCCGCGCAAGATGATGGGTATTCCCAGCTGCGGCATGCTGATCAGCGCCATCCACGAGGAGGAGGGCGAGGAGCGCCTCAACCTGATCCAGCTCGACGCTTCCATCCCCGCCGGCGCAAAGATGTACTAACTAGTTACGCGGTTCTACGAACCGCGTAACGGCTCGACGCTGCGCGGGCCGCATTTGGACAATCTGACGTTCAACTTCAAGGGCGCGACCAGAAGGTCAGCGCCCTTTCGTTTCACGCCACCTTGTCACAAATGCGACCCGCTCGCTGACTTATGCTCAACCTATGGCGGCATCTCGTTCCGAAGGCACCTTGCTCGCTCTGGCGGGCTTTCGCTCTCTCTCCTCTACCTGCGGTGTTGCCTTGGTTGGCACTTAGGGGCGTTCCTTTTGTGCCGGCACTTGGGGACAGTCCTTGTCAAGCAATTGGTGCAAGGGGGACGGGTTGCTTTGGGTAGCCGTTGTGCACATGGGTCGCATGACAGCTGTCTCTTTTATGTTTCCTTTAGCCGTCGCTGCCTAGGATGGGAGTTAGTCGGCAGGAAGGGAGCGTCTATATGGACGACGCGAGCGAGCGTGCAATCGAAGAGGACATGCTCGATCAGTTCAACTACTTTGATGATGAGGACGAGGAGCTGATCGATCGTCGCGAGCCGGCGTCGCTCGATGCCTTCGACCTTGTTGATGAAGAGCCCGACGAGGACGAGGTCGAATCGACGGAGCCCCCGCGGCCTTCGTGCCCCGATTCGCTATTCTCGAGAGTCCCTCTGCACCACGGCGTTCGTGCCGGCGCGCTCCATATGAAAACTGACTGGCGCCAGATCGTGACTTCAGGCGATGAGCTTGCCGTCGATGCGCCGCTCACCGATAAGTCATCCATCATCTGCCGCACCGGCATGCTTATGCTGGCAAGCGGAACAGGCGCCTGGCGCGTGCGCGATACCATGAATCGTGTTGCCGCTGTACTCGGCGTCACGATTCACGTCGACCTGAGTCTTCTGTCGTTTGAGTGCACCTGCATCGAAGATGGCCACTGCTTTAACGAGGTCGTCAGCTTACCCACAACGGGGGTCAATACTCATCGCATTTGGATGATGGAGAGCTTCTTAAAGGAAATCGAGATTTACGGGCGCCGGTTTACCGTGCACGAGTACCACGAGATGCTCAAGACCGTTGAGAACTCAAAGCCCGATTACGCTTCTTGGCAACAGGGCCTTGCGGCAGCCTGTGCTTGCGGTGCCTTCGTCTTTTTGCTCGGCGGCGGCCCTATCGAGATGGCCTGCGCATTCGTAGGCGCTGGTGTCGGCAACTTTGCTCGCTCCCATATTCTCAAGCAGGGCCTTGGCCAGTTTAGCGCGCTGACGATCGGCGTTGCGCTCGCTTGCGTTTCGTATCTGCTGGCATTGCTCGGCCTTGGCCAGGTCGTACCGGGGGCAATGTCGCACCAAGAAGGCTATATCGGCGCCATGCTCTTTGTGATTCCCGGCTTTCCCCTCATTACGGCAGGCCTCGACATCGCTAAGCTCGACATGCGAAGCGGCATCGAGCGTCTTTCGTATGCTGTGTCGATTATCGTGATGGCGACCCTCGTAGGCTGGATGGTTGCCGAGTGTGTGGGACTGGCGCCGGATGACTTCGCCCCGCTTGGTCTCTCACCGCTGGCTCTTACGCTCTTGCGCATGCTGATGAGCTTTATCGGCGTATTTGGCTTCTCGGTTATGTTCAACAGTCCGGTAAAGATGGCAGCGGCGGCAGGGCTCATCGGCGCCGTGTCTAATACCTTGCGCCTTACGCTCGTCGATGCGCCGACGCTGCTTCCCTTCTTGGGCCTGAGTGCGGGCATGCCTCCCGAGGCGGCTGCGTTTACCGGTGCGCTGGTATCGGGGCTGCTCGCGAGCTTGGCCGAAATCAAGCTCACCTACCCACGCATCGCCCTCACGGTGCCATCAATTGTCATTATGGTGCCTGGCTTGTATCTGTATCGCTCGATGTATTACATGTGCACTTTCGACACGGTCAATATGCTCGGCTGGTTTGTGCGTGCAGTGCTCATCGTGGCGTTTTTGCCTGTTGGCCTGGGTGTGGCGCGTACGCTCACCGACCCTCGCTGGCGCCACACCAGCTAATTGGTGCAAGGAGGACAGGTCACTTTGCACCAAATGAGTTGCGGTGAAATAGAGACTGAATTGCTGCTTAAAGGGTCAAAACAGTCCGTATTCCACCGCAACTTATGGGGTCGGGGGATTATTGGTGCCCTGCATCTTCATAAACTCAACGCTTACGAAGCGCGCGCCGTTTGTGTTAGGGTAGTTCCACCACATAAGTAGTCGCAGACGCACGTACCACGGGCGGGCGAGATGAAGTCCCAGCAGCTCCATCTCGCCCGCCCGTTTTTGTTGCGTGGCGTAGCGGCGTAACACAGAAAGGACCATGCCCTTTATGCCTATCAACAAACGAGAGAGCCTGCTGTTCACCTTTATCATGTGCTTTTGCATGGTGCTTTGGATGAGCATCTACAACGTTGCCCTGCAGCATGGGGCCATCAACGGTGAGGTTGTTGCCGCCGCGTGGCTCGGCTTCCCCGTTGCCTACGTTTTTGCCATGTGCTGCGACTGGTTTGTTGCCAGCCCCCTTGCTAAGGGCTTCGCCTTTAAATTCCTGGTCACGCCGGGCAAGAGCTCGCCGCTTGCCATGACGCTCGCCGTCAGCTCCTGCATGGTCGTTCCCATGGTTATCATCATGTCGCTTTACGGCGCGTGTGAAGGCCTGTTCCATATGCCCGGCGGCCCGCTTGCCAATTTGCAGGCGCTGCCGATGATGTGGCTCGTCAACATTCCGCGCAACTTTATCATGGCCCTGCCCTGGAACCTGCTGGTGGCTGGTCCGGTTGCTCGCTTTGTCTTCCGCCGCGCCTTCCCCATGGGAACCGTCTTTGAAGAGCAGCATATGGAGCTTGTGCGTATGCCTGGCGCTCCCGTTGCCGATGCCGTCAATGACGTTGCCGAGAGCATGGGCGCCGAGCCTGCCTGCTAGGCAACAGCCTCTAACCTAGAGCGCCCGCCGCGCCCGGCGATTCCTTTTTTGTAGACGTTGTCGTATGGCTGCATGCGGAAAAGGCCCCAGCGGTTAACATATACTCCATATGGGTAAAGAGACCAAAGCGCCGCCACGAGTGGCGCTTTGCGTTTGAAAAACTAGCTCGTCTAAGAGGAACTAGCATGTTAGACCGTTTTACCGATCGCGCGCGCAAGGTCATGTCCATGGCCAAGCAAGAGGCGCTCGATCTGCACTCAAATAAGGTGGGCACCGAGCACCTGCTGCTTGCGCTCGCTAAGGAGGACGAGGGTATTGCCGCCGAGGCACTGCGCTCGCTCGATATCTCCTACGATGACATCATGGATACCCTCAAAGAGGTCCAGACCACGGTTCCCGAGCCCAGCGAGGAGACCGAGGCTGCCAAGCTCGCCTTTACGCCGCTCGTCATCAGCGTGATGGAGCGCTCCTTCCGCGTGGCACGCGAGAACAACCAGACCTACGTTTCGACCGAGCACTTGCTGATCGGCATCGTCGAAGAGGGCAACGGCATGGCCATGGACATCCTCATGCGCCTGGGCGTGTCGTCTGCTTCCATTAAAAAGGCCATCGAAAAGCTCACTGCCAAGGATCAGGACAAGAAGCGTCCGCTCGCTGGCGCTGGCGCTGGTCGTCCCGGTGCGGGCCTGCCGTTCTTTAGCGGCTCGGATGCCTCTCAGCAAAAGGGGAGCGGCACCGACACGCTCAAGCAGTTCGCCACCAACCTCACGCAAAAGGCGCGCGACGGCGAACTCGATCCCGTGATTGGCCGCGAAAAGGAAGTCCAGCGCATGATGGAGATCCTTTCGCGCCGCACCAAGAACAATCCGCTTATCCTGGGCGATCCCGGCGTGGGCAAGACGGCTATCGTCGAGGGCCTGGCGCAGCAGATTGCTGCTGGCAATGTGCCCGAGAATCTTATGAACCAGAATATCTGGACGCTCGATCTGCCGGGTCTTGTCGCGGGTGCCAAGTATCGCGGTGAGTTTGAGGAGCGCCTCAAGAACGTGATCCAGGAGGCGACCGAAGCCGACGACGTCATCTTGTTTATCGACGAGATGCACACCATCATCGGTGCCGGTTCTGCCGAGGGTTCTATCGATGCGAGCTCTATGCTCAAGCCCGTGCTCGCGCGCGGTGCTTTCCAGATCATCGGTGCCACCACGGCCGAGGAGTTCCGCAAGTACCTCACCAAGGACCCGGCCTTCGAGCGTCGCTTCCAGACCATTGATGTCGAGGAGCCGAGCGTCGAGGACACGGTCAAGATCCTGACCGCGCTCAAGCCTCGCTACGAGGAGCACCACCATGTGCGCTATACGCAGGGTGCTATCGAGGCCGCCGCGAATCTTTCCAACCGCTACATCCAGGATCGCTTCTTGCCCGATAAGGCCATCGACCTCATCGACGAGGCCGGTGCCCGCGCTCGCATCGCCGCGAATCGCGCGCCCGAGCCGGTGCGCGAGGCTGAGCATCGCATAGAGGAGCTTAAGGCCGCCGCGCAGGAGGCCACCGAGAGCGATGACATGAACAAGGCCGCCGAGATCACCGAGCAGCAGAAGGCCGCCGAGATTGAACTCGCCGAGGCCAAGGCCGCCTGGACGGCCGAGCTCGACGCCAGCCCGCTTACCATCGACGTGAGTCAGATCGCCGACATCGTGTCCGTGACTTCGGGCGTGCCGGTGTCCTCGCTGACCGAGAGCGAGAGCCGTCGCCTGCTGCAGACCGAAAGCGTGCTCAAGACCCGCATCATCGGCCAGGACGAGGCTGTCGAGGCCGTGGCCAAGGCAGTGCGCCGCAGCCGTTCGCCGCTCAAGGACCCGCGTCGCCCCGGCGGCAGCTTTATCTTCCTGGGTCCCACCGGCACGGGCAAGACCGAGCTCGCCAAGACGCTCGCCGAGTATCTCTTTGGCAGCAAGGACGCGCTCATCAGCTTCGACATGTCCGAGTTCGGTAGCGAGTTCGAGGTCTCCAAGCTTATCGGTAGCCCTCCGGGTTACGTGGGCCACGACGAGGGCGGTCAGCTCACCAAGGCCGTTCGTCGTCACCCGTACTCGGTCGTGCTGTTCGACGAGATCGAGAAGGCGCACCCCGACATCTTCAACATTTTGTTGCAGGTGCTGGAGGAGGGCCGCCTGACTGATAGCCAGGGCAAGACGGTCGACTTCCGCAATACCGTGATCATCATGACGTCCAACGTGGGCGCCCGCGAGATCGCGCAGGATGCGAGCGTTGGCTTTGGCACCACCGGCGAGCAGGGCCTCACCTCGAGTGAGATCCGCGGCCGTGCGATGGGCGAGCTCAAGCGCCTGTTCCGCCCCGAGCTGCTCAACCGTATCGACGATATTGTGGTGTTCCAGAAGCTCTCGGGCGAGAACCTGACTAAGATTGCGCACCTGCTGGTGGACGATCTGCGCCAGCGCCTGATCGCAAACGGCATGAACATCAAGCTTACCGATGCGGCCTACGACAAGATTGTGGCGGAGGGTACCGACCTCACCAACGGCGCGCGTCCTCTGCGTCGTGCCATCCAAAAGCTCATCGAGGATCCGCTGTCCGAGGAGCTGCTGGCCGGCGAGTGGGGCGAGGGCGATACCGTCCTGTGCGACGTGGCCGATGGCAAGCTTGTCTTTAGCCACGGCACGGGTGAGATCCCGGCGTCGCGTCCGGCGGGTGCGCTCGGGGGCGATACCGCTCCGGCGGCGCCGCACACCGGCAACGCTGCTCCTGTGGGAGGCGGCGTGACCTCGGGCCCCGGCGGCATGATGCAAGCCGGCTCTGGTGCGCTGTAGGGATTGAATATAACCTTGCATGATGGGGGGCGTTTCCGATGGAGGTGCGCCCCTTTTCTTGTAGAGAAGAGTTTCCGGTAACGATAAAATAATTGAAAATGTTCTGCTGGATGGCAAAAGGAGTTACTATGGCGAATAGCGCTCAAAGAATTGAGATGTCGTTCGATAACATGAGAAAAATCGGAATGGTTCTTTGTGCCGTGCTGGTACTTATAGCCATCGCTACCATCGCCGTCTTTGGTTCGGCATTTGTTGTTGCATGCCAAAGTATTTTGAACGGCGCAGTGGTAATCGAGGGGGTCGTTGAGCTTGGTAAGGGCGGCAGCATCGCGCTCCCAAATTTGGCGCTATGGGCGGTTTTGCTCCTTGCAGGGGAGTTCACATTGTTAAGCATCAGCTTCGATGTCGCCCGTCGTCAATCGCCTTTTACTATTCGACATGCACGGATGATTACCGTTATTGCTTGCCTATTTGCAATCAATGCCGTGATGGGCTCTCTACAGATTGGCAGCGATTTAAAAATAATGATGGGTAATTGTATGTTGAGCTGTCGTATGAATTCCGCTCTCCTTCAGATTGGTGACTCAGGCATCACTTTGGATGTGGGATCCATCATTGCAATGATGGTTGCTTTCGCTTTGTCGATCTTCTGGCGCTATGGGGCGCTTTTGCAGTCCCAGTCCGATGATTTGGTCTAGGTGATTGACCATGGATTATCTCATTATTGAGGTTGAGACACTTTTGCTTAAGACCGGGAAAACAAATGCCGATCTAATAAGAGCGACTGGGCATACGCCAGCTAACATTTCTAAAATCCGTAATGCAAAAATTAAGGCCATACGCTTGAAGACATTGCTCGATATCTGTGTTGAGTTGGATTGTCAGCCGGGAGATTTGATCCGTCGCGTGAGTGAAATAGAACTTGAGGAACTTACCATCGCGCGTGCGCGGAATAAGATTTTGCAAAGACGCAATTCCGACCCCTCCGAGATGTTGCCCACAGAGGTTTACGTAGTAGATCTTTCTAAGGAATAACAAAACAGAATAAGAAGACAAGAAGACAAACACGTATACATGCAAGGCTCCTACCGCAAACGATCGGTAGGAGCCTTAAATTATTCGAAAAATAGTTCTTGAAAACATAAGGTTATCGATATACGATAACGGGGTATTAAAACAGACGATAAATCGAAAGGAGGTAATTATGAACTGGGTAATCGATCCATGCAGCAACGTGCAGGGTGGTGGCAGTGGTGGCTGCCGCAATTACCACCCGTGTTCGCGCTGTAGCTGTTTTGGCGTATATGTTCATTTCTAGCAAGGCGAACGTTAATGCTGGTTAAGACAGCAGGGGGTAAGCAGCGTGGTCGATAACTGCCATCCGTCGGCCGCGCTGCCTTTTTTAATGAGGTTCATGAGACATGGGTAATGCGATTTCAATCAAGGATCTATCAAAGCGCTACGGCAAAAACTGGGCGTTGTCTGATGTTTCATTTGATATAGCTGAGGGTGAAGTGTGCGCTCTCGTTGGAGAGAACGGCGCGGGGAAGAGTACATTGATCGATATTCTCCTCGGCTTGCTAAAGGCAACAAAAGGCTCAGTCAGTTTTTTCGGTGAGTCTGGGAGAACAAGTCTGGCAAAAGCACGCAGAAATATCGGATTCGTCCCCGACGGCTGTGGGGCATTCTTGAACTTAACCGGTCGAGAAAACTTGACCTCACGCTGTATCGAGTGGGGACTGCCGAAAAGTGAAGTCAATCGAGTGCTTGCTGCCGTTGGTCTAGAAAATGCAGCAGATGTATCGGTAAAACAATACTCGCTCGGCATGAAGCGCCGCCTGGACATTGGAACGGCTCTTCTGGGTAACCCGCGACTACTCATCATGGATGAACCGATTAACGGGCTCGATCCAGTGGGTGTGATTGAGGTGCGCGATCTTCTGCTGTCATTGAAGGACAGGCGGGATAAAACGGTGCTCATTTCAAGCCATAACCTAGATGAACTGGAGAAAGTCGCGACATCTTTCGCTTTTCTCCATCAAGGCAGACTTCTCGTTAAGGAAGAAAACTCCTACAAAGACCGAAGTCTGGAAAAGCGGTTTTTGGATTTGATCGGGGAGGCAGATAATGCAACTTATGCGACTGATTAGATGCGAAGCCCGCCGATTGCTCAGAAACCCAGCCTTTTTCGTGTTGTTGATCTGGGGAATTTGGATTGTTAAAGATGTCTGTAATCCAAATATGTACGGAACTTATGGAACATCTGATTTAGGGGGAGTTGGCAAACAGATTGGTTTCTTTGCAAACATCCTCGACAAGAGTGATCCGGCTGGTTCGGCGGTTCGGACGGCACTATTCATGACCTACGAGTGGTTTTTCGTTCTAGTAGGATGCATTGTTATTTCCTGTGCTATGGATTATCAAAGCAGGTCTTCAGAAGTGACGTATGCAAAAGGTGCGGGTATAGCAAAGGCCGTTGTCGCAAAGTGGCTTGTTCTGACGATTGCAACCTCAACATCGTTTAGCCTGTTTTCGGGATTCACTCTCTTCAAATCTCCGCTTGGCTGTTATGTGGACGGGCAAGTGTTTCTTAATCGATACCTGCCCGTGTTGCTTTTGATTGATCTAATTTTGGCTGCATTGGTGGCTCAGTCGATGGCAGTTTTCTATTTACTTAGAAATGCACCGCTTAGCATTATGTTGGTGTTGGTCGGGACGCTGCTTGCCTCCGATGAATATACGCTGGTGGTCTTTTCCAATCACGCATCGACGCAAATTCCCTGGTGGCTCTCCGTCGGACCATACCTACGCCATCTTGGAAATCTGTGCTTTCAAGGCCTAACTATTAACCAGATCATTCTGTTCGCTGTTATTTGCACCGTTGTTTCGTTGTGGCTTGGGGCCATGGGGATCAAAACGAGGAGGGGGTAAAAATGCGCTACAAAGAAATGATCAAGGCTGAAGCCTATCGAGTTATGAAGAGCAAAATGCCTCTTCTGCTGATTGCGGCAGGTTTCGTGCTCGCATTGCTTTATTCTGTGTCTTATGAACCATGGAGAGCCTACGGAACGAGCGATTGGCTTGGCGACGGCATCATGGGCTTCTTTCCAAACCCACAATATGGTTTTAAAGGAATTCCGGGAGACCTCGTTAAGGATGGAGCTCGCTACCTTTCCACTGTGGCACCGCTTGCCCATTCTCTGTTCTTTCCTATTGTTGCTGTTCTCGTCATCGGCTATGCGTTTCGAACTCCGATAACGGGATCTCAATGGCTTGTTTCCTATGCAAGGGGAATGAAAACAGTACAGTTGTTGGTTGCAAGGACTCTTGTCTCGATTGTCGCGCTTGTCGGTGGTTTTGTCCTCTTTTCGATACTCGTTAGTGTGGTCCAAAGTGCGTGTGGCATAGGAATGACGATGGATGTGATCGGAGAGTTTCTACTTCGACTGTCCCTTGCTGCCTTGATTTGCACAACGTTATGTCTGCTGCTCGTCCTGGCCATCTCGCTCTTTGGAAATGGCGCGTTCGTTCTATCGTTCATCATCTTGCTGCTTTATTTGGGGTACGGGAATGCAAATATGCCACTGCACTTGACATGGCTCGCAACCCTTGCGTCCCCGCGATCAATTCAATTCATCGTGCCGGGGACGTTGCTATTTGTAGTGCTGGCAACAGTCGCCCCCATTGTCATCCTTGGACTTTGTTGGGCCATCAAGGGTGCCATCAGAAAACGGAGCATATAAATGAAAGAGTCTGAATTTAACGTTATTGAAGAGAACGATGTGAACGGTATCACTATCTACAATACCCGGTCTGGTGGTGTTCTCGACCTTGACGCTGCGCACATGAATAAACTGAATTTATTTCGCAAGGGTGCCGCTGCCTTAGATGGTGATTTCGAAGAGGCCCTTAAGATAGGCGGCATGTTGGTAGACGACGATGTTGACGAGCGGCGACTGTTGATGCTCGAGAGCCTGTCGGCAAGGTTTGCAAATGACTATTTAGGACTGACGATTGCTCCAACGCTGGCGTGCAACTTTAGGTGCCCCTACTGCTATGAAAAGGGCTGCTCGCACCCCACTATGTCAGAGGAAACAATGACGGATGTCGCAACGTTTGTGCGTTCCGGCTATTCCGGGATCAACGATCTTCACGTTGACTGGTATGGAGGCGAGCCCTTACTTTGCGTGGATATGATTGAGCGACTGACAAAAGAACTGAGAGGAGCGATTAGGCCAGGCGCCACTTATTCTGCCGGAATGGTAACGAACGGATATCTCTTGACGCGAGAAATTGCTCAAAAGCTTGCTGATTGTCAGGTCGGTTCGGTTCAAATCACTATCGATGGCTCAAAGAGGGATCATGATTCGCGGAGGGTCCCGGCCGACGGTCGTCCGACATATGATGCCATTATCGACAATATAATCTCATGTGCCGATGTTCTTCAGATTACCATTCGCGTGAATGTCGATGAGTCCAATAGCAAAGAGGTCGATGCGTTGATTGACGAGCTTGACGCTAAAGGGCTTCGCGGTAAAGTCGCGATTTATCTTGCTGCGGTCGACAATGTTAACGATACTTGCTCAAATGACATTCATTGTTTTTCTCAGCGTGGATTCTCTCAAGTTGAAACGTTCTTTATGGATAAAGCTAGCGAGCGCGGATTCAACGTTATTCCGTTTACGCCGTATGAACCAGGCGTCTGCTGTGCGGTTTCCCTTAATTCGTTTGTCATCGATCCGCTTGGTAGACTTTTTAAATGTTGGGATGAGGTTGGCAAGGGCGAGTGCGCCGTTGGAAATGTTCGAGAAGGTGTGAAAGCTAATTCGAACTATTTGAAATGGATGGAGTATTTACCAAACGACCCAGTATGTGGCGAGTGTGTAATGTTTCCGGCTTGTATGGGCGGATGTCCCCACGCCGCGATGGAGGGCCAGAGAAAATGCGCGAGCGTTAAATTCAATGCCAGGCAGAGAATGCGGTTGGCTTGTAATTATCAGTATTCGCATAAGGCAAATCACGATGTTTAGATTTTGGAAGATATATCTCCTCCATAAGCCAAGGCTTTATGTCTATCTGCTTCTCGATGTCTTGTCTCAGCTGTGCAGCCTTGCTGAACCATATCTGTTGGGACTGACTGTAAATGTGCTGGCGGCAAAAAATGTCCTCGGTATTAGTTTGCGGACGCTAGTCTTATGTATTTTCGCGATTGGCGTGGTCGCCATTGTGGGTTCGGTGTTGGCCTATTGGACTTCCCTAATCTATGTCGACCTTCAAGCGCATGCGGGATATCAACTTAACGCTGACACACTTGAACACGTCAAGCGTTTGCCCCGGAAGTTTTTCATCGGATTTGATGCGGGCTATTATAATCAGCAAATCAATCACGATTCAAACGACCTCATAATATTCGGAATAACATCGGCGTCAAATATCATTGGCGGTGTTGCAACGATTATCTGTTCCTTGATTATGTTGATGAATATAAACATTGCGATGGCGATTGCCTGTCTAGCCTGCATCGTTACGGGGGCAGTAGTTTATCGATTGTTTAGCGGGCTGCTGTTCAATCGAGGCTTTGAGTTTCAAGAAAAGACCGCTGCTTTCTATGGGACTCTCCAGAGCCAGCTGGAGAGCGTCTCCTTTCTTCGTCGCCATTCATTATTTGATTTCTATTCCTTGAGGCTGCAGAAGGCTTTCGATGGTCTTTATCCAGCTATATTGGCTAACCAAAAAGCCGGATCACGGTTCGAACTTGCGAATCAGTTGATTTTTTCCTTTGCGCAGTTCTGTTTGCTCGCGATTGGAGGCTGTGAGATTGTCGCAGGTAAAATGCCGGTTGGTTTTCTGCTGACGGCATTGAGCTATTATTCGAGCGCCAATTCCGCTCTGGTGAACTTGCTTTCTTGGGGCAAAAGCTACCAGGCGAGCAAGGTGAGCGCCCAACGCCTTAAGCGCCTTTGGGCAATGGATGAAGAGGCGAACGGTTCTGTCCGCATTGGTTCTCCTGTTTCACTTGTGTGCAAGGGCCTGTCGATTTGTCGCCCTGATACCGATCGAATCATAGATTATCCAGAGCTCATCTCGCTTAATCGAGGAGTCTTATACGGCGTGTCGGGCGCAAACGGAAGCGGGAAAAGCACGCTTCTCGATGGCATAGCTGGTCTATATCCCGATGATTGCGTTGGGACTATTGCTTATGACGAGGTTGATTTGAGCCAGATTGATTCTATAAATCTACGCTCGTATGTCGTTGGTATTGCCGAGCAAGAACCTGATATCGTTAACGGAACACTCAGAGAGAATCTGACGCTACTCGCGGGCGATAATTGTCCAATTCTTGAAGTCGGGCGACTTGTAGACCAGTTTGGTCTGACCAAACTGGTCTCAACACTTCCCAATGGTCTTGATGGGGTGCTGGACGAGCAAAACCATAATATATCGGGTGGTGAGAAGCAGAAGATTGCGATTATTCGTGTATTGCTTAAGGACTCACCCGTCATGTTATTCGATGAACCGACGTCGGCGCTTGACGGAGCGAGTAGGTCAGCGTTCATTGATATTCTGCAACAGAAGAAAGAGGATCATATAGTGGTTGTTGTCTCGCATGATCCCGAGTTGCTTGAGGCTTGCGACGAAGTGATTGAGCTGTAGACGCCGGAAGGTTAGCCCATTTGAGTCTTAATTTCTGCCATGGTGGAAAGCTGTTCGAGGTTGGTGCTTACCGGGAAAATGTAAGCCACTACACCTCTCGGTAAGGCATTGCTGCGCTCTTATGGATGCTATACTAAGTCCAGGATGATGTATAGCAACCTGAAGGATGAGACATGGAAGCCGAATTGCTCGATAAAAAATCTATTCAGATGAACGTGCGTATAGATCGCCAGCTCAAAGAGGCGGGAGACGCCGTCCTGACTCATATTGGCATGACGCCGTCACAAGCCGTTCGGACACTTTGGGAGTATCTGGTCGTTAACGGACGCATGCCCTCGAAGGGAGACGCGGCGGCTCCGGTTTCTGACGGAGTGGAGCCCCGGCGCATGGAGTCAAGGGCCGCGCAAGGCAGCCATATCGTTCGCGATTCGTGCCTCAAATACGGCATCCCCATCCCTGAGTTCTCGGGAGACTATGACGACCTCTATGAGGAGGCCATGGCGGAGCGCTATCCCGAGTGGGTGGAACTATGAGCACAGAAGGCGTCCTCAAGCTGTTAATCGATACCAACGTATGGATGGATTATTTTTCTGGCAGGTCCGACCGTACGGCAAATGTCGTCCATCTGATCGAGATTGCCGACGCCTCGGAGCGGATTGCCCTGTTTGCCTCGTCGCTTTCGGTCAAAGACGTTTCATATCTTGTCTCGGCGGCAATCAAGCAGGAGTGCCGAAGAAAGACTGGCTCACTGAGCGATAACGCCATTGCGGCGGCAGACGAAACGGCTTGGGCATGCGTTCGACAGATGCGCGAGCTAGCCCTCATCGCCCCGGTCGGTGCAGACGAGGTCTTCGACTCCTTTGTGTTCAAGTACCACCACAATGACTTTGAGGACGACCTGATGCTGGGCGTCGCCAATCGCATTGATGCCGATTACGTCGTGACGGAGGACAAGAATCTTATTAAACATACCAATGGTGTATGCATTAATGTTCAACAGGCGTTGAGGTTGGTTGAAGGGTCCAACGCCCCTTCGGAACGGCCCGTCTAGCCTGCTTTATCTTAATAAAGTGGCGTTTCCCCACCGTTAGCCGATGATGCGAGAGCGCTCGGCGTTTTCGACTGGTTTATGCACGTAAAGTCTGGGAATATACAAGTCGCATGTCTTATTGTCTAACCAGTTGCGCCAAGGAGGCACCATGGACTACAAGATTACCGGCTACGAGCCCGCCCAGCTGTTCCATTTCTTTGAGGAGGTCAGCGCGATCCCCCGTGGGTCTGGCAACGAGAAGGGCATCAGCGATTTCCTGGTTGCGTTTGCCAAGGAGCGCGGCCTCGACGTGTATCAGGACGAGGTCTACAACGTCATCATTCGCAAGCCCGCATCTGCCGGTGCCGAGAATGCCCCGACCGTGATGCTGCAGGGCCATATCGATATGGTGTGCGACAAGTTGGGCTCCGTTGAGCACGACTTTACGACCGACGGTATCGACCTGGTCGTCAAGGACGGCGTCCTCACCGCTAACGGCACCACCCTGGGCGCCGACAACGGCATTGCTGTCGCTCTGATGCTTACCGTGCTCAACGACGATTCGATTGCTCATCCGGCCCTCGAGTGCGTGTTCACCACCGACGAGGAGACCGGCCTGGTTGGCGCCGAGACGCTCGACAAGTCCCAGATTAGCGCCCGCACCATGATTAACCTTGACTCCGAGGAAGAGGGCGTTGCCACCGTCAGCTGCGCAGGCGGCGTCGTCGTTACCTACACCTGCCCCATCGTGCGCGAGCACAAGACCGGTAGCACCCTCACGCTCGACATCTCCGGCCTGCTGGGCGGTCACTCCGGCAGCGATATCCACCTGGAGCGCGGCAATGGCAACCTCATCATGGCCCGCATCATCGACCGCTTGATGGTAGCCGGCGAGCCCGCCGTCGTCAGCTTTAACGGCGGCACTAAGGACAACGCCATCAACCGTGAGTGCAAGGCCGAGCTGGTTTACGCCGATCACGCTGCCGCCGAGGCAGCGGCCGAGATCGCAAAGGGCATCATCGCCGACGTCACTGCCGAGCTCGAGGTCTTCGACCCCGGCTTTACCTGCACCGTCGAGATTGCCGACGACGCCGAGGCCGAGGCCATGGACCAGAAGTCCGCGCTTGCCCTCATCCGCGCCCTGCGTCTTGCCCCTAACGGCGTGATTCGCCGCAACGTCGCCACCGACGGCTCCGTCGAGGTTTCCTCCAACATCGGTGTGGTTGCCACTTCTGACGACCAGGTCAAGATCATGCTGTCCCCGCGCTCCTCGATCACCTCGCTGCAGAACGAGTTCAAGGACCGCCTGCAGACGCTGGCCGATGTCCTGGGCTTCGACGCCAAGTTTGAGTTCGAGTATCCCGGCTGGAGCTATGCCGAGCATTCGCCGGTCCGCGACGTCTTTGTCGAGAGCTATCGCGAGCTCTTTGGCTCCGAGCTGCGCATCGAGTCCATTCACGCCGGCCTTGAGTGCGGCCTGTTTGCCGAGGCCCTGCACGGCCTGGACGCCATCGCCGTGGGGCCGACGCTCTCCGATGTCCACACCCCGGACGAGAGCATGGAGCTCGCTTCTGCCGAGCGCTTCTACGAGCTGCTCATCGACGTCCTCAAGCGCCT